>JAFDVS010000051.1 GCA_018268935.1 Acidobacteriota bacterium | reverse complement strand
GTATCCGGCGCGGAGCAGTTGAATACCTCGGCCGCGAACGTCACCCGGCCCATAATCTCGCACAACGGCGCATACTCCAGGTTGGTCAACCCGGCGCCATACTCGCTCTCCGGCAAAAACAAATTCCACAGTCCTTGTTTTCGCGCCACCGGCTTCAATTCCTCAATCACCGGGATCACTCCCCATCCCGTCTGCTCCACCTCCGCGAGAAACCGCTGCTCGTTGGGATAGATGTGTTCATCCATGAAGGCCAGCAACTTCTCTCGCAGTTGCTGTACCTTCGGCGAATAGTCAAAGTTCATGGGTCCAGGCTCTCCTTAGCGGAACGTCCGCAACTCGGCGGCGTCCAGATGCGGCACGTGATTGAAGGCGGCCAAATGGGGCTCTCCTTCGCGAATCCGAAAACTCGTGATGGATGCATTGTACAGCGCTCCGGCGGCGCGCATGATGTGCCGGTTCGACAACTCCAGCGCCAGGCCCATCCACACCCCGATCGGAGTGGCCGATGTGGACACTGCCACAACATCACCTTGGCCATACTCGCGCACCGTCGAGAAGGCCGAACGCACGCGCTCGCGGAACTCCGCCCACGACTCGCCATCATATCTATAGCGCCCGTCCACCCAAGCCCGCACCACTTCGATATCACTCTGTGTCCAACGCCGGTGCACTGTCGATTGCGGATTGGCTGCTTCCTTCTGCATCGCTTCGTAAGCCGCGCCGAACTCGGGGTTGTCCTCCGCCAGTTGCGGCGCAATCCCTCGATACACGGCATCCAAGTCAAACTCATTCCAACGCCTGTCGACAATGGGTTCGGGCACATCGAGACCCGCCTCCGCGAATGCCTCCGCAATGCGCCGCGCCGTCTCCCGCTGTCGCTGCAACTCCCCGCAATAGAGTGCAGTGAAGCGCATCTTCTGCCCGGCGAGATACCGCCCCAACCGCATCGTCTGCTGATGCCCCAACTCGGACAAGGCATCGTAGCGGTCGCGCGATCCGGCTTGTCCATGCCGGAACAGATACAACGAACTCAAGCTTCGGCCTCCACTCGTTCATACGCCGCTTCCACCAGAGACCGCACCCGGCGGTCAAACGTGGCGAAGCGCTCATCGGTGGTCTGCTTCAGGAACCACCGCTGGAAGATCTGCTGCACAATCACCGCCAGCTTGAAGATGCCGAGGATCTCGTGATACCGCAACGCACTCAGCTCGCGTCCCGTGCGCGCCACATACTGTTCGATCAACTGCTCTCGAGTGAGCCATCCCGGCCCTCGCGTGAGGCACGGCACCGGCCCCTCCCGCACCTCGGCGTCAGGCGGATCCCAGTAGCAAAGCGTCAGCCCAAGGTCTACCAGTGGATCGCCCACCGTGGTCATCTCCCAATCGAGCACCGCCGCCACGCGCCCCGGATCGTTCGGATCCAGCATCAGATTGTCGAGCTTGAAATCGTTGTGGACCAGCGCCGGCGCACCCTCCGCAGGCAGATGCGAATGCAGGTACTCGATGACCCGGTCCATGTGCGGCATCTCCTCTGTGCGAGCCCTGTACCAGCGTTCGCTCCATCCCTTCACTTGCCGCTCGACAAAGCCCGTCGGCTTGCCCAAGCGGTCAAGCCCATGCTTCATGATGTCCACCGAATGAAGCTCGATCAGACAATCGAGGAACGCCTTGCTCACCCGCTCCGGCAGATCCGGCATCGCCGCCCACTCGTTGGGAATCGACGATCGCAACACCACGCCGCGCCGCCGTTCCATCAGGTAGAACACCGCGCCGATGACGCTCGTGTCTTCGCACAACAGGTAGGGCTTGGGAGCAGCGGAGAAGTACGGATGCACCGCATCCAGTACTCGAAACTCGCGTGCCATATCATGCGCCTTCGGCGCCACGGGCCCTAATGGAGCTCGCCGCAGTACGTACTCCGTGCCACCGGCCCGTACCAGGTACGTGAGGTTCGAATGGCCGCCCGGAAACTGCTCCAGCTCAACGCCGTCCACTTGGAGATAAGCCGCAAGCTTTGACGCATCCAGTTCTTCACCCGAACGGATTGTTGCCGTGTCCTTTTCGTGCACTGTCATCGCGCCCAATGCGTGACAATACCATGGCCCACGGTCGTACTCCAAATAGGACCAAAGGTGCGTGGTAGTCCCATTACTTTCAAACCGTACTGCATTACCAAGGTGGGATTCATATGTAACAAGTCCACCCCTAGACTGATGACTTATGCTCTCCACGAAAGCCCCGATAGGGCTCGCTGCTCTAGCCCTGCTCCTGTCCGTGAGCTCAGTGGTTGCAGCCCCCGTCGCCTGTCCAACCGCATCTCTCGCCAGCTATGGCGCGTACACATATCCGTTCAACTACTGCACCCAAGGGCCGCTGTACTTTGGGGACTTTCAGTTCCTTGAGACCACCAACACGGGTCTGATCACTGCGAGCGACATCACCATGACGCCCGACGGATCCGACGGGTTCAACATCTTCACACCGCTCTTCAACAGCAACGATCCAAACCGTCCCTACCAGCGCTACCTCATCTACTACGTGGTGGATCCCTCGCCGATCGACGCGGGCGACTCGTTAACGCTCGACCCGCCCACAGGCGGAATCCAGGTCACCAAGTACACCTGCACCGACAACACTCTGACCATCGGCAACCCGGCTGATCCCAGCACGTACCGGTGCACCATCGGCAACCTGGACCCCTATGTGATTCAGGTCAATACGTTCAATCCTCCGGGAAGCCTCACTGCCTCGGTTCTCTACCCGCAGCCCGCCACGGTCGTTCCAACATTGATGGTGATCGAGTTGGAAGGAGTTGTGCAGGGACTGGAAGGCATCCTCTCCGATTCGATCGTAGTGCCCGAGCCGGCCACCTACGCTCTATTCGCGGCAGGCCTTGTAACTGTATTACTCCGGCGTCGCGCACTATAATGTAGTCTTGCTTCCCGTCGTCTGCCGGTACGCCATTGTTGTCTCCATGGTGGCGACAGGTGTGTCTGCTGCCGTCCACCGCGAAGCCGGCCAGTTCCTCTTTCAGAAGTACGAATCCCGAGCCTACGGCGCATCCCCGCAGAACTGGGCTGTGCTCGAAGACAACCGCGGCATCCTCTACTTCGGCAACACCGAGGGTCTCATCTCGTTTGACGGCGTGCAATGGCGCCGCATCCCTCTGCCCAAGGCGGGCACCGTACGTTCACTCGCCATGGATGCCGGTGGCCGCATCTATGTTGGCGGCCAAGGTATGGCAGGCTACTTGGATGCCGACGCACAAGGTTCACCGCGGTTCGTTTCCGTCCTCGATCAACTGCCCGAAGCCGAACGCCGCATCGGCAACACCGGCAGCGTCGTAGTCAACGCCGATGGCGCTTACTTCAGCGCGCCGGACCGCTTCTTCCGCTGGCATCCAAAGAACGGAGTGAGGCCTTTTGCGGCCAAGGGAGACTTCCGCCGCGCCTTCGTTCTCGATGGTGTTGTGTACGTGGTGGTAAAGGGCGTCGGCTTGCATCGTGTGGCCGGAGACGCGCTGCAACTTGTCCCCGGCGGTGAGCGCTTCCACGATCAGGACGTGCGCGCGGCCTTTACCGATGACCGCGGCGCGGTGCTGGTAGCCACCAAGAAACTCTTCCGTCAAACCTCGAACGGCTTCGTCGACTTCCCTACAGACGCTGATTCCCTCCTCGACAAGAACAACATCTATGGTGCGGCGCGGGTAGCCAACGGCGCCATCGCGCTCGGGACCACGCGTGGCGGCATGCTGCTGCTGAGCGCTGAAGGCAAGCTCGAACGCCTGTTGACCAAGGAGACCGGGCTGCCCAGCGACTATGTGGCGGCGATTGTTCCCGACCGCTTCGGTGGACTGTGGCTGGCCACCGGCAACGGCATCGCACGGTTTGATCCGGCAGCCTCTGAGTTCAACGAGAAGAGCGGCCTCCGCGGTGCGGTGTTTGCCGTCGCACGATGGAAGGGCACGCTCTATGCGGGTACGGCCAACGGTCTGTTCCGCCTCAAGAATGCGGCCCTTGGTGAGCCTGCGTCCTTCGAGCCCGTGGAAGGTGTGTCGAATGCCGTCTATGCACTGACTCAGCTCGGCGATACGTTGTGGATTGGATCGCAGAACGGGCTGGCCCGCATGGCGGAACAGAAACCGGTTTCCGTGTTTCAAACAGACGTCGTCTTCAATGTCAGTGCATCGCCGCGAGACCCGGCGCTGCTCTATGTCGCCGGGCGCAGCGGTGTCTTCCAACTGCGAGCAGCCGGCGGCAAGTGGGAGAAGGTGGCCCAACTCGACGCCAAGGGCGAAGAGTTCCGCTCCGCCGTCGAAAGCGATGACGGCAAGGTTTGGGTGACAACACGCAACGCCATCCTGCGGGCTGACTTTACCGCCACCCCGCCCAAGGTGGAACGCTTCGGCGCCAAAGAAGGACTGCCTCAGGGTTGGGCCGATATGTTCCGTGTCGCCGGTAGGCTGCGATTCACCACGGAGAAGGGGCTGATGCGGTTCCTGCCGCAGGAGCGCCGCTTTGTCCCCGATGACAGCCTCGGCGCGCAGTTCGCTGACGGCAGCCGGGGCATCCTGCTCATGCGCGAAGATAGCGCCCGCAACCTGTGGATGACAGGCTTCGGCTATCACGGCGCGCTGACGCCCGCGGCGTCCGGTGAGTGGCAGTGGAAGCCGATGCGACTGCTGGCCGGCGGGCTCGATGAGTTCTATTGGATCCAGCCCGATCCGGATGGCGTCGTATGGGCCGCGGCGCCCGATGGCCGTCTGGTGCGGCTCGAAAACCCTTTGCGCGATCAGCCTCCACTGTTCGTGCAGGTGCGCCGCGTGGTGGTCGGTGACGACCGTGTTGCCGTGTATGGCGGCTCCGGCGCTCCTTCGCTGCGCGACCTGGACTATGAAAGCAACAGCCTGCGCGCGGAGTTTGCCGCGGCATTCCCCATCGCGCCGCAACGCGTGGAATATCAGGTGCTGCTCGAAGGCGCCTCCGGCACATGGTCGGGCTGGACCAGTGAATCCTGGAAAGACTTGAGCAACCTCTGGGAAGGCAGCTACCGCCTGCGGGTGCGCGCCCGCAATGCCTTCGGCCAAACCAGCGGCGAAGCGAGCTTCGCCATGCGCATTCTTCCACCTTGGTACCGGCGCTGGTGGGCTTACTCGTTGTACGTGCTGCTGGGGTCCGTATTGCTCTGGATCGTGCTGCGCTGGCGCGAGCGCCAATTGAGAGAAGACAACCAGAAGCTGGAAGCCATCGTCCAGGATCGCACGCAGGAGATCCGCCGCCAGCGCGATCAGATTCAGGCCCAGGAAGCCAAGACCGAGTCACTGTTGCTCAACATCCTGCCTGCTCCCGTTGCGGCTGAGTTGCGCTCCACCGGCGCTGTCACGCCGATGCACTTCGACGATGTGACCGTGTGCTTCACTGACTTTGTCGGCTTCACCGTGTCGAGTGAGAAGTTGCAGGCCCAGGATCTGGTGGCTCATCTGCACGAGTACTTCACCGAGTTCGACCGCATCATCGCCAAGTACGGACTGGAGAAATTGAAGACCATCGGCGATGCCTACATGTTCGTGTCGGGGCTTCCCGAGCCTCGCGCGACGCATGCCGTGGATGCAGTGCTGGCGGCGTTGGAGATTCTCGAAACATCGAAAGCGATGGCCGAGCGCGAGGGCGGCATGCCCTGGCGGCTGCGTGTGGGCCTGCATTCCGGACCTGTCGTGGCGGGCGTTGTGGGTGTGCAGAAGTTCGCCTTCGACATCTGGGGCGATACGGTGAACCTCGCTTCGCGCATGGAGTCGAGTGGGGCACCGAACCGCGTGAACCTCTCCGCACGCACCTATGAGTTAGTGAAGGACCGCATCGATTGCGAAGCGCGTGGCCCGGTGCGAACGAAGGACGGGCGTGACCTGGAAATGTACTTCGCCAACGGAGTGGCGCAGCGCGTCACAGCGTGAAGGTGGCGCCTTCGCTGGCGGCTTCGACGTTGGGGAACTCTTTGGCAGCCTCTTCGGCAATGGCGCGGAGTTGATCGTCGGTGTGCGAAGGATCGTGGTGGAACAGCAGCAGACGCTTCACGCGGGCCGCCTTGGCAACACGAGTGGCTTCGAGCCAGGTGCTGTGTCCCCAACCCTTCTTCGTCTTGTACTCATCAGGCGTGAACTGTGCATCGTAGATGAGAATGTCGGCGTCCATGGCGTTTTCCAGGATGCCTTCATCGAAGCGCGGATCGCCGTGTTCATGATCGCAGGCATGCACGATGACGGCGCCGCCCGCTTCCACGCGGTAGCCCGTGGCTCCTTGCGGATGGCAGAGCGGGAACGTGCGCACGCTGGCGCCTCCCAATTGCGTGGGCCCATCCGACAACTGTTGGAACGCGCGGTGCGCGGCCAGCAACTCAAAGGCAACAGGGAAATACGGATGCGTCATCTGCCCTTCGAGAATCTCGCTGACAGCTTCAGGAAGCTTGGTGGAATGGAAGGTGATTCGATTCGCCGGACTGTAGAGCGGTGCGAAGAATGGGATGCCTTGAATATGATCCCAATGAAAGTGCGTCATTAGGATGTTGAGGTCGAGGCTCTTGCCGCGGGCGCGTTCGAGCAGTGACAGGCCGAGCTTGCGTGCTCCGGTGCCACCATCAATGACCAGCACTTCGCCGCCAGGCAGGCGAAGTTCCAGACACGTAGTGTTGCCTCCGAAGCCCAGATTCTCTGGAGCAGGCGTGGGAATGGAGCCTCTCACTCCCCAGAGTTGGAGCTCAATGCGAAATGGATTCATGGATGCGCGCTCTCGCGGTCAATCTTTATAGTTTGCCTCAAGCGAGGTGTGGTTTGCTGAGGTTCGGCGGGAGAGTCGGTGTACACTGGAGAATCACCATGAGGGCGGATGTTGTTTCGAAGGTGATCTTCGAGTACGCGACGAAGATCGGAAGCGCGAGGGAAACCGATGCGAGCCTGCGGCTGAACGCCGATATGGCCCGCGATCTTGTGGGCGCCGACCGGTGCAGTATCTGGCTGATTGATTCCAAGGCGCAACAACTGTGGACGAAAGTGGCTCATGGAGTACCGGAGATCCGGATCCCCATTGGACAAGGTGTGGTGGGCGCGTGCATTGCGGGGAAAGAAACGATCGTTGTCAACGACACGTCGCTGGATCCGCGCTTTCTATCGAGCGGCGACTACGCAGTGAGGTCTCTGCTGGCGATTCCGCTTTGTGGCGCCGACGGCAAAGTGATCGGCGCGCTGCAGGCGTTGAACAAGCCCGGCGGCTTCACCCAGGAAGATGTCGATCTGCTGGGGCTGGCAGCGGCTTATTCCGCATCGGCGCTGGAAACGCAGATGCTGCGGGAAGAAGCCGAAGCGGCGAAGCTGATCCGTAAGGAACTGGAGATTGCACATGATGTGCAGCAGCGGCTGTTTCCGCAGGATCCACCGCCTGTGCCCGGAATCGACTATAGTGCGCACTGCCGTCCTGCGCGGTCAGTGGGCGGCGACTACTTCGACTTCATTCCGCTCGATGGCGGTGGATTGTTCTTCACCATCGGCGATGTGTCGGGCAAGGGTGTGGCGGCGGCGGTGTTGATGGCGAGTATACAGGCTTCCATCCGGACACAGGTGCTGAGCGGTGTTTCATCACTGGCGAGCCTGATGGAGACATTCAATCGCGCTGTCTACACGTTCTCCATGGAAGACCGCTATTCGACGCTGTTCTGCGGATTGCTGGACGCATCGATGCGCAAGCTGACCTACGTGAATGCAGGGCAGGTGCGGCCGGTGCTGCTGCGCACCAACGGCAAGATGGAGATGCTGCACCAAGGCGGCTTGCCGGTGGGACTGTTGGAAGAGGCGAGCTACGAACAGGGCGAAGCACTGCTGGAAACCGGCGATATCGTGCTGGGCTTCTCCGATGGGATCAGCGAAGCGACCAATGAGCGCGGGGACATGTGGGAAGAGGATGATGTGCACCGTCTGTTGCGCCAGAACGCTTCGCTCACGGCGAAAGATCTGGTGGCGAAGCTGATTGCCGAGGCCGATGCGTTTGCCGGCGATGCGGAACAGGCCGATGATCTGACGGTGGTAGCGCTGAAGGCGGTTTAGCGCCTCAGTTGTATTCCGCCCTGCCCGCGGGCCAGGCTTGACCGTAGACCGGAGTTAGAATATGACGCACCGCTTCCACTAACTGCGGATTGGGGGTCTTGCCGACCGAAGCAACGTTCTTCTTCACTTCTTCCACCGACAGCGCGCCACTGAGTGTCGTATGGATGCGCGCGTTGGCCAGCGCGAATTGCATCCCCAACTCGGCGATATCCACGCCATGCCGGCTGCACCAGACCGCGGCCTCGCGGCACTTCTCCTTCAACACATCGCCGCCCAGGTGCCAATCGCGCGGGCCCTGCGGCGTCAACAGCCCCAGCGCCAGCGGCGACGCGTTGATCACGCCCAGATGATAGGCTTCGAGCAAAGGAAGGATGCCTTCGAGCATCGTGTTCTGCAGCGTGTAGTTGGCATAGGAGATGACCGCATCGAGTTCCGCAACCGAAAGCAGAGCTGGGTAGATCTTCAGCGGCAGGCCTGATGCTCCGATGTAGCGCAGTTTGCCTTCCGCGCGGGCGTCATGCAGCGCTCGCAAGCCTTCGCCGATCACCTGTTCCAGCGGCACAAACTCCACATCGTGCAGAATCACGAGATCGAGGTGCCCGCAGCCTAGCCGCTTCAGACTTGCTTCCAGGCCTTCCTTCACGCGGCTGTAGGTAAAGTCATGATCGGTCATGCCATACCGGCCCACCTTGGAGCTAATGACATAGCGGTCGCGATTGACGCCGCGCAGTCCGATGCCGACATTGGTCTCGCTCAGCGTCTCTCCGTAAAACGGGGCCGTATCGAGGTAGTTGATCCCTTCATCCAAGGCGCAGTGCAGCGTGCGCACAGCGTCGTTCACTTCGATGTCGCCGAACACGCCGCCCAGCCCGGAGCAGCCGAGCCCGAGAACAGACACTTCCAGATTTGTTTTTCCCAATTTGCGGTACAACATGTAGAGTAAAGGCTCAGGCTAACATAAGTGGACCACGTCCTAGAGTTACGAAAGGTCAGTAAACGCTACCCGAATCATGTCGCGGTGGATGACGTCAGTCTGCGCGTGCCGAAGGGTGCGCTGTTCTCGTTGGTCGGCCCCTCCGGTTGCGGCAAAACCACGACGCTCCGGATGATTGCGGGGTTTGATCAACCCACGTCCGGCGAGCTTCTGCTCAATGGGCAGCGCATCGAACACCTGCGCCCATACGAGCGCAACGTGAGCACGGTCTTTCAGAACTACGCGCTCTTTCCACACCTCTCGGCACGCGAGAACATCGAGTTCGGGCTGCGCCGCCGCGGTCTTGCCGACCTCAACGAACCTGTGAACAAGGTGCTGGACCTGCTGCAACTGGCGGGCAAAGAGTCACGCTATCCGAGTCAGATGTCGGGCGGTGAGAAGCAGCGGGTGGCGCTGGCGCGGTCGCTGGTTCTGGAACCCGAACTACTCCTGCTGGACGAGCCGCTGTCGGCTCTTGATCCACAGCTTCGCAAGAAGGTACGTGTCGAACTGAAGAGCCTCCAGCGCAGCGTCGGCATCACGTTTCTCATGGTGACGCACGATCAGGAAGAAGCACTGTCGCTCTCCGATCAAATCGCCGTGATGAACAAAGGCAAAGTGGAACAGGTGGGGACGCCGCAGGAGATTTATCACAAGCCGGCTACGCGCTTCGTGGCGGGATTCCTGGGCCACGTCAATTGGATCGACGATGCTGGTGTGCGCCCCGAGTCCACATTCATCGCCACGGAGCCGAAGAATGGCATCGCGCGTTCGCGGCCAGCGGTGATCCGGCACGCCATGTTTTACGGTAACTGCTTCCACGTGGAAGCGGAGCTTTCCGGCGGCATCAAGGCAGTGAGTGAAGTTCCACCCGATGAGCATCGCTACACGCCGGGCCAACAGGTGCATGTGTGGTGGCATATCGACGACGAGATCCGGTTGCCATGAACCGACTTCGTCTATGGTGCATGGCTCCGGCGGCCACTCTGCTGGCGATTCTGTTTCTCATTCCGATCGCGATCGTGGCGGCATACAGCTTGCTTTCGCGCGGTCCGTATGGCGGAGTGATGCCGCCGTGGAACGTGGAAAACTACATGCGGCTTGCGGACCCGCTGTATCTCTCCATTCTTTGGCGCACCATCCTGTATTCGTTCCTGGCAACTGCCGTGTGTCTGCTGGCAGGGTTCCCGCTGGCGTGGTTCATTTCGCGCTCGGGCACACGGAAGGGACTGTTTCTGGCGCTGGTGATTGTTCCCTTCTGGACCAGCTTTCTGGTGCGCACCTATGCCTGGATGTTCCTTCTGCGCGATACCGGACTCATCAACTCGACGCTGCAGTGGCTGGGTCTGATTCATGATCCGTTGCCGCTGCTGTACAATCCCTTCGCTGTGATTGTTGGGTTGGTTTACGGCTACCTGCCGTTCATGATTCTGCCCATCTATTCGACGCTGGAGAAGTTGGATCCGGCGCTGCTGGAAGCCTCGGCGGACCTTGGCGCGCGGCCCATGACGACGATGTTTCAGGTGGTCATCCCTCTGGCTAAACCGGGCATGCTGGCTGGTGGAGTGCTGGTGTTCATCTCGTGCCTGGGCGCGTACCTCACACCCGATTTGCTGGGAGGGGGCAAGACGATCATGATCGGCAACCTGGTTCAGAACCAGTTCACCGCCGCCCGAGACTGGCCTTTCGGCGCTGCGTTGAGCCTGCTGCTGATGGCCGTCGTGATGGCGATGCTGATGCCTGTGCTGCGCCGCGAGAAGGATGGTCTGTTATGAGCCGCTGGCTGTCGCTGTACGCCGTCGCCGCCTACGTGTTTCTGCATTTGCCGCTGGCCGTGCTTGCCGTGTTCAGCTTCAATTCGTCGCGCTTCACCGCTTGGGAGAGCTTTTCGTTCACGTGGTATCACGCTGCCTTCTCTGATTCGCAATTGGGTGAAGCGACAGTGAACAGCTTTCTCATCGGAACCGCCGCCACAGTGCTGGCCACGGCGGTGGGCACGCTGTGCGCCTATGCCCTGTGGAAGCGCAGTTCGCTGTGGATGACTTCGACGTTGTATCTCTCCATGGTGACTCCGGAGATTGTGCTTGGCATTGCGCTGCTGGCGCTGTATCAATGGATGTTTCGTTACCTGGGGCTGCAACTCGGCATGCACACGGTGATTCTGGCGCACGTGATGTTCTGCACCGCGTATGTGGTCACGGTGGTTGCGGCACGCCTGCGCACGATGGACGCTTCGCTGGAAGAAGCCGCACTGGATCTGGGCGCGACGGAATGGGAAGCGTTCTTCCGCGTCACGCTACCGCAACTCGTTCCGGCAATTGTCTCCGCGGCGCTGCTGGTGTTCATCACGTCGTTCGATGACTTCGTGATCACGAGCCTTGTGGCGGGGGTTGATTCGGAGACTCTGCCGATGGTCATTTATGCGATGGCGCGCAAGGGCTTCAACCCGGCGGTGAACGCCATCTCCACGATGATTGTGGTTGGACTCGGTGTGTTGATCCTGTTGAGCAGCAGGTTGGAGCACAAGGCATGAACCGGCGCGTTTTTCTGATGGGCGTGCCCGGACTTGCCGGCTGCTCGCGCGGTGGTGCGCAACGGCTTAATGTGTTCAACTGGACCGAATACGTTGCTCCGGAGACCATCCCCGGTTTCGAGCGGGAGTTCGGAGTTCGAGTGCGCTACGGAGTGTATGAGAGCGCGGAGGAGATGCTGGCCCGCGTGATGAGCGGCAACTCCGGCTGGGACGTGGTCTTTCCGGCTAACTATTTCATCGCGCCCATGGTTCAACTGGGTCTACTTGCTGAAGTCGATCACAGCAAGCTGGACAATCTCGGCACGTTGGATGCACGGTTTCAGAAACCGCATTGGGACCCCGATCTTCGCTACGGCATCCCGTACATGTGGGGCGCGACGGGGATTCTGTATCAATCGAACCTGCAGCCGCCCATCGAGGCATGGTCCGATCTGTGGCAGCCTCGCGTGCGCGGCAAGATCACGATGCTCGATGACCCCGCGGAGGTGCTGGGCGCAGCGCTGAAGGCACTGAAGTTCTCACTCAACTCAGAGGATCGCGGCGAACTGGCCCGAGCGAAGGACGAGGCCGCGAGGCAGAAGCCGCTGCTGAGGGCCTATGTCAACGAGATTGTACGCGATCAATTGGTGGCGGGAGAGCTGATGGCTGCGCAGGTGTGGCGATCGACGGCGATGCGGGCCATGGAGAGCGCCGGCGGGCGATTGCGGTTCGTCTATCCGCGGGAAGGTTATCCGCTATACGCGGACACGATCACTATCCTGAAAGAATCGAAGCGCCGGGAACTGGCGCATGCTTTCATCAACTACCTGACACGGCCGAAGGTGGCTGCGCGCATCGCGGAGGTGAAGCTGGAAAGCACGTGCAACGCGGGCGCGCGCGAGTTGTTGCCCCCTGTGCTGCGCGATCATCCGGTGTTATATCCGGACGAGGCAACCATGCAACGGGGCGAGTGGTTCGCCCCTTTGAGCGGGGAAGCCCAGAAGCTGCGCGACCGCCTATGGACGGAGATTAAGTCTTCCTGAGCTAGTTGGCGCGTGCAGCGAGGAAGGGCAGCACATCACGCTGGTAGTAGGGAGCCTCCGCTCCCCAAAAAACATAATCGACCCGTAATGTTTCGGTGGCAAAACGGTGTAATTCTTCCACACTGCTGCCTTGCGAATAGTTGCCCTCCTGCACCGCAATTCCCGTGGGTACTTTTCCCGCGGCCTTCCGGATCAATGGATAGGCATGGGCGAGTTGCCCTTTGCGCTTCGGCAACAAATCGGGACCGCCTACGCCAACGCCCAGCTTCATGGCTTCTTCGTACACCGAACGCAAATAGCCCCTGTCCTCGCCAGGCAACCATTCTCCGGGCATGAAGTTCGCGTACTGCATCGCCACCGAGCGTGGGAAAGCCTTCGTCAACGCGCGCAGATTATCCAGGACCGCATCGCGATAGGCGGGCGGTGAGAACTCCGCCTCGGTCACTCCAATCGAAGTTTCCGGCAGATTGATGCCCGCAATCCTGCCATCGAACTCCTTGCCCAAGGCGGCTAAGAGGAGGTGGAACCGGGCGCGAACGGATGCATCCCAACGGCGCGCCACCCAGCCATCCGGCACACGCTTTCCATCCTGTTCGAGGAACTGCCTCACAACTCCGGAGGGGCGCAGGTAATCCGGCACATTCACAATCCGGTCATCGAAGGAGGAGTCCTGGAGTTGCACAAACAGGCGCTTTCCCCGCGCGTTCAAGAACTCCAGGTCTGCGCGTATGGCAGCGAAATCAAACTCGCCGCGCTTCGGCTCCAACTCCCGCCAGGTGTACTTCAACTGCGCGCCAGCCACGCCGCGAGCCTGCAGAAACGAGGTTTCACGAATGCGCTGGCGATCGCGGTTGAAGAACACGTAATGACTCTGCGCTTCCAGGCATGAAGCGGCGAGAAGCAGCCAGGTAACAACACTCATCCAACCAGAATACCGATTACTCCGAAAGAATCGCCTCGCTCGCTTCCTGTGCGCGAGGACCGAGTTCGCGATGCTCCTGCAGCATCCGAACACAAGTGTTCCAGCGCAGCACGGCGTCGTCATTGCCTTCGGCCTTCAATTTTTCTGCGCCTTCAAACAACTGCATGGCACGGACAATCCAGTCGTAGGCCTGGTGATGGGAATCGTGACCACCTGTGTGGAGCCTCGCGCGCGCGCGCCGTTCCCAGGCGATGCCGGCGTAATAGGCGCGGTCATAGGCATCGTCGAGGTGGGCCGTGTTCGCGATGGCTTCGCCGAAGGCGCGCGAATCCTCGGGGATCTGATCGGTAAGGGCGAGCACAAGGCTGATGCGCGCCTGCTGATGCTTCGGGTCCACATCCAGCACATCGCGGCAAATGCTCTCCGCTTCGCTGGGCTCATTGAGTAAACGGTAACGCTCGGCTTTGGCCAGAGCGCTGGGAACGCTTGCTTGCGAGATCGGTTTCAGCGCGAACATGGAGCCTCCTTGAGGACCCTACAAGATATTGAACAAATGTTTCAGCGGATCGAAGTACCGATCCACCACTCTCTCCTTCAGCGGGATGATCGCATTCTCCGTAATGGTAATCGACTCCGGACACACCTGACGGCAACAGGTTGTGATGTTGCAGTAGCCGATGCTGTACTTCTCTTTGAGTTCCGGAATGCGATCCTCGGTATCGAGGGGATGCATCTCGAGAGCCGCGGTGTAGACGAACAAGCGCGGGCCGATGAACTCCTCGTGCTTCTGGTGGTCGCGCAGGACGTGGCAGACGTCCTGGCAGAGGAAGCACTCGATGCATTTGCGGAACTCCTGGACGCGGTCGACATCTTTCTGCTGCATGCGCCAGGTACCGTCTTCTGCGTCGGGAGAGCGCGGGCGGAACTTTTTGATTTTTCTCTTTGCGGCGAAGTTCCACTTGACGTCGGTAACGAGATCGCGAATGGAGGGGAAGGTGTGCATGGGCTCGACGATGACGGGCATGTCGAGGTTGATCTCGCTGAGCCGCGTCATACACATCAGGCGCGGCATTCCGTTCACTTCGGCTGAGCATGAGCCGCACTTGCCGGCTTTGCAATTCCATCGCACAGCCAGATCAGGCGCCTGCTGCGCCTGGATGCGGTGGACGACATCGAGCACCACCATGCCGTCGTCCACTTCGGTTTTGTAATCGACGAATTTCCCGCCGTTGGCATCGCCTCGCCAGATGCGGAATAGTGCCTGCTGCGCCATCTATTTCATCTCCTCGATAATCTGCTTCAGCTCATCGGGAAGGGGCTTTACGGGGCGTTTCTCAATCTCCATTTGCCCGTCCCCATCGCGTTTGACGATGATGTTGTGCTTACCCCAATCGGGATCTTTATCGGGATAGTCGTCGCGGAACTGCGCGCCACGGCTCTCTCTGCGCAAGAGGGCGGCGCGAGTGATCGCCTCCGACACGGTGAGCATGTTCTCCAGGTCCATGGCGGTGTGCCAGCCGTTGTTGTACATGCGGTTGCCGTCGATGCCTGCTTTTGCCGCACGCGCATTCAACTTTGCGATCACGTCCAAGGCCTGCTGCATCTCGCCCTCCATGCGGACAATGCCCACCAGCGACTGCATGGAGTCCTGCAAGTCGTACTGGATCTTGTAAGGGTTCTCTGCTTCGGGACCGCGCTCAAAGGGGGCGAGCGCTTTCCTGGCGGCGGCCTGCACCTGTGCATCATCCACCGCGGCTGCGCCGTTGGCTTTGGCGAACTCGGCGGCGTACTGTCCGGCGCGCTTGCCGAAGACAATGAGGTCAGAGAGCGAATTGCCGCCGAGGCGATTTGCTCCATGCAAGCCAGCGGCGACTTCGCCGGCGGCGAACAGGCCCGGCACGGTAGACATCTGCGAATCGCCGTCGACTTTGACGCCGCCCATCATGTAATGCGTCGTAGGGCCGACTTCCATGGGCTCTTTCGTGATGTCGATGTCGGCGAGTTGCTTGAACTGGTGGTACATGCTGGGGAGCTTGCGCTTGATGTGATCGGCGGCTTTGGGGATGTGCTGTTTGATCCAGGCGATGTCGAGGAAGACGCCGCCATGCGGGCTTCCCCGCCCTGCTTTCACTTCGCGATTGATGCAGCGGGCGACGTGATCGCGGGTGAGCAACTCAGGCGGGCGGCGGGCATTCTTGTCGCCTTGCGTGTAGCGCCAGCCTTCCTCTTCGGAGTCGGCTGTCTGGCTCTTGTAGTTGTCGGGGATATCGTCGAACATGAAGCGCTTGCCTTCGCTGTTGCGCAACACACCGCCTTCTCCGCGGACGCCCTCCGTGACGAGGATTCCGCGCACGCTGATGGGCCACACCATGCCGGTGGGATGAAACTGCACGAACTCCATGTCGAGCAGTTCGGCTCCGGCGCGGTAGGCGAGCGCATGGCCATCGCCGGTGTACTCCCAACTGTTGCTGGAGATTTTGAAGGCGCGGCCGACACCGCCTGTGGCGAGGACGACGGCTTTCGCCGGCCAAAGGATGAAATGGCCTTTTTCGCGGTCGTAGCCGAAGGCGCCGGCGACGCGCCCGCCATCGAGGAGCAGGCTGAGCACAGTGCATTCCATGTGCACTTCCATGCCGCTGTGGATGCCGTGATCCTGGAGGGTGCGGATCATCTCCAAACCGGTGCGGTCACCGACGTGGGCGAGGCGAGGGTAACGGTGGCCTCCGAAGTTGCGCTGGAGGATTTTGCCGTCACGGGTGCGGTCAAAGAGGGCGCCCCAAGCTTCTAACTCGCGGACACGGTCGGGGGCTTCCCTGGCATGCAATTCGGCCATGCGCCAGTTGTTGAGGTACTGGCCGCCGCGCATGGTGTCGGCGAAGTGGACGCGCCAGTTATCGCGATCGTCGACGTTGGCCATGGCCGCGGCTACGCCGCCTTCCGCCATTACGGTGTGGGCTTTGCCCAAAAGGGATTTGCATACGACGCCCACTTTCACGCCTGATGCAGCGGCCTCAATGGCGGCACGGAGACCCGCGCCGCCCGCGCCAATGACCAGCACGTCGTATGGATGAGTTCGATATTCGGCCATTACAGGATTCTCCAGTCGGTCCAAACGCCCATCGAGCAAAGCCGCACATAGATGTCGGAGAATCCGACTGAGAACAGGCTGGCCCAGGCCCACTTCTTGTGATTGCTATTGAGACAACTCACGCAGTCATAGAGCTGCGTGCGCACGGGGTGCTTCGAAAACTGATCGAACGTGCCGCCGGACAAATGCCGGAAGGCATGGCATCCGAAGACGTATCCGCCGATGAGCACCACGTTGACGGCGAGGATCAACGTACCTAAACCGATGCCGAAGCCATCTTCAAACCACATGGCTTTCCACACGTCGTAGGCGAGGAAGCCCCACACGGGATAGGACAGGCGGAGGAAATAGCGGTGGAAGTTCTGGGCGATCAGAGGGAGTGACTTTTCGCCCAGATACGTTTTGCGGGGCTCACCCACAGCACAGGCGGGCGGATCGGCCCAGAAGGCCTTGTAATAGGCGCCGCGGTAGTAGTAACAGGTGAAGCGGAAGAGCCCAGGGATCCAGAGGATGAAGAAGGCCGGAGAGAACGGGAGAAAACTGGGATACCAGTCTGGTTTCGGCCCGAAGATGGCGTGGGGGGAACTGCCGAACAGTTCGGGCGAATAAAACGGCGAGATGTAGGGCCCGTAGGTGTAGTGTTCATTCTGGAACGCGGCCCAGTTTGCATACACGAGGAACAAGCCAAAACCGAGGAACACAGCAAGCGGAGAGGCCCACCAGCGGTCTCTTCGAGCGGTCTGCCCAAATCGGTTGTTCTTGAGGGGGATGTCAGGAGCAGCCATAGAATTGCAGAAGCGGGGGTTGATGGATAAGTGTTTCCAAGCCGCGGGAAGCGGAGGAAAAACGAACCGGAGTGCTTGCATCTCCTTTCGTCACGAAAGTGCCCCAAGGAGGACTGAGATCCCAGTTTTGAGGTTTCGTCAGTATACGCCCCGGAGCGGCCGGGCACAACCCCCCAGGCTATCGTGCCGGCAGAAGGTGCCGGGAGAAGTAGCGGGCGATGCGGCTGTAGACATCGAGCGAGGTGCCATCGCCTTCCGAGATGGCATGGGAGCGATTGGGATAGGTCATGAGATCGAACTCCTTGCCCAACTCGATCAAGCGATTCACGAGCCGCTCGGTGCCCTGATAGTGCACGTTGTCATCTCCGCTTCCGTGCATCAACAGCAGACGACCGCGCAGCCCTTCGGCAAAGTGGATGGCCGATGCGCTGCTGTAGCCCGCGGGATTTTCTTCGGGAGTGCCCATGTAGCGCTCCTGATAGATGGTGTCGTAAAGACGCTGATCGGGCACCGGAGCGACCGAAACACCGACGCGGAATACGTCTGGTGAACGGAACATGAGGTTGAGCGTGTTGGTGCCGCCGCCGCTCCACCCCCAGACTCCGACGCGTGAGAGATCCACATAGGACCGATCCTTGGCGAGCGCGAGCACCGCTTCGGTTTGATCCCTGGTGCTGAGGACACCGATGGCGCCATTGACGGCCTTTCGCCATGCCCGGCCTTTGGGGAGGGGTGTTCCTCGATTGTCGAAGCTCACAACGAGGAAGCCCTCTTCGGCCAGGGCGCGGTGAAACAGGTCGCGGTTTCCACCCCAGGCGTTCGAGGCAGTAGAACCGAAGGGCTCGCCGTAGACGTAGACAATCACCGGATACTTCTTTGCTGCGTCGAAGCGCCGTGGTTTCATGAGCCAACCGTCGAGGCTGACGCCATCCGGCAACTTCACCTGGAGGAACTCCGCGGGCGGGGTGAGAGTGGATGAGACATTGGCGCGCAGCGCGGCGTTGTCCTCGAGCACGCGCACGCGTTCGTGGCCGGGGAGCCGGACGAGATCGGTGACGGGAGGATGGTCCAAGGCGGAGTAAACATGAAAGGCCCATCGCGCATCCGGTGAGAGCTGATACTTGTGCGTGCCCGCGGGCAGGGCTGCGCCAACACGTTCCGCTGCCGCTTGGCGATCGAGGGGAGCGCGATAGAGGTAGCGTTCGGTGGCGTTCCCTGGTGAAGCCATGTAGTAGAGCCACTGGCTACTGGCATCCACGCCGGCGATCGCCATTGCATCCACTGCACGGGGGGATACCGGTGCTGGGGCAGTGCCGTCGAGGGGGACGCGATAGACGCGGCGCCAACCGTCGCGTTCGCTGAGCCAGAGGAAATCCTTGCGGGCGCGGACCCATTGGAAGCTCTCCAGGCCAAGAGCAGCGCCGGCGCTTTCCGGGACGTCGATCCAGGCGTCGTCTTCGTCGCGAAACAAGGCCTTCGCCTCGCCGGATTGGGCGTCAGCGAGATAGACCGTGGCACGATTCTGACGGCGATTCAACTGCCCGATTGCGAGCGTTCGGGAGTCCGCCCAATCGACGCGAAAGATGTAGTTCTCGCGTGGATCGCCGGGAATCTGCATCCAGCGGACAGGGCCGCCCGCAGCGCTTACAACGCCGATTTTCGCGGCTGGGTTGCGCGTTCCCGCTTTTGGATAAGGGAACTCGGTGAGTTTCGGATACAACGAGTCCGTGTTGTTGATCATGGTGAAGCGCTGCACCTCGCTCTCGTCGAATTGCCAGAAGGCGAGGGCACGGGAATCGGGGGACCAGCGAACCGCATCGCGGAGGTTCAATTCCTCTTCATAGACCCAATCGCCACTGCCGTTGACGATGTTGGCGGAACCATCGGAGGTGAGCTTGCGGATCGCGCCGGTCTTGACGTCTTCGAGATACAGATTGTTGTCGCGGACATAGGAGACGGATTTCGTATCGGGGGCAAAGGTGGCGAACATGAGCGATGAGGGTGGCGCATCGCCGCCGAGTTTACGCCAATTGCCTGAGCTTCGATCGAGCAGCCAGTAGTTGCCACGAGTGTTGGTGCGCCAGGTTCGCTTGGATTCGTTGAAGACGAGGAGTTGGCCCATCTCGCGGTCCCACTCGTACTCTTCGATGGCAAGAGGCTGCTTTGCGCCGGAGGGTGTGAGTTGCGCGGCGCTAACCAGGACGGTTCGTTTTCCGCTGAGAGTTTCGTACTCGACGACCTCGCGGGCACCGGCGACGGAGGTGGAAGGCTCGACGGTGGTGTAGGACGATCCATTGCGAATCCAGCGTGCCGGGCCGAACGTCTTTGGCGCAAAGGCCTTCGTTTTGAAGATGCGCGCGAGACGCTGGTCCAGTTCCTCCGAGGCGGGCAAGGGATGCTGCGTTAAAACAAAGGCAAAGACAAATGTTGTAGCGAATCGCAGGCACCGCGGGGACATGGTCCGATTCTACAATGCCCGGTGGCCCTTCCCATCCACACCAAGATGGTATATACTCCGGCCAATCCAATGGTTAGTGATCTGGGAAAGGACACCTTCAGGCTATGAACACTCGACTTTTTTATCTTTTGTTGACTGTTTCGTTGCTGGGCCGCGCACAAGGGAATCTGGCGACCGTAACGGGCGTGATCACGGATTCGACGGAAGCCGCAGTGTCCAATGTCACCGTCACAGTCCGCAACGTCGACACCAACATTGACCGCCGTGTCACCACTGACGAAACGGGCAACTACTCGATTCCGAACCTCAACCCGGGCAACTATGAATTGACGGCGGAGGCGACTGGTTTCCACAAGGCAGTGCAAAGAGGCATCGTGCTGCAGGTGGGGCAGGTGCTGAGGGCGGATATCAAGTTGGAAGTCGGCTCGGTGAGTGAGACGGTGAACGTGGAGTCATCGCTGGTGGCGATCAACACGGAGAATGGGACGATCAAGGGCGATGTGATTGTGCAGGCGGAGATACAGGAATTGCCGCTGTCCGGCCGTGACTTTACGGACCTGGCGTTCTTCACTCCCGGCGTTGTTCCCAAGGTGGAAGGGGGGCAAGGCTCAGGACTCAATGTGAACGGAGCGCGGGCTTCGAACACCAACTTTTACGTTGACGGATTTGACAACCGGAATCCGCGCGGCGCGGCGGCACAGGCAAGGCCGAACATTGATGCGCTGCAGGAATTCAAGATGGAGGTTTCCGGCTACTCGGCTGAGTTCGGGCGGCAGGCGGGCGGGGTGATGAACATGGTGCTGCGCTCCGGCACTAACCAGTTCCACGGCAACCTGAACTACTACCTTCGGAATGACGTGCTGGATGCGCGGGGTTTCTTTGAGGAGAACAAGACGGTTCTGCGGCAGCATCAGTTTGCCGCGACGCTGGCCGGGCCGGTGATCCGGAACCGGACGTTTTTCATGATCAGCTACGAGGGGCTACGGGCGAAGCAGGAGGCGGCGCGGCTGTCGCGCGTGCCGACATTGCTGGAGCGGGCTGGCGACTATTCGCAGTCGGTGAATCTCAACGGCGGCACACTCTATCTTTACGACCGGCTGGCCACGGGGAATTGTACGGCGGCGGTGCGCACGGCCTGCTTCCCTGGGAATGTGATTCCGGCATCGCGGATGGATCCGAGCGGCGTGAAATTGACCAACGCTTTCCCGTTGCCGAATCGCTTTTCCGGTGTGACGGGCTTCAACTATTTCGCAGTAGCGGCGGATGTCGATAGCTGGAACAGCCCGCTGTTCAAGGTGGACCACAAGATCGGGGGCAACAATCTGGCCTTCCGGGCGCAACTGCGCCGTGCCAACACGCAAGCGCCATTCACGGGCAGCGACACGGGGTTGTTCGGGACGTTCACACGTGACAACCGTTCCATTGCCGGAGTGGATTACACGCACATGTTCCGTTCGAACTTCCTGGCGGAGTTCCGTTTCGGGGTGAGCCGCAGCGCCACTTGGGATCGCGGACGTTTCGGGGGAACCGACATCGCGACTGAGCTTGGGCTGCCCAATCTGATTCCCGCGGGTGAGGCGAAGAATGAACCGGATCTGCTGGACTGGCCGCAAATTTTCACGGGAAACAACTATCCGGATCTCGGCTCGGGGGCCAACATGCCGGTGCAGTATTTTGTTACGGACTGGCAGAACAGCGCGAAGTTCACGTATATACGTGGCGCGCACAATGTTCGCTTCGGCTTCAACTCGAGCTTTGTGCAGATGAACCAGCCGTACTTCAACAACCAACGGGCGACGTTCCGTTTTGTGGGGAATCGGACGGGGCATTCCATTGCGGACATGCAACTGGGGTGGCTGAACAACGTCACGCGGCAAGTGGGGTTCAATCGTAATTACTGGCGGCAGCCTTACTACGGCGCGTTCATCAATGACGACTGGAAAGCGACGCGCAAGCTGACCTTCAATCTCGGGCTTCGGTGGGAAGTGAACCAAGCGCCATTCGACAAGTACGACCGGCTGGCGAGCTATGACACGAACACGCTGAAGCTGGTTATCGCCAGCGATAAGAACACTCCGGCGGACTACCAGGCTCGCCTGGATCAAACGGGTTTACGAGGGACGGTGGTCACGGCCGAGTCGCTAGGACGGGGCCGTTCGGTCATCTCGACGGATTGGATCAATTTTTCACCGCGTATCGGATTCGCTTACCGGCTCCACGACAAGACCGTCATCCGCGGCGGTTACGGCATCTTTCTGAGCGGCGACATTCTGAACAACCTGCGGAACAATCTGTCCAATCAATTTCCGTTTTCGATCAACCAGAACTTTGTGGGAGTGAACGCGACGCCGAATCTTGTTTCGCTGCGCACGCCGTTCCCTGCGGAGAGGGAGACCATTACGGGGACCACAACGGCGAACGGTTTCACGATGGATCCGCAGCAATCGTATCTGCAATCGTGGAACTTCACGGTGGAGCGCGAACTGTTTGGAGGCAACGCGGTGGAGGCCGATTACCGGGGTTCGAAAGGGACGCATCTGCAGCGGCTGTACGATTTCAATCAGCCGTATCGGAATCTATCGAGTCTGATTGCGGGTGAAGGATTCGCGCGGCCGTATCCGCTGTTCAATACGATCAACATCTTCCACACGGGCTCGAATTCGATCTACAACGCGTTCAATATTTCCTGGCGGCGGCGCAGCCGGAGCGGGCTGTTCTGGCGGGCGAATTACTCGTTCTCGAAGAGCATTGACGATGCTTCGCAGGCCAACGGGCAATCGAATGGGGGATTCGCGGGAGCACTGGATGCGCGGAATCTGAGGCTGGACCGGGCGCGTTCGGATTGGGACAGGAGGCATGTGTTCACGATGGTGGCGAGCGCGAATCTGCCTTTTGGCAAGCGGCATCGCTGGGGCTCGGAATGGAATCGAGTGGTGGATGGAATGCTGGGCGGGTGGCAACTTTCGGGGACAACCACGGCGTATTCGGGCTCGCCGTTCACGGTGGAGCCGAACACGACGAATCTGGATCAGGGCGGCTCGGCGCGGCCGAACCGTGTTTCGAATGGCGCGATTGCCACGAATCCGGCGTTGGGGAAGAAGGGCATTGACTATCCGTGGTTTGATTTGAAGGCGTTTGAAGCGGTTCCTTGTTACGTTGCGCCGGGTGGGACGGCGGCAGCAGGGTGCATTACGACCAGCCAGTTTGGGTTCCAGCCGTTTGGATTCGGAAATTCGGGGCGGAATATCCTGGATGGGCCGGGGTTGTTCTCGTCCGATATCGCGCTGGCGAAGAACTTCGCGATCAAGGAAGGGCATAACCTGCAGCTTCGGGTGGAGGCGTTTAATATGTTCAACCGGGCGAATTTCCTGATCACGGACCCGATGACGCGATTCGATGGGCTGACGGGGGGATTGCTGAGCCAGGTGGGCGGCGTGGGACGGGGCGGCGGGCCGCGGGTGTTTCAATATGCGTTGAAGTATCGGTTTTGATTAGTGACCGCTTGCTCACGCGCGCGGCTCAGAAACGAGTTTTCGGAAGAGATCGTTGAAGATTTCATCGCGGTTGCAGTCCATGGCTACGCGCACGGGATGGCGTGATGGCTCGCCAGGCTTGTACTTGAAATCGTCTGTGAGATAGGGACTCGGTACTACCTTTGAAGGCACCCACTTCGGATTGATGAGCCAGGCCACGGCGGAAATATCCCAGATCACTTTGGAATAGGCGTATGTCCGCGGCTTGGACTTCGCTTCGGCGAACTTCACGAACTCGGTGTAGAGGTAGTCGGCGAGCGGTGACTTGCCGGCGAGGAAATATTTCACTTCGTGAGTGGTGGTGCGGAGATGCTCGGAGACATTCTGGGTGGGCACGTTGACCATGGCCACGCCGGAATCGTGGAGGATGCGTGAGGAATGCAGGTCCTGGAACAGGTTGAACTCGCGCGCGGTGGGCCAATCATAGGGCTGGCCGCCGAGCCAGACGACGACGATGCGGTCGAGGATTTTGGGCTCCATCAGAATCGCGGAAGCGACGTTGGTGGGCGCGCCGACGGTGATGACGTAGAGGGGGCCGTTGCGGGGTTGGAGGGCGCGTTCGATGAGATTGCGGGCGGCGGGGCTATCCACCGGTTTCTTTGGGGCGGAGAGGAATGCCTCCGAGCCCTGATAGGCGAAGCCTTTGGGATCGCGTTTCAAGCGGGCGAGCAGGCGGAGAATTTCTTCGTAGCTTTTCTGCATGCCGTCGCCGGCGGACTTGGACCGATCGTTGAAATAAGGCGCGGCGTAGATTGCATGCACTTTCATACGCTCGGTGGAGAGAATCGCGTAGGGGACGGCGAACTGGTCGTCGATTTCGTTGTAAGTGTCGGAATCGACGACCGCGTCGATGATGCCGGTGGGCGGTTCCAAGCGGGCGAGCAAGGCAGCGTGCCGGGACTGCGCCGGGAGCATGGAGGCGGCGGCGAGGGTCAACCCGAACTGGCGGCGCTTCATGCGGTGCCGCTCCTACGCACCTTGGGTTTTTCTTCGGTTGCTGCTGTGTCGGCGGGTTTCTTGAGCGCGGCGAGGCTGGCCTTGAGGGCATCCATAATGTCGACGACCTTGACGTGCTGCGCTTCGACTGGGGCGACCACTTCCTGGCCGGCGATCTTGGCGTCGATCATGGCCCGCAAATTCTCGCGATAGCTGTCTTTGTACTTGCCCGGTTCAAACTTCGCGGCGAGTGCTTCGACGAGCATCATGGCCATGTTCAGCTCCTTGTCGGACACGGCGCTGGTATCGGCGTTGTAGGACTCGCTTTTGCGGATCTCATCCTCGAAGTACATGGTGTGGAGCGTGATGCCTTTATCCGAGGGACGGAGAATCACGACATGTTCGCGGCTGTGCATGGCGATGCGGGCGACGGCGACGAAGCCGCTGCGCTTGAGTGCTTCGAGCAGGAGCGAATAGGGCTTCTCGCCCGCTTCTTCCGGCGCCATGTAGTAGGACTTTTCGTAGAAGACGGGATCGACTTCGGTTTCTTTGACGAACTCGAGGATCTCCATCACCTTGGCCGATTTCGGCGCCATTTTCTTGATCTCTTCGTCATCGACGACGACGTAGCGGTCTTTCTCGTACTCGTAGCCTTTGACGATGTCACTGCGCTGCAGTTCGACATCCTCGGCGGCGCAGAAGAGTTTCTGCTTCACGCGGGAATGATCGGACTTGTGCAGTTGATTGAAGCTGATCGTTTCGGCGCGGGCCGCGGTGAAGAGCTTAATGGGAAGAGAAACCAATCCGAATGTGAGATGGCCTTTCCACACGGTGGCTGCCATGGGTTTACCTCCAAACTTCTTACAAGGATACTTCAGCTGTCACGTACTTGAGACCCAGCGTTCGCTCATGCGCTCGTTAGATGCTGTCCATCCACTCTGCAAACTTCGTCCACGAAATCGGCGTAGGCTTCTGCTTGTGCTTTCCGTACCAACGGATCGTGCCGCGACCAAGTTCAACGGTACCAATCTTCTCTTTGTCTGCGAACACTTCAAGCGAAATAGAGGTTCCGGCTTTGGTCAGGTCGATATTGCTTACAGCCGCCTTAACGGTATGCTTGCGGAGTAGCTTCTTCTTTGGCATATCTACAAGAGTTTATCAGCCCGCGGAGATGCATCCCCAAATCTTGCGTGCGGCAAGTCGCCATGTTTTACTTCTGCTCGGCGGCGATGAGTTCGCCGTCTTTGATGCCCGATTGGATGGTGACTTCGACGTGGTTTGCCGTGCCCAGTTCGAGGTCGCGCTTCTGCCATTCTCCGCCGGCCTGGACGAGGGCATAGGGTGTGCCATCGCGGTCGCGGAAGACGCATTCGAGCGGCACGATGACGGCGTGCTCTTCGCGTTCGAGGAGGATATCGGCGCTGGCGGTGAGATTGGGGATGATGCGATCGTCGCGGGCTTCCAACTCCAGTTGGATGGGCACTGCGCGAACATATTGCGGGCGCTGACCGGAAGGGCTGGTGACGGCGCCGATGGAAACGACGCGGGCCGGCAGTTGGAGATCGGGGAAGGCATCGAAATTCACGGTGGCCGATGCACCGTTCTTCACGAGTTCGGCGTCCACCTGGTTCATGGCCGCCTGCATAACAATGGACGAAGTGTCGGTGACTTCAGCGAAAGTCTGGCCGGGGCCGACGGTTTCGCCTTCCTGCACCTCAACGAAATTGCCGTTGCGGTAGTTTTTCATGAGGACGAGGACGCCATCGTGTGGGGAGCGGTAGGTCATGTCGTCGGCGTTCTTCTGAGATTTCTTCAACCCGCGCTGCGCTTCCTCGAGTTCCAATTCGTAGCGCCGGTTGGAAGCGACTTCGCTGGCGACAACATCGGGGGTCTCTTTGAGGTACTGCTCATATTGGGCCTTGGCTTCTTCAAAGTTCATGCGGAAGCGGGCAGCCTGAATGGCGGAGCGAACGGGTGTGGTTTTGAGATCGAGGGCTGCCTTGTCCATCTGGGCCTTGGCGCGTTTGACTTTCAATTGCTGCTGCACTCTGCGGAGATCGAGGTTGGCGCGGAGGCGGACGAGGTTCTGTTCCCACTGGAGGACGTTGGAGCGGTAATCGTCGACGCGGAGAAGCATGAACTGCTTGTCGAACTCGGCGATGATGTCGCCTTTTTTCACCTTGGCGCCGGCGGGGGAGAGTTTGACGAGGGTGAGGGTGAGTTCCGTGGACTCGCGGCCACGTGTGCCCTGGAGTTTGGGAGCGATGAGGAAGGAGCTTCGTGTTGCGGCGGTGGTGCCGGTGACTCGCAGGCTGCGTTCGAGAGTGCCGATGCGGGCGCGGGCGGTGCGTGAAGGGGAAAAGACGGGAATGCGGGCCTGTTCCTCCATTCTGCGATGCAACAGCCAGCCGCCCACGGCGATACACAAGACGATCAACCATCCAATCCAGGCCCGGCTAGGGGGTTCCGGTTCGGCCGTTGCCGGATGCGGTGCTGGACTCAAGGGCGGAAGCGGCGGCCCTTCCAGCGCTCTCCTCTGCTGATACATTCAATTCCAGAATATAAAAAAACCTTAACCTTGTGCTGGTATGCCACCATGGGAGCTGCATGTTTTGGTGCGCGGTTTGGTTGCCACTACTGGCGATGACGCTTTTGGCGCAACAGCCAAGGCCGAAAATCGGCCTGGCGCTGGAGGGTGGCGGCGCGTTGGGACTGGCGCATATCGGTGTTCTGGAGTGGCTGGAAGAGAAACACATCCCCGTGGATTACATAGCGGGGACGAGCATGGGCGCGCTGGTGGGCGGGCTGTATGCGAGCGGGATGTCGACGAAGGAGATTCGGGGGCTTCTGGATCGCCTTGATTGGGACTTACTGCTGGGCGGGCAGGTACCCTTCGCCTCACTATCGTATCGACGGAAGGAAGACCGGCTGTCATATCCCAACCGGCTGGAACTGGGGTTGCGAGGCGGCAGCTTCCAGTTTCCCGCGGGGCTCAATTCCGGGCATGACCTCAATCTGCTTTTTCATCGCACGACGATTGCCTATTCGGCGATGAATTCATTCGACGAGCTTCCGATCGCTTTCCGGTGCGTGGCGACGGAGATGATCGGGGGGAAGGAGACCGTGTTCGATAGCGGGTCACTGGCGGAGGCGCTGCGGGCGACGATGTCGCTGCCAGCGATTTTTCAACCCGCGGAGGCGGACGGCAAGGTATTCACCGATGGAGGGACGCTGAACAATCTTCCGGTGGATGTGGTGAGGAGGATGGGGGCGGACATAGTGATCGCGGTTCATCTCTCGACGGGGCCCGTCGATCCGAAGCAACTGCGCACGCTGCTGGGAGTGCTGGGGCGGACGGTGAGCATCGTCATCAGCACGAACGAGATGCGGAATATGCAGTTGGCGGATATCGTGGTTGTCGCAGATTTGAAGGGGCTCACCACGAGCGACTACAAGAAGTATGCCGAGTTTGCCGATCGAGGGCGGAGCGGCGCGGAGAAGAAGAAGAATCTGTTCACGCGGCTGGCACTGACGAAGGAGGAGTACGAGCAACACCTGGCGGCACGCGAGAGGCGGAAGCGGACGGCGCCGAAGAAGGCTGACTTTGTCGAAGTGGAGGGGAATCCGAAGATTGATGCGGCGCTGGAGCGGCGGCTGGAGAGGCTGACGGAATCGGAGGTTTCGATACCGGCGCTGGAGAAGGAGTTGACGCGGGCGGTGGGGCAGGGGCGATTCGATCACATGGGGTATCGATTCATTCGCCGGGATGGGGCGACGGGATTGCTTGTGTCGGCGCATGAGAAAGCGCACGGCCCTCCGTTTTTTCTGCCGGCCGTGGAAGTGGATGGGAAGGATCAGGCGAATGTCGGCTTCTTGTTCCTGAGCCGGTTCACGTTTCTTGATCTGGGCGGGTATCGTTCCGAACTGCGAACGGATTTGAGCTTTGGCTCGCGGTACGGCATTGCGACGGAGTATTACCGGCCGATCCGGGAACAGAGTCCTGTGTTCGTGGCGCCGCGGGCGTATTCGCAGGACGCCAAACTGGAGATTTATTCGGGTGGGGCGCGAGCCGCGGAATACCGGTTGCGGGAATATGGTGCGGCGATCGACGTGGGCGCGACCTTCAGCCGGTTTGCCGAGTTGCGAGCGGGATACAACGCGGCGCATATCTCGGCGCGGCGGCGCATCGGGGATCCTTATTTTGAAGAGCGTGGGATACGCAGCGATACGGCATCGGTGCGATTCAATTACGAAGGGCAGGATGATGCGGTGGCGGCGCGGCGCGGGCTGCGAGCGTTCACGACATTGCGGTACTTTCCGCAGCACCATTTTTATCAGCATGAGACGCGGTTTAATGTGGCGCACCCGATTTCGGAAAAAGGGTCGGTGGTGTATGGGATTTCGGGTGGGACCTCGTTTGGGGAGACGAATGTCGGGGTACGGTTTTTTTCGTTAGGCGGTCCGTTGCGGCTGGGGGCGTATGGGCCGAACGAACTGTTGGGCTCGGACTACGCGGTGCTCACGGGCGGATACTTGCGCGATGTGTGGAAGCTGCCGCCGCTGGTGGGCGATCGGGTGTCCATTGTGGGCCTGGCGCAGGCGGGCAAGATCCGCGGCGATTCCGCGCATACGGGAGTGCCATTGAGCGGCACCGGATTGTTTGTGGCACGCACGTGGCTGGGGCCGGTTTATCTGGGTGGGAGTTGGGGGGACCGGGGGCATCGCAGTTGGTTTTTCGGGCTGGGGCGCATTTTTTGAATCTGTGATGTGATAGTGCTTATGCGACGCAGGGATTTTCTTTCCGTGTTTGCCGCGGGTGCGGCGGGGTTTTCGTTGCAGGCGCAACAGCGAGTGGGGCGATTGAAGATCACCGATGTGAAGGTGGTGAATCTGAAAGTGATTCGCGAGGCCGGGAAGATGGAGGCGGCGTGGAATCCGGGGACGTTGAATACGTACCAGGTGGGCGGCGGATCGGTAGTGGAGATTCATACCGATCAGGGGCTGATTGGGATCGGGCCCGGCGTGGATGCGGCGTTGCTAGGGGCGGCGAAGGCACAGTTGGTGGGGAAGGATCCGTTCGATACCGAACAGCATCAGGCGCGGCTGCGCTATTACGTGGGCGGAGTTTCGTATCGCGGTGGGTCCAATCTCGACATCGCACTGTGGGACCTGGTGGGGAAGGCTTGCGGGCAGCCGCTTTATAAGATGTGGGGCGGAGCGAAGGATCGTGTTGCGCCTTACGCGAGCATGATCAAATTGGGGACTCCGGAGGAACGGGCGGAGTTGGCGGTGAAGCTGCTGGGCGACGGGTTCCGGGCGATTAAGCTGCGGCTGCATCACGAGTCGATGCGCGAGGATTTGCGGACGGTGGAGGCCGTGAAAAAGGCCACGGGCGGGAAGATGACGATCATGGTGGACGCGAACCAGGCGCAATCGGGGGGGAACTGGCAGCCTGGGGTGTTGTGGGATTTCCGGCGGGCGATGGATACGGCGAAGGAATTGGAGCGAATGGGGGTGTATTTTTTGGAAGAGCCGCTGCAGCGGTATGAATTCGCGAAATTGGCGGAGCTGAACCGGGCAGTGAGTATGCCGCTGGCGGGCGGTGAGAATAATCGCGGGATGCACGAGTTCCAGCAGATGTGCACGGAGGGTGTGTACGACATTCTGCAGCCGGAGCCTTTGGTGATGGAGGGGATTACGGGGCTGCGGAAGATTGGGGCATTGGCGGAGGTTTTCGGGAAGCGGGTGATGCCGCATCATGGCGGGGGGAATATCGGTACGATCGCGACACTGCATCTGGTTGCGTCGTGGATGCATGCTCCGTATTGGGAGTTGCTGCATGATCCGCCGGTGGGTTCCTATGAGCACCGGTTCGCCATATTCCGCAATGCGCCGAAGGTGGGGAAGGATGGGTGGATCGATGTGCCGCAGGGTCCGGGGTTGGGAGTGGAGATCGATCCGGCGCTGGTGGTTTGAAAGCGGGCAGTGAATCCCAATAGCGGACAGGTTTGGGCGGAAAGTTTGTTGGCCGCCGATGAACGCCGATGAACGCCGATCGGCCCTTGGCGTGCAGTTATGGATTTCGCCATGCGTACGATACTTCAGGATCTGCGTTACGGATTGCGGTTCTTTCTGGGTAGCCCCGGGTTGACCACGGTGGCTGTGGTGACGCTGGCGCTAGGGATTGCGGCGAACACGACGGTGTTCAGTTGGATTGATGCACTGTTGTTGCATCCGTTCCCAGGGGTGGCGGGCGAGCGACTGGCGGTGCTGGAGTCGGTATCGGTGACGGCGCCAAGTACGGCGAACCGGATTTCGTTGATTGAGTATGAAGACTATCGGGATAATTTGCGGTCAGTGGAGGGGCTGGTTGCGCATCGTGAGGAAGTGTTCACGTTAGGAGAAGATGGGGCGAATCCGCAGGCTGTCTGGGGGCAGGTCGTATCGCCGAATTTCTTTTCGATGCTGGGTGTGGAGAGTGCGGCGGGGCGTGTGTTTGCTGCGGCGGAGGACGCGGCGCAGCCGGTGGTAGTGATCAGTTGGCGGCTGTGGCGGACTCGCTTTCACAGCGATGCGCGGCTGATTGGGAAGACGATTCGGGTAAACCGGCGGGACCTGGTGTTGCTGGGTGTGGCGAATCCGAAGTTTCGCGGAACGCTTTCGGGATTGGCGATGGATCTGTGGATCCCGATGCAGACGGGGCGCGAGATCGGGATTGTGCAAGAGAGCGATGTGAAGGCTCGGGACAGCCGGTCGGTTTATGTTTTGGCTCGGCTGAAGGAAGGTGTGACTGTGGCGCAGGCGAATGCCGAGGCAGTGACGATGGCGGCATCGCGGGCGGCAGAGTATCCGAAGACGAATCGCGGAATCAGCGCGGCGGTGTTGCCGGTGTGGAGATTTCACAGTGGGGCGGCGGATCTGTTGTACCGGCCGTTGTGGATTCTGATGGCTCTGGCGGTGCTGGTGCTGTGCATTGCATCGGCGAACGTGGCGAATCTGCTGCTGGCGCGGGCGGTGGCGCGGCGGAAGGAGATGGGGATTCGATTGGCGCTGGGTGCGGATTACCGGAGGCTGGTGGGGCAACTGTTGACGGAGACTTCGCTGCTGGCGGTGGCGGGGGCGTTGTTGGGAATCCTGATGACGTTCTGGATGGCGGATTTGCTGCCTGCGTTGATCCCGCCGATCCATGCTCCGGTGGCAATGGGATTTCATCCTGGAGTGCGGGTGATGTTGTTCACGGCAGTGGCATGTGTGTTGGCGACGATGTTATCGGGGGCGGCGCCGGCGCTGTATTGGATGCGGATGGATGTGAATGAATCGTTGAAGGAAGGCGGAAGGGGCGGATCGCAGGGCGCGGTGTCCCATCGAATGCGCGATCTGTTGATTGGGGGCGAGGTGGCGCTGGCGGCTGTGGCTCTGATTGGCGCGGGGTTGTTTCTGCGGAGTTTCGAGGCGGCGCGGGAGATTCATCCGGGGTTTGAGCGGGCGGGTGTGGAACTGGCACGGTTCTATTTGTCGGGGAGCGGGTTGACGAAGAAGGATCTGCAGTCGTTCACGGTGCGGCTGAGAGAGCGGATTGCGGGGAATTGGGGCGTGGAGAGTGTAGCGTTCGCCAACGACGCGCCGCTGGGGTCGGGGGCTGGGCCGTACACGAATGTGGAGGTGGATGGATACATGACGGCATCGGGGTTGCCGGATGCGGTGAATAATTACCGGGTGACACCGGGGTTCTTTTCTACGCTGCGTATTCCGTTGCTGGAAGGGCGCGACTTCCGGCTGGACGATGACGCGAAGGCGCCGCCGGTAGTGATCGTGAATGAGGCGTTCGCTCGGCGGTATTTTCGCGGCGCGAATCCGGTGGGACGCAAGGTGCGTTGCTTTGGGAAAGTGGCTACCGTGATCGGGCTGGCGAAGGATGGCAGGTATTTTCATGTAGCGGAGGCAGCGCGGCCTCATTTATTTGCGCCGCTGGATCAGAAGGGCGGGATGACGGATCAGGTATACGCGTTTTTCAAAGTGACAGGGCCGCCGGATGGGTTACGAAGCCGATTGCGGCGTGAGGTGGCAACGGTGGAGCCGCGCGCCGGGGCGTTTGATCTGATGACGCTGCAGGCGTGGACGGAGGTGACACTGATTCCGCAGACCGTAGCGGCGGGGTTGCTGGCAGCGCTGGCGGGCTTTGCGATGGCGCTGGCGGCGGCGGGGTTGTATAGCGTGATGGCGTATGGAGTGACGCAGCGGACACGGGAGATTGGGATCCGGATGGCGCTGGGGGCTCGGGTGCCGAATGTGTTGGGCACGGTGATGCAGTGGGGGATGTCGCTGGCGGTTGCCGGGTTGGTAGTGGGAACGGCGGTGGGGTTTGCGGTGTTCCGGCTGGTGGGGAGTATGTTGATCGAGGTGAGCCCTACGGATTGGCGGAGCTTCGCCGGAGCGGCGGCGGTGTTGCTGATGGTGGCGGCGGTGGCTTGTTATCTGCCTGCGCGGCGGGCGGCGCAGATTGATCCGATGGAGGCATTGCGCGGGGACAGCTAAAACCAACTCCGTTGAAGACGCGAAGTAAACTGCTGCAATTTAAACGAACCGGCATCCACGTCTTCATTGCATTGGGCGGGCGCGAGGCACAGCCGACTGTTCCAGTCGGCCGGCAGACTGAAGTCTGCCCCACATGGGGCCATCGGAACTTCCTCACGGCGCGCGGCTCAGAAATGGATCGGATGAGGTGGCGATACCGGGCGAGGCCTGTGCGGGCTGATAAGATACACAACATGTGGAAATTGACGCTCGCCCTGTGGGGCGCGGCATCGGCTATGGCGCAGAGTCCGGATGGATTCTTCGAGAAGAACATTCGTCCGTTGTTTATTGCCAAGTGCAATGGATGCCATGGAGGCGCGACGCCAGCGGGGGGATTGTCTTTATTGACGCGTGAGGCGTTGCTGAAGGGCGGCGGCCGCGGGACCGCGGTGGTGGCGGGCAAGCCGGCGGAGAGCCTGTTGATGAAGGCTGTGATGCATACGGCGGGCACGCTGAAGATGCCTCCTGGGCCGAAGCTTTCGGATGCGGAGTTGGCGTTCCTGACGCAGTGGGTGGAGATGGGCGCGCCGTGGGGAGTTGCAGTTGGGCAGAAGCCGGAGACGGGGAAGTATTGGTCGTTTGTGCCGCCCGTCGCGGGAAAGATTCCGGCGGTGAACGGGTGGGGGAAGAATCCGATTGATGCGTTTGTGATGGCGAAGCTGGTGGAGAAGGGATTAAAACCTGCCGCAGCCGCGGACAAGCGCGCGTTGATCCGCAGGGCAACTTACGATTTGATTGGGATGCCTCCGACGCCAGAGGAAGTGAAGGCGTTTCTGGCCGATGAATCGCCGCAGGCGTTTGAGAAGGTGGTGGAACGGCTGCTGGCTTCGCCGCGCTATGGTGAGCGATGGGGACGACACTGGCTGGATGTGGCGCGCTATGCGGATTCGAACGGGTTGGACGAGAACCTGGTTTACAAGAATGCGTTTCGCTATCGCGACTACGTGATTCAAGCGTTCAACAAAGACAAGCCTTACGATCAGTTTGTGCATGAGCAACTGGCTGGGGATCTGCTGCCGGATAGTGGTGATTTGAAGACGACGTTTGAACGATGGACGGCGACGGGGTTCCTTTCGCTGGGCGCGAAGATGCTGGCCGAAGACGATCCGGTGAAGATGGAAGTGGACATCATCGATGAGCAGATTGACACAATTGGCCGGACGTTCATGGGGCTGACGGTGGGATGCGCGCGCTGCCACGATCACAAGTTCGATCCGATTCCGACAGCCGACTATTATTCGCTGGCGGGGATTTTCAAGAGCACGAAGACCATGGAGAACTTCAAGGTAGTGGCGAAGTGGCATGAGCACGTGCTGGCTCCGAAGGAAGACCGCGACCGGCTGGAAGCGCACCTGGCGAAGGTGGAGGAGAAGAACAAAGAGATCGGGAAGATTACAAAGGCGGAGAACGAGAAGCTGACTTCGGCTGCTAAGCGGAAAGTGGGCGCGTATCTGCTGGCGGCGCATGAGGTGCGGGAAACGGTGGCGTTGGCGGTGTTGCCTGCCGGGGCTAGTGTTTTGGTGGAGCGCGAAGCGTCGTCGTTTGATGCGGGGAATGTGGCGAAGACGGTGGAGCCGAAGAAGACGAACGTTCCGAAGGGTGGGAAGGGGCCGTTCTTCGCTGAGTATAAGATTGCGGTGGAGAAGGCCGGGGATTACCAGATTGAATTGCGCGATGAAGAGCGCGGCGCGGGAACGGCGGATTTGTACATTGGCGGGGTGATGGTGAAGAAGGGCGAAGGCGCGGTGCAGAATCGCGAGGCGTCGCCGGATGCGGGGGGATGGGCTCCGCTGGGGATTTTCCGGTTGGAACAGGGCGAGAATGTTCTGAGGTTGCAGCATAAGAACCGGTTCCCGTATTTCGCGAAGATGCGATTGGCGGCGAGCCCGCTTCCGGCGGGTACGCGTGCACCGCGAACGCTGGTGCAGATTGCACGGCACTACGGAATCAACGCGAGCATTCTGGATCAGATGGTGGAGCACATGGAGCGGTCAAATGGGGCGGCGGCGTCGGTGCTGTATGCGTTTGAGAATTTCGGGAAGCAGCGGCCGGCGGGTGAGTGGACGTCTCCTGCCGCGAAGCTGTTTGAGGGCTTTGCGGCTTCGTCGCGAGAAGCGCTGGCGGAGCGGTATCAGGCCTTGTTTTTGGAAGTGGTGGATGGCGCACCGGAAGGCGATGCGCCGCGGAAGGCGTTGCGGGAATTGTTGACGGAGAAGTTCGGGCCGTTCCGCGCGCCGGAAGATGCTCGGGATTATTATGCGGAGACGGCGCGGGTGGAGGTGGCGCGGTTGGAGGAAGAGCGGAAGAAGCTGGAGGCGGCGACGCCGGAGTTTCCACAGGCGATGGGCGTGCGTGAGGGAGACAAGATTACGGATCTGCCGATTCACCTGCGCGGGAGCCACATCAATTTGGGGCAAGTCGTGCCCCGGCGTTTTCTGCGGGCGATTGCGGGAGAGAATCAGCAGCCGCTGAGTGCGAAGTCGAGCGGGCGATTGGAACTGGCGCAGTGGCTGACAGGGAAGGATCATCCGCTGACGGCGCGGGTGATGGCGAATCGCATCTGGCGGTGGCATTTCGGGCGCGGGATTGTGCCTTCCTCCGATAATTTCGGACGGTTGGGGGAGAAGCCGGTGAATCAGCCGTTGCTCGATTGGCTGGCGCTGCGGTTCATTGAGAGTGGATGGAGCGTGAAGGCGATGCACCGGCTGATCATGTCGTCGGCGACGTATCAGATGTCGAGTGCGTATGATGAACGGAGCTTTGAGACCGATCCGGAGAACTCGCTGCAATGGCGATTCAGCCGGCGGCGGCTGGAGGCGGAACCGATTCGCGATGCCATTCTGGCTGTATCGGGCGGATTGCAACTGGTGAATGGCGGGTCGATTTTGACGTACAAGGACCGGCAGTATGTAGCGAACACATCGAAGCGCGGCGGCGTGGATTATGATCGCGCGATCCGTGCGGTGTATCTGCCAGTGGTGCGCAGTTCGATGTATGAACAGTTCGTGGCGTTCGATCTGCCCGATCCTTCGGTGCCGCAGGGCGACCGGAATGCATCGGTGATTGCACCACAGGCGCTGTTCATGATGAATGGATCCGTGGTGTTGCAGCATACGCGGAAGATGGCGGAGCGGCTGCTGGCGCTGCCGTTGGCGGATGATGGAGCACGGGTGCGGGAAGCATATGAACTGGCGCTGTCGCGGCCGGCGACGGGCGCGGAAGTGGATCAGGCGCTGACGTTCCTGGGGCGGATTGAGAAGGAATTGCCGGCGGAGGCAAAGGATCGCAGGGTTTTGCAGTGGCAGAGTTTTTGTAAGTCTCTGCTGGCGACGAATGAGTTCATCTACATTAATTAGGACGAGGCATGAACAGGCACTGGAATTCGTATTTGAATGAGAAGTTGTCGCGGCGCGAGTTGCTGCGTGTGGCGAGCACAGGGTTCGGGAGCGTGGCGCTGGCCGGATTGTTGCAGGCCGAAGGGCAAGCGAATCCGCTGACGGTGAAGCAGCCGCATTTTCCGGCGAAGGCGAAGCGCGTCATTTTTCTGTTCATGCATGGCGGGCCGTCGCAGGTGGACACGTTCGATTACAAGCCGCTGCTGAAGCGCGATCATGGGAAGCCGCTGCCGTTCGCGAAGCGGCGGGTGGTGTCGGCGGAGACGTTCAATCTGCTGCAATCGCCGTGGCAGTTCAAGCAATACGGACAGAGCGGGGCTTGGGTCAGCGATCTGTTTCCGCATGTGGCGAAGCATGTGGATGATTTGTGCTTCATCAAGTCGATGTGGGGATCGAACTCGCGGCATGGCGGAGCGCTGTTGGAGCTGCACACGGGGAGCGATACGTTTGTGCGGCCGAGCATGGGGTCGTGGGTGACGTATGGATTGGGCAGCGAGAATCAGAGCATGCCGGGTTATGTGACGATTTGCCCGACACAGAGCCATGGCGGGGCGAACAATTTCAGCTCGGCGTTCTTGCCTGCGCCGTATGCGGGGACTCCGGTGGGATCGGTGGGCGTGCCGGCACGCGAGGCGCGGATTCCGTTCATTGAGAACAAGGAGACGCCGCGGAACATTCAGCGGATGGAGATTGATTACACGCAGGCGATGAACCGGGAGCAGTTGGAACACACGGGTCCGGACGCGGCGCTGGAAGGACGGATTGAGTCGTTTGAGCTGGCGTTCCGGATGCAATCCGCGGCTCCGGAATTGCAGGATCTTTCGGGAGAGACTGAGGCAACGCGGAAGATGTACGGGCTGGACAATCCCGTGACGGAAGATTTCGGACGGCAGTGTTTGATGGCACGGCGGCTGAGTGAACGGGGCGTGCGTTTTGTGCAGGTGAGCCATACGTACAAATGGGATCAGCATGCGAATTTGAAGCGCGATCATGAGGGGAACGCGCGGGAAGTGGATCAGCCGATTGCGGCACTGCTGGCGGATTTGAAGGCGCGCGGGTTGTTGAAGGATACGCTGGTGCTGTGGGCCGGGGAGTTCGGACGGACACCGACGGCGCAGGGTTCGGACGGGCGGGATCATAATCCGGAGGCTTTCACGGTGTGGCTTGCGGGCGGGGGCGTGAAGGCGGGGTTGAGTTATGGGTCGACCGATGATTATGGGTATTACTCGGTGGAGAAGAAGGTGCACTTCCATGATCTGCATGCGACGATGCTGCACTTGTTGGGGATGGATCATTTGCGGCTGACGTATCGCTATGCGGGGCGGGATTTCCGGTTGACGGATATTCATGGCAATGTGGTGACGGATATCATTGCGTGATGAGTATGGAGGATTGGCGGCCGGCGGATACGAGTCCGGAGGCGATGGAGGTTTGGGTGGAGGCGCTGCGGCGGTTGCCGCCGGGGCGGAAGACTGCCATGGTTTTTCAAATGGTTGATTTCATGACTGCCTTGGCGCTAGGTGAGATTCGCCGTGCGAACCCGGGGATTAGTGAATACGATGCGTTGCGGGAGTTAGCGGCGCGGCGCTATGGGCGGGAGTTGGCGGAGAAAGCGTACCCAAGAGGAGAGCGGGAGGAGTACGATGAACGGGCTAGCGGACGCCTTCGAAAAACTGCTGGCAGCATTTGACCGGCTTGAAATGCGGTACGCGGTCGGGGGCTCGGTGGCAAGTTCAGAGTACGGAACTCATCGCTTCACAAATGATGTCGACATTCTGGTGGAACTTGATGAAGACCGAGTAGGGGACTTTGTGGATTGTCTGAGCGCCGAATTCTACGTAGATGCAGACATGATCCAAGACGCGATTCGTAGGGGAAGGAGCGTGAACGTAATCCATATCCCGACGGCATCCAAGTTCGATCTTTTCCCGGCCGGCAATGGACTCTTTCCCCAACGCGAGTTGGATCGCAGGCAGTTTCGGGAGATCGAGGTGGAGGGGAAACTGATCGACTTCGCGATGGTAAGCCCTGAGGATACGATACTGGCGAAACTCGACTGGATGCGACAGGCCGGTGGTGTAAGCGAGCAGCAGCGGCGGGACATTCTGGCCGTAATCACGATACAGGGCGAGAAATTGGATCGTGCCTACTTGCACGAGATGGCGGTGGAGTTGGGCGTGTTGGAGGAGTTGAACAAGTTCCTACAGTGAGACCACAGAGCCGGTCCAATGGCCTGATTGCCGGCTGGCGATGACTAGCAGTTCTTCCCTGCCCTGGGCCACGGCGATTGGTGTGCCCGTTTCGGACCAGATGGCGCTGTTGCCGGCGGATTGCATGCCACCGGTGTCGCCGCTGTAGTTGGCGAGGAGCACGGCCATGCCGTGATCGCGGGCGTAGGATTCGAGGAGGGCGGATTTGCGGGGGTAGGCGGGGATGTCGATCATGGCTCCGGTGGCGTAGATGCGGGCGCGGCGGGCAGCGGCGTTGGCGGCATGTTGGGGATGGGAGGCGTCGGCACAGATGGCGAGGGCCACGGGTGTGCCGTCGATGTGGAGGTCGGGGCCGCCGGGGCCGGGTGAGAAGACGTGCTGCTCGCTGGAGTGGACGTGAATCTTCGCGTAGGTAGACAGACTACCATCGGGGAGAAATGCGATGGCTCCGATGTGGAGTTGGTTGTTGGGGGCAGCGAGCGGCGCGCCGGCGACGATGGTCACGCGGGTGCGGACGGCCTGGTGGCGGAGGGGATGGAGTTGGGGGCTGCGGGGATCGATGGTGTGCGAAGGGGCGAGCGAGAGCTCGTAGCCGGTGAGGGAGAGTTCCGGGAAGACGAGGAGTTGCACGCTGTGGGCGGCGGCGGCCTCGGCGAAGCGCAGATGAGTGGCGAGGTTGGCGGCGATGTCGCCGGGCTTTGCGCTGGATTGAGCCGCGGCGATGATGATGGCGTTCGCTGCCATATGTCTGCCCATAATAACTGGATGCATTCTTTTTCGGGTAAGGTGGCTCTTATTACAGGCGGAAGTTCGGGGATTGGCGCGGCGACGGCGCTGCGGTTTGCGCGCGGTGGGGCGAAGGTGGCGATTGCGGCCCGGCGGGTGGAGCAGGGCGAGGCGATGGTGCGGAAGATTGAGGCGCTGCGTGCGGAGGCTTTGTTTGTGAAGGCCGATGTGTCGCAGCGGGCGGATATTGAGGAGATGGTGGAACAGGTGGTGGCGCGGTTTGGACGATTGGATTATGCGGTGAATAACGCGGGTGTATCGGGGCCGGTGATGACTCCGGTGGCGGACGTGGATGAGGCGGGGTGGGATGCGGTGATGAATGTGAATCTGAAGGGTGTGTGGCTGTCGATGAAGTATGAGATTCCTGTGATGCTGCGGCAGGGCGGGGGCGCGATTGTGAATATGTCGTCGATTTATGGATCGAAGCCGAGCGAGTTGGGGCATGCACCGTATTGCGCGAGCAAGCACGGGCTGGTGGGGTTGTCGAAATCGGCGGCGATTGATTATGCGGGCACTGGGGTGCGGATCAATTGTGTGAGTCCGGGGTATACGCGAACGGAGGTGATGGAAGGGGCGGTAGGCGCGATGCCGGAGTTTTTCGCGGCGACGCTGCAACGGCACTCAGCGATGAAGCGGCTCGGGAATATGGAAGAAGTAGCGGAAGCGGTGGTGTGGTTGTGCTCGGATGCGGCGAGCTTTGTGAACGGGACGGTGATCACGGTGGACGGCGGCTCGATGGCGCGCGCGTATTAAGGGGCGCTATTCGCGGATGGTGTAGAGGCGGTTGATGGCGGGCGCTTTGATGGTGGTGCGCTCGCCGGAGGGCCAATGGATTTCGGCTTCGGTGATGGTGGTGTTTGCACCGAGGCCGAAGTGGACGATGGTGGGCGACGATGAGGCATAGCCGACGGAAGTGGTGACGTGATTCCACTGCTCGCCGGCGGTGGTGACAATGTGGATGCGAGCGCCGATGGCGTCGCGGTTGCTGCGTGTGCCGCGGAGGTGGAAGGCGATCCAATGGTTGCCGGCGCCAAGGGTGTTGCGCAACAGGACAGGTTTGCCGCCGAGGTGGGTGAGGGCGATGTCGATGCGGCCGTCGTTGTCGAAGTCAGCAAATGCGGCGCCGCGGTGCAGCGCGGGCGTGCCGATTGGCGCGGGTTCGAAGGTGTCGCCGGGTTTGGCGATCAGAAGCAGGTTGGGTTGTTTGGATTTGCGGCTGGAGTAGACCTCGGTGTTGTCCTGCACGTCGCCGCAGGCGGCGAAGATGTCTTTGCGCGTGTCGTTGTCGAAGTCGTAGATGCCCGCGCCCCAACCGCTGAAGGGCATAGTGGCGCGGCCGATTTGGGAGGCGTAGGTGGCGTCTGAGAAGGTGCGGCCGTCACGGTTGCGATAGAGGGGGAAGGTTTCGTTGGAGAGGGCGGTGATGAAGATGTCGGGGAGCGGGCCGCGCATGGGGCGGAAGTCGACACCCATGGAAGAGAGGGCGCGGCCATCGTCGTTCATGGCGATGCCAGCGGTGAAGCCGGTTTCTTCGAATGTGCCGTTGCCGCGATTGCGGAAGAGGAAGTTCGGAGTGGTGTCGTTGGTGACGAGGATGTCGAGCGGGCCGCTGCCGGTGGTTTGGGCGAAGGCGACGCCCATTCCCTTCCCTGTGTGTTGGGCGATGCCGGTCTGTTGGGAGACGTCAGTGAACGTGCCATCGCCGTTGTTGCGGTACAGCAGATTGGGCAGGCCTTCGTAGAATTTGGGATGGCAATAGGAACGGTAGCCGGCCTTTGCGTCGCCGCAGAAGGGCTCTTTGGCGGGGTCCCAGCGGACGTAGTTGACGATGAAGAGGTCGAGGCGGGAATCGTTGTTGTAGTCGAACCAGCCGGCGGCGACGGCCCACTGGCCGCGATTGGCGAGGCCTGCCTTGGCGGTGACGTCTTCGAATGTGCCGTCACCGCGATTGCGGAAGAGGAGGTTGCGATTGACTCCCGCGACGTAAATGTCGGTGAAGCCGTCGTTGTCATAGTCGGCAGTGGCGGCGCCGATGGAATAGCCTTCGCCGCAGAGGCCAGCGCGATCGGTGACATCTTCGAAGCGCCAATTGCCGAGGTTGCGGTAGAGGCGATTGCAGTCGGCGGGATGTTGTTTGATGAGCGAGGGCTGGGGGGCGCCGTTGGTGAAGAAGAGATCGATGCGGCCGTCGTTGTCGTAGTCGAAAGCGGCGAGGCCGCCGGGCATGGTTTCGATCTGGTGCTTTTCGGGAGTGGGGTGGTGACGGAGCACAAAAGGGATGGAGGAGTGATCTTCGAAGGCGAGGGCTGCGAGGAGCAACGGCGCTAGCATGAGACTCTCTCAGAGTACCCTCATGTTATGTTGACTAGAAAGTGCTGACGCTTCTTTTGTGCGGGTTTGCTTTGGCGGGGACGGAGTACGACGATGCCGTGGCATTGATCGAGAAGGGGAATCCACAGGCGGCGGTGGGGCTGCTGGAGAAGGTGTCGCGCGATCAGCCGAAGGATGCGCGGGTGTGGAAGGCGTTGGGTGTGGCGTATGCATCGATGAATCAATATGCGAATGCGGAGCCGGCTTTTGCGAAGGCGTGCCGGTTGGCGCCGGCGTTGGCGGACGCGTGTTACTACCATGGACGCGCGCTGTATGCATTGAATCGGTTCCCGGATTCGCTGGTGGCGTTGGAGAAGGCTCCGGCGGGGTCGTGCGAGGTGCAATTGGCGAAAGGGCAAGCGCACGAGGCGCTGGGCAACGGGGCGGAAGCGGAGGCGGCGTTTCGGCAGGCGTTGCGGACGTGCGGTTGGAAGACGGCGGATGCAGGGGCGGCGCTGGGGTTGTTTCTGCTGCGGCAGGGACGTCAAGGGGAAGCAGAACCGGTGTTGCGGGCCACGGTGTCCACATTTCCGAATGCGGGGGCGGCGCGGGTGCATCTGGGGCGGCTGTTGCTTGAGAAGAACGATGGAGAGGGAGCGCGGGAGCAGTTGGAGGCGGCTGTGCGGTTGACGCCCAATTCGGGGCAGGCGCATGTGTTGCTGGCGAAGGCGTTGGTACGGCTTGGGCGTGGCGCGGAGGCGAAGGCGCACTTTGAAGCGGCGGCGAGATTGGAGGCGGCGGCGCAATGAAGCGGATGGTAATGGGATGCGCAGTGGTGGCGATGCTGGCGGCGCAGGAGCTGGCGGAGCGGACGGGCCCGCTGGCGCGCGCTTCGATGATGTTGCGGGAGGGCAAGACGGCGGCGGCGCGAGTGGAGCTGGAGGCATTGCGGAAGCGGGAACCGGAGAACGCGGAGATCGTGTTTCAGATGGCGCGTTCGTACCTGGCGGACTTCTATCGTGAGACGGACGCGGCGAAGCGGCGCATCGCGCTGGCGCTAGCGATGGAGAATCTGGGGATCACGTTGCAGAAGGCGCCGGACCATATTCCGGCGCTGCGGGCGAAGGCGATGATTCATGCGCGGGCAGAATTGTTATATTATGATCCGAATCTCTCTTATCAACTGGCGGCGAGGGCGGCGAAACTGGAGCCGCACAATCATGGATTTCTAATCAATTTGAGTGAGTGGATGTCTGGGGAGGTACGGTTTTCGCAGGAAAGCGGGCACCGGGTGCCGCACGATCCGCTGCTGGGGTTGGATCGTTCGTTCGATTTGCTGGACCGGGTGTTGGACGAGGTGGTGCCGCATAGCGCGGAGGAAGCAGCGTCGCTGTTCCTGATGGGGAACACGCTGGCGCGGCGAGGCAATTACGATAAAGCAATCCGGTATTACGAAATTGAACTGCAGCGCAATCTGAGCGCGGCGCAACGTGGGGCGGCGTTGCGGGAGTTGGGGGCGAGCCTGTACCGGACGGGGCACTTCGACGATGCGGCGCGACGTTTTCACGAGGCATTGCAGTGGGCGCCAAATGCGGTGGATCAGTATTTGCTGAAGACAGCCGTATCGCAGATCCAGGGGCCTGTGCCGGAGTTGCCGGCGATTGCGCCATTCCTGCGGGCGAAGACAGCGCATCCGTCTCTGGCATTTGAGGATATGGCCGAGTCGATCGGGCTGCGGAAGTTCAATGGCAACGGGACGGTGGCGTTTGGGGATGTGGACAACGACGGGGATCTGGATGTGCTGGTATGCGGGAGCGGAGGGTTTCTGAGCGCGCATCGGAATGAAGGCGGCAAGTTCACGGATATGACGGCTGCGGTGGGACTGGAGAAGATCCCGTCGGGGTATTCGCTGAACCTGATGGACTATGACAACGATGGCTGGCTGGATTTGTACGTAACGTTGAATGGGTGGTCGGGGCCGATGCCGAACCGGCTGTTCCATAACGAACGGGGGCGGTATGTGGATGTATCCGTGAAGAGCGGATTGAACGATGGAGGGTCGGGGTTCATTTCGCTGTGGGGGGATCTGGACAACGACGGGTGGGTGGATGCGGTGATTGCCAATGGGGTATTGAAGGACGGCAGCGTGCCGCAGGTGTACCGGAACAATCGCGATGGCACGTTCACGAACATGACGGCGCAGGCATGGGGGACGGAACCATCGAGTCATGGGGCAATTGGTTTGGCATTGGGAGACTACGACAAAGACGGGCGGCTGGACGTATTTGTGAACGGGTTGAATGATGGGCCGAACCGGCTGTATCACAACGAGGGCGGGTGGCGATTCCGCAACGTCACGCAGAAGGCGGGGGTGATGCAAGCGCCGCACAACGGGTTTGTGGCCTTCTTTGTGGACTTCGACAATGATGGGTGGCCGGATCTTTTGACGACGAGCCTGGCGCCGTGGGACGTGGTGGTGGAAGGGCTGAAGAACGGTTATGCGCCGGCGAACGCGCGGGCGGTGCATCCGGACGCGAGCCGGCTGTTCCGGAACAATGGGAACGGCACGTTCACCGATGTGACGTTCCAGGCGAAGTTATATTTCCCGATGGGAACGATGGGCGCGGGCGTGGCGGATGTAGACAACGACGGGTATGTGGATTTGTACTTCGGTACAGGTGATCCGCAGTTGACTCGATTGGAGCCGAACCGTTTTTTCCGGAACGAGGGGAATGGGACTTTCACGGACATGACGGACACAGTTGGTTTCGCGCGGCCGGGGAATAAGGGACATGGTGTAGCGTTCGCCGATATCGACGATGATGGCGATCTGGACATCTTTGCCCAGTTGGGGGGGCATTACCCAGGGGATCACGCATTCAATGCCTTTTACAGGAACATGCGAGGGAATCAGAACAACTGGGTTCAGATTGATCTACAGTCAACGAAAAGTAACCGTTTGGCGATTGGGGCGAAGCTGACGGTACGCGCGGGTGAGTTAGTGGTGTACCGGGAGGTGAAGGGGAGCGAAGGATTTGGGGCGACTAATCCGTACCGGCAGCACGTAGGAATTGGCTCACAGCGAAGAGTGGATACTCTTACCGTGGAGTGGCCGTCTGGAGCGAAGCAGGTGCTACGCGGGCTGGAGGCGAACCGGGTGCATGCGGTGCGAGAGCCAGGGGAGCAGTGAACGGAAGGCTTTGAAAAACTGTATTTGTGGGGTGGAAGGGCCGAGGATTTGATTCCGTTTTTCATAGAGCCAGACGGCATCGTTAAAATTTCCTCACTTTGTGCGAGCAATTGAATGTTTTGCCTTGCCATGCACTGCGCGTTGGGCTATATTTAACCCCAACGTGCAATCGCAGGGTTTTTAGGGTTATTGGGATTGCATTCGACTCGTTCGTCCTTTATTCGTAACTTAGGTTGGGGCCGGCACGTCCAGGGCCGGCTACGGGGAGATTCCATGTCGTGTCGCACCTTCCGGATGCTTGCATCCGCATGCCTGATCTGTGTCAACCTCTTTGCACAGGAATTCCGATCGACCATATCCGGTCACATCTACGACGCTAGCGGGAGCGCCATTCCAGGCGCGAAACTGGCGGCAATCAACGTGGACAGCAATGAAACCACGAACGCCACATCGGACACCAGCGGCGGGTATTCGATTCCATTTCTACGCCCAGGCAACTACCGGATGACGGTATCGGCCGCGGGGTTCAAGACGCACCAGCGCGAAGGGATTGTGCTGGAAGCGGCGAAGATCGCCGGTATTGATATCAATCTGGAAGTCGGGCAATTGACGGAGACCGTCAACGTGGTGGCTGAGGCCGCGGTGCTGGAAACACAGACCGCGATGCGCGGCGGAGTGGTGACGAACCAGCAGGTGGCGGAGTTGCCGCTGAATGCGCGGAACCCGTTCATGCTGGGCACGATGATGTCGGGCGTAACGTTCAACGGCGCTGCGATCTGGCAGCGGCCGTTCGACAACGGGGCGATTGCGCAATGGTCGGTAAACGGGAGCCGCGACTCGTCGACGGAGTACATGCTGGACGGGGCATCGAACGGCGGACAGATGGGAAGCAACAACATCGCACTGGTGCCGATTGTGGACGCGGTGCAGGAGTTCAACATGATGTCGAACCTGTACAACGCGGAGTACGGGCGCACGGGCGGCGGCATCATGAACGTGGTGCTGAAGAGCGGCGGGGCGACGTTCCACGGGTCGGCATGGGAGTTCATGCGGCGGCAATCGTTGGACGCGAACACCTTCCAGAACAATGCGACTGGGGCAAAGCGGCCGGCGCACTATCTGGACCAGTATGGGTTCCAAGTGGAAGGACCGGTGTACATTCCGAAGCTGCTGACCAAATCATCGGCCGTGAAATTGTTTTATAGCGGGGCGTTTGAGAACTACCGCGAAGGGACGCCGAACCCGTTGATCGTGTCGTGGCCGGAGAAGGAAATGCGCGGGGGCGACTTTTCGAAGCTGGTGAACGCACAGGGGCAGAAGGTGACGCTGTACAACCCGTTCGACTACACGCTGGATGCGAGCGGGAATCCGGTACGCAATCCGTTCCCGAACAATGTGATTCCGGGGAGCATGATCAATCCGGTGGCGCGGACGGTGACGGGGTATATGCCGGAACCGAACCGGGCTGCTCCTGCCGGGCAGCGCTATTCGACGTCGAACCTGTTCCTTCCCGACTACTACGACAAAGACAAGTTCTACAATCTGAGCCTGAAGTTCGACTGGAACTTTGGCGACAGGCACCGCGCGTTTTTCCGGCACGCATCGAACGACCGCACGGAAGACCGCGCCGTGAACGGGGTGGACAACAAGCCGGGGACGGACGGGCAACAGCCGTTTCAACGGATCAACGATGCGTATGTGGTGGATTGGGTAGGCACGATCAGCCCGTCGCTGGTGTTGAACGCGCGCGCTTCGTACAACCGGTTTATCGAGAAGGGATTCGGCCGGGCGAACGAAGGGTTCGACCTTTCGAAGCTGGGGCTGCCAGCTTCCCTGCTCTCAGCGATTCCGGGCAAAGCCTACTTTGGACGGTGGAACCTGGACGGGTACAACTCGCTGGGGCGCGGACAATCGAACAACTTCACGAACACCTATCAGGCCGAATTCAGCGTGACGAAGATCTTTTCGGGGCACACGATGAAGGCGGGCTTCGACATCCGGCAGATCAACTACCTGCAGCAGAACACGGGCGACATTCTGTCGTTCACTGGGAACACGACGTGGACTTCGAGGTTGTGGAATCAGAATGACACGGTGAGCGGCGACGGATACGCGACGTTCCTGCTGGGGATTCCGAGCGGGACGTCGAACTATCCGCTGTTCCCGTGGTGGAAGCAAATCTACTCGGCGCCGTATATTCAGGACGACTGGAAGGTGTCACGGCGGCTGACGCTGAACCTGGGCCTGCGCATCGATTTCAACGCGGCTCCGCATGAGAAGTGGAACCGGATGAACGGGCCGTTCGACGCGAACGTAACCAGTCCTCTGGCTTCACAGATCAACCTGGCTGGAGTGACGGGGATTCCGGCGGACATGCAACGGTACTACGACGCGCTGCGGAATCTGAAGGGCGGTATGACGTTCGCAGGGGTGGGCGGAATCGGGTCGACGCCAGCGAAGCTGAACAAGAACAACTGGCAGCCGCGGTTTGGGGCGGCGTATCAGATCAACGACCGGCTGGTGATGCGCGGAGGGATCGGGCTGTACTATTCGAACCCGAACAACGATTACTTCCAGACGGCGGGTTTCAGCACGAGCACGACGCTGGTGAATTCGAATGACGGCGGGCGGACGGCGATTGCCAACGTGCTGTCGAACCCGTATCCGACGGGGATTTCCTTACCAACAGGGTCTTCGCTGGGGCCACTGACGTTTGTGGGGCGGAACAACAACTGGTTCAACTCCAACTTCCGGACGCCGAAGGTGTGGTCGTTCTCGTTCGGCTTCCAGTATCAGGTGACGAAAGCATCGATGCTCGACTTCTCTTACGTGGGCAGCCGGAGCACCGACATGAACATGAGCCGGGACTACAACCTGGTGTCGAACGATTTCCGCAAGCTGTGCAGCGGAACGCAGGGTGGCAACGCGAACTTCTGCGACGCGCAGGTGCCGAATCCGTTCCGCGGGCTATCGGCATTCAACGGAACGGGATTCTTCACGGCGAACACGATTTCGCGGTTCCAGATGGCGCGGTTGTTCCCGCAGTTCAACGGCAACCTGACGGAAGCGGGGCGGAACGAAGCGAAGCTGTGGTATGACTCGCTGCAGGTCAACTACAACTTCCGGTTGCGCGGCGGATTGAGCCTGCTGGGCAACTACACACTGTCCAAGCAGATTGAGCAATCGGGATTCAACGATCCCTACAATAACGTGCTGCAGAAGAGCGTGTACTTCCTGGACCGGCCGCAGGTGTTGAAGGTGACGGCGATTTACGAGTTGCCGTTCGGGCGTGGACGGAAGTTCATGAATTCGTCGAACGGGTTCGTGGACCGGCTGGTGAGCGGATGGCAGGTGACGAACTTCGTGGTGAATCCGAACCTTGGATTCCCGGCGGATCTGCCGAGCAACGTGATTCCGCTGAAGTCGCCGTTGACGGCGGCGGGCTGGAGCGGCAAGACGGACTGGAAAGCGAACCAGGTGCGGGCGTGGAGCCCGTGCGTGTTGCGGCAACAGTCCGATGGTTCGATCGCGCCGATGCCTTATTCGCTGGCCGCAGGTTGTGGAACGGATCAATCGAACTATGTGTGGCTGTTCACGGCGGTGGGCTCGGGACAGAGCGCGGGCTCGGGGTATGAGCCGCGCTACACGCCAAACCGCACGGGCGAAGTGCGGCGGCATCACGCCTTCCAGTGGGATGCGTCGATCACGAAGACGACGCAGATCACAGAGCGGATCCGGGCGCAAGTTGGATTTGAGGCGTTCAATCTGGCGAACCACAACTACTTTGGCCGCGATCAGTTCAATACGGACCCGAACAATCCGAACTTCGGCACCATCTTCCCGTCGTTGGTATCGACACAGAACATGCTGCCGCGACAGATTCAGGTGCGGTTGAAAGTGAACTGGTAATCCGTTTCTCGTTGTTGGGAAAGCAAGAGGGGCAGGGCTTTCGGGCTCTGTCCCTCTTGGCTTTTGATGAACACGCGCAAAACGGAGCCCGCCCGCGCCTTGATGCGAACGCGTGTTCCTTCGGTATTGGCGGCGCGGAGCGTGCCCTTTGCGCTTTTTAGAGGACGTGCATGGAGTGGCCGAGGCGAATGCGGCCTTCGCGCTCGATTTCGCCGTAGGCGCCAGGGACGGTGCTGCTGGTGGTAGTGATGCGGATGCGCACTTCAGGGCCGATGGCGATGACGCGTCCGGCCCATTTGGTTTCGGCAAAGGGTGCGTCGTCATCGCGATCGACAATGATGTTGGGGCGGAAGCCATCGGGGTAGGCGCCGCCGAGTTCGTGGAGCGTGGCGGTGGTCATGATGTGGATGCGGGCGGAATCGTGGCCAAGGTCGACGGCTTCGAGGTTCTCACCGCCGGGGGAGTTGAGGGGGTAGCGCCACAATTCCTGCACCTGATAATAAGTCATTGATGGATTGTACCGCTCCGATTCCGCGTGTAAGGTCAAGAGCGCTTGTGTTACGCTAGCGCATTTTGAGGAGCCACCAACATGACCGACCCAGCTATTGCCGCACTCGTACCGGGATGTTGCAAGAAACCCGCAGCGGCGGATTTGACCTACGTTCCCGCAGGGAGCCTGCCGTATAAAGTCCAGTCGCAAGACGACTGGTGGAAGCTTGCCGCAAAGGATCAGGTGAAGGCATCGGGATTGAACGCGCTGCAACTGTGTGCATTCAATTTCAAGACGTCGGTGCCTGCCGAGATCAACTGGTATCTGTATCACAAGGTCGGGTGCCGGAAGACGACACCGGACCGGAAGAACTTCATGTTTCACTCGGATGCCGCGCCGGGCATTGTGTATCTGCCGGTGCTGGATAGCGGGCAGACGGTGATTGTGGGGCAGCCACCGGCGGAGAAGCCGTTGAAGATGTGGTTTGGCCTGGGCGAGAAGCACGGCGGGATTCTGGGCATTTCGGGCAAGGAGAACATCAACGGCGTGCTGTTTGCGGCGCACCGTTTTCCGGAGTGCATGGGGTTCATGTCGGAAGGCTGGCGCGTGGGACCGGGATTAGGTGGAGGCATCGGGCTGACGGGAATTCTGGTGACGGGCATGGATCAACATAACGAGTTGAACGGGTATGTGAAGCCGGCCGATTGGGATTTCAACATCAGCATCGGGTTCAATGCGGGGAAGGCGGCGAAGCTGGGGAAGCTGGCTCCGGCGGTGAAATTTTTCAAGTCGCTGAACGTGGGGAAAGTGGCGACATTTGTGGCGAAGATGCAGAAGATCGGAGCCGATGCGGAGAAGTCGGCGGAGTTATTCAAGCAACTGCGCGGGCTGAAGGAAGCGATGGGAATGGATGAGAACAATTTCGATGTGTTCGCCTTCGACATTCCGTTCGTGCCGGGGACGCTGGAGGTTTCGTTCTTCTATGTGGCGTCGGAGTACCGGAGTTTGGGGTTAATTCACAAAGGCTAGCCGAGGTCGAACTCGTCGCCGCGTGAAGGGATGGTGACCGGGGTACCGTAGGTGCGCGTTATGGCTTCGGCCAGGGCGCGTTGCTGGAGCGGTTCCCCGTGCACCAGGAAGATGGTTTTGAGGCCTTTCACGATGGGGCGGATCCATTCGAGCAGTTCGCCCTGATCGGCATGGCCGGAGAGTTCGTTGATGCGAACGACTTCGGCGCGAAGGCGCATGAGGTCGCCGAATACGGGGACTTCGGGCATCTTGTCGACGATCTTGCGGCCGAGGGTGTTTTCGGCCTGAAAGCCGGTGATGAGGACCGTGTTGCGCCCATCCTCGATGCTGTTGCGGAGGTGGTGGAGGACGCGGCCGGCTTCGCACATGCCGGAGGCGGAGATGACGAGGTAGGGATGACGCAGTTCGTTGAGGGCTTTTGATTCTTCGACGGAGCGCACGTAGCGGAGCATTTTGAAGCCAAAGGGATCGCTGCCGTTCTGGAGGAACTTGCGCGTTTCTTCATCGAACAATTCCTGGTGCTTGCGGAAGACGTCGGTGACGTTCACGGCCAGCGGGCTGTCGACGAAGATGGGGATGGACGGGATGCGTTTCTGCAGGACGAGGTTGTGTAGCAGGACCACTAATTGCTGGGTGCGGCCGACGGCGAAGGCGGGGGCAATGATGCGGCCACCACGGGCTGCGGTGCGAGTGACCGTGTCGGCGAGTTTGTCGGCGACTGCGTCGAGCGGCCTGTGGAAACGATCGCCATAGGTGCTTTCGAGGATGAGGTAGTCGATGGGCGGGAGATGCTCGGGGTCTTCGATGATGGGCAGGCCGACGCGGCCGACATCGCCGGAGAAGCCGAGGCGGATGGGGCTGCCGTTGTGTTTGTATTCGAGGGAGACGCAGGCGGAGCCCAGCATGTGACCAGCGCCGTGGTAGCGGAAAGACAGCGCATCGGTGACGCTGGTTTCGTCATGCATTCGAACAGGGCGGAAGAGGGTTTGGGTGTGCTCCGCGTCTTCCACGGTGTAGAGGGGGCAATCCTGGCGATCGTCGGTTGGTTCGCCGATCATGCGGCGGCGATGGCGGCGCTTGTTGAGGAACTCGCAATCGCGTTCCTGGACGAAGGCGGAGTCTTTGAGCATCGCCTCGCACAGATCGGCAGTGGCCGCGGTGGAATAGATGGGACCGCGGAATCCGGACTTGTAGAGCGAAGGCAGATTGCCGCTGTGATCGATGTGGGCGTGAGAAAGGACAACGGCGTGGACGTCGTGGCCATCGAACGGAAGATTGCGGTTACGCTCTTCGGCTTCGCGGCGGCGGCCCTGGAAGAGCCCGCAATCGAGCAGGACGCGTTTGCCGTCCATCTCGAGGATGTGCATGGAGCCGGTGACTGTCTTGGCCGCTCCCCAAAATCGTAGTTTCATCAGTTACCTGCAAGTATACTGAGGAGAAATGGTCCGCTTCAGCATTGTTTTTCTTGTGGCCGCGGTAGTTGTGCCCGCGCAACGGAAGCCGGTGACGTTGGATGCGCTTGCGGGGCAGGCGCCGCCGCTGATGGGTACGGTGCTGTGGTCGCCGGATGGGAAGCGGATTGCGATCGAGCAGGGGAACAATCTGCAGTTGATTGATGTGGGCACGCGGTCGCGGCGGACGGTGCTTTCGTTGAGTGCGCTTACGGCGTCGGCAACTGCTGTGCCCGCGGCGGAGGCATTCGGTTGGGAGAACCGTCGAGTGAGTGAACAGTCGCTGCAGTGGCTGCCGGATGGAAAACGGATGCTGGCGGCGCGCGGCGGGGACGTGTTCGTGATCCAGGTGGACGCGGGCGGGTATCAGCAACTGACGGCAACGCCGTATGCGGAGCGCGATCCGAAGTTGTCGCCGGATGGAAAGAAGCTGGCCTACCGGCACAATCACGATTTGTACGTGATGGATCTGGCATCGAGGGGGATCACGCGATTGACGAAGGATGGGTCGTTATCGCTGCTGAATGGGGAATTGGATTGGGTGTATCCGGAGGAATTGCAATTGGGGACGGCGTACTGGTGGGCGCCGGATTCGCAGTCGATTGCGTATATGCAATTCGACATCAGTAGAGAGATGGTGCATCCGCATGTGGATATGCTGGGGTTGTATGCGAAGTTGGAGCCGCAGCGGTTTCCGAAGGCGGGGACTCCGAATGCGGATGTGCGGCTGGGCGTAGTGGCGGCGAAGGGCGGGGCGACACGATGGATGGATCTGGGTGAGATGCGCGACCGGTTGCTGGCGCGGGTGCACTGGACTCCGGATTCGAAGGGGCTGGTGGCGTTCCGGTTGAACCGGGTGCAGAACGAATTGCATGTGATCGGGGCGGAGGCTGCGACGGGGCGTTCGAAGGTGGCAATGGAAGAGAAGGATCCGGCGTGGATCAACGTGCGGGATGACTTTGCGATGTTGTCAAAGGGCGAGCAGGCGATTTTCGGGAGTGAGCGCACAGGGTACCGGCATTTGTACCTGGTGGGGAAGAACGGGAAGGAATTGCGACCGATTACATCTGGTGAGTTTGAAGTGACGGAGCTGGTGCATGTGGATGAGGCTGGGGAGCGGGTGTTCTATTTGTCGACGGAGGAGAGCCCGCTGGAGCGGCACTTGTACGTGGTGGGGCGCGACGGGCAGCGGCGGAAATTGACGAAGGAAAAGGGCACGCATGCGGTGGAAATGAGCCCGAATGCGGAGTACTGGGTGGATACGTATTCGAGCATCAGCGAGCCTTCGCGCACGGTGCTTCGCGATGCGTCGGGGAATGTTGTCATGACGCTGCGCGAGCCTTCGATGAAGGCGCGGGAGGAGTATGAGATTCTGCCGACATCGCTATTGAGCTTTAAGGGCAGCGATGGGACGTTGTACTATGCGCGTCTGATCAAACCGGTGAACTTCGATGCGGCGAAGAAGTATCCAGCGATTGTGATGGTGTACGGCGGGCCGCATGCGCAGACGGTGAAGGATAGTTACGCGGGGCTTTCGTGGGACCAGGTGCTGGCGCATCGCGGGTTCGTGATCTGGCAGATGGACAACCGGGGTTCGGGAGCGCGCGGGCACAAGTGGGAGTCGGTGGTGAACCGCGAGTTTGGGAAGCAGGAGTTGGCGGATCAATTGGAGGGTGTGCAGTATTTGAAATCGCTGGGGTTTGTGGATGAGAAGCGGATTGGGATACACGGGTGGAGCTATGGCGGGTATATGACGCTGGTGGCTCTGCTGCGTGCTCCGGATGTGTTTCGGGCGGGGATTAGCGGCGCTCCGGTGACGGATTGGCGGCATTACGACACGATCTACACGGAGCGGTATATGGGGTTACCGGAGGGGAATGCGGAGGGGTACCGGAAGAGTTCGCCGTTGCACTATGCGGGGAATCTGAAGGGGAAGCTGATGCTGGTGCATAACTACGGGGATGACAATGTGCTGTATCAGCACAATCTGCAAATGCAGGTGGAGTTGCAGAAGGCGGGGAAACATTTTGATCTGTTGGTGTATCCGCAGAAGTCACATGGGGTGACGGGGGCTTATGGGAGACACATGCGGGAGGCGATGACGGAGTTTTTTGAGCGGCATTTGAGATAGAAGACCGCTTGCTCACGCGCGCGGCTCAGAAGGGGCGCGCGGGTTAGAAGGGGCGCCTGGGTTAGCTAGGTTAGTTTTAGAAAGCGGGCGTAGGCGGCGTCCCACTGAGTTGAGGCGGCGGGTTCGTGTGTAGTGACGGGGAAGGAATCGCGCACGACCTGGCGGATGTCGGCGAGGCCTTTGAGGTCGCCGGCTCCCATGGCTTGGACGAGGATGTTGCCCGCTACCGTTGCTTCCGAGGGACCGGCGATGACAGTGCGGTTGGTGGCATCGGCGACGAATTGATTGAGGAGGGCGTTGCGGCTGCCTCCGCCGACGATGTGGATGCGATTGATGCGGCGGCCGAGCAAGGATTCGAGGCTTTCGAGTACCTGGCGGTAGCGGAGGGCGAGGCTTTCGAGGATGGCGCGGCAGAATTCGGCGTGCGATTGCGGCGGCTGCTGCGAGTTGGCACGGCAGTGGGCGGCGATCTTCGCGGGCATGTCGCCGGGTTCGAGGAAGGCATCGGGATGAAGCACGGCGGAGAAGGGGCGCGCGGAGGCAGCCATTTCGGCCATTTCGGCGTAGGAGTAGGACGAGCCTTCGAGAGCCCAGGCCTTGCGGCATTCCTGCCAGAGCCAGAGTCCGGCGATGTTTTTGAGCAGGCGGACGCGGCCTTCGACGCCGATTTCGTTGGTGAAATTGAGTTCGGCGCAACGGGCGTTGACGACGGGTTCGGGAAGTTCGACGCCCATCAATGACCAGGTGCCACTGCTGATGTAACACCAGTCGTCGCCACTTTCGACGGGGACTGCGGCAACGGCGGCGGCGGTATCGTGGCCGGCCACGGCGTAGACGGGGACATCGCTGTGGAGCGCGGGGCCGAGGAGTGTGCCGGGTTGAACGATTTCGGGGAGGATAGCGGGGTTGAGGGAAAGGCGCTGCAACAATTCGGTGGCAAAACGTTTTTGGATGGGGTTGTAGAATTGCGAGGTGCTGGCGATGGTGAGTTCGGCGCGTTTGACTCCGGTGAAGAAGTAATTGAACAGATCGGGCATGAAGAACAGCGTTTCGGCGATGGCGAGAGCGGGCGCATTCTGCTGCGCCATGGCGTGCCACTGGAAGAGGCTGTTGATCTGCATGAACTGCAAGCCGGTTTGCGCGAAGATTTCGTCGCGGGGCACGACGGGGAAGGTGCGCTCCATCTGACCGTTGTTGCGGGCATCGCGGTAGTGGCGGGGGTTATCGACGAGGGCTCCATCGCGGCCGAGGAAGGCGATATCGACGCCCCAGGTATCGATGCCGATACCGCTGAGCGAGAGTTTGCGCTCGCGGGTGGCGATGCGCAGGCCTTCGGTCATTTCATGGAAGAGACGGAGGGTGTCCCAATAGAGGCCGGTGGGAAGGCGGACCGGCTGGTTGGGAAAACGGTGCAGTTCCTCGAGGGCGAGCTTGCCATCGACGATTGCGCCGAGCATGGCACGACCACTTTCGGCGCCGAGATCGAAGCCGAGGTAGTGCTTCATTTGGCAACCTCAATGATGACTTTACCGACGCCGTCGGAGTAATCGGCGAGGAGTTCGAAACCGCGCGCGGTTTGATCGAAGGGGAGGACGTGAGTGACGAGAGCATCGGAGACGCGCTTGTCGGCGAGAAGGCGCGCGGCGGCGGCACCTTTGTGATTGGAGCGCTTGAGCGTGCGGATGAGGATTTCCTTGCTCATGGCCGTTTGGATGTCGATGTCGAGGTTTTCTTCGGTGGGGATGCCGATCAACATATAGGTTCCGCCGGGGCGGGTGATGCGGATGCCCATGTTGATGGTTTGCTTGGCGGCGGCAGCATCGAGGACGAGGTCGACACCGCGGCCGCGGGTTTCGTCCATGACGAGTTCTTCCATGCGATCGACGAGGATGGGGCGCTCGGCGCCCATTTTGGCGGCGATTTCGAGGCGGTGCGGAAGCTTGTCGCAGAGGAAGACTTTGGACGCGCCGGAAAGTTTCGCCATCGACGCGCAGAGCATGCCAATGGGGCCGGAGCCCATGACGGCGACGGTGTCGCCAACATTGATATGCACGAGTTCCATGATGTGGACGATGACGGCCACGGGTTCGATGAGGGTGGCTTGCGACCAGGTGAGGTTATCGGGGACAGGGTCGGCGTTGTGTTCGGGGATGTTGGCGTATTCGCGGAAGAGTCCGGGCATGCCACTGCTGCCGAGGAAGACGCAGTGGATGCAGTTATTGTGCTGGCCGCGAAGGCAGTATTCGCAGTGGCCGCAAGTGATGGAGGGCTCAATGGAGACGCGATCGCCGACTTTGCGGTGATGGACGTTTTTGCCGACGGCGATAATTTCACCGGCGGGCTCGTGGCCGAGGACCTGGGGATAGAGGGCTTTCGTGTGGCCGATTCCCCCGTCGAGATACCAGTGCATGTCGGAGCCGCAGATTCCGACTTGATGGAGTTTCACGAGGACTTCGCCGGGGCCGGGATCGGGGGGATCCGGCATGATGACTTCTTCTAATTTCCGTTGATCAACCAGGGCAAAGGAACGCATGGGAATCGATATTGTCCCACAATGGTGGCGGGCTTTGATATAACAACTCAAGCAAAGGGACAGGAGGTTAGGATGAGCTCACTTTTATTGGCGCTTGCCGTGTTTGCAGGCGTGCTTGGCGCACAGACGCAGACCGCTACACTGCGCGGCGTGGTGTTTGACAATACGGGCGCGGTGATTCCGGCGGCGCGCGTGACTTTGACGCATACGGCGCAGGGGCGTACGTGGAATGCCACGACAAACGAAGAAGGCGCTTATGTGATTGTGCAGATCCCGCCGGGGCCTTATTCGATGACGGTGGAGGCGAAGGGCTTCAAGCAATATCAGCGCACGAAGATGATTCTGGAAGTGGCGCAGGTGGCGGCGTTGGACGTGACGATGGAAGTGGGCGCGGTGAGCGAAGTGGTGGAAGTGAACACGCAGGTGGCGCTGCTGGAGACCGCGAGTTCGACACTGGACGCGGTGGTGAATCAGAAGACGGCGGAAGCGCTGCCGCTGAACGGGCGCAATGTGCTGCAACTGGTGGCGTTGACGCCGGGGATCAATACGACGCGGTCGTATCGGGGGTCGACGACGGGGAACGGGTCGATCACGTCGATGGCGTTTTCGGCCAACGGCGGGCGCGATGTATCGAATGAAGTGATGCTGGATGGATCGCCGCAGGTGGTGATGGGCTACAACCAGCCGGCGTATGTGCCGACGCCGGATGCGTTGCAGGAGTTCCGGGTGCAGACGAATTCGCTTTCGGCGGAGTACGGACGGACGGGGGGAGCGGTGGTGAACCTGGTGCACCGGTCGGGGACAAAAGAGTTTCACGGTGTTTTATACGAATTTTTGCGCAACGACAAGTTTGATGCGAATGGGTTCTTCAATAACCGCAACGGGAGGAACAAGGCACCGTTCCGGTACAACCAGTTCGGGTTTACGTTGGGCGGGCCGTTGACGCCATCGCGGCAGAACACATTTTTCTTTGTAAGCTTTGAAGGGCTGCGGACGGTGAATCCGGGCTCGGCGGTGAACACAGTGCCGACGGCGGCGATGAAGCAGGGCGATTTTTCGCAGGTGAGTGGTGTGGTGTACGATCCCACTACAATCAACGCGGCAGGGGCGCGGCAGCCGTTTGCAGGGAATCGGATTCCGTCGACGCGGTTCAATCCTGTGGCGCTGAAGGTGCTTGGCTACATTCCGAATCCGACATCGGACGGGGTGGCGAACAATTTCTTTTCGCAGGCGGGCAGTTCGGGCAGAGGCGATGATTTTTCGGTGAAGATCGACCGGACGATTTCGTCGCGGCAGAATCTGTTCGGGCGGTTTTCGTGGAATACGGTGAACAACACAACGGCGGATTTGTTTGGGAATCCGGGGTCGCCGGACGCGGGGAATTCGGGCGCGCGGAACCGCAGTGCGACGATTGACGACAGCTACATGATCGGCGGCTGGGTGCTGCACGGGAACCTGGGGTATGCGTATCACGCGAATCCGCGGGATTCGTTTTCGAACGGGTTCGATATTGCGTCGCTGGGATTTCCGAAGGCTGTGGCGGAGCAGGCGCAGTTTGCGATGTTCCCGCGGTTTGAGCCGGCGGGTTATGTATCGCTGGGGGGCAACGCAACGTGGATCATCGGGAACAAGTTCGAGACGTACACGGCGACTGGCGATGCGACGCGACTGATCGGCAATCATACGATCAAGACTGGTGGAGTGTACCGGTTGAATCGGGTGTCGAACTCGCGGCCGAATTCACCGGCGGGGTTGTACACGTTCAACGAAGCGTGGACGCGCGATACGTTCAATGGGAATCGGGGTGGGAATTCGATTGCGTCGATGCTGCTGGGGCTGATGTCGGGCGGGCGCATGCAGTACGAGCCACAGCCGGCGCTGCAGGTGCCGTATATGGGCTTCTACTTTCAGGACGACTGGCGCGTGAACGGCAGGCTGACGCTGAATCTTGGATTGCGATGGGATGTAGACCTGCCGTTGACGGAGCGGTTCGACCGCACGTCGTGGTTTGATTTCGATGCAGTGTTGCCGGTGCGGGCTCCGGGGCTGGGGCCGCTGCGAGGAGGGCTGGTGTTCGCCAATCGCAACGGGACGCCGCGGGGGCAGAAAGATCCGGACTACAACAATTTCGCGCCTCGTGTTGGGTTTGCGTTCAAGGCGGCGAACCGGCTGGTGTTGCGATCGGGATTCGGGATGTTCTATTCGCCGACGACGGGGATTGGGCCGAATTCGACGAACAGCGGCGGGATCAGCTACAACGCGGTGACGAACATCACGACGTCGATTGACGGTGGACGGACGCCGTTCACGACGCTGTCGGATCCGTTTCCACAGGGCTTCAATCAGCCGGCGAACGGGGCGGATGGGTTGCTGACGTTTATCGGGCAATCCATCAACGGCGTGGCGCGGTTTGATCGTGTGCCGTACACGATGCAATGGAATTTCGATGTGCAGTATGAATTGCCGAATGAAATGCTGATGGATGTGGCTTATGCGGGGAATTCGGGGGTGAAGTTGCAGGCGCAGGCGCAGTTGAATCAATTGCCGGATCAGAATCTGGCGCTGGGCGATGCGATCAACTCTTCGGTGGCGAATCCGTTTTTCGGAATCATTCCGACGACGAGCAGCATCGGGCAGCGCACGACGACGCTGGGGCAATTGCTGCGGCCGTTCCCGCATTTGACGGGGTTCCAGCAGACGTATGGGTCGATGGCGCATTCCAGTTATCACTCGCTGCAGGCGAAGTTCCGGAAGCGTTACCGGAACGGGCTGCAGATGCAGGCGGCGTACACATGGTCGAAGATGCTGGATGATTTTTCGTCGGTGGGCGGGTATGGGATCTCGTATCCGGGGTTCACGAACAACAACAACCGGCGGCTGGACAAGGCGCTGTCATCGCTTGATGAGCCGCATCACCTGGCGGTGAATTTTCAATATGAAGTACCGTTCCGATGGCAGCAGAAAGCGCTGCGGGCGGTGGGTGCGGGATGGAGTTTGAACGGGATTGCGACGTTGCAGAGCGGGCAGCCGGTGTCGATCACATCGGCGGCGAACACGACGGCGTCGTTCAATGGGACACAGCGTCCGAACAGCACGGGGATCTCGAGCCAGACGAGCGGGAGTGCGAAGGAACGTGTGGACCGGTGGTTTGATACGGCTGCGTTTTCCGTGCCTGCGCGGTATGCGTTCGGCAACGTGGGGAGGAACCTGCCGGACAATCGGGGGCCGGCGATTCAGGTGTGGGATTTGTCGGTGTTGAAGCGGATTCCTGTCACTGAGTCGAAGCGGGTGGAATTCCGGGCGGAGTTTTTCAATCTGATGAACAATGTGAATTTCCAGTTGCCGGATGGGGATTCGACGGTATTCGGGCGGCCGCAGTTCGGGACGCTTACGGGGACGGAGCGGGCGCGGGTGATTCAGTTCGGGTTGAAGTTTTATTATTGACCGCTCCGTTGAAGTCGCGAAGTAAACTGCTGAAGTGTAAACGAACCGGCATCCGCGTCTTCATCGCATTGGGCGGGTGCGAGGCACAGCCGGCTGTTCCAGCCGGCCGGCAGACTGAAGTCTGCCCCACATGGGGCCATCGGAACTCCCTTACGGTCGCGGCTCAGTAGGCGGCGGCTCAGTAACAGGGCGAAGTGTGGGGATGTTTGAAACATCTTGAGGGCGAAATGTTTCCGTTGCGGCTCTCATGTTATACTAAGGGTTCTTGTAGTTTATTATGGCCAAAAAGAGCAGCAAATCCGTTACCGCCGCCGCGCCGCAAGTAGTGGCTCCGGCTCCTGTAAAGGAAAAGAAAACGCGCGTCCGCAAAGAAGCGGCGCCTGCCCCAGTTGCGCAAAGCTATGAAACACTCCAGCATGAAATCGCCAGAATGGCGTATTTCTTCTGGATGGAACGTGGCCAGGAACACGGCAATGCCGTGGAAGACTGGCTGCGCGCTGAACGCGAAGTGATGAGCAAGCTAGCGGTACTTTCTGAGCACCGCCAGTAGTTTCCCCTGTATTTGCAGGTCTTCCAGAGGCACCAGGATAGGCTGCATGGCCGCATTGGCGGGTTGCAGCCGTGCCAATCCATTCTCCCTGTAGAAACGCTTTAATGTTGTTTCGGCGCCTTTGACAAGGGCGACGACAATATCGCCATTTCGCACGTCTTGAGTCCGTTCGATCAACACGAAATCACCATCGCAGATGTGATCTTCAATCATTGATTCTCCGCGAACCTGTAGCGCGTATAAATCGCGGTCGCTGAGCATTTCCGTGAAATTCAGCGTTTCCTGAGCGGCGTAAGCCTCAACGGGAGCGCCGGCGGCGATGCGTCCCTGGATGGCGATTTCCAACTGATCGGGAGCGGGGCGGTCTTTTTTCCAATCGCGCAGATAGTTGGGCGAGAGTTCGAGCGAACGGCTTTGGTTGAAGCCGCGGCTGAGGTATTGTTTGGTTTCGAGCGTCTGGATGTGCTTGTGCACGGTGGCCAGCGAGGCGAGTTGCATGCCTTCGGCGATTTCCTCGTAGCTGGGACTGTAGCCGTGTTGTTCGACGAATCCCGCGATGAAGTCGAGGACTTCCTTTTGCCTGCGTGTCAAAGCCATATGCCTTCATTATTGGCGAAGAAAAAGAGAACGTCAATAGGCATGTTTGAGGCGGAGGATACTATACTGGAACCCTATGGCCGATACGCAACCCAATCCCGCTCCTATCCTTGACGCACTGCTCGGCTATCAACGCACAGCCGCACTGCGTAGCGCTATTGATCTGGACCTGTTTACGGCAATCGGTGAGGGTGTAGTTGACGCGGCGGCGCTGGCCGCGCGGGTACACGCCTCCGAGCGCGGTGTCCGCATTCTTTGCGACTATCTGGTGACGCTGAGGCTTTTGACGAAGTCAGAGGAGAGCTACGGACTCTCGGCGGAGGCGGCGATGTTCCTCGATCACCGTTCGCCGGCGTGCATCGCTTCCTGCGCGCATTTCATGACCAATCCGGTGATGATGGAGGGAATGCATAGCCTGACGCAGGCGGTGCGGCATGGGGGCACGGCGCTGAGCGAAGAGGGCTCGATGGAGCCGGAGCATCCGATGTGGGTGGAGTTCGCGCAAGGCATGATGCCGATGATGTTTCCAGCGGCACATGAGATTGCGGGGATTGTGGCTTGCGATCCGCATCCGGTGGGTAAGGTGCTGGACATTGCGGCAGGGCACGGGATATTCGGGATCGCGATGGCGCAGAAGTTTCCGCAGGCGCAGGTGACGGCGTTGGATTGGGCGCCGGTGCTGGCAGTGGCATCGCGCAATGCGGCGAAGTTTGGCGTGGCTGAGCGGCACCACACTATGGCGGGAAGCGCGTTCGAACTGAATCTGGGTGAGGGATACGATGTGGTGCTGGTGACGAATTTCTATCATCACTTCGATGTGCAGACGTGCCGGCACCTGGCGGCGCGCATTTTTGATGCGCTGGCGCCGAACGGGCGGATGGTGACGCTGGAGTTCGCTCCGAATGAGGATCGGGTGACGCCGCCGGAACTGGCTCGGTTTGCGCTGACGATGTTAGCCAACACGGCGCACGGCGACGCCTACACGTTCGCCGAATACGATCTGATGTTCCGGCAGGCGGGCTTCACGGCGAATGTGAAGCATCAATTGCAGCGTTCGCCGCAACGCGTCATCGTGAGCCACAAATGATTGGAGTGCTGACGTGGATGATGGCAGCGCCGCTGATGGCAGCGGGGCCGGCGGCAGTGGATCAGATTTTCGAGCGGTACAAACAGCCGGGTTCACCCGGGTGTGCGGTGACGGTGGTGAAAGACGGCAAGCAGGTGCATCAGGGTTTGTACGGCATGGCGAACCTGGAGTGGGATGTGCCGATCAACGGGCAGACGGAGTTCTATCTAGGGTCGACATCGAAGCAGTTCACGGCGATGACGGTGATGCTGCTGGTGGAAATGGGGCGGATGAAGCTGGACGATCCGATTCTGAAGTATCTGCCGCAATTGCCGGCGTATACCAAGCCGATCACGATCCGGCATCTGCTGGAGCACACGAGCGGGATACGGGACTATATCGCGTTGTGGACGCTGAGCGGCCCGGCCAACGATGCTCCGCTGACGGACACGAAGGTGCTGGATCTGATTGGGCGGCAGAAGGAGCTGAACTTCACGCCGGGCACGGAGTTTTTGTACAGCAACTCGGGGTACTATTTGCTGGCGATGGCGATACGTCCGGCGGCGATGAGCCAGTTGGGGCCGCTGGTGCAGCGGGTGGTGTTCCAGCCATTGGGGATGGAGCGGACGCTGTATTATACGGACCGCTTCACGCTGCTGCCGAAGCGGGCGACGGGTTATTCGCCATCGGGAGCGGTGACAGGCGGCTATACGATCAACAGCGGGACGCTGGATGTTGCAGGCGATGGCGGGGTGTTCACGACGATTGAAGATATGACGCGCTGGCTGCAGTTTTTCGACAGCCCAAAGGATCCGCAGGCGAAGGCGCTCACGGCGATGCAGACCCGGGCGCAACTGTCGAGCGGGGACTTTGCCGAATATGGACGCGGTTTGATGCTGAAGAAGTATCGAGGGCTGGATGTGTTGAGCCATGTGGGCGGGCTGCGCGGATATCGGAGCGAGATTTTGTGGATCCCGTCGGAGCGATTGGGGACGGCGGTGCTGTGCAACCGGTCCGATGCGCAAGCGGGGCCACTGGCGCGGATGGTGGCAGATGCATTTCTGCCTGCACGGAAGCCGCTGGAGCCGGTGAAGCTGAGCAATGAACAACTGGCGCGTAAGGCGGGCACATTCCGCGATCGGGACACGGGTGATCTGCTGGTGCTGCAACCTGCGCCGCCGGGGCTTCAAGCGTCGTACCAGAGTTTTCAAATGCTGTTGCTGCCGTACGGGCCGATGCGGTTTCGTAGTGTGAATTCGCCGCTCGATTTCGAAGTGGAGTTTCGCGAAGCGGGGGCGAAGGATGAGCCGCGGTTTGTGCGCATTGAGGCGGAGTCGCATAAACCGGCGGTGTATGAGCGGGTGGAATGGCGTCCGGGGCCGATTGCGGATGCAGCGCAGTATGTGGGGAATTATCATTCCGATGAGGCGCAGGCGGATATGGCCGTGCAGTTCTTCGATAGCAGGTTGACGTTGGAGCAGGGCGAGCAGTCGATTGGGGAACTTGCGCCGACGGGTCCGGATCGTTTTCAAGCGGGCGCGATCAACGTGTTGTTTGAGCGCGATGGGGAGAAGAAGATAACAGGGTTACGGATCACGACGGGGCGGGTGCGGAACTTGGCGTTTGTGCGGGAGCCAGTGAAGGCGCAATAAGTGAACTGGTAGACTCGCATTCATGCGCGTGTCGACGAGTGTTTGCTTTCTGATGAGCCTGATGGCGTGGGGGGAGGAGTGGTCGCGCTTCCGTGGTCCGAATGGCCAGGGGGTTTCGGCGGCTAAGGGTTTTCCGGTGGAGTTCGGGCGGACGAAGAACGTGGCGTGGCGGACTGCGGTGCGGGCCGGGAAGTCGTCGCCGGTGCTGACGAGCAAGCACGTGTTTCTTACCGGGCATGAGAAGGACAGCCTGTACACTTTTTGCTTCGACCGGGTGACGGGCAAGCTGTTATGGGAGCGCAGTGTGCCGCTGGTACACAAAAGCGGGTCAAGCCTGCTGAACGATGCGGCGGCCATTACTCCGGTGACGGATGGGGAGAATGTGTATGCGTTCTTCAAAGACTATGGGCTAGTGTCGTATGATGCGGCGGGCAAGCTGCGGTGGCAGGTGGCGTTGGGTCCGTTCACCAACAGCCAGGGGTTAGGGGCGGCACCGATTCTGGCCGGAGATATGGTGATTGTGCAGGTAGACCAGTTGGAGGGATCGTATCTGGCGGCTTACGCGGCAGCGAACGGGAAGTTGCGATGGAAGGTGGCGCGGGAGGAATCGGAGAGTTGGGGGACGCCGATTCTGTACGAGCGAGGCGGGGAGTTGCAGATTCTCACGGTGGGGGCGAATCAGTTGGGCGCGCACCGGGCGAAGGATGGGAAGCGGACGTTCACGTTTGCGGAGGCCAGTCCGGCGATGGTGGCGAGCCCGCTGCTGGAGAAGAATACGGTGTATGCGTTCGGCTACGGGGTTCAGACGGCCGTGCCCTTCTCGCAGTTGCTGGCGCGGAGCGATAAGAACAAAGACGGAGTGATCACCCCGGACGAATATGGGACGGTGAACGTGCTGCGGTCGGCGGGGCAATATATTGGGAACCGGGACGGGATTTTGACAGAGGAGAAGTGGCGGCAGTGGAATGAGCATGTGAAGGGGCCGACGGGGCTGGTGGCTGTTGATGTGGCGGGGGCAACGGCGACGGAGCAACCCAGGCTTTTGTGGCGGTTTGGAAAGGGATTTGAAGGCGTGATTCCTTCGGCGCTGCTCGCAGACGGGATGTTGTATTCAGTGAAGAATGGGGGGATTTTGACGGCGTTTGATGCGAAGACGGGGGAGGTGACGAAGATGGGACGGATGGAAGGGGCGCTGGGCGGGTATTCGTCGTCGCCGGTGATGGCGGAGGGGCGGATTTATTTCGCGAGTGAGGAGGGGAAAGTGGCTGTGGTGCGGGCCGGGCGGGAGTGGGCGGTGATGCAGGTGAATGATCTGGGAGAGGGGATGTTTGCGACGCCGGCGCTTTCGGCGGGGAAGATTTTTGTGCGCACGGCGGAGGCGCTGTATTGTTTTGGGGCGCTATCCGAATAAAGCGAATGGGATCGGATCGAACGCTGGAACGCTAGCAGGCTGCGGCAATACCCGCGAAACCGCTTGCTCACGTGCGCGGCTCAAAAACGGGAGAGGGCAGAAGACCGCTCCCTCACGGTCGCGGCTCTGAAACGGCAGACTGAAGTCTGCCCCACAATCTGGAGTGGCTATCTCCATGCGGCAGGTTTTTTCACAGACTCTCACGCGCGCGGCTCAGTAACGTTGTTACGTGTTTCCAGTTGCTTACTGAGCCGTGGCCGTGATGGAGCGGTCAGGTTAGGAGCGACGGAAGCGCAGGAGGAGTGTGCTGAGTCCGAGCGCCATGAATCCAATGGAGGAGGGCTCTGGGACCCCGGAGGTGTCGACGAGGGAGCCGAAGCCGTCGAGTTCCCAGATGCGCGCACCGGGGAAGGAGCCGCCGCCGTTGGTGAAAGTGGCCTGCCAGCGGCTGGACTGAACGGATGAGCCGAGGGTGACGGGGAAGCTATTGGTGCCGTAGGGATAGGCCCCTGAGCCGCTGTCGAAGAATTGGACGTAGGTGGAGCCATTCCAATAGGCGAGTCTGAGGCGATCGAGCGTGCGGTTCACGGGACTGTCGGGCGCGATGTTGAGTTCGAAGCTGGTGAGATTGCTGAGGGCGCTGTTCCATTCCACGACCGTATCCGCGAAGCCGGTGTCATGGAGGACGACGACGCCGGCTGCATTTTCGGCGGAACAGGAAGTAGTGGCATCCGTAGCACCGGCGAGCGCGGCGCCGAAAGCATTCCGAATGTCGCCGCAGATGGTGGGAGAAGAGAGGGAAACAATGCTGAACCCGGAATTGGTGTACTCCCAGAGATCGTTGTCCACCGGGGTGGCGAAGGCCACCGACGATAAGGCGGCAAAGGCCGCGAAGATTGATATCCGATATAGAGACATGAAAAGGCTCCTCTATCCCTACACACGGGAATTCTGTGAGCCGGCGGACAGCGGAAAAGTACTGGTAAGGGAGGGAGGGGGGGCGTCCCTTACGTAAAATTTGCGATTGGGCGGACAGAGAATATTTTGTGAAATTTCGCTTGGGTGGTGTCCGATTGCGGCTGCAAGAAACGTGGGGAGGATTATACTGTTGCTGTTGACTGAGTCCATCACCGATCATTTAAACCGGCCGTTGGGGCCTGGGGCGACACGATGGAGCCGATTGGCTCCGCTGGTGGATCGCGAACTGCAGCGGCTGGCGGTGTCGGTATTGACGCAGTTTGCGGCGGCGGGGAGGACACAGACGATTGAGCCGTCGGAGTTGGTGAACGAGTTTTATGTAAGGCTGCTTCGCGACGGGGGGCGGAAGTGGGAAGGACGGGGACATTTTTACGCGTACGCGGCGGCGGCGATGCGGGCCATTGTCATCGACCGGCACCGTGCGAAGAAGGCGGCGAAGCGGCCACCTGGAGACAAGAGTGTGGGCTTGGCGGATTTGGGGTCGGCGAATACGCCGCAGGAGCGGAGCATGGCTCCGATGGTGGAATTGCGGCTGGCCCTGGAGAGGTTATCACGGTTCAGTTCGAGGCAGGCGAATATCGTGGAACTGCGATTCTTCGGCGGGTTCGAGTTGGATGAAATTGCGGCGATGCTGGAGATGAGCGAGCGGACGGTGCGGCGGGACTGGATTGCGGCTCGCGCGTTTTTGTATTCGGAGTTGAGCGGCGGGGGTGGGGTTTGAACGCGGAGCAATGGGCTCGGGTGACGGAGTTGCTGGGCGATGTGCTGGAGGAACCTTCGCGTGAAGCAGAGATTTTGCGAAACGAGACGGAGACGATTCAGGCGGAGGTGCGGCGGCTGCGGGCGGCGCATCTTGAAGCGGAGAGGAATCATGGGGGCACAGCGACGCAGAGGCGGCGAGTGGTGGGGGAACGCTATGAGCTGATGCGGTTGCTCGGCACGGGTGGAAGCGGCGAGGCATGGTTGAGCCAGGATCTGGAGACGGGGGAGAGCGTGGTGGTGAAGATGCCGCTGCATTGGGAGTGGTACCGGGAGGATCTGCACCGGCGATTTCTGGCGGAGGTGGAGATATTACGGCGGCTGCGGCATCCGGGGATTGTGTCGATGTTGGGTGCGGGCAAGACGGCGGAGGGGACTCCGTTTTTTGTGATGCCATTCGTGGAAGGGGAGTCGCTGCGGGCGGTGTTGGAGCGTGGGCCGGTGGGGCGTGAAGAGGCAGCGGCGATTGTGGAGCAATTGGGGGAAGCGATTGCGGCGGCGCATGCGGAGAGTGTGATTCACCGGGACATCAAGCCGGAGAATGTGATGGTGCAAAGGCGGGGCGATGGTGGGGTGCGGGCGGTGCTGATTGATTTTGGGATTTCGTTGTTTGCGGATGGGGAGACGGGCGCGGGGACGACGACGAAATTCTTCGGGACGACGCGGTATATGGCTCCGGAGCAGTTGCTGGGCAAGCCGGTAAAGGCGAGCGACGTGTATGCGCTGGCGCTGATTGTATATGAGATGGTGACGGGGCGGGCGCTGTTTGCGGGCGAGACTCCGGTGGCGTTGTATGAAGAGCAGCGGAAGTTCGGCGGGGGTTCGTTTGGGCCGGATGTCGCGTTTGGTTTGCGGGAGGTGTTGGGGAAGGGACTGCGGGCGGAAGCGGCGAAGCGGCCGGAGGTGGGTGAGTTTGCGCGCGGGGCGGCGGCGGAGATTCGCGAGCCGCGGGGATGGCGTCCGTCGCGGCGGTGGTTGTTGATGGCGGCGGGGGTTGTGGGTCCGGTGGCGGGATGGGTGGCGTATGACCGGCGTCCGCTGTCGGCGGAAGAGCGGCGTGTGGAATATCAGGCGGGGCAAACGTATCGGGACGTGGGATGGCGATTGATGGGCACGGTAGATACGGATGTGACGGTGTTCGATGCGACGCGAACGAAGGTGATGGGGAACCGATTGGTGAGCCGGGATCAGGGGTCGTATGTTTATCCGTTAGCTGGGCGGGTAAAGCGCTTTGGTTTGGCGAGGCGATGGCGGATTGTGGCGGATATTCTTCCGGTGCATGGGGATTCGAATTTCGGCGTGTGCTTCGCGGAAGTGGGGGTGCGATTCGTGGCAACGGCGGTGGCGCCGGATCGCGGTGATTCGTATGTGTTTTTGACGGAGACATACCGGCCCTCGATTACGGGCAAGCGGAAGGCGGCGCAGTTTGCGAAGGATCGGATGACGCGGTTCGAGATGGTGTTTGATCCCGGGAGCGGGACGGCGCGGTTGTCGGCGGATGGGGTTGTGCTGGTGGAGGGTTACCGCGGGACTCACGAGTATCTGGAGAGTCCCGGGGTGGGGATCGGGTTTGGCGCGTACGAATCGGCGATGGGCGAAGGAGTGTTTGGGGACTTCCGGTTCGAGATGGATTAGCGGCGGAGGGCGGCCCAGACGATGTTCGGTGACGCTCCGTGGATGCGGACCATGCGGATCCAGAGGAGTGTCATGTGTTCGAGGTGGAGGGCCTGTTCGAGGCCACCGACGTCGAGGGGTTCCCAGCCGAGATCGGCGGTGAGTTGGGAGACGGCTTGTTTGGCTGCGGCGTTGTTGCCGCAGAGCATCATGACGGGTTTGACGTTGTAGTTGGGGTAGGCGGAGTTTTCGAAATTTTCGTAGCCGTAGATGGTGAAGGCTTTTACGATGTGGGATTGCGGGGCGAGGCTCTGGAGGGCTTGTGAGCCGGATTGGGTGTTGTTGAGTCCGTGAGTGAGGCCGGGGCCGACGGGGTTGGTGCAATCGACGATGATCTTGCCGGGGAGTTGTTGGGCGACGGAGGCGATGGCATCCGCATTGGCGTTGAAGGGGGTGGCGAGGAAGACGATTTCGGATTGGGCGACCGCGGTTTGGGGGTCGAGTGGTTTGAGGTTGGGGTTGCGGGCTTGCGCCTTAAGGACGCTGGCGGAGTGGGGGTCGTGGGCGGCGAGGGTGACGTTGTGGCCCGCGCGTTGGAGATGATCGGCGAGCGGTGCGCCGACGTTGCCGTAACCGAGGAATGCGATGTTCATGAGGATTATGCTCCGAGGGATTGGATGATGGCGCGCGCGGTGGCGGCGCCGGAAAAATTTTGCTGGCCGGTGATGAGGTTGCCGTCGCGGATGGCGAAGGGGCGCCAGGCGCCGGCCTGGATGAAGTTGGCGCCGGCGAGTTTCATTTCGTCTTCGATGCGCCAGGGCATGACGTGTTTGTCACGGGGGAGGAGGCCCATGTTCCAGACGGCGTGGTCGGCGTAATCTTCTTCGGCGTTGGCGAAGCCGGTGATGGTTTTGCCTTTGGCGATGAGGTCGCCGATGGAGGTGCGGGCGTAGCGGAGGATGGCAACGCCGTGGCAGAGGGCGGCGGCGATTTTGCCGGTCTCGTAGAAGCGGGCGAAGGTTTGGTGGAGGCTGGTGGCGTGTTCGAAGGTGAACATGGGGGCCTGGCCTCCGGCGACGACGATGGCGTGGAATTTATCGTGGTCGAGGTTGGCGATGGGAGTTGTGTTTTCGACGAGGGCGGCGAGTTTGGGTGTGGAGAGAAAGCCGAGGGTGAGGATGTCGTTGGCGGAGTAGCCGCTGGGATCGCGGGGGTCGCTCATGGCGTCTGGGACGCAGGGGCCGCCGTTGGGGCTGAAGAGTGTGACTTCGTAGCCGGCTTCGCGGAACTCGTGGAAGGGGTGTGTGAGTTCGCTCCACCAGAAGCCGACGGGCCAGCCGGTGGTGGAGGAGACGGCGGGGTTGGAGAGGACTAAGGCGATGTGTTTGGTGCTCATGTGTATAATTACGATACTGTATCGTATCTATACTGATTGTCAAGATGGGGTACGGGATGCAGAAAAAAGAAGAGGAGCGGGCGCCGGGGCGGCCACGGGATCCGGAGACGGAGGAACGGATTCTGGAAGTGGCGTTGCGGCTGTTGAGCGCGGATGGATACAGCCGGATGTCTCTGGACACGGTGGCGGCGGAGGCGGGGGTAAGCAAGCCGACGATCTACCGGCGGTGGAGTTCGAAGGCGGATCTGGCGACGGCGGCGTTGCGAACGATGCAGGTGGCGGAGCCGAAGGTGGATACGGGGTCGACGGTGGGGGATCTGGTGGCGGCGCTGGAGAATTTTTCGCGATCGCTGTTGCGGCCAAACGGGATGTCGTTGATTGGGACGGTGCTGGCGGAGGAGGGGCACACTCCGGAGTTGCTGCGGCTGTTCCGGGAGCGGATTGTGGGGCCGCGGCGGGCGATCCTGCGGGGGATATTGCACCGTGCGGCGGCGCGCGGGGAGTTGCGGGAGGACGCGGATGTGGATGCGGCGGTGCAGATGCTAGTGGGCGGGTTTTATGCGCGGTATCTGGCGAGTGGGCGGATACCGGCGGGGTTTGCGCGGGAGATGGTGGGGATTGTATGGGGTGGGGTGGCTCAACGGCGGCGGTGATAGAGCGTGGCTGCTGCCGCGAGAGCGAAAGCGAATAAAGATGCAGTCGCTGGTTCGGGGACGGGGTCTCCGAGGATGCGTGTGGTGTAGAAGCGATCGGCGGGGACGGTATCCCAGACGCCGGTGTCCACACGCAGCACCGAATAGGCGAGCAGGCCGGAGTGAGTGCTCAAGTACCAGCCCATGTCTATGCCGGGGTTGCTGATGCCGATGTAATAGGCGCCTGGCGTGAGGAGGAGATCCGGGAAGGATACGGTAGTAATCGGAACCGGCCACGTGCTACCGAGTACTTGAGATACCGTAACTGAGCCTAGAGCGGCTCCGATGCCCGCGTTTCCCTCGTAGACGGTGACGGTGAAGGTACGGGGGTTGCCGAGCGGGCTACAGCAGGGGACGGAATCGAGCGGTTCGAGAACAGCTTCGAAACCCGTCATCAGCGAGGTTTGCGTGATTGTGAACCGGCTCGCGATTTCGGCGGTGTTTTGGTACGTGGGCCGGGCAGAGCTTGGCCAATAGGCATCGGCGGGGTAAATGTTGTCGTAGAGGATGCCGGCGTGGCAGGCGGAAGCGAGCGCCAGCAGGGGGAGGAGGCGTTTCTTGGTGGACGGCATACTAGTGATGCGTAACGGCGGGGGAAATGGGGTCACGTTCGTTCGCATGGCAGTGCGGGGAGGACTATAATGACGGCAGCTTGTGCAGGGATCTATTTATGAACAAACATTTTTCATTCGTTGTCTATTTGGTGATTTTTGTGGTGGCGGCTTATGCGCAAACCACGACGGCGACACTGACGGGATCGGTGACGGACACATCGGGGGCTACTGTGCCGGGCGCGGTGGTTACGGTGACGAACGCGGGGACGGGGATTGCGCGGCGGATCCCGACGAGCGACGCAGGTTATTATACGGCGGCTCTGCTGCCGCCGGGCACGTATCAGATCCGCATTGAGAAGGAAGGTTTTCGGGCGGTGGCGCGGACAGGGATTACATTGAATGTGGACCAGGTGGCGAGGCTGGACTTCGTGCTGGAGGTTGGCACGGTTTCCGAGGCGATTGATGTGACGAGCGCCGCGCCGCTGCTGGAGGCGAGCACATCGTCGCTGGGTCAGGTGATCGACTCAAAGCAGTTCACGGACCTGCCACTGAACAATCGCACGGCGCTGGGGCTGTTGAGCCTGAGCGACAACGTGTCGTTGGGGCGGAACTTCTCGCCGGACACGTTCAACAATGCGAACCAGTTCAGCGCGAACGGATCACGACCGGGTCAGAACGAGATTCTGCTGGACGGTGCGCCGAACACAACGCCTGGGGTGTGGCCGGGACGCGGGATATTGGGGACGCCAGTGGTGGTGGATTCGATTCAGGAATTCAAGGTGCAGACGAGCGTGTTTTCGGCCGAGTATGGGCGAACGGGCGGCGGGCTGATCAACATGGTGAGCAAGTCCGGGTCGAACGACTGGCATGGGAGTCTTTTCGAGTTTCACCGCAACAGCAAGATGGACGCGAACAACTTTTTCGCCAACCGGGGCGGAGTGGCGCTGGGGAGTTTCAAGCGGAACCAGTTTGGAGGGACGCTGGGCGGGCCGGTGATTCTGCCGAAGTTGTACAGCGGGCGGAACCGCACGTTTTTCTTCGCGAACTATCAGGCGACGCGTGACCGGAGCGCGGCGAACACGGTGCGGACGGTACCGACGGCAGAGATGCGAGGTGGAGATTTTTCGCGGCTGACGAACGCGCGGGACCAGTTGATCACGATTTACGATCCGCTGACTACGGTGACGACAGGAACGCCGACGCGGCAACCGTTTGCGGGAAACCGGATTCCGGGAGCTCGGATCAATCCGGTGGCGGCGAAGGCATCGGCATTTTTCCCGAATCCGAATCAGGCGGGGGCGGTGAATAATCTCGTGCTGAGCGGGACGGATGCGACGACGCACGACATTTTCGGGGTGCGAGTGGACCATGCACTGACGCAACGGCAGAACATGTATGTGCGATACAACCGGACGCGGGACGATTCGCGCAGTCCGGACTATTACGGGAACGTGGCGCGAGGCTATATCGGGCTGGATCAGGATGTGCACTCGGTAGCGGTGGATCACGTTTATACGCTGCGGCCGACGTTTCTGTTGAACCTGCGGTACGGGTTCACGGACCGGACGCACGACAACATCGAACTATCGCGCGGATTTGACCTAACGAGTCTGGGCTTTCCGAACTATGTGCAGCAGGAGGCGAAGCTGCGGGTGTTTCCGCGGTTCAACGCGGCCGGATATACGGTGTTGGGGAACAACGAAGGGATCAACGCGTTCAGCTATCTGACGCACTCTTTCCAGGCGAACGCGACGAAGATCAGCAGCAGGCACACGGTGAAGTTCGGGGCGGATCTGCGGCTTTCGAAAGTACCGCAGGACCGGGCGATCGACGCGAGCGGCACGTATAACTTCAGCCGGGGATTCACGCAGGGGCCGAATGCGTTGACGGGCGGAGCAACGGCGGGGGACGGATATGCTTCGATGCTGTTGGGAGTGCCGTCGGACGGGGCGTTCGGGACGCTGATCAGTTCGAGTTCGTCGAGTCCTTATTACGGGATTTACGTGCAGGACGATTGGAAAGTGACGCAGCGGCTGACGCTGAACCTGGGCATGCGCTACGAGTTGGAAGTGCCGCGGCAAGAGGCGAAAGACCGGCTGGATTGGTTCGATTACAACGTTGTGTCGCCGCTGAGCGGCAAGGTGGCGGGGTTGGGCGAGATACGAGGCGGGCTGCAATTTGCGGGGGTTGGGAGCAATCCGCGGCGGCACTTTGCGACGGACGGCAACAACTTCGCGCCGCGGTTCGGATTCGCGTATCAAGTGACGAGCACGACGGTGGTGCGCGGCGGATACGGGGTGTTTTTCGGATCAGGGAGTGTGGGCGCCGGGGGGTGGAATATTGCGTCGCTGGGCTTTGCACCGTCGACGGACCTGGTGGGGAGTTTGGACGGGTTGCGTCCGACGACGTTTTTGGATAATCCGTTTCCGAACGGATTTGCGCAGGCGGTGGGGAATTCGCAGGGGCTGTCGTCGTTTTTGGGGCAGGATATTACGAGGCTGTTTGACAGGGGTGCGCCGCTGCCTTACAACCAACAATGGAATTTCAGCATTCAGCGGCAGTTCGGGGCGATGCTGGTGCAGACGGCTTACAGCGGATCGCGAGGGATTCATTTGGGGGATGGAGCGGGTTTCCAGATCAACCAACTTCCGGCGAGCGCGCTGGAGTTGGGCAACGCGCTGCAGCAACTGGTGGCGAATCCATTTTTCGGGGTGATTACGAATCCTGGGTCGTTGCGGGCGGCGCAGGTGGCGCGGGGACAATTGCTGCGGCCGTATCCGCAGTTTGGCAATCTGACGGTATTCAATCCGGCGGCGTCGGCATCGACGTATCACGGTTTCTCGGTGAAAGCGGAACGGCGGTTCGCGGCGGGACTGGGTTTTCTGGCGTCGTACACGACGTCGAAGAATATCAGCGATTCGCCGGCGACGATCGGGCCGGCGGCGGGTCATCAGGATGCGTACAACCGCCGGGCCGACCGGTCGTTGACAGAGGAGGACATCGCACAGCGGTTTACGAGCAGCGTGAACTGGGAGTTGCCGATTGGGAGAGGCAGGCTGCTGGGCGCGGGCTGGGGGCGCGCGATGGATACGGTGGCGGGCGGTTGGCAGATCAATGCGTTGATGTCGATGCAGACCGGGCCGCCGCTGGTGATTACGAACACACCGAATACGTCGCGGGCACTGGGCGGGACGCAGCGGCCGAACAGCACGGGGATTAGCTCGGCGATGGACGGGCCGGTGCAATCGCGGTTGAACGGGTATCTCAATACGGCGGCGTTTTCGGCTCCGGCGGTGTATACGTATGGGAACGTGAGCCGCACACTGCCGGATGTGCGGGGTCCGCGCGCAAGCAACATTGATTTGTCGATTTTCAAGATTTTTCCGCTGCGGGAGAAGTTACGGTTGCAATTCCGGGCGGAAATGTTTAACGCGACGAACACTCCGGTATTCGGGCTGCCGAATGGGGGATTCGGGGGAGCGACGTTTGGGGTGATCAGCAGCCAGTCGAACCGGCCGAGGCAGGTGCAGTTGGCGTTGCGGATGTATTGGTGATGTTGGGACGAGGGCGGATGTGGCGGCAAGCCAGGGTTGCGGCTGGTTTGCTGCTGGTTTCGTGCGGGCAGCATGTGACATGGACGAGCAAGACCCACTGCGTTCCTTCTGCCGAGGAGTGCAGTTACAGGCTCACGACGACGGTCGCGGCAGATGCGTCGAAGGGATACGCGAACCGGAACCGGAAAGAGGTCACGCTTTTTTTGGGGGACAAGGATGGGCGCGAACTGCTGCGGAGGAGTTACGCGGTGGAGGCTGGGGAGTTGGAATCGGCGGTACGTTGGGAGGAGAGTGTGGCGGAGGTGGTGTTGTATGAGCGGCGCGATGGTGGGTTGCGGCAAGTGCTCTCCGTGCAGTTCCGGCGGGATAGTGCAGGCAAGTTCGATGAGGCAGCGGCTCCGGAGTGGACTGGAGCGGTGGTGCAGCAGGAACTGGGGAAGGCGAACGCGCGGCAGACGATCCGGATGGATTTCCGGCGCAGCGATGGGGTGAAGAAGATGGCGGTGGAGCGAGTGGCGGAGGTGGCGGGTGCATCGGGTCTTAGCCGGCCGGAGCAGCGAGCGGCGAATACGCTGGCGGCGTTCGAGGGCGAAGGGATCCGGCTGGAGGTGGTGGAGTTTTCGAAGGAAGAAATGGTGCGGGTTCGTTTGGAGAGCGATGCGCATCGGGAAAAGGCGCGGCGGATCTGGACGGGGCTCAGTTCCCTGCCCGGCGGGACCGTGGAGCGGACCATTGTGATGACGATGCCTACCGGGAGATTCGCGCGGGCGGAGTTTCTGGGGAAGGTGGACGGGATTGCGAGGAGTGCCGGCTTGCGGAAGACGGATTCATGCGCGGAGGCTTATCTGGCATGTTATTCCGACGGTGGGATTGAGATACGGCCGTGGACGAGATTCACGGAGACGGAGTTATCGGTGATGTTTGTAGAAGAGGGTTGGACGGCGCGTGGGGATGAAGTGGAGCGCGCTTTGCGCGAAGGGGTGTTAGGGCGTTGAGACGGTGAATTCGAAGAGGTTTTCGGAGATGGTTTTGTTGCGGGCGCGGACGGTGGCTTGAAGGGTGTAGCTGCCGGGAGTGGTGGTTTGCCATTGGATCTGGCCGAGGCGGATGGCGTCGTCGGACTGGAGTGGTGCGGGGAATGAGCCGGTGGATTGGGGTGCGCCGTTGTGGTTGATGATGCGCCAGTCGATGGTGGCGTCGATGGGGTTCCATTGATCGTTGATGGCCCAGAGGGTGCATTGGACTTGCTCACCGGGCTTCCATTGGTCGCGATCGTATTGGAATGTTGCGGCGATGGGGGCGAAGCTGCGTTTGACGGTGTCCCAGACTTTGGTGGGGCGGCGATCGAAGTCGATGGCGGCCATGGTGACGGAGGGCCAGATGTCGATGGCGTGGAAGTGGAGGATGCCTCCGGCGCCTTGCTTTTTGCGCTGGCGGGTGCGCTCGATGGCGATTTGGAAGAGACGGGCGACGTAGGCTTGGGTGCGCGGGATGTAATCGCGCATGGACATGTTGCCGGGGTCGCCCCAGGCGCGCATGGCTTCGGGGATCTGGAGGCGGCGCCAGGTCCACTCTTCTTCGTGATCTTTGATGGGCCACTTCGAGCCCATGAATTTGACGAGGGTTTCGTAGTTGGGGAGAAGCGTTGCGCCGAGTTCACTGATGAAGGCCTGGTCCATTTTCGTGTAGTCCCAGAGCGAACCGTTGTACCAGCCGTAGTAGATGTGGGAGTCGCCGAAACGGCCGGTGGAGCGGATGGCGGGACGTTGTTGGGGATCGAGGAAGGCAGTGCGGGCGGCGAGGTGTTTGGTGAGATCGCGATAGTTTTCCCAATCCTCTTCATCGCTGGCGGCCCATAGGGCGATGGACGGGTGATTGCGGACAAGGCGGATGTGATTGTCGTAGAGGGCGGAGGCGTGAAGCGAGAATTTGGTGTCGTGGGGATACCAGGCTTCGAGGAAATCCTGCCACAGTAGAACACCGCGCTCGTCGGCGAGCTGATAGAACTCGGGGTTGGCGAAGTGGCAATGGAGGCGGATCATGTTGACGTTCATGCCGAGCATGAGGTCGAGGTCGCGGGCGTAGCGGTCGCGGGTCATTTCGGCGAGGAAGAGGTTGTGGTAGTAGTTCGTGCCGCGGATGAAGAGGCGCTTGCGATTGAGGTAAAAATCCCAGCCGATTTTTTCGATTTCGCGGATGCCGATGGCGAGGGTGCGGGCGTCGGTGGGTTTGTTGGTGGCGGGGTCGAGGAGGCGAACATCGAGAGTGTAGAGGTTGGGCTTGCCGTGATCCCAGGTCCACCAGAGTTGCGGGTTGTCGATGGGGATGACGAAGCGGCCGGGGGCTCCGGTGACTTGATAGCGCGCGGTGGATGCGAAGTTGCGCGGGGAGAGTGTGAGTTGGAATGTGCCTGAGACGGCGCGGGCGTCGATGATGACTTCGGCTTTGGTGGGAGAGATGAGGCGGGTGTCGACGGCGATGTCGTCTATGGTGGGACCGTCATATGCAGAGAGGCGGACAGAACGGGTGATGCCAAGGGCGGTGATGTCGTCGGGCTTTTGATCGACTGCGCCGTAGGAACCTTTCACATTGTAGGGGCGGTGCTTCCAGTAGTAGCTGACCGGGGTCCAGGTGCGGACGGTGATTTGATGCGGGCCGGGCTTGGGGTTGGTGATGGTGACGTACCAGGGATCGATGTAGCCCTCGTGGCGGGCGATGGGCTGGTTGTCCCAGAAGACGGTGGCGTAGTAATCGGTGGCGTCGAATTCGAGGCGAACATTTTTGCTGCTGAATGTTTCGGGGATGGCGACGGTGCGCTGGTACCACCATTCTTTGCGGGAGAGCCACTCGGCGTCGCGGGTGTAGATCTGATCGGGCTTGAGCCATTGGTGGTGAACGGAGCCGGGTACCTGGACGGTGCGCCAATGGGCGGTGTCGCTGGGAGGGCCTTGGCCGGGCTCGGTGAAAGCGAGTTGCCAGGCTCCGTTGAGGGAGATGGATTGGGGTTGGAAGGGTGCGGGGGCGGCGTTGGCGAAGATGCGTTGCGGATCGCGCGGGGCGGGAGTGAATTTGAGTACGGCTTGATTGCCGGGCTGGCTGACGGTGGCGAGGATGGGTTGGCGGAGTGTGCGGTAGATGCGGCGGGCATCGAGGACGGTGCCGGCGGCTTGCCAGGCGGGGAATGTGAGGGCGAGTGTGGCGTCGCCATCGGCGGTGAATTTGCGGGCGCAGGCGGCGTGGAATTTCGGCGAGCCGGAGAGGGGGATGATGCCGAGGGCGGCGTAGTTGGCTTCGTGCGTGTAGTAGACGAAGTGGCCGCCGGGGGGCGTGGTCCAATTGCGCGGAGCAATGTTGTGGGGCTCGGGTTCAGAGGCATCGGGGCCAGAGGGCCAGAGGTATTCGGAGCCATCGACACAGCGGTTGAAGGGGAGGTAGGGCTCAGCGGAGAGGCTGAGGAAGCGGAAGCCTTTGGCGGCTTTCCATTCGATGACGGGGGTGTGTGCGCGCCAGGTGAATTCCCACGTGGTGGTGGAGTTCGAGAGGCGGAGGCGGGATTGAAGTGGGCCGGATTCGAGGAAATCGACGGTGGTGAAGGCGGTTGCGCCGGGAGTGGTCCAGCCGGTGTTTTCGCCTTCAATGCCGGGGACGGGTGGGAGTGGTTTGTGGGTGGAGGCGTGAATATCGTCGCGCACGGCGGCTTTCGATTCGGGCGAGGTTTCGACGAGGTTGACGCTACGGTTGGGAGCGGCGGAGAGCGAGTAGGCTTCGATGATGGCGGGGGTGCGGAGATCGATGACGAGGCGGAAGCGGCTATTGCCGAGTTCGACGCGCTGGAGGCCGATGCGACGGGCGTAGAGATCGGTGGTGAAGGGGGTGGCTGGTTTGACGGAGGTGCAGCATTGGATGGTGTAGGTGGGGAGTTCGCCGGGGGAGACGGTGGCGGGAAAGAGGAGGTGGCTGGTGGTTTGCTGAGTGGGGAGTTCCCTGCCCTGTTTTGAAATGACGGTGTAGGCGCCGCGCTGGGCACCGAGGTTGGTGAGCGGAATGGCGATGACTTCGTTGGTGCGCGGGTAGAGGCCGGTGGGCTCCTCCACGGTGACGGTGAATGTTTGAGCGGCGGCGGCCACTACCGTCAGGGCTATTACAAATGCTGTTCTCAAAGAAACAGGATACATTGACGGTATGGTTCTGGAGCAATTCTATCTGGGATGCCTGGCGCACGCGTCGTACCTGGTGGCATCGAATGGTGAGGCTGCGGTGATTGATCCGCAACGCGATGTGGAGATTTATGTGGAGGCGGCACGGAAGCTGGGAGTGAAGATCCGGCACATTTTCGAGACGCACCTGCATGCGGATTTTGTATCGGGGCATGTGGAGTTAGGGGCGAAGACGGGGGCGCGGATTTATTTAGGCGCGGCGGCGCATGCGGGCTTCGAGCATGTGGATGTGCGTCAAGGGGACCGGGTGAAGTGCGGCGATGTGGAGTTTGAAGTGTTGGAGACGCCGGGGCACACGGTGGAGAGCATCTGCATACTGGTGCGGGAAGGCGGAGAGCCGACGGTGGTGTTCACCGGCGACACTTTGTTTGTGGGGGATGTGGGGAGGCCGGACCTGGCTCCGGACAAGACTCCGCAAGAGCTGGCGGGGATGCTGTATGACAGCCTGCACGAGCAGTTGATGACGTTGCCGGACGAGGTGAAGGTGTATCCGGCGCACGGGGCTGGGTCGCTGTGCGGGAAGCAGATGAGCTCAGACAAATTTTCCACGATCGGGCGGGAGAGGTCTGGGAATTACGCGCTGCGGGCGGGATCGAAGGAAGAGTTCGTGGCGCTGTTGACGTCGGATTTGCCGGCGCGGCCGGAATATTTCCGGCATGAAGTGGAGCTGAACCGGAAGGGCGCGGCGGTATTGGATGAGCTGCCGTCTTTGGAGCGGCTGGCTCCGGCGGAGGTACTGGAATTACAGAAGCAAGGCGCGGTGGTGGTGGATACACGGACGGTGATGGAGTATGGCGTGGCGCATATTCCGGGATCGGTGCATATTGCTTTGTCGGGGCAATTCGCCTCGTGGGCGGCACGGCTATTGGGGCTGAATGCACGGATTGTGCTGACGGGCGAGGATGAAGCGAAGGTGCATGAAGCGAGGACGCGGCTGGCGCGGGTGGGGATTGAGAATGTGGATGGGTATTTGTTTGATGGAATCGCGAGCTGGGTGTTTCGCGGGTTTCCGGTGGAGTATGTGCCGCAGGTTTCGGTGGATGAATTGGGTGAATGGCTGCGGGAGCGGCGGGAGCAGATGACGATTCTGGATGTACGGGAGAGCGGGGAAAGGGAAGCTGGGTGCATGGACGGGTCGATCGGGATTCCGTTGGGAAATTTGCCTGGGCGGATGGAGGAACTGGACCGGGGGAAGTGGCTGTTCGTGCACTGCAAGGGCGGATACCGGAGTTCGATTGCGACGAGTTTGCTGCGGCGGGCGGGGTTTGAGAAGGCGGTGAATATTACGGGCGGGTACGATGCGTGGTTGAAACGAAGGGGAGTTGAAGAAGGATCCCCCGTGTAAGAGATGAATCCTTCCCCGTCAGCAAGTAGTGCTCGTTACGACGGCAAAACACCCCCACTGAATGTATACATGATATCGAATCGGTAGGTGGCGGTGTTGCATCCATAACGTGACGGGGGTTTGGGGCGTCGTTACGTTAAGATGAGGATTCATCGTGGTACGAACAATATTTGTGTTTTTGTTTGTGGCAGCTATTGCGGCGTGGAGCCAGACAGCGGGAACGATTGCGGGGCGAGTGCATGATGCGTCGGGGTCTGTGATTCCCGGGGCGCAGGTAAGTGTAACGCAGGTGGAGCGTGGGATCCGGCACAAGAGCGAGACGGACGGGCGGGGGCAGTTCGCGCTGCCGTATCTTCCGGCGGGGCACTACGATTTGCAGGTGGAGGCGAAGGGTTTCCGGGCGCAGAGGCGGCAGGGCGTGGAGCTCACGGTGGCCCAAACCATTTTTCTGGATCTTGTTTTGGAGGTAGGGGACCCGGGGCAACAGGTGACGGTGACGGAGGCGGCTCCGCTGGTGAACACGATGACGCACGAACTGGCGTACCTGGTGGGGGAGCAGGCAATTCGGGAACTACCGTTGAACGGGCGCAATGTGACGGACCTGGCGTTGCTGCAGCCGGGGGTGGTGGCGTATCCGCATCGCGATGGCGGATCGGTGGTGGCGCACGGATTGGGGATGAGCATCAACGGGCAGGATCCGCGATCGAACGTGTATTTGCTGGACGGGACACCGCAGAACGATTTCACGAACGGTCCGGCGGGAAGCGCGGCGGGAACGGCGCTGGGGGCGGAGACGATTCGGGAGTTCCGGGTGGAGGCGAATTCGTACAGCGCGGAGTTTGGGAGGAATTCGGGCGGGCAGTTCAATGCGTTGACGAAGTCGGGATCGAACGAGGTGCATGGGAGTTTGGTGTATCTGCACCGGAACGATAACGTGGATGCGCGGGATTACTTCGATGATGCGAAGCCGGAGTTCAAGCGGCACCAGCTGGCGGCGACGATTGGCGGGGCGTGGAAGAAGGACAAGAGTTTCTACTTTTTGGGGTATGAAACGCTGCGCGAGCGCAAGGGGCGAAGCATTCTGACGATCGTGCCGGATGAGCGGGCGCGGAGCGGGGCGATTGCTCCGATTAGCGCGGCGATCCGGCCATATCTGGATGCGTATCCGCTGCCGACGCCGGGGCGGCCCTCGGCGGGGCTGGGTTTGGGAGAGCATCTGTTCCGGTTCAATCAGATGCTGGATCAGAATTTCGGGCAGGGGCGGTTCGATCAGAATCTGACGGACCGGAGCCAGTTCTTCGCACGCTACACCTTTGATGGCGCGGAGCAGTATCTGCCGACGGATTATCCGCAGTTTCCACGGACGTTCGCATCGCGCAATCAGTTCTTGACTTTGGAGCACCGGCATGTGTTTGGGTCAGGGACGCTGAACACGCTGCGGGGGAGCTTTTCGCGGACGCGTGTGGGGCAGGAAGTGGAGAGCCTGTTGAATCCGCAGTTACCGAGTTTTGTTCCCGGGCGCGGGATTATGGGCGGGATTGACATTGGCGGGATCCCGGGGCGTTTCGGGCCGCAGACTTCCGTGAATGTAAAGTTGACGCAGAACATTTTTGGAGTGGAGGACGGGCTGGCGCTGACTCGCGGGAAGCATCTGTTGAAGGTGGGCGGGCTGATGGAGCGGTATCGGGACAACATGGTGAATCCGACGTTTGCGCTGGGGATTTTTAGTTTTGCGGGGATTGCGGATTTTCTGCAGAACCGGCCGCAGCGGTTTATCGGACTGGATCCGAAGGGGGCGCTGGATCGCTACTGGCGGTTCCTGTCGTTCGGGTTCTATTTGCAGGACAACTGGCGGGTGCATTCGCGGCTGAGCTTGAACCTGGGGTTGCGGTATGAATTCCAGACGATGCCGGTAGATCTGTATGGGCGGGATTCGGCGCTGATCCGGTTGACGGACGCGGCGCCGACAGTGGGTCCGCTGTATCAGAACCCGACGTACAAAAACATTTCTCCGCGATTTGGTTTTGCCTACGATGTGTCGGGGAACGGGCGTACAGCGTTGCGGGGCGGGTATGGGATCTTCTTCAATACGAACAACCAGCAGAACCTGATTGTGACGGTGACGAATCCTCCGGCGACGCCGCGGTTGAGCATTGCGAATCCGACGTTTCCGGTGCCTCCGTTTGACCGCGGGATTGGGAACACGATCCGGCCGGTGGAGTGGAATCTGAAGAATCCGAATGTGCACCAGTGGAATTTGAATCTGCAGCAGAAGCTGCCGTTCGATTCGGTGCTGACGGTGGGGTATGCGGGGGCGCGGGGGATTCATCTGCTGCGCTCGTCGGATGTGAACACGGCGATTCCGCAGAAGCTGGCCGATGGGACGCTGTTCTTTCCGGCGACAGCGGTGCGGCAGAATCCGGCGTTCTCGACGATTGAGTTGAAGAAGAGCGATGGGAACTCGTGGTACAACGCGATGGTGGCGGAGGTACGGAAGCGGTGGAGCGCGGGGTTCAGTCTGCAATCGAGCTATACGTTCGCGCGGAACATTGATACGACGCAGGCTTCGACGTTCTTTTCGGATGGGACGAACGGGACGACGTCGGCGATGCCGGAGTATCCGGGGTTTTCCTATAACAAGGGGCTGGCGGATTATCATGCCAAGCACAACTGGGTGGTGAACTCGATTTGGACGGTGCCGTTCGGGAAGGATTTGCAGGGTGTTTCGAAAGCGCTGTTCGCGGGATGGGAGGTGGCGGGGATTGCGTCCATGCACAGCGGGAATCCGCTGACGTTGTTTGTGGCGCGGAACCGGTCGCGGTCGCAGTGGGCTCCGTCGCTGGGGCCGGGATTGGGCCCGGACCGGCCGAGTATGGCTCCGGGGTTCACGCATGCGAGCGCGGTGACGGGGGATCCGGCGGCGTATTTCAATCCCGCGGCGTTCGTGCTGCCGGCGGCGGGGACGCTGGGGAATCTGGGGCGCGGGGCGCTGATGGGGCCGGATCTGCGGAATGTGGATGTGGCTGTGTTCAAAAATGCGAAGTGGAAGAAGCTGGGAGAAGCGGGGAATGTGCAGTTCCGGGCGGAGGTATTCAACGTGGGGAACCGTGCCAACTTTGGGGTGCCAAGCTTGACGGCTTTTACTGGAGCGGCGGATAATGAAGCACCGCTGGGGTCGCTGGGACGTATTCGGAATACGGTGACTTCGAGCCGGCAGATTCAGTTCGGAATGAGAATCACGTACTAACAACATGGAGCGAAAAAAATCTATGCTTTGGGTGGCATTCGCGCTGGGAGCGGCTTTGGCTTGGGGTATGTATGGACCGTCTTTGCATAAGGGACAGGTGGCATTGGGGAATCCTATGCGGGCTCTGCTTTGCGTGGGCGTGGCTTACTTTCTGGTGGGCGTGCTGGTGCCTGTGGCGACTCTCGCTTCACAGGGACAGTTGAATGGGTTTACTACATCCGGGACCACTATGGCTACCTTTGCGGGGGCTTTGGGGGCACTGGGAGCGGTGTTCATTATTTTTGCGTTTCGCAATGGCGGGACTCCGGCTTATGTGATGCCGATTGTTTTTGGATTGGCTCCGCTGGTGAATGTGCTGGTGTCGATGATTACGCATCCGCCGAAGACCAGCCCGAATCCGCTGCTGTGGGTGGGATATTTGCTGGCTTCGTTGGGGGCGGGGTTGGTGTTGTATTTTAAGCCGGCGTAACGGACGCGCATGGCTCGCGATGAGATGGTGGCGGTGGTGGACGCGGAGAACCGCGTGGTGGGGGCAGTGCCGCGGCATGTGATGCGCGCCGGAAATCTGCTGCATCGGGCTACGTATGTGTTTGTGTTCGATTCGGCGGGTGGATTGCATGTGCAGCATCGCACGGTGACGAAGGACGTGTATCCGGGGTATTGGGATCTGGCGGCCGGCGGCGTGGTGTTAGATGGGGAAAGCTACGAAGTGTCGGCAGTGCGGGAGTTGGAAGAGGAGATGGGGATTCGCGGTGTGGAGCTGGAGCCGTGGTTCGATTTCTATTTTGAAGATGCGGGGAAGGTGTGGGGACGTGCGTTTTCGTGCGTGTGGGATGGGGAGATTGTGCCGCAGGCGGAGGAAGTGCAGTCGGTGACACGGGTGGCGTTAGAGACCGTGCTGGACGGGTGGGACGGACGGCCGATGACTCCGGATTCGCTGCTGGCGCTGCGGCGGCGATTTAGAGGGGAATCACTTTGACGAGGGCGGCGGGACCGGGATCGACGCGGAGCGGATTGCGGAGGGGTTTGCCATAGGTGGGGTAGTTGACCTCCATAACGTCGCCTGCTTCGAGTTTGATTTGATCGCCGAAGCTGAAGGCGCTGGCTCCGAAGAAGTGGATGTGGACGTCGCCGGGGCGGCGGTGGAGCGGGAACTTGAAGTGGTGGTGCTCCATGTTTTCGAGCGTGTGGCACATGTTCGATTCGCCGGATTTGATTTCTTTTTCCCAGAGCACTTCGCCGGCGCGGCGGATGCGGGCGTGGCCGCGGACGATGAAGAAATCGGGGTCGAGCATGAGTTCGGGGCCGATGGAACATTCGCGCAGCTTGGAGCTGGCGAGGTAGAGGTAGTTTTTCTTTTCGAAGACGTGGTCTGAGAATTCGTTGCCCTGGGCCATGCCGACGCGGCGGGGATTGCCGTCGCTGTCGATGAGGTAGATGCCGGCGATTTCGGCTTCCTCGCCGCCATCTTCGGCGAAGGCAGGGACGCTGATGGGCTCACCGGGGGAACGGAGGATGGCGCCGTTGCCTTTGTAGAACCACTCGGGAGAGACGCCGATTTCGCCGGAGGCAGGACGGCCGCCATCGAGGCCCCATTGGTACATACGCATGCTGTCGGTGATTTGCGTTTTTTCCGAGTGCATGGCGTTGCGGTTATCGACGCTGGCTTTGTGCGTGAGGCCGGTGCCGGTGATGAAGCAGCGTGCGGGGTCAGTGGGGTGATCGAAGGCGGGGAGGAGTTTCCATTCACTGCGGCCTTCGTAGACGTCGTCGTAGAGGACGGTGCCGGCGGCGGTGACATCGCGGACAAGTTCGAAGAGGCGGATCCCTTTGGCGATGGCTTGCTGGGCGAGGTCGTAGATGCTGCGCGCGGAAGGGATGACGAGGAGTTGATTTCCCGCGACAAGTGCGACCACGCGTGTATCGTTTTTCTGAAGCTGAACGAGTCCGGTCATAGAGGCGAATGGCAATCATACCACGCAAAGTTTTGATGGTTCTCTCGAGAATTTTTCCGCATGTTGGGCCTTTCCCATTTGAGCGGCCAATAAAACGGGAGGAAGAATGAACACCGATCACGGGCGCACCGGCGGTGCGGACTGAACACTATGAGCGAACGGGGAAAGTTGTGGCCATTTTCCAGAACAACGCGGAGTATCAGCGGATAGAAGGGGATTTGATGGTATGCACGCTGCCGCCGGGCGTGATGCAGCGGATTGATTTGATTTCGGGGATCGCGTACGGTCTTCGTATACTCATACCTAAGCAACCAGCGCCTTGAGGTTGCCATGATGCGCACGCCGGGACGGCTAGCGTGGCGGATCACGGCGACGCCCCGGTTGCAAGCTTAGGAGCAACTATGAACACGACGGAAATCCTGGACCCGCGAACTGGGTCCGGAATGCGATGAATAGCGCGCTGATCGCGATCGGGGTGTTCAAGCCTTTGTGCCGGAAGAAGGCGATGAGTGCCGCAAAGCGCGGGTACTGAGGCGGCGGGGTTACACTCAAACTACATGCTCAATCAGGGCTATGCCTACACCACCCGCATCAGCGGCAAGCACGATGGGCAACGTCTGCTTTCGCACCTGGCAAGCCTCTATTCGCACTCAACTCCGGAAACCTGGCAACAAAGACTGGATAACGGCGAAGTCACGCTGAACGGGGTCACTGCGACTGGAGGCGAACGGGTCATTGCGGGCCAAACGCTGGTGTGGAATCGCGCAGCGTGGGTCGAACCAGACTGCCCGCGGCATTTCGAACTTCTGTTTGAAGACGAGCATTTGTTGGCGGTGAACAAACCCAGCGGGCTGCCCACACTGCCGGCCGGCGGCTTTCTGGAAAATACGCTTTTACGGCTGGTGCAAGCGATCACTCCCTGTGCGAATCCGGTCCACCGTTTGGGCCGCGGCACGAGCGGCATCGTACTCTTCGCCAAGACACCGCAGGCGGCGGCTCATCTATCCGCAAACTGGAACACACCCAACATTCAAAAAATCTACCGGGCATTGGCGCAAAACGTTGCACAGCAAGACGAGTACGAAATCGTGGCGCCGATCGGGCTGGTACCGCACCCGCGTCTTGGTTTGGTGTGGGCCGCCAGCGCGCAAGGCAAACCGTCGAAGTCACTGGCGAGAGTGATCTCACGCACTACCAGCACCACCACCTTTGAGGTAAGCCTGAACTCGGGCCGGGCGCATCAGATCCGAATCCATCTGGCATTCATCGGGCATCCACTGGCCGGCGATCCTCTGTACGGAATGACGGGTCAGCCACTGGACAATCTCCCTGGGCTGCCCGGCGATGGAGGCTATCTCCTGCACGCGCAGTATCTGAAGTTGAACCACCCGATCAGCGGAGAAAGAATCCATCTGGAGGCGGCTTTGCCACAGGGACATTCCTGCTAATGCGGATGAACGGTGAAGTCCATTTCGTGGAGGAAACAGCGCTCGATCGAAGGCTGATTCGCATCCTGCTGCCGGCGGCTGTGTTGCTGATCGAAGCGCTGGCCGCGTCCCTGTTTCTCGACGGCGAAACACTGCGTCAGAGGGACAGCGTCCTGGGTCACTTCATCGCCCAATGGGGAGCCTGGATTGTACGGGGCATCATTGGCTTCGCGGCTCTGTTTGCGACGTTTGGGTATCTGAGACACCGCGTCACGCTGGTGCGCATCGCGATGGAAGCCTCCACCACTCCAATCCATCGCCCGTTGCTGGCGCTGCATGGCGTGTCGATTGCGATATTCGCAGCCCTGTCCACCGCCCTTTACAGCCGAACCATCGAATGGCTTTCTTTCGACATGCTCGCCATTCTGTGGGCGTTGTCGGCCGTGGCTGCGACGGCATCGGCGGTCTTCGCGGTGGCTCCGTACCGGCATTGGGCCGATCTCGTGGCCAGCACGGGACTGCTGTGGCTACAAGCGATGGTGGCGTCGGCTGCCGCGTGCGTGGCCGGGGCGATGAGTTGGGCCCTGTGGCCCCCCGCGACCCGCCTGACATACTCTCTGGTGAAACTCTTCCTCAGCCCATTCGTAACAGACATGCAGGTGCAACCGGAGCGAATGCGAATCGGAACCTCGCGCTTCGCCGTCGCCATTGCGCCGGAATGTTCCGGACTCGAAGGAGCGGGGTTGTTGATCGTGTTCGCCATCGTATGGATGATATTGTTTCGCCATGAGGTGCGCTTCCCGCATAGCCTGATTCTGGTCCCGGCGGGTGTATTGATCCTGTTCTTCCTCAATTCCGCGCGCATCGCAACGCTCATTCTGATTGGGAACGCGGGCGCCCGAGATGTGGCGGTTGGCGGCTTCCACTCTCAGGCCGGATGGATCGCCTTCAACTCGGTGGCATTCGGCTTGGCGGTCGCCGCGCGGCGGCTGCCATGGTTTTCGGTGGACCAGCGAGCACACCAGCTACAACACGGAAGTGCGGAGATGGAGAATCCCACGGCCGCATACCTGCTGCCCTTTCTGGCGATCATCGCAGCCGGGATGATTTCGCAAGCGATGTCGGGAGGCTTCGAATGGGTCTACTCGCTGCGTTTGTTTGCCGCTCTGATCACCCTGTGGCTGCTGCGGCGAAGTTACTCCAGTGTGGATTGGCGATGCGGATGGCTTGGGGTCGCCATTGGCATCGCGGTCTTTGCTCTTTGGATTGCCATGGAGCCCTTGGTGAAACCGACGGCTGAGCGCATTGGGATGCCCGCCGCGCTGGCCAGCGCTTCCGCTTTGGTGCAGGCGTGTTGGATTGTCCTTCGGACGCTGGGCGCAGTGGTGGCAGCGCCAGTGGCCGAGGAACTGGCCTTTCGCGGATTCGCGATGCGCCGCCTGATGGGATCCCACTTTGAAGAGATATCGTATCTCCGTGTCCATTCCGTGGCGATAGCGATCTCCTCCGTGCTGTTTGGCCTGATGCACGGTGATCGCTGGCTTGCGGGCACGATGGCGGGCGTGATGTACGCCTTCGCCGCCAAGCGCAGCGGGCGCCTCGGCGATGCGGTTCTCGCGCATGCCACTACCAACGCGCTGCTAGCCGGTTACGTTCTGGCAACGGGAACCTGGCATCTGTGGTGATTACAAACTGTGATATGCTAGCGCCAATCTGCCTTTGAGGATGCATGCAACACTGGGGCGTTGTTAGCCGGCCGTATGGCCATCCTCCGCGGAAAACAAAGAAAGCAGGAAGAATCGTGCTCAAACTGACAATTGCTCTCCTCGGGATGACCCTCATCGCTTTTGCCGGAACTCCAGCCACGCCGGAGATCAACGGCACCTCAGCGGCTGGAGCATTGACGCTGCTGGGCGGGGCCATCATGGTACTGCGCGGACGCCGTAAGCGCTAGAGCCGGCCCAAGACCAAAGTCTGATTAGCGTCGCTGTGCCTGGAACGGTGCACCCAAGAGGTGCCGAAGGCTTAGTGTGTCCTCGCCTTGTCTGCATCTGATCCCAGTGGATAGTGCCTGCTCACCGGCGGCTGCATCGTGTAAGTAAGTGCCGAACAGCCGGTCCCACCAACAGAATGCCTGGCCGAAGTTTGCCGATTGCTCCGCCAATTCCACGGAGTGATGGATGCGGTGCATATTGGGTGTGACGAATACGGCCCGGATGAAGCGGTCCGCGCGACCCGGGAGGGAAACATTCGCATGCACGATGATGTTCACCACCACTCCCATCATCTCTGCGATAAAGACGGCAACGGCGGGTGGCGCGAGCAACATCACCAGCCCGAGATTGCATCCTTGCGTGAGGATTACCTCCAACGGATGAAAGCGGGCAGCGGTGGACACATCATAATCGGGGTCGGAGTGATGCACTTCGTGAACCCGCCACAGCCAGGAGATTGAGTGAAAGGCGCGATGTGTCACGTAGTGCGAAAGATCCAACACCAGAACGGCAATCAGACAGCGTAGGGCGAAAGGAATCCATGGCCGATTCAAGAGTCCGAAGGAACTGGCTTCCACTGCCATGGCCAGCGCCACGGGACTGACGCGAAACAGAAACGCCTGGGCAATGGAAGAGATCGCGAAAAGGAGTCCGTGGCGGCTCCACCTGCGCTCCGCGGGTGTGGTGAGTTCGCGCCTCGCCTGATAGGATTCCCACACTGCCACGGCAAGGAACGCAGCGACGAAGAGCATCCAAAACGCGCGACCTTCCAGATTCACCCAGGTCATTGATGCTCCCCGTCAAAATGCGTGTGGCTGCCCCGGACTACGCTTTCCGCGTAGCGGTGAAGTTCGCCGCGCCGTATTCGCCGAGATCGACAACGCCGGACATGCGGCTGCCATCGAAGGTGCCTTTGTAGGTGTACTGGAGCGACGTTCCCTCGAACTTTCCGCTGCTGGAGAACTCGACTTTGTTGCCGTCGAGATGACCCTTGAGCGCGCCTTTCACGAGCCTGCCCGTGTACTGGCCGCTGAGGTTGTTGCCTTTCGCATCGAGGTAGAAGGAGTGACGGGCTGATCCCACTTTGAAGTGGATCACGGACTCCCAGAGACCGGCCACGTCGCCCGAAGGTTTCGCACGCTGTGGTTTCTCACGGGGAGCGGGGGCTTTGCTGAGGATTTCGTACAGCCGATCGGCGACGACCTTGTACTCTTCCGGCCACATGGCGGCAGGGCGCAACAACATTTCGTTGGACAGATCGCCTTCCTTCAGTCCGGCGTGGGTCATGATGCGCGGTTCACCGTCGAGCAGTTGCTTGCCGATCTCGCCGGCGGTGATGCCGAGTTTGCGAGGATCCCAAACCACTTTCATGGTTGGGTAATACTGCTTGTCTTTTGGTTCGATGATCTCACCGGAGACACCGGGGATCCTGGTGAGCGTGTCAGTGATATGGCGGAACCAGGCACGCCACTCGGCATCTTCGGCATCGCGATTACGCTTTCCGGTTCGCAGCAGCTCAATCGCTTTGACCATCCCAACCACTTCTTCCTTGCTGACCTTCATGGCGCGGGCGAAGGCGTGGTGTGGAGCGCTGTTCATGAATGCGGCAGCCACCAGATCCTTGCGTCCGACCAGCATACCGGCGGTCTGGGGTCCGCGGATGATTTTGCCGCCGGAGTAGGCGACGAGATCGACGCCGCGGGAGATGTAGGGATTGGGCACCAGGGGGAGGCGGTCGGCGACATCCATGACGACGGGAACGCCGTGTTTGTGCGCCACGGCGACGAACTGTTCGAGCGTGAAGGGATTCCCTTCGGAGGCGAGGTTGACTTGTCCGGTGGCCATGGCGGTGCGGGGGCCGAAGGCTTTCTCGAGATCATCGAGCGTGTCGACCTCGATCATCTTCATGCCGGTGCTGCGGACGGCATGATCGTACACGCTGCGTGACCAGCGGGGAACGATGACTTCGCCTTTGATGCCAGTGGTGTCGGGAAGCTGCTGCATTTTTTCGGGGTCGCCACCGGCGACACAGGCGAGCGTGGCGCAGGTGATGGCTCCGGCCGCTCCGGAACTGACCATGGCTGCCTCTACCTGGAGGAGTTCCGCGATGCGTTTGCCTGCGCCTTCCATCAACTCGTCGATGTTTACGGGGTAGTAGGAAGCGCTGTTCATAGCCTCGATTACTTCGGGGAGCATCGCGGATCCGCCATTGATCGTATAGGTTGATGTGCAATTGATGAAGGGTTTGACACCGAACTGGGTGTACGCACCCGGGCCGTTGGCACGGGGCTTGGGGATGGGGGCGCCGATGGCGGCCTGCGGGCTGAATAGACTGGCAACTCCGGTGGATGCGCCAGCGAGAAAGATCTGGCGACGGTTCATGACGGAAGTGGATTTCGGCTTTTTCGATTTCATGGGGTTCGCTCCTCGCGAGGCAGGATGCGAGGAGTTTATCACGGAAGCGCGGGCCCGAGGAAGTCTGCATCGATGCTTGCTATCCTGGAAAGCAACCGTGTTCCGGTTCGTTGCGGAACAATCGAACTCGATCGATGCAATCATTTTCCGAACTCAATCTGTGCTCCGCATTGCGGAAGAACCTCGATAAGCACGAATTTGTCACGCCGACGCCGGTGCAGGCGCAGGCCATTCCGCCATTGATGGAAGGGCGCGACGTGGTGGCGACAGCGCAGACCGGGACGGGCAAAACGCTGGCATTCTCCATTCCTTTGATTGAGGCGCTGGCCGCGGTGCCCCGCAAGAAGGCCGTGCGGGCGTTGATTCTCACGCCGACGCGGGAACTTGCGATTCAGATTGACGCGGCATTCCGGCAGTTAGCCCATGGCATGCACATCCGGACCGCGGTGGTGGTGGGCGGCATGGGGGAAGGCCACCAGTTGCGGGATATCAAGGCCGGGGCCGAGGTGGTGATTGCGACGCCGGGCCGGCTGTGTGATTATCTGGACCGGCGGCTGATTGATCTTTCCGGCGCGACGACGGTGGTTCTGGACGAAGCGGACCGGATGTTGGATATGGGGTTCCTGCCGTCGCTGCGGATCATTTTTGACGAGGTTCCGGCGAAACGGCAGACGATGTTGTTTTCGGCGACGATGGAGCCATCGGTGGCGGGGCTGGTGGCGAGCTACGTTCATGATCCGGTGCGAATCGCAGTGGAGGCGTGCGCGGAAACGGCAAGCAAGATCGACCTGTTTGGGTACGAAGTGGCGCAAGGCTCGAAGTTCGATTTGCTGGAATATTTGCTGAAACACGAAAAGGGTTCTTTCCTTGTTTTCGTCGCCACTAAAGAAGGCGCTGAAAGGCTGACGAAATTCCTGCAGCGCGGGCGGCACAAGGTGGCCGCGATCCACGGCGACCGGTCGCAGAGCCAGCGGAATGCATCGCTGCAGGGCTTCAAGGACGGAGTGTACCGGGTGCTGGTGGCGACGGATGTCGCGGCTCGCGGGATCCATGTGGACAACATCGCGCATGTGGTGAACTACGATCTGCCGCAGGAACCGGAGAACTTCATTCACCGGGTGGGACGGACAGGGCGGGCGGGCGCGCGTGGCGCTTCCTGGACATTTGTGACTCCGATTGAGCGTGCGACGGTGCGCAGTTATGAGCGTACGCTGGGGATTCAGATGCATTACCGTAAACTGCCTTCGCTGCCGCGGCCAATTGGGTTGGTGACGGATGTGAGCGCGTTTCTTGCGTCGATGAATTCGAAGCCCACGGAGGACCAGAGCTGAGGGATGCGCCAAGGGTTCACGAGAAGACCACAAGCCGATGGGCCGGGGACGCCGGGGAAGAACTACATCACGCCGGGCGGCTTGCAGCGGCTCAAAGAGGAATGCCGTTTTCTGCTGACGCGGGAACGGCCGGCCGTTACGGAGAAGGTGGCTTGGGCCGCGAGCAATGGCGACCGGAGTGAAAACGCCGACTACCAGTACGGCAAGCGGAGGCTGCGGCAGATCGATGGACGGATTCGCTTTCTGACGAAGCGAATTGAAGCCGCGGAGGTGGTGGACCCGGAGACTCCGCGATCGGGGCAGGCGGCGGCGCGGGTGTTCTTCGGAGCAACCGTGCGGTTTGCGAATGCCGCTGGGGCGGAGCGAGTGGTGAGCATCGTGGGGGCGGATGAGGTGGATCTGGAGCGGAACCACATCAGTTGGGTGTCGCCGCTGGGTCGGGCGTTGATGAAAGCAGCGGAGGACGACGAGGTGGTGCTGCACGCGCCGGGGGGCACGGAGTATCTGACTGTGCTGGAGGTGCGTTACGAGCGGATTGCGGTGGAACCGTTCCGTGAGCCACCGGGCGCCGAGTCTGTGTCGAAGAAGGAATCGTAATCGCGCGACCACTTGCGTTGCAGACCGATGACTATAGAACTTCGACGGAGGGGTAGGCTTCGACGTACTGCTCGCCATGGCAGCCGTAATAGGTGACTGTGCGGGCGGTGAAATCGACGTCATAACGAACCACGCCGGCGCGCCAGGAAGATGCCAGGAATTCCTGAAAGGTGCTCTCGCCGGCCTGATCCTTACGCAACGCCGCAATCAGGGCGTCGCGGTGAAATGCGGGGACGTCCGTGATGCCCATGGCCAGTGGCGTGCCCTGGATCACGACGGGGCCGGCGTTGGTGAGGAAAAGACTCTGGCAGGCGGGAAGAGTCCATTGGTTGCGGGTGACACCGGCGAGGCGCAGTGTCTCGGCGAGATAGGGGAAACCTCCTGCTTTGGGCCGATTGGCGGCGGCTGATTTCAAGGCGGCCTCGAGGATTTCGATTGCTTTGCTCATTTTGTTTCTCCTTGTGGCGACTATTCGACCGGGACGGCCTGGCTGGCATGGCTCTCGATCAGTTTGTGGAGCAGGCGTTGTAGAGTGACACGCTCGTCTTCGGTCAAGACATGAAAGAACGTGTGATCATTGCGGTCGGCGATCTGCTGCAACTCGGGGAGGACGCGGCTGCCCCAGCGGGTGAGGGAGTGGTGGCGGACGCGGCTGTCGGCGGGACTGGTGGATTCGGTGATCCAGCGTTTGGCTTCGAGTTTGTCGATGATTTTGGAGATGGCTCCGCGGGTGAGCGACAGGGCGGCGGCGAGTTCGCCGGGGGTGATGCCGGGGCGTTCGTGCACCTGGCAGAGGACCACCCATTCGGCAACGGAGGTATGTCTGGTGTTGAGGGCGCGTTTGAACTCCGTGGAGACGTGGTTGGAAACGAGGCGGAGCCAGTAGCCGAAGTGGGATTCGAGGATGGAGGCAGGCGGCAGCGTTTTTGTTTCCATGGAAACTATTGTACTTTCCATGGAAACTAGTTGTCAAACCTGAAGTGCGGCGGGGCGGAGCGGTAGAATGGTGGACAATGGACAACACGAGGGTATACAGGATGACGTTCGCCAGCGTCTATCCGCATTATGTTGCGAAGGCGGAGAAGAAGGGGCGGACGAAGGAAGAGTTGCATGCGGTCATCGAGTGGCTGACGGGCTACGATGAAGCGGCGCTCCAACAGGTGATTGATCAGCGGGTGGATTTCGAGACTTTTTTCGCTCAGGCGCCGCGGCTCAATCCGAACGCGTCGAAGATAACGGGTGTGATCTGCGGCTACCGGGTGGAGGAGATCGAAGACAAGCTGATGCAGAAGGTGCGGTACCTGGACAAACTGGTGGATGAACTGGCGAAGGGGAAGGCGATGGACAAGATCCTGAGGAAGTGAGCTGGAACTTGATAGGCTGGATGGTTCACACCGTGCCAGCACTATCGATTTTCCATTTCGACCGCGGTTGGAAGACCGCGATGCTCTTCCTGGTTTGGGGGACTGCCGCGGCCGGGGCCGATTCGGCGGGGAAGAACCCGAAGAATTGGGCCGATTATGGCGGGGGTCCGGATTCGTCTCACTTCGTTGACCTGAAGCAGATCCACAAGGGGAACGTAGGCCAGTTGGACGTGGCCTGGGTGTATCCGACAGGGGACAATCATGCCTACCTGTTCAACCCGGTGGTGGTGGATGGCGTGATGTATGTTCTGGCGAGGAACAGCTCACTGGTGGCGCTGGATGCGGCGACGGGGAAAGAGATCTGGATTCACGAGAACCTTCCGGGCTTGTCGACGCGCGGGGTGGCGTATTGGGAAAGCAAGGACCGCAAGGACCGGCGGCTGATTTTCGCGATCAACGACTACCTGCAGCAGATTGATGCGCGGACGGGGAAGTCGATTCTGACGTTCGGGAAGAAGGGGCTGGTGGATCTGCGGGAAGGATTGGGGCGCGATCCGAAGACCGTTCCACGGATTCAGACGGACACACCGGGGCGGGTGTTCGAGGATCTGATCCTGATGGGGTCGACACCGGGCGAGCAGTATCTGGCGCCGCCGGGCGATATCCGGGCGTACCACGTGATCACGGGCAAGCTGGTGTGGAGCTTTCACACAATTCCGCATCCGGGCGAGTTCGGGTATGAGACGTGGCCGAAGGATGCGTGGAAATACTCGGGCGGGGCGAACACGTGGGGGGAGATTACGGTGGACGTGAAGCGCGGGATCGCGTATTTTCCCACCGGATCGCCGACCTACGATTACTATGGGGCGGACCGCATTGGGATGAACCTGTTTTCCAATAGCATCGTGGCATTGGATGCGCGCACCGGGAAACGGCTGTGGCATTTCCAACTGGTGCATCACGATTTGTGGGATTACGACACGACGGCGGCTCCGCAATTGCTGACGGTGACGCACGAAGGGAAGCGCGTGGACGCGGTGGCGCAATCGAGCAAGCAGGGATTTCTTTACGTATTTGACCGGGTGAGCGGGAAGCCGCTGTGGCCAATTGAGGAGCGGCCGGTAGCGAAGAGCCTGATGCCCGGAGAGCAGGCGTGGCCGACGCAGCCGTTCCCCACGGCTCCGCCACCGTTTGCGCGGCAGACGGCATCGGCGGACGATGTAAACCCGTATATTTTGTCGGATGCGGAGCGGGCGGCGTGGAAGGAGCGCATTGGGAAGATGCGCAACGAAGGGTTGTACACACCGCCGGGCTTGACGGAGACGATCTCGATGCCGGGGGCGCGGGGCGGATCGAATTGGGGGAGCGGGGCGGTGAATCCGAGCAAGGGGCTGATGTATCTGAACACGCAGAATTGGCCCACGATCTACAAGTTGGGGTTGGAGGATCCGCTGGCGAAGCGGAGCAGCGGGTCGGGGGCGAAGGGGTTGTACGAGGCGCGGTGCCAGGCGTGTCATGGGGAGAACGGTGTTCGCGCGGGATCGGGGCCGCCGGCGCTGGCGGCTGTCGGGAAGCGGATGACGCTGGAGTCGTTTCAAATTGCGGTGCGGAACGGACGCGGGAAGATGCCGGCTTTCCGGAATCTGGACGATGGGGAAGTGAAAGAGCTTTACGAGCTTCTGAGCCGGGTGAAGGCGCCGGCCGCGGTGGCTGTAGAGCAGAAGGTGGCTCGGGGAGGGCCGGTGGTTGCCACAGGCGGCGCGCCGGGCGGGTTGGTGGTGAGGGAGAACACTTCGGAGCGGTACACGCCGCTCGGCGGGCCGGATTATCCGGCGGGAAGCGATACGCCTCGCGTGCGTTATTACACGGATTGGGGGTTGTATCCGAATCAGCCTTATGTTCTGGGTCCGCCATGGTCGCAAGTGGTGGCGTACGATTTGAACGCGGGAACCATTAAGTGGACCGTGCCGCTTGGTCAGGATGCCGCGGCGGCAGCGCAGGGCGCGAAGGATACGGGCGCTTTTATGGCGGAGCATCACGGGATGATTGTGACGTCGACGGGGCTGATCTTCATTGGGGCGAGTGACGGCAAGCTGCGCGCGCTGGATGAGGAGACGGGCAAGGTGTTGTGGACGGCGACGCTGCCGGCGGGTGCGGAAGGCGTTCCATCGATGTATGAGGCGGGCGGGAGACAGTATCTGGTGGTGTCGGCATCATCGAGCGTGACACCGGGGGGCGGGCATCCGGGCCATGCGGCGGTGAAGACCGGGCTGCGGACGGACTTGCCGAAGGGCTACGTGGTGTTTGCGCTGCCTCGGAAGTGAGGCCTGGGATGAAGTGGCAGTTTCTTCAGAAGGCTTGCTGGGTGGGTGATGCGCGAGAGGTGAAGTGCTGGGCCTGTTCGGAAACCTGGTTGGCGAGCTGTTGTAAGGCTTCGCGCTGGCGGTCTTCGATGGGAGCGCTTTCGAGGGCGAAGAAGCCTTGGGGGAAGGCGACCCATTGGACAACGGCGCTGCGGGGTGGCGCATCGGGTTTGATGGGTGCCCAGTGCATGGCACCGGGGACGGCGGCCTGGACGCGGAGTTCGTCATCGGCCGGGCCGTAGAGGGCGAGGAGTTGAAGGCCGATGCTGTCGTGCGCGGTTTGGCGGGCGGCGGCGAAGAGTTCGGGCCAGCCGCCGGCTTGGGGGAGCGGAGCCACTTCGATGGGAGCGCCGTCGCGTTGGGCGCCGACCCAGGCGAGGGAGAGCGGGAAGCCGAGGCAGGCGAGATAGAGGATCCAAACGATGGGCTTTAATTGGAGGACGGTTTCGAACTCGAGGAAGCGGGGCAGGAAGATGAAGAGAACGCCGAGGCTGAGTTGGAAAGCCCAGACGCCACGGCGAAGCACGGTGGCCATGGAGCGATGCAAGGGGGATTGATCCTGCCGGTGCTTTCCGGACCAGCGAATGGCGGTGGTGATGCCGGCGATCATGACGAGGAGAAAGGTTCCGGAGCCGAAGATGGAGTCGAAGAATGTGAACGGTGCAAGCAGGGCGTAGGAGGATTTTTCGGCGAGGCGGACGGCGACGGAGGCGGCGGTCCAGGCAATGCCGGTGCGCCAGATCCAGCGATGCCAGGGGCGTTCCTGGGCGCCGGGCCAGACGATGGCGGCGGCAAAGAGAGCGATGGGGCCGGCGGCGGCAATGGCCGCACTGTAGACGACCATCAGCGTGCGGAGGGGTTCGGACCAGACGTAGGGCGATGTAACGACCCAGGAGAAATGGCCTGCCCCGGTGAGGACGAGCGCGGCGAGCCAGGCGCGGCGGCTGGAGGAATTGACGGCGAGCACAGCGGCAGCGAGGAGAACGCAGACTGCCGGCCAGATGACGGCGGAGAACCAGGCGGTGGTGGCGAGGCTGTCCATGAGGAAGGAACCTGGTTGGCGGCGGAAGGTGGCGATGGCGGTCTCCTGCCAGGGTTCGTCGTCGTCGGGATAATGCTCAACGAGGACGGTGGCGCTGCCGCGAGGTTCGGCGGCGAGCATGGCTTCTTCGAAATCGGCGCGATTGAGAATGGGGTGGCCGTCGATTTCGATGACCCGGTCTGAGTGATAGAGATTTTCGCCACTAGGGACTGGTGTGTTGATGACGGGCTCGAAGATCTTGATACTGAAAGGGCGTGGTTGGCGGGTGTCGCGCTGCTGCGCCTGGATGGCGGTGCGAATGAGCACAGGCGTTTCGATGGCGAGCAGGAGGATGGCGATAATGGGGCCGAGGAATTTATTCGACATCGGCGTATGCCTCACGGATGGCCTTGTGGCGGGCTTCGAGTGCGGCGGCCTCTTCGGTACGTCCTTGGCTTTCGAGTGCGATAGCGAGATGTTCGAGGATGCGGACGAGGTCCGGATGGGTGGGATTGGTGCGGGCTTCCTGCTGGCGAAGGGCTTCGCGAAGGATTTGCTCGGCTTCGGCGGGGTTGCCGGATCGGAGGGCGATGAGGCCACGGAGTTCGAGATAGCTGCGGCGTTCGGAATCGTCGAGGGTGGGTTCGAGAGCCTGGATGCGGGAGACCAACGGCATGGCAGCGGGCAGATCGCCTGCTCGGGCATAGCTGTCCGCGAGGTTGAGGAGCGGATAAGCGAGGCGCGGGTCGTCGGGCGGCATATGATGCTCGAAGACGCGGAGGGATTCGTGGTGCGTGGACTGGGCTTCGGCGGGGCGCTGCAGATCGTCGAGGGTGGAGCCTTTTAGGGTGAGCAGGACACCGTTGACGATGGGCGTGGATTGCGAGCGGGAGAGCGCCTTTTCCAGGAGGAGCATGGCGCGGGCAGGTTGGAAGGTGTCGATGTAGGCGGTGGACTGATGCAGCCAGACGCTGGCGAGCGTGTCCTGGATGGCGGGATTCGTGGAGGTTTCGACGAGATCTTCGAGTTGCTTGAGATGGGAGAGCATGCGGCGGTAATCCCCCTGATGGCGGCAGAGGTCGGCTTCGAGTTCGTGTTGGAAGAGTTTGGCGGTATCGGAGCCCTGCTGCGCCCATTGAATGCATTGGCGGGCGGCTTCGGTGGCTTCGGGAAAGCGGCCGAGGTGGAGGAGCGCTTCGGCGTGGGATTTGTGGATGGAGGCGAGGGCAGTAGCGTCGTGGGAGGTGCGGCCGGTGGGGACGCGGGCGAGGATTTCCTCTGCGGCGTTGCAGGCATCGAGCCAGCGGCGCATGGCGTTGAGGGAAGTGGTGAGGAGGATTCCGGCGGCGAGGGTGGCTTCGGTTTGTTTGGTGCGGAGCTTGGCGGCGAGGGCGAGAGCTTCGCGGGCTTTCGATTCGGCGATCATCCAATAGCCTTCGCTGAGGGCGGCTTTGGCGGCGTGGGCGAGGCGCGCGAAATCGTGGTTGGGTTTGGTGAACTGCTCCCAGGTGAAGGTGGCGGCGCCGATGAGGAAGGCGATGAAGCAGCCGAGCCCTGGGGAGATGAAGTTGGGGCCGAGGAAGAGGACGGCAGACAGAAGGATACCGATGGCGATGGAGGCCCATCGGCGCAGTGTTCGATTATCCATTCATTCAGATATTCGGCGGTGGGGGAGAGGAACTGTAGGCGGGATCGCTATGGCGGACGTCCGCCGACTCCCAGGATCTGCACGCTTGTGACGCGAGCAAAGCGGACACCCTCGCCGGGCAGGCGGATGCCTCGCTCGGCGTCGATCCATCCATTGCGGAGCAGGGGTAGAGGGTTGAGAATGTCTTCGGAGAGGGCTTCGCGCTGGGCGCGTTCCGTTCGACAGCTTCTTTGCGACCACTCAGAACTCAAACTTGAGGGCGACTTGCATGACGCGGGGGCCGCCGCGGCCGCGATCGTTGACGCCGGTGATGAGGCCACCGCCGAGGGCGTTGAATTCGCGGTCGGGGAGTTGGAAATTGGCGTGATTCATGATGTTGAAGAGTTCGTAGCGGAACTGGAAGTTTTTGCCGCTTTCGAAACGGAAGTTCTTCAGCATGGCGATGTTGATGAAGTGCTGAGCGGGGCCGTCGAGAATGTTGCGGCCTGCGTTGCCGAAGGCAAAGGGGGTGAAACCGTAGGCGCTGGTTTCACAGACGTCGCGGGCCTGGCAGCGGGGGACCTTTTCGAAATCGTCGAGTTTGAACCAGGGGTAATCGACGCCGCGGCGGCCGGCGCCGGGGATGTCGGGTTGGAGGCCTGTGCCGATGCGGTTGGGACGGAGCGATTCGCCGAGGTTGGCGTCGATGCCCGCAGTGGTGATGGTGAAAGACTGGCCGCTGTAGTATGTGGCGCTGCCGGACATGTTCCAACCGCCGATGATGCCGTTGCGCCAGCCTTTGGTGGCGGAGAAGAAGCGGCGGCCTTTGCCGAAGGGGAGGGGCGAGGAGAAGACTCCGGTGATGACGTGGCGGCGGTCGAAGTCGGAACGGGCGCGCTCGCTTTTCAGATCCTGCGAGTTCTGAGCGTTGGCAAAGCCGCCGGTGGAGTTGCCATTCAACTGGGACGCGTCGTCGATGGATTTGCCGAAGGTGTAGTTGGCGCGGAAGAACATGCCTCGGGAGCGCTTGCGGAGAGAGATCTGGCCGGCGTTGAAGTTGGAATTGGAGCCGAAGGAATAGTAGTTGATGGTGTTGATGCCGGAGATGGGGCGCGGGAAGGCGACGCCTGCCTGGTACATGGCGAGGGAGCGGATGGGCTGATTGAGGTCGTAGCGGCGGCCGAGGTGTGTGCCTTTGGAGCCGACGTAGGCGGTCTCAATAGCCAAGCCTGCGCCGAGTTCCCGCTCGATGGTGAGGGAGTAGCTCTGGAGGTAGCCGAGCGGAGGACGCGGGTCGTAGCCGTTGGAGTTGGTGGAGTTGCCTTCGGTGGCGCGGGAATCGGGGAAGGGATTGGATAGGGTGACCAGGTTGACGTTGGAGGCGAGGCGGGAGAAGGTCTGGTTCACGGAAAACGGGAAGCCGGTCATGAGGCTGTCTTTGATGGGATTGAGGAGGTGACTCGTGTAAAAGACGCCGTAGCCTCCACGGAACACCGTGGTGCGTTTGCCGGGAACGCGCCAGGCGAAGCCGAGGCGTGGAGCGAGATTGATCTTGTCGGTGTAGACGAGGGCGCGGGGGTAGCCGACATCTCTGGCAAGAACCACTTTGTTCTGGACGTTGTACTGGGCGAGCCGGGCCTGGAGATTGGGGATGGCGCGGTCATCGGCGATGACGATCTTGTTGAATTCGGCGACGAAGTTGGAGGCGCGGTCGTAGCGATCGACGGGGNNGTAGCGCATGCCGAGGTTGAGCGTAAGGGAGCGGGTGACCTTGAAATCGTCGTTGAAGAAGGAGCCCATGGAGAAGGAGCGGACGTAGGGGCGGGTGATTTCAGCGTTGCGGGTAGCGCTTTGGAGCATGCCGAGGAGCATGTCGGCGACGGAGTGATTCGTCCAGTTGCGTTGGAAGGCGAAGGTGCCGCGGGCATTGTTGAGGAAGGGCTGGTTGAAGCGGACGCGTTCGAAGTCGACGCCCCATTTGAGGACGTGCTTGTTTTTGACCCAGGTGTACTTGTTGCTCCAGAGAATGGTGGTGACGTGGTATTCGGCGGGCTGTCCGGCGGCGGCTCCGATGGGGAGGTAATCCTGCACGGTGAAGAGGGGGAAGCCCATGAGTTTCGGATCCGTGGTGGTGCCGGGGATGCCGAGTTGTTCGGCGATGTTCTGGCCCTGGAATTTTTCACGCTCGTCGGTGGCGTTGCGGGAGAAGCCGGCACGGAATTCGGTGAGCAGAGAAGGGCTGAACATGTGGGTGTAATCGAGGCCGAGGAGGGAACGGGCATCGTGGGAGTAGGTGGGCCACTGGGCGAGGGCGCTGCCGGCGAAGGGGGCGGTATTATCGGCGATGCGCATCTGGTAGCGGAAGGAGACGATGTTGCTGGTGTTGAAGCGCTGGTCAATCTTGGCGATCCAACTGTTCCAGGTGTCGAAATCCTTGGCGGTGGTCTGATAATTGTTGGCGCTGTCGTTGCGATTGGGGAGCGGGTAATACCGCATCAATTTGAGAGCGGTGGGATGGAAGCGGCTGGCGGGGATGCGATTGCCAGGGAAGCAGGCGGCGGAAGCGGTGGCGGTGCAAGAACCGGTGCGAAGCGGATCTTTGAGGAAGAGCTGGGCCTGGGTGATGGGGACGCGGGATTGGGAGAAATCGCCCTCGCGTTCGAGGAGGGTGGGGACGCGCCCGATTTGGGTTTGGCCGAGGACTTCACGGTAAGCCTCCCAGGAGAAGAGGAAGAAAGTGCGATCGCGGCCGTTGTAAAGGCGGGGGATGCGAACTGGGCCATGAAGTGTGGCGCCGTATTGATTGCGGCGGAGGGGTTGCTTGGTGACGTCGAAGAAGGTGCGGGCGTCGAAGATATCGTTGCGGATGTATTCGAAGAGATCGCCGTGGTATTTGTTGGTGCCGGATTTGAGCACCATATTGATGACACCGCCTGCCATGCGGCCGGTTTCGGCGGAGAAACCGGAGACTTCCATCTTGAACTCCTGCATGGCGCTGACGTTGGGGCGGACCTGGGCGGCGGCTCCACGTGGGTTGCGATTGTTGAAGCCGTCGACGGTGTAGTTGGTGGAATCGGAGCGGGCGCCGTTGACGTTGAGGCCGGAGCCCTGGCCGCCCTGTGCCATGGGGACGACGCCGGGGACGAGGAAGGCGAGGTCAGTGAAGTCGCGCCCGTCGAGGGGCATGTCGTTGATTTCCTGCTGGGTGATGACGTCGCCTTTGATGGCTCCGGTTTCGGTGTTGATGAGGGCGATGTCGGCGGTGACGCTAACGGATTCGGTGACGGAGCCGACCTGGAGTTTGATGTCTTCGCGGAGGACCTGGCCAAGTTCGAGCACGATGCCGGTTTTGCGAAAGGCGCGGAAACCCGGGTGTTCGGCGCTGATTTCATAGGGACCGGGGACGAGGTTGGTGAGCGTGAACTCGCCGTGAGGGCCGGATTTGATTTCGCGGGTCTGGTTGGAATCGGTGTTGCGGATGCGGATGGACACTTCGGGCACAACGGCGTCGGCCGTGTCAGCCACGGAGCCCGTTACGGTGGCAGTGGCATTCTGGGCATCGAGCCTCGCACCCAATACGAGGCAGAGCAGCAACGGAAGGCGGTACGACAAGGAAAGACCTCCAGTGCGGACAATTCTTTCGATTATATGCGAGGCGGGGATCGATTTTGAGAGTGGGATGTCCGGGGAAGCTCTTGGGGCCACAGATGGACACCGATTTCCACAGATTGGTTTTGATCAAATTGCGCTTGGGGAGAAATAGCGGGCGGGGGTTGTGCCCATTTCGCGGCGGAACATGGCGACGAAGGCGCTGGGGCCGTTGTAGCCGGAGGCTCGGGCGGCTTCGGTCACGGTGGCGCCGGCGGCGAGGGATTCGAGGGCCAGTTGGAGACGGAGACGGCGGAGCCAGGCGCCGAGAGACATGCCGGTGTCCTGATGGAAGATGCGCTCGAGGGTACGAAGACCGGCTCCACATTGTTTGGCGGCGGAAGGCAGCGATACATCCGGGTGCTGGCGGAGCAGGTGTGCAATGCGAATTGCTCTGAGGTCCTTGGGGTCGGGGAGTTGGAGGGGCGCGGTGGGGAGATGGTGAAGTTGATCGCGGAGGACGGCGGCGAGACGGCGGTGGGTGGGCTTGCGGGCGAGGAGGGCGCCGTTTTGGACGCAGGCGAGGATGAGTTCGCGGAGGAGCGGAGTTACGTTGACGGCTCGCGTGGTGCGGGGGAGTTGACGGGCGGATTTGACGGGGAGGTAGATCGATCGCATGGATGCGGCTTTGGGGATGTGGATGGTGTGGTGGATGTTTTCGGGAACCCATAGGGCTCGGAATGCGGGGAGGATCCAGAGGCCGGCGGTGGTTTGTACGGTGAGTGCGCCTTGGGTGGCGTAGATGAGTTGATCCCAGCCTTTGACGGGGTAGTGGACGGTGGTGGGGGAGAGGAAGGTGACGGCGAAGGTGCGGACGAGCGCGCCGTCGTGGCGTGTTTTCGACATTGATTGGCAGTTTATCGCGATTTTGCCAAGCGGCGTTGTCGGGTAGCATGGTGCCATGGCTGACACACTGAGGCACTTTGCGATTAACTGCGACGATGTGGATCGGGCGCGGAGCTTTTATGAGACGGTGTTTGGATGGAGGTTCCAGGCGTGGGGACCTCCGGGATTCTTTCACACTTCGGATGCGGGGGCGATGGGCGCGATTCAACAGCGGCGGGAATTGGTTCCGGGCGTGCGGATGACGGGACTGGAGTGTACTTTTGGTGTGGCGGATATCGACGCCACGGTGGCGGCTGTGGAGAAAATGGGCGGGAAGATTGTGATGCCGAAGGTGGTGTTGCCCACGGTGGGGACACTGATGTTCTTTCAGGATCCGGAGGGGAACCTGGTGGGGGCGATGCAGTATGAGAAATGATGCGCCGGCCGGAGGCCCGCGCCACTGCTTAGTCGCCGGCGGCGGGGGCGTGAACCGGGGCGTGGCGGCGGTTTTTGAACCACTCGCGCATTTCTTCGACGAAGCTGTAGCCGACGGGCACAACGACCAGAGTCAGCAGGAGGCAGAGTAGCTGCCCACCGATGATGGTGATAGCGATGGCGGAACGTTGCGATGCTCCGGCGCCTACGCCGACGGCAGTGGGGATGAGTCCGGCGACGATGGAGAAGGTGGTCATCAGAATGGGCCGGAGACGGACTCGATTGGCCTCCATGATGGCCTCACGCAGGGGATGCCCTTCCTTAAGGAGCCGGTTCATGTAGTCGATCTGCAGAA
>JAFDVS010000050.1:82360-124108 GCA_018268935.1 Acidobacteriota bacterium | reverse complement strand
GCGTCTTTCAGGACGCACCATACTCCGGCCATTATACTGATATGTGGATATGGATGTCCAGATATATCTCCGCCCGTCGCCATCCGGCCGGATCTGCACACCATAATGCACGCATTGCAGACCGCGCCAACAAGCCGCGTTGAAAATACAGGAGTTCCCTCTGGCCCTTCCGCTGCACTCCAATCTGCGTACCGGAAAACCGGTCCAGAACAAAGGAGAACCATTATGTTTCGGAGTCATTTTCTTAGCCTGTTATTGGCCGCAACAGCCTTCGCCCAGGTTGCAGCCGTTACCGTGGGAGAAGCAAAGCAGCTCTCATTCATGCGTGAGGAAGAAAAGATGGCGCGCGATCTCTACCGCCACTTCTACCAGAAGTACAACCTGGCGATCTTCGATCGCATCGCGCGGAGCGAGCAGGCGCATTTCGATGCCATCGGACAACTGCTGGCACGCTACGCGGTAGCCGATCCCGCGGCCAACCTCCCTGAAGGAACCTTCGCTAATGCAAACCTCCAGGCGCTCTATCACCAACTGGCAGCCAAGGGCGATCTCTCACTCCGCGACGCGCTCGACGTAGGTGTGCTCGTCGAAAAGACCGACATCGCCGACCTCGAAACCTCGCTCAAAGCTACGGCAAAACCCGACCTGAAGCGGGTATTCCAGAATCTGATGGCCGCTTCCTACAATCACCTCGAAGCGTTTGAGGAATGCTGGCAAGTCAGCGCCCAATAGCCTTGCGAATCGCGGCCACGGTCACTTCCGCCCGGTAATCCACAATGCGTTTGCCCCAGGCCACGGTCTTCTCGAGCGGGGCCAGGGGCACACCATTGATCGTGAACTTGCCCGCGGCCATGCGCTCCTTCATCCGCACGGTAGTGGGGTCGACAAGGATCATTTGCGCCGTGATGGCGAAGTCGTCGTGAATGCCGTCATCGGTCTGCCGCACTCCCTGCGTCTCCAGCCATTTCTTCACACTGGCGTAATCGTAATACTCCGGAATATGGTGAATCGTATGGCCCGCCCCCCAACGCCTGGAAAGAGCCGTCGCCACCGCGGCCATGCCTTTCGTGTTTCCCCCACTATCGCCAATCAGGATCACGTGCGCGAAGCCATGCTGCTTGAGGCTTTCGGCAATATCGGTGAGCAGGCGCTGATACGTTTCTTCGCGAACACTGATCGTGGAGGGGTAGCGCATATGCCCCGTCGGCGGCGAAATATCGCCTTCCGGCACAAACGGCACCACTGGCGCTACTAGCGCATCACCCAACTTCCGTGCGATCGCTTCCGCCGTGGCCCGCAGAATGTAGTTGTGTTTCCCCGCGGCGAGATATGGCCCGTTTTGCTCCACACCACCCGTTGGCACAATCACCGTGCGCTTGCCCGCTTTCAGGGCATCGCGCACCTCCAGCCACGTCATCTCTTCCAGCCAGACGGTGTCACGCGCAGCGATCGGACGAGCCATGTTCGGATCGGGCCGCATCGGGTCATTCTTTTGCGCCGCGGTGGTGCTGGCCAGCAGCAGTGAGCAAAACAAAATTCTCACAAGCATAGACCCTATCTTATTCTGGTAGACACGAACATGGGGATTCTACGTGGAGCAATCGCCGGTTGCGGCTTCTTCGGCAACATACAAATCGAGGCTTGGCGGCGCATGCCGGATGTGGACTTGGTGGCCGCATGCGATCCGATGCTGGACCGCGCACAGGCCGCCGCGCCACACGCCTATACCAACGTGGAGCGGATGCTCGATCAGCAGCGCCCCGATTTCCTCGACATCGCCACGCGCCCGGACACGCATCTGCCGCTCGTGCGCATGGCCGTCGAGCGGCGCATTCCAGCCATCGTGCAGAAGCCGCTCGCCGAAACCCTGGACCAGGCGCGCGAGATGATCGCGCTCGTCGAAGCATCCGGCGTGCCGGTCATGGTGCATGAGAACTGGCGCTGGCAACCGTGGTATCGCGAAGTCAAGCGCCGCATCGATGCCGGCGACATCGGCCAGCCGCTCACCTACACCTTCCGCATCCGCCAGCGCGACGGGTTGGGCGACAATCCGTTTCCCAATCAACCCTACTTCCGTCTCATGCCGCGGCTACTCATCTATGAAACTCTGATCCACCCGATGGACACTGCCAGATTCCTCTTCGGAGAAATCGACTCGCTGCAAGCCTTCGCCAAGCGCCACAATCCTCTCATCGCCGGCGAGGACCGCGCAGTCGTGCTGATGAACCACACGGGCTCAGTCGACGGCGTCATCGACGGAAGCCGTTACACCAATCCGGACCCTCCCGGCCCTGCAATGGGTGATGCGATATTCGAAGGCACGGAAGGAGTGTTGCGCGTGCTGGCCAACGGCGAGGTGTATGCGGGCGCCTCGTTGCTCACTCGCCACCCCACGGACTCCGGCTACAAAGGCGACAGCGTGAGAGCCACTCAGCAGCACTTCATCGACTGCCTGCGCGCTGCCACGAAATTCGAAACCGGCGTACGCGATTACTTTGGAAGCTTCGCCGCCGTGGAAGCCGCCTACGAAAGCATCGCCCAACAGCGCGCAATCTCACCAACGCGCTAACCGCGCGCTAAATTTCTGAGCCGCGACCGTGAGGGAGCCGGTCAAACCCCGCGAAATTCCTCAAGCAAGTCCGCCGTATCCGGGTCCTCTGATCGCAACCGCCCAGCAAGCGCACCACGCCACGCAGCCGCAGGTGATTCCTTCAGCCGCCGCAGCAGTCCCAACGCATCAGCCCCAGCACCAATCAACTCACCCAGCAAAGCCTCATACACGCGCTCAGCCACGTCGGGGTGCAGCGTATAAATCAGCACAGACCACTCCCGCCGCGAAGCAGGAGCCAAACCACCCTGCTCATCCCAAGTGCTCAACAGCAACGACAACGCAAACACGGCCTCGATGGCGTACTCAGGCACCGACCGCTCCCGCTCCCAATACAAATCCATCCCGGCGAGAATCGCATACCAGTGCGGATGATACTCGTTCGCGGCATTCATCCGCGCCAGGTCCGCAAGCAAAGGTAGTGGCTGCCCCAGCAGCATCGCCACAAACCCGCGCTCGGCAACGGCAGTGAGTTCGTCCCCAACCGCAAAGCACAGTTGCTCCCGAAGCTCATGCGCATACTCGCCGGGATTGAAGCCAAAATAGAGATTGGCCAGCGTGCCAAGCATTCGCGGCTTCTCCCCCCGCTCAATCTCCGCAACACTGGCGGCAACGGCTTCGCGCAGCTTGGCAAATCGGTCCATGACGTTCCAGCGTAGTACATTGTGGGGATGCATTCCGAACAGCGCAGGCAGTTGCATTGGGGCGTTGGCGTCACCATGCTCATCCTGTTCCTGTTGAGCGGCGCATACATGCGCTGGGTCCGCGAACCCGGCGTCAAAGAAGCCACCCCCGAGATCCGAGCCGTCTACCGTTCCCGCCACATGTTCCTCCTCCTCATCGCCGTGGCGAACCTCGCATACGCCGCCGGGCTCTCCCGAAAGTCCCGCGCCACGTCCTTCGCCTCCCTCGTCCTCTGCGCCGCGCCAATACTTCTTTCCATCGCATTCCTCAAAGAACCCGAAGAAGGCGTTACCGGAAGAGCATTTTCAACGCCTGCACTCTATACCCTGTTCGCCGCTGCCGTGGCAATGGCGATCGGAGCGCGGCCCGGTGGAAACTCTGCGTCCGCCGAAGCCGCGTCCGCATCGAAGTAGAATAAGATCTGACAGAGAGGCCTTAATCCCAAGTGAGCACCGCAACAGCAACCGATATCGAACTGCGCCAACAGCAGGTCAAAGAGAAACTCGACGCCTGGACTCGTGAGATCGTCCAGTGGCACTTCAGCCCGGAAACAGGCACCCCGTTCTGGCTCGATTGGGCCGCCAAGGCAGGCTGGGACCCGCGCAAGGAAGTCCACTGCTACGCGGACCTGGACAAGTTCGGCAACTTCCAGGATGAATGGCTGCGCGGCGGGCCCGTGCGCAAGTGGATCCCCAAAGGCCAGGCAGGCAAACCGGTCTACGTCTTCGAAACCGGCGGCAGCACCGGCGTACCTAAATCGCGCGTGCAGATGGAAGACTTCCGCATCGACTACGAAATGTTCAGTGAGACCCTCTCCGAAGAGCACTTCCCCAAAGGCGCCGATTGGATCTCCATAGGCCCCTCCGGACCTCGCCGCCTTCGTCTCGCCGTGGAACACCTCGCGCAACACCGCGGCGGCATCTGCTTCATGGTGGACCTCGATCCCCGCTGGGTCATCAAACTGATCAAGTGGGGCGAAATGGCAATGATGGAACGATACAAGACCCACGTCATTGACCAGGCCCTCACGCTGCTCAAAGCCCACCCCAACATCCAGTGCATCTTCACCACGCCGAAGCTGCTGGAAGCGATCTGCGAAAAAGTGTCGCTCAAGAAACTCGGCATCAAGGGCATCTTCTGCGGCGGTACGGAAATGACTCCGCAGTTCTGCCGCTTCGCCGTCGAAGAACTACTCGATGGCGTCTATTTCGCACCCACTTACGGCAATACACTCATGGGCCTTGCGGTCCACAAACCGCTCACTGCGGATGACGGCTACGCCATCGTGTACTACCCGCCGACACCGCGCGCCATGATCGAAGTGGTGGACCCCGACAATCCCACACGCATCGTCGGCTACGGCGAAACCGGCCGCGTGCGCCTCACCACGCTCACCAAAGACACCTTCATTCCGCGCTTCCTCGAACGCGATGAATGCGAGCGCGAACGTCCCCACGCACTGTATCCCTGGGATGGCGTACGAAACGTCCGTCCGTTCTCGCGCTTCTCCTCGTCCGTGGTGGAAGGAGTGTATTGATGCTGCACATTCCCATCCTGCGCAAAGGCCGTCCCTACCGCAGCCTCACGGTGAACCGGACCCCGCATCACCGCACCCGCGAGCCGTTCGTCGAAATCAGCCAGGCTAATTCGGGACTCGTGCGCCGCGACCTGCTCGATGCCGAGGCCACATGGCGCATCCTGCAAGGCTTCCGCTGCGAAGAACTGGTGAAGATGTCGCAGCGCGCCGCGGAGTATTTCAAAGACGACACGCTGCCGCTCGGCGACTCCATGCAATCGCCGGAGGAATACGTGGAGTCGATCTCCGCTACAACCGGCCTTCCCCACGTCATGGTCCGTAAGAACATGATGAAGATCTACGGCGTGATGGCCGAGATCGAAAGCGTGTTGAGCGGGCTCACTCGCGGCATGGATCTCAGCGTCCTCGATGAAGGCTACGGCGTTGCCGGCGGGCACAACGTCAGCTTCTTCCCCCGTGGCTACAACCTCGGCGCCGTATTGCCGAACAATTCCCCCGGCGTTCACTCGTTGTGGATTCCGGCCATCGTCATGAAGTCGCCGCTGGTGCTCAAGCCGGGCAGCGCCGAGCCCTGGTCGCCCTATCGCGTCATCCAGGCATTCATCAAGGCGGGCTGCCCTCCCGAGGTCTTCGGCTACTACCCCACCGACCACGGCGGGGCCGGCACCATTCTGCAAAGCTGCGGCCGCTCCATGCTGTTCGGCGATGTCGGAGCCGTAAAATCCTGGAAGAACGATCCACGCATCGAACTGCACGGCCCCGGTTACAGCAAAGTGATCCTCGGTGAAGATTGCGTCGACGATTATGAAAAATATCTCGACGTGATCATACACTCCATCTCGGAGAACTCCGGCCGATCCTGTATCAACGCTTCGGCCGTCTGGGTCCCGCGCAAGGGCCGTGAGATCGCCGAAGCACTGGCCGCACGGCTGGCCCAGATCCAGCCGAAGCCCGCCGACGATCCGGAAGCGAAGATTGCCCCGTTCGCCGATCCGCGCGTTGCCGAGCGCATTTCGAAGATGATCGACGGCGGCTTGAACGAACCCGGCGCCGTCGATGTCACGGCACAATATCGCAGCGGCGGACGCGTGGCGCAATTCGAAGGCTGCACCTACCTGCTGCCCACTATCCTGCACGTCGATTCCGTGGAGCACGGCTTGGCGAACAAGGAGTTCCTCTTCCCGTTCGCCAGTGTCGTTGAGCACCCGCAGGCGCAGATGGTGGATGCCATCGGACCCACGCTGGTGGTCACGGCGATTACAAGCAACGAACACCTCAAGCAGCAATTGCTCGCCTCACCCCATGTCGGCCGCCTCAATCTCGGCCCCATCCCCACAATGAAAATCGGATGGGATCAGCCGCACGAAGGAAACCTCTTCGAACACCTCTACGCCCGGCGCGCTTTCCAGCAACAAAGCGCCGAGCTCGTGCATCACTAGTACCATGCGCATTTTCGCCTTCACCGCAGGAGCCGCAAGCATGTATTGCGGCTCCTGTCTGCGTGACAACGCGCTGGCGGCCGCACTGAAGGCGCGCGGCCACGACATCCTCTTGCTACCGGTCTACACGCCGACGCTGGTCGACGAGGTCAACGTCAGCGAAGAGCACGTCTTCTTCGGAGGAATCAGCGTCTATCTCCAGCAACAATCGCGGCTCTTCCGCAAGACGCCATGGCTGGTGGACAAACTCTGGGATTCGAAACTGGCATTGAAAGCCGCGGCCAAGCGATCCATCCCCGTGAATCCCAAATTCCTCGGCGAAATGACCGTGGCGATGCTCAAAGGCGAGCATGGCCCTCAACAGAAAGAATTCGAAAAGATGGTGCACCACCTGCGGCCCCTCGGCAAGCCGGACGTGGTAACCATTCCAAACTCCCTGGTCATCTCCATGGTCGCGCCGCTCAAGCGCGCATTAGGCTGCCCCGTGTACGTCACCCTGCAGGGCGAAGACCTGTTCCTCGAAAACCTGCATGAGCCCCACCGCACGGAATCCCTCAAGCTGATCCGCGATATGGTGCCCCAGGCCGATGGATTCATCGCCGTCAGCGAGTTCGGGGCGCGGCTCATGTCCTCCTACCTTGGCATTCCGAAAGAGAAGATGCACGTCATCCCGCTTGGCGTGAATCCGCACGATCTCACGAAGAAGCCCCCCGAGCGCGAGCCCGGCCCATTCCGAATCGGCTATTTCGCCCGCATTGCCCCCGAAAAGAGCCTGCATCAACTGTGCGAAGCCTATCGCTGGATGCGCCATGAAGGCGGCCTGCCGCCTAGCCGCCTGGAAGCCGCGGGCTATCTCGCCCCGGAGTACAAGGAGTACTTACACATCATTGAGCGCCAGATGCAGGAGTGGGGCCTGGGGAGTGAATTCCACTATCACGGCTCGCTCGACCGCACGGAGAAAATCCGCTTCCTCCACCGTGCCGACGTCATCTCCGTGCCCAGCCTCTACGCCGAAGTGAAAGGTCTCTACGCCCTCGAAGCGATGGCGTGCGGTGTGCCGATCGTGTCGCCCAGGCACGGCTCTTTCCCGGAAATGATAGAGCGCACCGGCGGCGGCTTGCTCGCCGAACCGGATCATCCGCAAAGCTTCGCCCGCGAGATTCTACACCTCTACCGCGAGCCCGCATTGCGCGAGCAGCTCGGCCAGCGCGGACATGAAGGCGTGCGCGAACACTACACCGTGCAGACGATGGCGCAACGCGCCGTCGAAGTCTACTCGGGCAACGTCCCCGTAACCGCCTAACCCAACTCCTCCCCCCGAAACTCAACAGTTTCCGGTGGATCCATCGCGTAATTGCTGTAGCGGATCCACTGGGGCTTCACGCGCACATACATCAACCCTGGCCAATTGCGCCGTGCCGGCCCATCAGGAAAGGCTTGGTAATAATGCGCGAGCAATTCATCCAATTCCGCCCCTGCCGGCTCATCGGCAATCCCTTCATACTGCACCGTGCACACGGCGCGTGGGTCCGTCGGGCCGATGACAAAAGCCACCTGCGGATTCTGCCGCACGTTGCTTGCCTTCCGCGTTGTCTCAAGGGTGTCAAAGATAAGTTCGAACCGGTCGTTTACGGCGATTCCTACCAAAGCGGCCTGTGGATGGCCTTCACTGCAAGCCGTTGCAAGCACGGCATAGCGCTCGCGGCGCAGAAACGCAAGTAGGTCCAGGCGGGTCACGGACATGCCCGATCAGTGTAGCAGGACCGCTCACCCTTCCGCGTCAGCGTCGATGGCGCCCTTCGTGTGAAACTCCTCCACCCGGCGCCCGGCCTCTTCCATCAACTCCCGCACTGCATGCGCAAGCGATGGATACTCCTTCCACAATTGCAACGACTGCACGCAGTAAAAGTACACATGCTCCTGATTCGTCCATTCCTCACGAAACCCCGGCAGCACCGAGGCCGGCAACACACCTCCCCCATGCCCCTGATTATCCTGATGCCAGAATCCCCGCGTCGCATAATACCGGAAATAAGTAAGCGGAGCCAGCAGCCGGAACGGCCCATCCGGCAGCGCAATATGCGCCACGGCGCGAACCAGGTGGAACCGTTGCGGCCGTTCGTTGTCGATCGTGTAGCGCCACTCCCCGTGTCTTGTCCAGCGGCCCGCAACAACAGCGGGAAGCCCTTTCGACGCCAGCGCCGCATGCAGCAATCGCAGGTTCTCCTGATACGCAGCAGCCCAACCCGAGGTCGACCAATCCCGATGCGCCGCAAAATGCTCCGCCCGGTCCTTCTTCCACCGCACCCCCGCCGCCATCTCCCGTACATACTCCTTGGCGTGATCGGCATTGTACTGTTTCCGATATCCCATCCACTCCAGCGAAACACCAGCTTTCGCATCCACCAGCTTCACCCGCCACGCGGGTTCCTTCACCGGATGCTGCTCATACACCGTCTCCTCCATCGTCAACGATTCGGCAACCGGCAGATCCTCCGCCAACAGCGAAACCGTCAGAAACTCGGCATACGACGTCTGCCCGTTGATATGCGTGTCATTCACGCGCCGAAAATGAAACGTGGAGCGGTCACCCGTCTGTTCCGTCTCGCGCGAATCCAGCCGCAAATCCGCACGCAATTGCATCTCGGCGATCCCATCCAGATCCACCACCACAGGCACGCTGCGCCGCTGCCGGGCACACGCATAGGCAACCAATGCAACTACGGCCAGCAGAATCAGCGCCAGTTTCATACACGCTCCTCACAATGGCAGGCGCGAATGAACCCGCGAATCCCTCACAGCCGCCACTTGGTGCGTGTGTATGCGATCCGGAACCCCTGGCGCTCCGCATTGCGCTGTGACGCACTGCCGGGCTCCGCGGCGGTCATCATCGCCAAGTCGCACCCTGCCTGAGCCGCATAAGAAAGGCGAGCTTCCAGCAGCGCTCGCTGTGCCCCCTGGCGCCGATGCTCGGGCAGCGTGCACGCCCCAGCCAAAATCGCCACACCGTTCTGAATACTCAGCGCCGCCGCGGCAATCGGAATCCCATGCAGCTCAGCCAGAAACGAAACCTCACCCTCGCGCGCCGTCACCACCTGCATCAGATCCACCAGCAGGTGCGCGAGTTCCGGATACTCACGCCAACCCGCCGCCGCCGTCCGGGCCCACGTTTCCCGATCCTCCGGCCCCGCGATCCGTACCTGAATGGAATCCGCCACGGCATGTGGCGCGGCAGGCAACGTGCGGTACAACACCGTACTCATTTCAATCGGCGCGTAGCCTCGCTTGTGTAACTGAGATACCAGTGCCATCCCGGCCAGCGGACACACCTCGTGCTGCACTGGAGCCCCGCGTTGCTGGAAGAAATCCTCGATACGGCCTAACTCTTCAGGCAGAGGCAGCGAAGTCAACCCGAGCCCGAACGTCTGCGTCATCGGAGACTCCGCACCATCGAAAGTGGCAATGGCCCCCGCCGCTTCCATCCAACTGGCATTCGAGGATGGATGCACCCGCCACCGCGCTTCAATGAACCGGGCGCACAAAAGGCCTTCGGCGCGTTCTAGCCGCGAAGCCAAGGCATGGTCGACAACGGGAAACTGCACAACTTCACTCCTCGCGTCGTTTCTTTGCCCAACCTTCCTTGATTATCTGACGGGAACGGCCCAGTGCCAAGGCGTCCGAGGGAACCGTATCCGTCACCACGGAACCCGCCGCCACATAGCTCCCTTCCCCCACCGTCACCGGCGCCACCAGCGTCGAATTGCTCCCCACGAAGCTGTTGCTGCCGATCTTCGTCTGATGCTTCTTCTTTCCGTCGTAGTTGCAAGTGATCGTCCCTGCCCCGATGTTCACGTTTTCCCCAATCGTGGAATCGCCGAGATATGCCAGATGCTGCGCCTTCGCGCCTTTGCCGATCCGCGTCTTCTTCAACTCCACGAAGTTGCCGATATGCACACCCGCTTCCACGTGGTTCTCCAGCCGCAACCGGGCATACGGACCGATCCGCGCCCCTGTGCTCACATACGATGTGGCCACAATCGAAAAAGGATTCACCTGCACATCGTCTTCCAGCGTGGAAGATTCAATGATCGAATATGCACCCACGCGGCACTCCGCGCCAATCACCGTCTTCCCCAAAATGCGCGTGAACGGCTCAATCACACTATCGGCCGCGATACGCACATCCTCGTCAATCGTCACCGTCTCCGGCCGCTCAATGGTCACCCCGTCCAGCATCAATTGCCGCGCCTTGCGCGCCCGCAGAATCCGATCCACATCGGCCAGTTCCAGCTTCGTGTTGATTCCCAGCAATTCCGATGGATCGTCCACATGCAGCGGCAATACACGATGCCCGTTGCCCGAGAGAATCTCCACCATATCGGTCAGATAGTATTCACCCGCCGGATTGTTCGTCCGGATGTCGTGCAGATGCTTCCACAGCAAGGCGGCATCAAAACAATAAATGCCAGCATTGATTTCGCGCACCGCCCGCTGTTCGGCATTGGCCGCTTTTTCTTCCACCACGGCAGCAATGTCCCCCGCTGCATTGCGGATGATCCGCCCATAGCCGGTGGGATTATCCAGGTGCGTGGTCAAAGCGGTTGCCGAAACCGCGGCCTCCGCTTGCAAACGAATCAGTTTCTCCAGCGTCGCCAGCGTCAGCAGCGGCACATCGCCGTAAAGAATCACTACGCGGCCTGTGTGCTCCGGAACAGCCCCTTCACAGCATAGAACGGCATGTCCGGTCCCCTTCTGCTCCGATTGCAGAGCGAACCGTACCCCGCGCGCGGAGAGCAGATCGCGCACCCTGTCTGCCTGGTGCCCGATCACCACCGTAATCCGGTCCGGCGTGGTCAGCCGCAATGCGGTGTCCGTCACATGCTCCACCAACGCCTTCCCCGCGGCTTGATGGAGCACCTTGGCCTTGTTCGACTTCATGCGAGTCCCCAGACCCGCGGCAAGAATCAGAATATTCAAAGGGGTTTGCATGCGGAAGTTAAAACCATTACACCATTCGGCTGGTGCGCGCCGCTGCTATAGGCCCGCCGCCGATTTGAAGGATTGCGCGCGTTGCCGGCGGCGGCGTCCCGCCACGGCCAGCCGGATTGCGACTGCCGCGGCCCGGTGCGGATCGTGGCGCACTTTCTCCGAACGCGCCAGCAGATCGTCCTCCACCACCCGCAGTCCCATTTTCAACAACTGCTCCATATCCACTGCCACCGGCTGCACCTGCTGCGCTGCGTAGCGCCGCCGATGCGGCGCACTGACCGGCTTCGAATTGACGATAATGCAGTCAATCAGGCTGCAGCGTGCGTGTTTGTTGATCGCCGTTACGTGATCCACAGCGGTGAAGTTCATCGTTTCCGTCGGCTGCCACATCAGGTTGCAGAAGTACGCCTTGATGGCGCTCGATCGCGCAATCGCTTCCGGAATCCCGCTCACCAGCAGGTTCGGAATCACACTGGTGAACAGCGAACCTGGCCCGAAGGTGATGAGATCGGCCTGCTCAATCGCTTCCAATGTCTCCGAAAGTGGATGAATGCGGCGCGGCTTCAGCAACACCGTCTGGATCCGCGACTTCGCCTTGCTGATCTGCGTCTCCCCGGTCACCAGCGATCCATCCTCCAGCTTGGCCTGCAGCACCACGTTCGCCCCGGTGGATGGAAAAATGCGCCCCGTGCTGGCCAGCACCTCGCTCGACAATTTCACCGCATGCGCGAAGTCGCCGGTGATCTGCGTCAGCGCCGTGAGAAACAAATTGCCGAAGCTGTGCCCCTTCAATCCGCGCCCCGCCGAGAAGCGATACTGAAACAGCTTCGATAGCAATGCCGCATCCTCGGACAAGGCCACCATGCAGTTGCGGATGTCACCCGGAGGCAGAACATCGAAGTCCCGGCGAAGCCGCCCGCTGCTGCCCCCGTCGTCGGTCACGGTCACTACGGCAGTCAGCTCCAACGGACGGTTCAGAGTCTCGCGCATCGGGCTCGGCAAGGCTGAGGAAAGCTCCGGGTTGGCGTAATACTTCAACCCCTGCAGCAACGTCGACAGGCCTGTTCCGCCCCCGATGGACAGAATCCGAATGGGCTCGTCGGAAGAGACTCGCCGCGTAAGCGGGTTTCGTAACGGCATGAATTCGAGCAGTTGCACCTACGAAGGTAGTTGCGTGTCTCGCTCCTTTTTCTCCAAAAATACGAGTTCCCGTACGGGAGAATATCTTCCGAATTCCAGGAAGTCCGGGTCGCTTCGGGCAATCGAACGGTTCTTCGAATCCAACTGGATGGCCGTCCCCAGATGGCGTGCCGCGCCTTGCAGGTCGCCCGCAAGCCCTAAGCTGATTCCCAACGAATATTGCACATGCCCGGCGCGCGGATCGAGTTCCGCTGCCTTGCGCAATACCTGCGCCGCTTCTTCCAGCTTGCGTGAAGCGATTAGGCCAATCCCATAGTGATAGTAGTCTTCCGCTGTATGAAGTTCCGGCGCCGGCGTGCCCAGCCGCTGCTCGCAGATCCGCACGTGCTGCTTCGCGGTGTGCGCGATGCTTACATTCGGCCCCCCCGCCGCCTCGGCAAACAGCGGTAAGGCCGCGCGGAAATCGCGCTTGTGGAACAGGTTCATGGCCGATTCAAAAGCTTCCAATTGAGACTGTTTTTCGTTCTTCACAGGCAGTTGCGTGCTTCCCCCTGGCGCGGGGTGCTTCTTCAGCTTACCTCAAGGAATACGCACCAGCATCGCACCCGTAGTAGCCCGTGCATCGTTAATGGTGATCGCTTCAATCGTATTGGCCTTCGCATTCACTCTCATCATCGCCGGCGCCTGTTGCTGAGCCGGTTGCCCCGCCGGAACGGGCGCGTTGCCGACATACGCCACACCCGGAGGGTTGGCGATGATCTCCAGGTCCCCTGAAATGAGATCGTACACCAGAAATTGCGAGCCGCCTTGCCGGTTCCCCCGCGCCACCAGCTTGCGCGTGGCCGGAAGGATGCCTACCAACTGCGCTGTGGCGAACCCATCGGGAAGCAGCAACTGGCGCACTTCCAGATTCTCCAGATCGAAGATCAGAAAGCCGCCATCGCCGTTCTGCTGCCGCACCCGGCCCACCGCGACCGCCAGTTCCATATCCGGCACCGGCTGCAGATTCTGGAACCCGATCACGCCCTGCGGCAGATTCAGCCGGTACGCCGACAGCGTCACGCCATCCATCGCAAACATCGTGTCGCCCTCCGTGCTGGCGGCGAGCAAGAAATCGTTCAAGTCCGGAACATTATTGGTAACGTTGATCTGTCCCTGGCCAGGCAGCGCCACGTCGGTGAACTCCTGGCTCCCCAGATCCAGCACCAGAAAACTCAGCGCCCCGCATACCTGCCGGAATTGCCGGTCCGCGCTGTTGCTGCCCATCAGCACAATGCGCCTCGATGTCTCGATGTTGGCAATCTGCGCGTTCGGTGTGCAGGCGGCTATGAAGCGGCCGGCCGGCAATGCGATCGCCTTCACGTCGTTCGGAGCGAACACCACCAGCGAGTGCGCGGAGTCATCCGCCTTCCGCGCGGCAACGTAGAAGTTTCGCGTTTGCGCATCAAAGAAGGTCGCCACGCGGAAACGCACCTGAACCTGTACCGCGCCACCCGGCGCCACAATCACAACGCCCCCGCCGCCACCTTGCCCCCCGCCTCCGGGTCCGCCACCACCCGGTCCCACCTGCCCTCCTCCGCCGCCGCCCGGAGCCGGTTGCGCCGGCGGATTCGGCATCACCATGGGCAGAAAGCCATCGGGAAAATCGCGGCTCGCCGTCACCTCACCCTGTGGGTTAAGTATCACCAGCTTCGCGCTCGTCGGATTGTCCAGATCGTTCCCAATCACCACACTGAACTGGCCTTGGCCCGTATTGGTAACCGCTGTCAGGACCTTGTCCAGCCCTCCGCCGAGGTTCACCTGTAGCGTCAGTGGATTCAGCACCGCGGCCTGCGCTCCGGCCCCTCCGCCCGCCCCGCCTCCAGCGCCTTGCGCCAGTTGAATGTCCCCGGTCGCGGCATCAATGTTCGCGACCTGCGGCGGCGTGCCGGGCATCACCGCATTGAATCCCCCTTGGGCATTCCCATTCAAAGCCGCGGCGTTCCCAGGTAAGTCCACACCCATCGCTTCTGTCCGCGAGGGCTGGAACAATGCGACCTTGCTGCTCACGCCCTGAGCCACATCGGCACCTTGCGGAGGCCCGATCAGCGCCGCCAGCGCCGGCGAATTCACCGCCGCAACCACGGGTGTCACCGCGTTCTGATTCGCCACCGTCAGGCATTGCGAAATATTCGCCGCCCGCTTGGCCCGCAGATCGAACAGCACACTCGGCCAGCAGCCTTCGCTGGTGCGTGCCGCGCTCGCAATCAGAAATCCGCCGGCAAGGTCGGAAGCGGCCATTCCACGCACCACCGGCGCGCCATCCGGCATCGGAACAAAGGTCACTTCCGGACGGTTCATCCGCCGCCACACCCCGTAATTGGAAAGTCGATTGGCGGCCTGCACCAGCAGAAGATCGCCGGGCAGCGTGCCCTCCGGAACGGATACGGATACATCGAAATCGCCGGGCCGCTTCGAAGAAGCTTTGATGTCGGCATCCAACTTCGCCCCGCCCAGGTACACATTCACCGCCTGGCGCGGACGCGCAGCCGCGTCGGCGGGAGCCGCTTCCCCTGTGTTCACCCGTGGATCGGTAACACCCAGCCCGGAAGCCGTGAAGGCATAGCTCGACCCGCTGGCGGCCCCGGACACTTCCCCATATCCCTTGTCATCGTTAGTGCGCACCACCGGAAAGATCGCGAACACATTGATCCGCGCCGGGCGCGACCTTGCCTCGCCTCGTCTCACCTCGACATTCATCAATCCGTTCGGTGTTTCCAGCGGCACCTGCGCCACAATGCGCGAAGGCGAAACCGATCCGAGCGGCGCCGGCCGGTTGTTGATCAACACCTGTACACCACCGAGTTCTGTCGGCCAATTCGGGCTGTCGGCCGTTGCCCCCGCCGGCGGTCCGAGATTCAATCCGTTGATCCACACGACGCTCCCCGCCCCAACTTGCGACGGAGCAGGCTGCTGCGAGTAAGCGTTCACCACTCCGCGCGGATGGATCACCGGCGCCAGATTCTGGCCGCTCACCGTGGCCATCAACGCAAAGGAAAGCGCGCCGGCGCGAAACACGAATGCGGACATAAATTCCCTCGTTACTAAACCGGATTACAGTTCCTGTTGAACCCTAAGCCAGTAGAAATGTTGCTATCCGATATAATAGAACTTCCCCCCGGCCATGGCATCCGAACGCACCACCATCGCTGTCCCCGTAACCACCGCTCCTGCCAAATCGCAGTGGCCGGCGGGCTATGAGTTGCTTGCCATCTATGCCGCGGGCCACTTTGCCGTCGATGTGTACTCCGCCGCGCTCGGCGTGTTTCAGCCCATGTTTGCGCGAAACCTCGGCTTCAATCTGACGCAGGCCGGCATCCTCGGCGGAGCGATGGTGCTGGCAGGCAGCGTCATGCAGCCTGTCTACGGCATCCTCTCCGATCGCTATCACAGCCGTCTGTTTTCCGTCCTGGCGCCGCTGCTGGCGGGCGTCTTCATTTCTTCATTGGGCCTGGCGCCCAACTTCGGCTGGGTCCTCGCCCTGGTGCTGCTCGGCGCATCGGCCGTGGCCAGTTTCCACCCGCAATCGTCCGTGCGTGCCGCCTCCGGCGTGCGCGAAGGGCGTGGAAAGGCAATGGCCTTCTTCATCAGCGCGGGCCAATTGGGCTACGCCCTCGGCCCCGTCTACTTCGCCTTCATCCTCACCAATTTTGGCTTCCAACAAAGTTGGATCGCCGCCATCCCCGGAGTGCTGGTCACGCTCTGGATGCTGGCCAAGGTTCCGGAACTGCCCATCGAATCGCGCGGCAAAACCAAAATCAACTGGGTCGAATTGCGTGCCGTCTGGCAACCATTGCTGATCCTCTATTTCCTCGTGTTCCTGCGCAGTGTGCTGCAAATCACCTTCACCCAGTTCCTGCCGCTTTATCTCACCAAGGAACGAGCCTTCAGCTATGGATCCGCCAGCCTCGCTCTCACCATGTATTCCGCCATGGGCGCGTTCGGCGGCTTCGCCGGCGGACACATCGCCGACCGCTTCGGCGGACGCCGCGTCATCCTCTACAGCATGATCGGCGCGGTCCCGTTCCTCCTGCTCTTCTTCCATAGCTCCGGCCCCCTGGCCATTGCCGCGCTCGCCGCGGCCGGCTTGATTCTGCTCTCCACCAATCCGGTGAACATCGTCATGGCACAGAATCTCGCGCCCGGCCAATCGGGAACCATTTCCGCCCTCATGATGGGCTTTGCCTGGGGCATGGCCGGCATCATCTTCATTCCCCTCGCGGGATGGCTCGCCGACCGCTACACTCTAGGAATGGTTTTGCAGGTGCTCACCTTGTTCCCTGTGTTGGGCTTCCTGCTCGCCTTCCGGTTACCGAAATGAAAGCTGTCTGCTTATTGAGTGGTGGCTTGGACTCCACCACATGCCTTGCCTTGGCCCGCAAAGAGGGCTACGAATGCTACGCCCTCAGCTTCGATTACGGCCAGCGTCATCACTTCGAATTGCAGGCTGCCTCGCGCGTGGCCCAATCGCTCGGCGCAGTGGAACATCGCGTCGTGCGCGTCGACTTGCGCGCTTTAGGCGGCTCCGCCCTCACCGCGGAAATCGATGTCCCCAAGCATAACCATGTGAGCGAACTCGCGCCCGGAATCCCCATCACCTACGTCCCCGCCCGCAACACCGTCTTCCTCAGTCTCGCCCTTGGTTATGCCGAAGTGCTGGCCGCCGAGCACATTTTCATTGGCGTGAACGCGATCGACTATTCCGGCTATCCCGATTGCCGCCCCGAATTCATTGAGGCCTTTGAGCGGATGGCGAACCTCGCAACCAAAGCCGGCGTCGAAGGAACCGCGCGCGTGCGTATTGAGACTCCGTTGCTGCGCCTCACCAAACTGCAAATCGTGAAGTTGGCCGCTGAATTGGGCGTGGATTTCGCCCTCACCTCAAGTTGCTATGATCCTCAGGAAAGCGGCCGCCCTTGCGGCGGCTGCGATTCCTGTCTGCTGCGCCGCAAGGGCTTCGCCGAAGCCGGCCTCACTGATCCTTTGGAGTATGTAACGCCATGATGCCCATCCCGCTCCCCCCGATGCTCACCGAAGTCTTTTGCGCCATCCAGGGCGAAGGCAGCCTCAACGGAGTCCCCGCAGTCTTCCTGGTCACGCGAGATGGTCCGCCGCTCCACGTTTGGTCCACCAAAGAGCGCGCCCAATGGACGCCGGATTTCAATATCGCGATTAGCGCACTGCTTGCAGGCGTGCGCCGCTCCTGGTACGACTTCGCCGTGTTCACCGGCGGGGAACCTCTCCGCGTGAGCGGACTGGAAATGCTCGCCCAGAAATTGCGACTGTTCGACCACCACGTCACCGTAGAGACATCGGGCTCCTTCTTTGCCGAGGACTTTCCCTGCGACCTGATGAGTGTCAACATCACTCTTTCTTCTGCTCCCGCGGGCAAAAAGACAAAAAAGCCTCCGCAGCCCGGCTTTGACATGGACGTTCTCCGCAAGATCGTCGCGCACTACCCGCACCAGTTAAAGTTCCACTGCACGGATGCATCGGAATGGGAGGAAATCAGGCGCATCGCCGGCGAATGCGATGTGAAACGCTCCAACGTATATCTCATCCCCACGGCCGCAAAGGGTAAGGAACTCGCCTCGCAGATGGAGTGGCTGGAAGAATTAAGCCGCGTGCAGGGCTACCGCTTTGCCCCGCGGCCTTGCCCATGAAAATCGCGGAAGTTTTCTATTCGATTCAGGGCGAAGGCACGCTGCTCGGCGTGCCTTCCGTGTTCCTGCGCACCAGCGGATGCAACCTCCGTTGCGTCTGGTGCGATACGCCCTATACGTCCTGGAAGCCGGAAGGCAGGGACTGGAGCATCCACGAATTACTGCAGTACGTGGAGGGCTGCGCCGCGGGCCATGTCGTGGTCACCGGAGGCGAACCGATGATTCAACCGGAGATCGCAGCACTCACCGAAGGCCTCCGCGCTATGGGCCGCCACATCACCATCGAAACCGCCGGAACAGTTTTTCGCGAACTCGCCTGCGACTTGATGAGCATTTCGCCGAAGCTCGAAAACTCCCGCCCGCCCGGCGAATTCGCCACCCAGCACGAACGCCTCCGCTATCAGCCGGATGTGCTCCGCCGCCTCATCAACCACTATTCCTATCAGCTCAAATTCGTTGTCGCCGCACCCGAAGACATGGTGGAATTGTCGCGTGTGGTGGAAGAGGTGGGAGCCGAAACCACAAGAGTGCTGCTCATGCCCGAAGGGACCACCGCCGCCGCCGTGCGCGAGCGCGGCCTATGGCTCGCCGAAGAGTGCAAGCGCACCGGCTTCCGCTATTCCCCACGCCTGCACGTCGATCTGTGGGGAGACCGCCGCGGCGTCTAACCCCGCCATTTCAATTGCGCGAAAATACCATTAGCAAAGGAGTCTTTCCGTGGGTATTTTTCGCAAAGGCGGCTACCTCGTTGTTTTTGGTCTGGCTGCTGCGGTTTGGGCTCAGGAATTCCGTGCGACGGTGAGCGGAGTTGTCACCGACGCCACGGGCGCAGCCATCAGCGGCGCGCAGGTCACGGTGGTCGAAACCAGCACCAATGTCCGCACTTCCTCAGTCAGCGAAAGCAACGGGCATTACACCATCCCCTTTCTTCTCCCCGGCAACTACAACCTCAAAGTCACCGCCACCGGATTCAAGGAGTTTCAACGCAACGGCTGGCGTTTGAGCGCAGGCGAGAACCCCGTCATCGACGCGCCGCTCCAGGTCGGCGATGCGGCGCAGTCCGTCGTCGTCACGGCCGAGCCTCCCGCCATCAATCTGGAAAACGGCTCGGTCGGAAGCACCATCACCGCCCGCGAAGTGGAAGATTTGCCCATGAACGGCGGCACTCCGATCATGATGGCTTCGCTCGCCATGGGCGTGCTTTCCACGAGCCAGCCATCCGAGGTGCAACCATTCTCCTCCGGCGGCGGCGCCAGTTGGAGCATCGGCGGCGCTCCTTCGCAGCAAAACGAATTGCTCCTCGATGGTGTGCCTAACGCTACCTGGGACGGCCGCCTCGCCTACAGCCCGCCTCGCGATGCCGTTCAGGAAGTGCGCCCGCGCGTCTTTGAAACCGATGCCTCCTTCGGCCATTCCGGCGCCGGCACGGTAAATCAGATTCTCAAAAACGGCGGCAACCAACTGCGCGGCTCGGCCTACGAAACCACCAAGCCCAATGCCCTCGTCGCCAACAATTTCTTCAATAACAAGAACGGCCTCGACAAGCCCTCCACCCGCTACCACCAATTCGGCGGCACCCTTGGCGGGCCCATCTTCATTCCCAGAATCTTCGACGGCCGCAACAGGGTATTCTTCTTTTTCGCCTTTGAAGGAATGCAGTTGCGCCAGCCTGGCACAGCGTTCATGTCAGTTCCCACAGATGCCGAGCGCACCGGTGATTTTTCCAAACTGCTCGGAGTCCGCACGGTAATCTACAACCCCTACACCGCCGTGCTCAACGGAACCGTCGTCTCCCGTTCCCCTTTCCCCAACAACCAGATCCCCTCCTCTCTCATCCATCCCATTGCGCGCAAACTGCTCGACTACTTTCCCCAGCCCAACGTCACCGCGCGCCGTGCCGACGACTTCGAAAACTACGGCACCAACAATATCACTCGCGATGGATTCACCAATCAACTCGGCCGCCTCGACTTCAGTGGCAGCGCCAAGGTCCGCACCTACTTCAATCTCCGCCACACCGAGTATTCGCAAGCGAAGGATGATTGGTATCAGAACATCGCAACAGGTTCGAACTTGAGCCGCGCCAACTGGGGAGGCAGCCTCGATCAGGTGTGGATGCTCAACGCCACCAACGTGGTGAACTTCCGCCTCAATTTCACCCGCATGTTCGAGGATCATTCCTCTCCCAGCTACGGCTTCAACCCCACGGCACTGGGCTTCCCCGATTATCTCGGCGCCAACTCGCAGTATCTGCAATTGCCGTCCATCACCTTCGCCACAGGCACTACCGGCTATCGCACGCTGGGTCAATCCGGAGCCAATACGCTGCCTTCGCAATCCCTGCAAACCTTCGGCACCTGGAGCACCGTGCGCGGCGCGCATCAATGGAAGGCCGGTGGCGACGCACGCCAGTATCGCCTCAACATCATCAACTACGGCCGCTCCACCGGCGAAATCGCATTCACATCCAACGCCTGGACGCGCGCTGCCAGCAATGCCTCCAACACTGTTGCCAAGGGCCAGGACATGGCGTCATTCCTGCTCGGCTTACCCACCGGTGGAAGCTACGAACAAAATTCCTCGGCCATGTACTACGAGTATTACGCCGCGCTGTTCGTGCAGGACGATTGGCGCGTTCGCCGCAACCTCACCTTGAACCTCGGCCTGCGCTGGGAGCGCGACTTCCCTTACAACGAACGCTGGGCGCGCACCAACAACGGCTTCGCCTTCGATTCCCCAAGCCCCCTGCAGCCGGCCGCCCAAACGGCCTATCGCAACGCTCCCCACGCACTCCTGCCCGCCGATCAGTTCCGGGTCCTCGGCGGCCTCACCTTCGCCACACTCGATGACCGGCGCATCTACTCCACCGGGTCCAGAGTGAGCCCGCGCTTCGGATTCGCCTGGGCTCCCGATAAAATGCAAGGCAAAACCGCCGTGCGTGGAGGCATCGGCATGTTTGTCTCCCCGCTCACCATCGCCACCCTGCAGCCTACCGGCGCCTATTCCACAAACCCCCTCCAAACACAAGCAGGCTACAGCCAATCGACAGCGCTGGTCAGCACCAACGACAATAACCTCACACCAGCAGCTACCCTCGCCAATCCTTTCCCCACCGGCATCCAGCAACCGGCAGGCGCATCCGCCGGATTGCTCACCTTCGCCGGACAGGCCATCCGCTTCATCAATCCCAAAATGCAAAGCCCATACGCCGTGCGCTGGACCTTCGGCATCCAACACACACTGGAAAAGGACACCGTACTGGATATCGTCTACACAGGCAACCGCTCGCAGAACATCCCCATCACCTACACCCAACTCAATGCGCTCCCCACCAGCATGCTGAGTACGCTGCCTGTGCGCGATCAGGATAGGATCACGGCACTCACCGCCACGCATCCCAACCCGTTCTTCGGCCTGCAAACCAGCCAGACCGCCAATCGCACACTCGCCCTGAATCAACTACTGAGCCCCTATCCACAGTTCCCCAACGGCAACGGAAGCCCCGGAAGCGGGGGCATCGTCGCGCACAATCAAACCATCGGCCGGTCCAATTTCCATAGCCTCAATGTGCGCATCAGCAGGCGCTTTTCCGGCGGCTTGCAGTTCACCGCCAACTACATGCGCTCCACGCTGGTGGAGCAAGTCTCCTGGCTCAACCCTTCCGACCCCGATCTGGAACGGCGCATCTCCCCCTTCGACCGTCCCCATCGCTTCGTCATGGGCGGCGTCTACGAACTCCCCATCGGCCGCAAGAAATGGATTCGTCCACAGAACCGCACTATCAATACAATCGCCGCCGGATGGAAAGTGAGCGGCACTTACACCTGGCAATTGGGCGGCCCATTCCCCTGGCTCAATGGAAGCACCAACAACCCCGGCGACTACGTCTACTTCGGCGCCCCGCTCAACATGCAGAAGCGCGAAGTTGACGGCCCCGCATTCGACACCACGGCCTTCCGCACGCTTTCCACGGAGCAGTTCCAGTTTCACCGCCGCACCTTCGCCACCACCTTCATGAACCTGCGCAGCGATGGCACCAACGATCTGAATCTCTCCCTGATGAAGGATATGCGCTTCGGCGAACAGCTCCGTTTTCAATTCCGCGGCGAGGCTTACAACATCGCCAATCATCCCGTATTCGGCAGCCCCAATACCCAGGTCAACAACTCGCTGTTCGGCTACATCACATCGCAGGCAAACCGGCCCAGAACCATTGCAATCATGGTGCGCCTGATGTTCTAGACAGACAGTCCGGTGGCGACGGGCCTCCAGGCCGGTCGCAGTTCAGCCTGGGAAGGCTGGACGGCTTCTTTCTGCCTGCTGATTCGCCCCGGCATCCACCGGCCACACTCGACTACAATTGAGCAGGATTCTCTCCTCATGCCCAAATCTACCGTCCAAAACATGTATGGCCGCCCGTTCGAAATCCTCGAGGGCGATGATCTGCGTTCCCTGTGCGAATCAACGATCCGGGAGGGTGGCGGCGCGCTGGCCACGAACACCGCAATGATGTGCCGGCCCTTCTGCGCCTCCGGCGCGGGCAATCCGATTATCTCCGCGCACCGCTCGCCTATCCCAGGCTTTGAGTGGGACGAAGTCTGGTTCGGCTTCGAAGACTTCACCTCCGAAGAGGACTTCCTCCGCGAGCACGGCTATTTCGGCTCCGGCCGCTGCTACATCGTAGTGAAAACCGAAGGCCGCAAGAAGCTGGTTGCCTTGAAGGACTTCATCGCGCAGTGCCCCGATGCCATCCTCGGGCCAACCCTAAAAGCTCTCGGCCATGGCATGTTCCGCTATTCGAAATTCTTCATCAACAAGAACCGCCTCCCGCACCACACCCACGACGTAAAGGAAGAAGCCTACTGGATTGAGCCGACGATGATCGTCGATTACGATCTCTTCGACGAACAGTGCTTCATGACCCTCGGCCTGCACGAGAACTTCGGACCCGAGCAACTCCGCCAACATCTCACAGCCGCCGGTTGGGACGATCCGATGATGGTTCTGAAGCGCCATGCGCGCTGGGTCTACATGCGCCCCGGCAACGCCATGATCATGAAGACCCAGAACCTGCACGGTCCGGCTGCGTTCCTGCCTCACTATGAGCCGCAGTTCCTCGACGACGGCTATCGCATGTATGAACCCATGCCGAAGATCCCGCGCAGCCTTCTGGTAGGCCGCGAGATCCCCACCCGCCTTCGCGTTGCCGATGTGGCCGCCGATGCCAAAGCCGATCGCGAGGAATTGCTCGACTACCTGGTCTCGGACGAAGCCCTCGATTGGAAGAACATCCACGACCCGATGTATGCCGAGAAGCACTCCTGTTCACCTGTCCTCGACACCAACACCTGTGATGGCAAGGACGTCTCCGATCATTGGGTGATCTACGGCGCCTTCGGCCGTGAGAACAACCATCAGGTGCTCGCCTCCAAGCGCCTCGTGATTCAACCCGGCGTGGAGTATCGCATGCAGGATCCGGTCGGCAGCGACATGATCTGCACGGCGGGTGTCGGAACGATCGGCACGCACATCGCCGCCGCGCCACGCGCGTTGAAGCCCGGTGACCTCGGCAATTGGTGCTTCATCATACCCGCCGAAACAGCGAAGAATGTTGTCATCCGCAATACCGGCGATTGCGAAATGGTTCTGCTCCGCACCTTCGGCCCCGATCATCCTTCCATGCCCGTTCTGCCCTGGCAGGACCGCGGCGTGCTGCAACCGAAGCCTGTGAAGAAGTAGGCCCGCAAACCATCCCTGGCTCGCGGGCCTTGTTCCTACGGCGTGCCCTGGCCGGACAACACAGTCAAGCCATAGCTTAACGATGGCAGTTGCGGCTGTTGCCGGAACAGCAGCCGTGTCGTGATGCTCTGCCCAGGCATCAGTACCCCGTCCGGCAGGAACAATCGCTGATAAGGCTCGCGACTCCCCGTGCGCCCGCTGCCGTTCTCCAACTGAACCTGGTCGCCAACTCCGCGCACGATCAGCAGCAGATGAGTGTCAACCGGAGCAGCAGTATTGTTCGTGATCCGGTAAACATCTTCCTGCCGTCCCGCTCCAACGCGGTTCGATTCCACTGGCGTCACGGTCACTACGTTGGTGACATCCAGGAACTCCAATCCCATATCGCGCCGCGACAACGCATCGTCGTTCGACCGGGGCAGGCCACTGGGCATCCGCCCATCGCGAGCGCCCAAAGCGGCCAGGTCCGGACGATACTTCGAATACATCAGATCCTGTTCATTCGGTTCCAGAGTGCGCGTGGACGAGTACGGATCATACTGCACCAGCGCTGGATCGTAGAGCGCATTCTCCAGGAAATCCGTCAGTTCATCCACCTGAGCCTCGCTCAGCCCCAGCCCTGCGGGCATTCCGCTTCCCCGCGGATTCGTAAATCGAGCCGACAAGGTTCCCGCCCCCGCCGCACCCGCATCCTGCGGAATGCCACGGTTGAAGTAGTTCACCACGTCGCGCACGTTCGTGAAAGAGCCATTGTGGAAGAAGAATTTTCCGTCCTTCAATTGCCGAAGCGTCAGTGTACGGAACTTGAACGCGTCGCTGTCGAGACCCGTGATCTCCCGCCGCCCGTCATCGCGGAAGTTCGCATCTTTCCGCGCCGCAATGTTCAACGCCTGCAGCGGATGATCCCCCAGCCCCAGATTGTGAAAGTTCTCCTCGACGAACTTCCCCGCCCCGGCCACATCCGGATCGTTCACCTGCTTGTTCAACATCGGACCGCTGTGGCAACTGTAGCAACCGGCGCCTCCTTGGTTGGCAGCAGTGAAAAAGAGCTTCGCACCGCGCCGCTGCCGCTCTGTCATCGCGCCATTCTCGCCGCTTAGGAAGCGGTCCCAGGGAGTATTACGCGTCACCGCCGAGCGCAGAAACGTCGCCGTCGCCCGCAACACGGTCACATCATTGATCAACATGTTGAGATCTCCCGCGGCATCGGCCTGTGCGGCCTCTTCGGGAAACGCATCCCGAAACAACTTGCGGTAAGTGGGCAGCCTCTGCAACTCCGCGGATTGAAAGTCCAGCATCCGGTGTGCATCCAGCAGCAGCAGAGCCACGCTCTCCACCGCCGTAAAGTCAAACGGATTCAACCCGCCCGGCGCCGAGTCCGGCTCACCGGCAAATCCCCCCAGCAGCAACCGGTTGTTGAACGCTGCGCCAATCACCGATGGCGAATTCCGTCCCACACTGTCGAGCGCATCCAGCCGCCCTGTGCGCAGCAGTTGTCCCGGTGAAGGCAGCTTGCGTCCCCTTGCAGGGCTGCCTACGGCCTGCTCATATACATCCGTGAGCGTAGGGAGTTCATCCACCAGCGCATCGCCTGGAAACAAAGGCAGTGCGCGCAGTTTGGGCAACTCCGCGCGCGGGCGCCGCCGTGCGATGAAATTCCCCGACTCATCCGTGTACCCTCGCCCTTCGCCGCCCACTGCAAAGTTGAGCAACGTGCCGGCCTTCCCTGCGGCTTCTCCCATATGGCAACTACCGCACGATGCCGTCTGCCTCACGCCGGGCAGACCGCCAAACTCGGGCAGAATCCGCGCCGTCCGTACCGGATCGAAGAACAGCATCTTGCCGAGATACCGTTTGGCCTCAGTGTTTTGAAATTTCGGATCCACACTGCCGCCCGGAAGTTTCGGCTGTGGTAAATCGGCGTCATTGTCTGGCACTCGCAATTTCGAAATGCCGCCAACCTGCTCATCGATGAAGCGTCGTAACTGTACCGGGCTGTCGCCCTGTGCGGCGGCAATGCCGCACGATAGGAACGCCATCAGTAGCGCGGGCACACGTTGCCCTTGCCATAGTTTCATGTTCATGCCCCCTTGGAATTCAGCAGGGATCTTACAATCCGGCCGGATTGAGATACTGCTTGGCTTTGTATCGCGAAAGGAAGCTGGAAAATTCCCGCGGGAGAGATGTGGTGGGCCCTGTAGGATTTGAACCTACGACCAACGGATTATGAGTCCGCTGCACTAACCGCTGTGCTAAGGGCCCACGTCGTATCGAATGTAGCACGAAACCCCAATTCCCGCCCTATCTCCCATTCACCACCACCCAAGGAAGCGCCAGCACATCCCCCGCCGGCCCCCGCACGGTGATCCCCTGTTCCCCAACCGGAGTAATCCGCATTGTCCCCCCATAAATCTCCACAACAAGAAAGTGCGGCTGCGCGCTCCACCCCGCGATATGTTCCGCCTTCATCCGCTTCAACACTTTGCCGCCACGCAGCTTTCCACCCGCGCCTGAGACTACAAATTGCATCCCCCCGGTCGCTTCTGACCTCTCCGAAAACTGCAAATTATGTTCATGCCCGGCAAACACGGCCGAAACCCCGCCCTTCTTCCATTCCCCAAACCAATGCCGCAATTCCTCCAATGCCGCCCCGTGCGATGGCCCCGCCGTAAACAGCGGATGATGCAACACCGCAATCCGCCACGGCAGTGGATCCCGCCGTAATGCACCGCGCAACCACCGCGATTGCTCCCCGCCTTCCAGATACGCAGCCGCCTTCGCACCCGGCCACTGGTTCTTCGTCGAATCCATCGCGAAAAACTCAGCCAGCCCACCAAAGCGAAAAGAATACCAACGCGCAGGCGATCCACCAGGAAAGAAGAAATTGTCGAGATACACCGGCAAATCCCCACCCTGCTCGCTTTCATTTCCATCGTGATTCCCCAACGTCGCATAGAACGGAATGGCCGCCAGCGTGGAGCCAAAGGGCTCGAAAAACTTGCCATCCCAATCCGCATCGCGAGCCCCACCCGAATAGATGTTGTCCCCCGTCGTCAGCACGAAACGAACCGGTTGCCCCTTCCCCGCCCGCGCCTCGCGTTCTTCTTCCATCCGCTTGCCCAAAGCCCGCTGCCGAGCCTTGCCCGTGCCCCAGTCTCCAATCACAAAGAACGTCAACTCATCCGATTTCTCCGGCCACGTGCGCACTACGCCTTTACCCACCACAACGCCGCCTGCTTCCACTTCATACGCATACTCCGTGTCCGCGTTCAGTCCTTCCACGCGAATCCAATTGCCCTTTGCCTGATGCTCCTTGCCTGCCATCCGCACCGTGGCAGGCATCGTCGCCGCCCCATAGCCAATCGTATTGCTCGCAGTTCCGTCCGCACGCCCCCACGCCAGCGTCACACTATGCTCATCCAGCGCTCCCACGTACACGCGCACCGGGCGGGCGCAAAAGACCGGAATTCCCCACACCAGGTAGACCAGCAAAATTGCAAAAGCTCTCATAGCCTATTCTGCAGTTGACCACACTTTCAACAACCAGCACCGGCCCCAAGCTTACTCCCATCGCAGCGGAATGATGATTTCCCGCCGCCCGAACAAACGTGCATCCACTGAGTATGCGCCCGGCCCCTGCAATAACAACGCGATCAGCATACTCTCCAGTAACAGCGCGGACACGCCCGGCTGGAACACGGCAGTCACCGGCGCCTCGACAAAACCCGCCGCCACCGCCCCAACAATCAACGCACCCGCCCCCCCCGAAAGAGGCGTCATCAACCCGATGACGAGCAGCGTTCCCACCACCACCAGCCCCGCCACCAGTGTCGAGGCAGACGCGTCCACTTGGCGAAAAAACGAGAACCCCTCCCGAACAAATAACAGCCCGGAAACAGCCCGCAACAGCAGGAGTGCCGACCCGGCCACCCCGCCTGGAAAGGAAGTAAACAATCGGCGCAACAGGACGCAATGCCTCGCTTCTCCGCGCAGCTCGAATAATCCGCGCTACGTTAACTTACGACAATTCAGCCCATCGCGAAACTCCATTTCCAGTTACCTGCGCCTACCTCTTTCGGGTGGCTGCCTTCAAACCCTCCGTTTCCCCAGAGATTTAGCCCCCTGAAGGCGAAGATCTTCAATCATCGGTTTCCACGTCCTTCGTTTTCCGCTTCCCTCGTCCCAGATACGGCACGAATCGAAATGTCCGCTGGCGATAGTCCCCGTAGGCCACACGCCCCGGGATTGTGAAAAGAATCTCAGTGCCTCCTCCCGCACTGCTGTAAACGTGAAACTCCGCCCCCATCCGCTCCGACCGTTCCCTCATCCCCGAAAGCCCCCAATGCCCCTCCCGCCCCGATCGCAGTATCTGTGGATCAATCCCGCAGCCATTGTCGCGGATACACAGCGTCAGGCTCCGCTCCTGATACTTCATTTCCAGTTCAACCTTGTCCGCCCGCGAATGACGAAACGCATTCAGCAGCGCTTCTCTTCCCATCCGGTAAACCTCATCGCGGATCATCGGGTGCAGCCGCCGCGGTTCCCCTTCCACAATCACCCGAAACGCACTCGCGTCACTCGCCAATTGCCCGAATTCTTGCGGTACACGAGTGAAGGCATGCTCCAGATCCTGCCCTGCATCCTGCGATGACCGTAACCCTCGCACCGTGTTCCTTCCTTCCAATATCACCTGACCCATCAGTTCCGTGGCCCGGCTCAGCATGCTCCTCTCCTTCGATTCCTCGGGCAGCCTGTCCTTGGCCAGATGCACTTGCATTGAGGCGCTGATGAATCCCTGCAACAACGTATCGTGAAGTTCCTGCGCAATCCGGTTGCGCTCGGCAAGGCGCTCCTCAAAGCGAAGATTCATTCGCGCCGTCACTTGGCGCAATCGCAGCCGGTACAGCGCCACGGGCCCCAGCACCGCCGCCAGCACGATAGCCGTTCGAAACCACCACGTCTGCCAGTACAACGGGTCTACGGCAAACGACAGCGATGCTTCCACCGGGCTCCATACACCATCGGGATTCGCCGCAATCACCCGGAATTGATAGCTCCCTGGACCAAGATTCGTGTACACGGCTTCCCTCGCCGTCACCGGCTCGTTCCACGTCGCATCCAGCCCGGTCAGTTGATAGCGAAACCGCACGCGCTCGCGCATGGAGAGGCTCAGTCCGCGATAGCCAAGCGTGATGCGCCTGGTTCCACCGGGAATATGCACCGGATCCTGTATCCCCACAGGCTGCCCGTCCATCAGAATGCGCTCCACCCGGACCAGCGCAGGCGCCGACTCGTTCCGCAGCCTTGCCGGATCCACCACCGAGATTCCACGATTGAGCGAAAACCACACTCTGCCTCGCGAATCGCTCACCAGCGAACGGTGCCGTTTCACCCCCTCCACTCCGCGCAACCCGTCCGCTTGCCCGTACTCGCGAACATCTCCATCGCCCAGCCGCCCTTCCAGCAGCTTCTTTCGATCGGCACGAAATACATGATTCGCACCCGATATCCACAATGCCCCAAAGCGGTCCGCCTCAATCCCAAGAATTGGCTCTCGTAAAAATCCAGGCCCGCTGGAGAGTACTCGAAATCGAGCATCGCCCCGCAGCACCGAAAGCCCTCCCGAAGTTCCGGCCCACAGCACGCCCTCGCTATCTTCAAAAAGACAATTCACATCGTTCGCCGCCAGTCCATCCTTCATCCGGTACGACCGCCAATGCCCATTACGATAGGAACTCAGCCCATCCGGCGTCGCAAACCACAGCGCCCCATCCGCACTCTCCAATATCGAAACAACAGTGTTCGAAACCAGCCCGTCCCGATTCGTGAATGTTGTGAACCGCCCCTCCAACAGCCGGCTGACTCCGCCGCTCACAGTTCCAGCCCACACACTTCCATCGCGCGCGCGATGAACCGAGTAAACCGTATTCTGAGCCAGCCCCTGCGCCTGCGTATACGTCTTCATTGCCACCGAACCGCCAGCAACGCGGAGATGCGTCAGCCCGCCCTTCTGCCGCCCAAGCCACAGTTCACCACCGTCTCCCGCAATCGAATACACCATGTCGCTATCCAACCCATCATTGGAAACACGGCCCTTCTTTCCACGCTGAAACCAATGCAATCCGCCCGTCATCGGAGAGAACCACACGCGCGACGCCCTGTCCACATACAGCGGGTTGCTGCCATCCGTTTGCAGGCCCTCCGGTGCCGAGTAGCTAACGAAGACGCTGTCGCGAATGCACTCCAGCCCTCTTCCATCGGCCGCCCAGATACTCCCCTCACGATCTTCAAACAGCGCCGTCACCGCCTCCGGCCGCTTCACCTCGTCCGTGGACCGCGGAAATGAATCGGCTACTCCTCCGTTCACTCGGAACAACCCGTGAGAATTCGTCCCTACCCACAAATTCTCATCACGATCCACCAGCATCGACAGCGCCTGCACTCCATCCAGTTCGCGAGGCACACCAGCCGCCGTCAGTCGCCGCCCGTCCCAACGCACCACACCCGCATCCGTACCCACCCACATCTCACCCTTTTCGCCCATCGCCAGCGCGTTCACCTTCCGGTCCGGTAGCCCGTCTGTGATCGCCTCCACTCTGTTCTTCTCGATGCGGAACAATCCGGAATCCCGCGTGCCAACCCAAAGCTCCCCGTTCGTGCCTTGCGCCATCGTCAGCACCGGCGAGCGCGGAAACGCCTGCGGTTCGGCGATCAACTGCACCCGGTTCCCCCGCACGTGGTAAGCCTTCGGTTCGCCGTGCAGATTCCACAACAACAGTGCCCCATCGTTGGACTTCGCCATCGCCGCGATGCTGTGCAATTGTTGATCGAATGCCTCCAGCGCATCCTCAAACTTGCCGTTGTGCAATCGCAACAAGGTGGGCCTGCGCAGTTGAATCCAAAGTGTCCCATCGTTATCGCACAACAGGCCCAGCACCGGAGCCAGTGGAGGCAACCCTCCGCCTGCCACCGGTATCAGTTTGAAGGTCGAACCATCGAATCGCACCAGGCTCCGGTCTGCGCCTATCCACAGATACCCATCGTTGGTCTGGCTGATCGCATACACAGATCCCTTGGGAAATCCCGCCTCCGGTTCCCAACGCTCCCGTACATATTGCGACATACTGCGATTCGGATCCACGCCCCACACCGCCTGCTGCGCCGCAAGCACAACGCACGCCAGCACGGCACACCGGATGACGGCGGAAATCAGCATGTCACGGCAGGTATTCGAATTTGTCAATGACTACCTCAACGCCCTTCTTCTGCGGCGTGCGCGTCTTGCCGAATACGTAGAGATTGATGTGAACCCGCTCTCCTCCCGGAGCGGGAATACCCGAACTGAATACGTGTTCCGCAATCGTCCGCGGCGCCGCTCCCGCCGGCCGGCTCACGGATTGGAACGACACCCGTTCCGCTTCCCATTGAAATGAATGCGTCGCCGGCCCACCCTGCGCTTGAAAACGAAATACGTTTGCAGGTACGTAGTAGGGTTGAATCACGAACTGCGCGTTCTTGCTCTTCGGATCGCCCCACTGGCTCAACTCCACATCGATCTCACGGTGATTCTGCCCCGCTTCTAGTGGATCCCACGTGAACATCCCTAACACCGTTCCAGGCTCCAGCACCGGCGCCTGGCTCAACACAAAACTGTACCTGCCGTATCCCAGGCTCCGCCGCAGGCTCACCTCGGAGCATAGCCACTCTTCTCCCTCACGGCGGATTCGCATATGCAGCCGCCCTTCGTCATCCGTCCATACGTTCGAAGCGGAGTTCTGATGCATCACTCCCGCGCTGTCCGTCTGCTCCTGCACCACGTCCCATTCATATCCACTGAAGGAAACCGTCTTCGGCTTCGCTGTGGCCTGGAACTTCTCGGCATTCCTCCCCGGCGCTCTCACCATCGCCAGCACACCGCCCCCATGCTCCGGCAGCACATCCGTTGTGCGTGGGGCCACATACTGCTCATCCACCAGCAGCGCCGCATACTCCGTTCCCAGGTGGATGCGGCTCTTCCACGATCCATCCGCCTCAATCGCCGTGAAAGGCTCCCGAAACTTCGGCTGCACCCACCAGATTCCACTCCGCGCAAACAGCACCACGCGTTGCCCTTTCGATGCGCCCCGTACCTTGCCCGCAACTTCTTCCATCCGTGCACTGCCTCCCGCTGCCGCTTCTGGAACCGTCGTGAACGCAATGCCTGGCGGAGAAGAACAAGACGTATGAAAGAAGAAGACAGGAAGTAGCGCCCAGCTACACTTCATCATGGTTAACTATACCTAATAGTATGAAAAACGGCACTGCCTTTTGCGGTGACAATCCCGTAACCCGATCGTGGTAGCGGCAGCGCCTCAGAAGCCCGCACAGGCCGGGGCGTCTTCCAACATGCTTAGGAACTCGTGTGCCGCTTGTAGACCCGGCGCGTTGTGCGGGCGAGTTCCTCAAAAGCGCAAAGGGCACGCTCCGCGCCGCCAATACCGAAGGAACACGCGTTCGCATCAAGGCGCGGGCGGGCTCCGTTTTGCGCGTGTTCCTCAGAAGCGCCGGCGAAACTCCCACTCATCCACCAGTCCCCACCTCCCATCCGCCAACCGCTCTTCGTTGACAAAAGCGAATGCATCGTCGCTCTCTTTCGTCCACGTCTGCCGCAACACACAGTTCACCCCGATCATCGTCATCTCGCCGGTGAACACAATGCTGTTTCCGTCCCACCCCGGCGAGCGCAAAACACCGAACGCGCCCTCCGACAACACATACATAAACTGCCCGCTGAACGCATCGTAGGTGATATGCGGCCGCTGTTCCCCGCCCCGCGTCACCAGGCAAATCCAGTTGCCCCCATCGCACACCCGGTAGCGATACACCTGCCGGTCTGCATACGCAGGGTTCATCGCCGTTGACGGCACTTTGTTCACCGCCGTCCATTCCCCTTCCAGCCACAACATCCGTTGCATCTGCTCCCGCCGCAACGCCGGAAGTGTCCCGATGTGCTCCAGGTTGAACAGCCCGGTCAATCGCGATGGATCATCCGTGGCATACCCCATGCGCATGATCCCGCGCCGGAACAATTCCTCCATCAGCATCCGTCATCTCCCCGCGCACACAAACCGCACGCGCGCCGAACCAAGGTGAATCTCATCGCCATCCTCCAGGGCCGTTCCCTTGCTTGCCCCGCGTGGCAAGGCAATCGTTTCCCCGCCTCGGAAGATGCGCGTCCCGCGCGATCCGCTGATGTCGTCGAACAGCAGAAAACGCCCGCCTGCCGCATCCCACCTTACAAACGCGTGCTCCCGCGCCACACTCGTCTCCCCTTCCCCAAACGCAACTTGATTGATCCGCAGAATCGAGCCGCTTGAGGACACCACCTCCCGCAGCCGCCCCAGGTTCACCCGGTCCGAAACAATTTCCACTTCATTTGTTTCAGCCTCACCCTTCATCACCACCAGCCTCGCCGCCGGCCTCGCACCCGCTGGTGCAGCCGCTGGCGCCTTCGCGAACCGTAATTGATACGGCTGCTCCGTCACCGCCATCGCCGCATTCACCGATACCTGCAGGCTCACCTTCAGCCCGCGCACGCGGCAGCCTTCTTCCAGAATCAATTCCTCAATCCGCTGCGTAAACGGCGGATCCGTGGTGAGTACGGCTTCATAGGAATCCCGCTGTTCCTCATCCTTGGCGAAGATACCGATCTCGATCGAGGTGAACGGGAACACCTTGATCCCTTTATCCTGCGCCAGCACGCGCCCCCGCACGCCTTCCTGAATCGCCTTGCACACCTCCAGCAGCGTCTTCTCCTTCGGCACCGACGTCAACTGCTTCGTCGCCGACGAGATCTTCGATTGAAACCACGACTCCAGGTTATCGAGCAGGTTGGGCATTTTGTGACTCCTGCGGGCGTTGCAAACTGCGATAGGCGGACACCACCTCCGCGGCCACCGGCGCCGCGGCGCGCCCCCCATACTGGCCATTCTCCACAATCACCGCGAACGCTGTCTTCCCCTCATACCCGATGAACCAAGCGTGGCTCGGCTTCTTCACAATCTCCGCCGTGCCCGTCTTCCCGTGCACTTCCAATCCAGCCACGTTCGCGCTGCGCCCCGTCCCCTGCGTCACCACCCCACGCATCGCCTTGCCGATCCGGTCCGCCAACTCCTCGCTCAACACGCGCCGCGGTTCCTCCGTCCTCGCATTCGATTCGTCCATCACCCATCGCCCATAAGGCATCTCACCCTTGTTGGCAATCGTCGCCGCCACGCGCGCCATCTGGAACGGTGTCACCACCACCTCCGCCTGCCCGTACGCCGCCTGGTGGATGTACAACCCCAGTTCCTTCGGAGTGTTCGGCCGCGCCACGCTGATCCCGAAGATCGAAGCCGTATCAAACAAATCCTGCGCCCCGACATCATACGTTCCCAACTGCGCGAAGTAGGCATTGCACGAAACCACCAACGCCTGGTGCAGTGCGATATTCCCATGCGGGCTCCGATCCATCACGTCATCCCGAATCGGCCGCCGCTGCCCCTCAATCATCGCCCCCACACGCCCATCCGGCAGCCGCGTACAGGCATGCTTCTGCTCCCACAGTGCCGGATTCTTCCGCAGCGCCGCAATGCTGGTCACCACCTTGAACGAAGAACCCGGCGGATACAGCCCATACCGCGCACGGTCCAGCACTAGTTCCTCCGCCACCGCGGGCACACTCGATCCATAATTCAATTGCTGCGGATTCATCTGCGACTGCGATGGCCAGGGATAACTCACCGACGCCAGCAAGTCCCCCGACTCCGCATCCATTACCACTACCGCGCCGCGCTGCTTCTTCTGTTTCACCAACGCCCGTTCCAGAATCCGCGACACCGTCATCTGCAGCCGCGCATCAATCGTCATCTTCACATCGCGAGGCCGCGCCATCAATTCCAATACCTGCGGATGGTCCGGCTCCCACCGGTGCCGGATCAGCGGCAGCAGTTCCTTGTAATCGAACTTCAGCCGCCGCACCACCGCGCCGCTCTCTTCATCCTTCTCTTCTTCCACCTCGATGCCGTCATCGAATCCTTGCAGCCGCAGCCTCGACCGCGACTCTTCAAACGCCGTGTTCCGCGCTCCCCGTTTCAACGGGCTCCGCGTATCGCCCAACACATAAAACATCGGCGCGCCCAGCGGATAATGGCGCCGGTCCAGAAAATGCGTCGTATCGGCCAGGTTCGCACCCAGCGCTTCATATTCCTTGCGATGTGCTTCCACCTTCGCCACGTCGCTCGTCGCCAGCGGCAACCCGTTCCGATCGTAAATGTCCCCCTTCGGAATCATCCGCGCCGCGGCCATGATCCGAGGATTGTATTCATACCTCCGCACACCATCCGCATTCACCACCAGCGTTCCGCGCAACAACGTATCATCGGCCTTCACCACCTGATACCAGCCGGCCCGCAGAATGAAGATCACCCCCGCCGCCGCCAACAGCTTCACAACGTGCCGCAAGGGCTTGGAGAAATGCTCCCCCTGATCGCGCCCCGGCTGCGCCGAAATCGCCAGCAGCATCCCCAGCATCACGAAATTCGCCAGCATCGAACTGCGTCCGTAACTCAGGAACGGAGTCACCACACCGCTCAACGGCGCAAGCCCCAGAATGCCGGCCGCGATCACCACGAACTGCACGGCTGTGATCAGCACCAGCCCGGTCGCCAAGAAGAACGAATAACTCCCCGGCGCGCGCAGCCCGATCTTCAACGCCTTATAAAACAGCAGCACATACAACACCATCAGCGCCGCGAATCCCGCAAATCCGAACTGCTCGCTGAACACCGACAAAATCAAATCCGTATGCCCCGCCGGCACCGATTGCGGATACCCCAGCCCCAGTCCCGTACCCGTCAGCGCACCCGAGGAAAACGACCACAGCGAATGCGCAATCTGATCGCCTCCGCGCACGTGGTTGTCCCAAATGTTCAGCCACATATCGGTGCGCTGCCGCACCGTCTCCGGTTCTTCCAACACATACCCTGCCAGAAACCCGCCGAAAATCAGCATCAACCCAAATGCCGCAAGGCGAAAACTGTTCCGCGCAATCGAATACAACGACAAAAACAAACACCCGATCACCAGCGCCGGCCCCATATCCCGCAACGCGAAGAACAACACCAGGCTCGTCGCGACACCGGCAAACACCGGCAGCGTGTAGTCATACCGGGCCACGTGCAACAGCCGTGCCAGCCACGGCAGCGGCCCGCTTTCCACCTTCAACTCCCGCAGCGCATCCCAATTCGCACCGAAGTAACCCGCCAGAAACAGCACCAGCAAAATGCGAATCGCTTCCACCGGCTGGAACCCGAATAAATTCACCTTCGCATCGCTCCCCGCCGGCCCCGATCCCAACACGAACAGCGCCACGGCCAGCAGTATCGCCGCCGCCAACGGAACAAACGTGTATCGCCGCGCCAGCCGCTCGTAATCGAGCAGCGAAGCAGCCAGCATCAGTCCGCAGCCCGCAATCACGCCCACAGAAAAATCGCGAAAGATCAGCGAATCCCGCAGCGGATCGCGCAGGCTCACCATCAGCGCCAATCCCAGCCCGCTCAGCAAATGCACCAGCGGCAACAGCGAATTGTCACCGCCAAACCCGCGCAGCCGCCAAAAGAAATGCGCCGCATAAAAAGCCGCAATCATCAGCCCGCACCACAGCAGAAACGCATTGCGAAACTCTTCCCTCGTCCGCACAGCCGCCAGCGGCTTGAACGCAGCCAGTTGCTGCGCCGAAAGAATCGGCACTCGCGGTTCCGGCTTCGTGTATCCGCCGAGACGTTCATCCACCCACTTCCGGATCCGCCCCTGCCGTTGCAGCCTGCGCTCTTCCTGTTCCTCCACCCGCTCCCGCGCCGCTTCCAAACGATGCGGCAAATCCACCAGTCCGCGCTGCCCGCTCACATCCTTTGCCGTCACCATCTCCCGCGCCAGCGCCCCCACGTTCGGCAAAGCGCCCTGCTCATGCAGCATACGTTGTATCCGCGCCGCCGCAAACTCACGATCCGCGGGCAAATCCAGTACCCGCAGATTCTCCCGCAGCGCCTCCACCGTGGTCGACCCATGCAACAGCAGCAGTTTCTCCGAACCCAACCGGCCCACCTGCGCCTGATACACCAGCACCAATGCCATCACCACCACGATCGTCGCCGGTATCAGCAACACCAGTTCCCGCGTGCGCCGCCCGGCGCCTTCAATCCTGCGCCGCTCTTTGCGCTGCCCTGCCAGAATCTGACGGCTCGCCCGTGTCGTCGTCATCGCACTGCTCCCGCCGGCATCTTCATCTCTTCCATCCGCACCTGGATCTCGCCACAACGTTTCAACAGCATTTTGTATTGGTCCACCGCGGTCTGAAACACACCCAGTTCCTGATACAAATTCCCCGCTTGCGTGCAGTGCCCTTGCGCCCTGCTCAGCAGTTGCTCTTCCTGATCCTGCAGATCGCGCATCTTCCGCGATTCATCCCAATACCGGTCCACAATCCGCCGGTGCGCCGAAGCAAGCTGCAGTTTCTCCCGGTTCCCCGTCTCATATCCGTTCTTTTGCGCTTTCTCCAACGCCTCCACCGCCCGGTCCATATCGGCGAATTCCTCGGCGTACAGCCGCGCCAGACCCAGATAGGGATCCGGCCACTTCCCTCGCAATTGCGCGGCCTCGGTAAACTTCTGCACGGCTGCATTCGCATAGCGTTGCCGGATCTGCGCGTCTTTGCGCGCCGCCGCCGACGTGCACTGAATCCGCGACAGATGCCCCTCCGTCAATCGCAACTCCGCCTTCACCGTGTTGTCCGAAGGATCAATCTCCAGCGCCCGAGCCAGATTCGCATTCGCCGCACGCCAGTGCCGTTCGAATATCGTCGGCGCATCGGACATGCGGTATTCATTGATCGTCTCCTCCGCTCCGCGCGCCAGTTGCTTCTTCAACGCCCGCCGCGCCGGATACAGAAAGAAGTGAAACCACGTATTGTCCCGGATCGCCTCGTACCGCTTCCACGCCTCTTCCGGACTCTTCAGTTGCTCCCGCTCTATCTCCGCCGACAAATCCGACGCCTTGCTGTATGCCCCGTACGCCGCCGACAACATCCAGATCGCGATCAGCACGGCCAAGCCCATCGCCCCCAACCGCGCCAGCACCATCCGCGGATTCTCCGGTCCACGCACGCCCGCACTCGCACGGCTCGGCTGTGAAACACGCATCGTCGGATCGCCATCATATTGGCCCTCCGTCGTGCGTACTGTCTCGTCGTTGCTCTCTTCCGAAGGAATCCCGTTCAGATAATCCTCAAACGCCTTCCGAGCTTCCGCCGGCGAGGCAAAACGCTCCGCCGCATTGCGCCGCAACATGCGCATCACCAGCCGCCGCAGTTGCTCCGGATACGCGGCAGGCAATGCCGCCGGTGGTTGATGCGCGCGGATTCGCCGTTCCAGCATCTCCCGGTTCTCCGCCTGAAACGGTGGCTGCCCCGCCATCAATTCGTAGAGGATTACCCCCACCGCCCACAGATCCGATTGGCAATCCGCCTTGCCCGTCGACAACCGCTCCGGCGACGTGTACGCCGGACTGTTGAAGGCCATCGTCACCATCGTTTCCTTCAACGCCCGCGCAATGCCGAAATCGAGCACCTTCACGCGCCCCGTCGCATTCTCCAATCGCACGTTGCGCGGCTTCAGATCGCCATGCACCACTTCCGTTGACGCCAGCCACTCCAGCAGCCCGCACAAATCGCGGGCAATGCGCGCTACTTCCAACGCCGACAACCCCGTCGGCCGCCGGATGACCATCGCCAGATCTTCCCCATCCACATACTCCATCTCGATGAAGAAGCACTGCGCCGTTTCATCGTGCCCGTAGTCAAACACCTTCACCACACGGTCTTCCGGATCGGCCAGTTCCTTCTGCAGCTTCGCTCCGTACACCTCCGCCTCAAACTTCACCTGCTCTTCTTCGCCATCGCCCGTGCGCACAATCTTCAACGCGCATTGCCGGTGATCCCGCAGATTCTCCGCCCGGTACACATCCCCGAAATTCCCACGTCCCAGGAACGATGTCACACGAAAATGCAGAAACCGGTCGCCGGGATTCATTGTTTCGCCCCCTCCGGTTGCGGCTGCGGTTTCGAGCTCAACCACTGTATCCCCGCCTTGTTGAAATCGAGCGCCAGATACTCAATCACCGGGCTCGCCGCATCCACCACCGATACCGGAATGTCATTCGCCGTGAACGCCGACGCATACAGCCGCCCCTTCGACTTGCCCGAAAACACCACGCCTTTATCCGCGTGCGAAATCCGCAATCGCGCCAGATCCACGCTCGAATCATGCACCCGGATCCCCACCGCATACGTGCCATCGGAGCGGATCTGCAATCCCTCGACACGCGCCTGCGAAACGCCGTCAGCCACAATCACCGGCTCTGCCGCCCCCGGCGCGGCCACCAGCACAGCTTGCTCGCCAACCAGCGTCACCCCGCTCTTCAGCTCAATCTTCTCCGCGTAATCTCCGGGAGCAACATGCACCGTATCGCCGCTGTGAGCCTTATCCAATGCCTGCGCAATCGAAGCGATTCCACCCGGCCCCACCTCAATCGTTCGCGGACCCGGCCGCAGCATCCACGCCGCAACAAACCCCACCAGCAGCGCCACCAGCGCCACCGCACTTAGCCGCAACAAACCTCCGCTCGGCTGAGGCGGCCTCCATTGCACCGTGCTGTCCGCCGCGAACCGCTGCCCTTCCACATACACCGCCGAAACGTTGTCTTTGCTATTCTCGTTCGCCGCATCGATCAGCCGCCCTGTCACCATCCCCGGATTCCCCGCACTCTGCTGCACAATCTCCCGAATGCGCCCCTGCGTCACCACATCCGTCAATCCATCCGAACAAAGCAAAAACGCCGAGTCCGCCTCAGCCGGCTCCGCCCCCACTTGAATGAAGAACTCATCGTCCGGATCCCGCATCGCCGAGCCCGCATCGCGAAACACTTCGTTCCGCCTCGGATGCTCCATCGCTTCGCTTTCCCCGATCTGTCCGCTATCTTCCAATTCCCCCACCGGTGAATGGTCCTGCGTCAGTTTCCGGATCTCGCCATTGTGAATTCGATACAGCCGCGTATCGCCCACATGTCCGAAGTGCAGCACCCCGTTCTCCAGCACCGCCACCGTCAACACGCAGCCCATGCCCGCATGCTCCGCATTACGCTGCGCGTCCTCATATACCGCGTTGTTCGCCAGCGCAATCGCTTCCCGTATCCGCCGCTCCGGAGTCCCTGTCTTGCGTTCCAACCGCGCCTTCAGCGTTTGCGAAGCAATCTGCGACGCTACATGCCCCGCATTCTGCCCGCCCATTCCATCCACCACGAAGTACACACCCAGCGCATCATCGGCGAATACCGCGTCTTCATTGCGCCGCCGCACATGCCCCGGATCCGTCGCCGCGTGAGACCGAAAAGACGCCATCACTCCTCCGTCCGGAAGGCGAAGGCAAAAATCGCCGTCACCACAACCAGAACCACCAGCAGGATGATCCTTCCCGAATACAGTGTGCTCATGCGAGTTGGCTGCGGAACTGCAAAGTCACGGCATCAGCCAGCCGGATCTTCGCCTTCCCCGGTAAACGCACCTCCCCATCCTTAGGTACGAGTTCCCCGTTCACCGAAGTTCCGTATTTCGATGTGTCCTTCAGAAAAAATGCCTTGTTCCCCGCATCGAACCGGATCTCGCAATGCTCCTTCGATACATTCGCGTTCACCGCCACGATGCAATCCACCCAGATCGAGTTCTTCATCGCATCATCCTTCTGCTTACGCCCGATGCGAATGAAAGGCTTCGCCATCTCAAATTGCTGCGGCCCCAGATCGTCCTCAAATTCGAGCGTCGCGTACACCGGCGGCTCACTCCGCTGCGTCTCCGCCGGCGCAGTCGAATTCGAAGTCGTATGCTTCTCTCCAACCGCGCTCCGCCGCACCGTACGCTCCGTCGCCGTCCCCACCCGCTCCTCCATCGCCCGCGGTTCATCGAACAGCGATTTCACGATCAGCGGATTCTCCTCCGCCTCCGTATCATGATTCTCGTAGAAGTAGATCTTCCAGTCCCCGCTCCCGATCCGCCGGTAGTTCTTCTTCGCATTGTTCGCCGCCGCCGCAAACACATCCAACACCGATCGCTTGTTCAATTGCGCCAGCCGCTCATTCAACGCCCGCTTCGCCTCCTGCTCCACCAACCCAAACGCCGGCCGCAGCGCCAGGAAATCCGAAGGATGCAGGAACACATGAAATACCGACCGCACAAACACCGAATACCGCGAAGGAGCCGTCTCCGCCTCCAACTCATCCAGTATCGTGTCGATGATCTCTTCCGGCGTTACAGCCAAATGCTCAGCCATGCCCCGCTACTCCATTCCGCCCCGCCGGCTTGAAGATCATCACCCCCAGCGGCGGCAACGTCACCTCGATACACGCCGGCCGCGCATGCCACGCCCGATCCTCCGCATCCAGCCCACCCGGATGCACCAGGTTGCTGCCCCCAAACCGTGCGCTGTCACTGTTGAAGATTTCTTCGTACCGCCCACCCTTCGGCACGCCAATCCGATACCCATGCCGAGGCACCGGCGTGAAATTGCACACAAACACCAGAAAATCGTTGCGGTCGTTCGCGTACCGCACGAAGCTGATCACCGAGTTCTCCACGTCGTTGATATCAATCCACTCAAACCCGGAATAGTGAAAGTCCACTTCATGCAGCGCAGGCTCCGATGCATACAGCCGGTTCAGTTCCTGCAACGTCGCCTGAAGGTTGCGGTGGTAATCAAACGCCAGCAGTTCCCACCGTACACTCGCCTTCTCGTCCCATTCCTCGTACTGCCCGATCTCCTGCCCCATGAACAGCAGCTTCTTGCC
>JAFDVS010000050.1:0-82238 GCA_018268935.1 Acidobacteriota bacterium | reverse complement strand
GTGAACGCATACAGCATGCTGAACGTGATGTCGTTGTGATGAAACTTCCGGTGGATCGGATCCTGCTTGAAGTAATGCAGCATGTCGTGCATCCACCCCATGTTCCACTTCATCGTGAACCCCAGCCCGCCCAGATACACCGGCCGGCACACGCCCGGGAATGACGTCGATTCCTCCGCCACCGTGAACGCCCCCGGCACCTCATGCACCAGTTCGTTGAATCGCTTCAGAAATTCGATCGCCTCCAGATTCTCCCTGCCCCCATACCGGTTCGGAATCCACTCGCCTACATTGCGCGAATAGTCCAGGTAAATCATGCTCGCCACCGCATCCACCCGCAACCCGTCAATGTGATACTGCTTCAGCCACCACAGCGCATTCGACAACAAAAACGTACGCACCTCGTGCCGCCCGAAGTTGTAGATCAGCGTGCCCCAATCCTTGTGTTCGCCCTGCCGCGGATCTTCGTGCTCATACAGCGCCGTCCCGTCAAACCGCGCCAACCCGTGTGCATCGCGTGGAAAATGCGCCGGCACCCAGTCCAGAATCACCCCAATCCCTTCCTTGTGGCAGGCATCCACAAAGAACATGAAATCCTCCGGCGTGCCAAACCGCGCCGTCGGCGCATAGTATCCCGTCACCTGGTATCCCCAGGAGCCCGAGAACGGATGCTCCATGATCGGCAGCATCTCAATATGCGTAAACCCCATCGACTTTACATACGGAACCAGCTTATCGGCGAGTTCCCTGTAAGTCAGCGCACGCCCCATTTCCCCCCGCAGCCAGCTCTCCAGGTGCACTTCATACACCGACAAAGGCCGCCGCAGAATGTCGCCCTTCGCCCGCCGCGACATCCACTCCTCATCTGTCCACGCATACGAGGGCACACTCCACACCAGCGAAGCCTGCTTCGGCGGCACCTCCGTATGAAATGCATACGGATCCGTCTTCAACTGCACATGCCCGCCCCGCCACGTCACCGCATACTTGTACGCCGCGCCATGCTTCACTCCCGGCAGAAACAGCTCCCACACCCCGCCATTGCGCAGCCGCATCGGATGCCGCTTCGCGTTCCAACCGTTGAAATCCCCGGCCACGCTCACGCACTGTGCCGCCGGAGCCCACACCGCGAACCGCACTCCATCCACGCCATCGCACTGTACCGCATGCGCCCCCAGCATCCGCCACGCTTCCTGCAGTGTGCCCTCGCTATGCAGATGAATATCGAAATCCGTGATCAGCGGCGGAAAGCGGTACGGATCATCCAGTTCTTCCACAACCTCGTGCGGCCACGTCACCCGCAGCCGGTAACTCGCCGGCCGCTTCTCCAACACCGCCACATAAAACCCTTCCACGTGGCGCCGCTCCATCGCCACTACCCCATCGCCCAACACCACCGCCATCTTCTCCGCGAACGGCATCCATACCCGCACTTCCCAGTGCGATACACCGTCCTCGCCGGCCACTTCATGCGGTCCGAGCACACGAAATGCGTCGTGGTGATGGCCATACACAATGGCTTCGATGTCAACGGGGGTCACCAAGTTATTATGGCAACAATGCGCGAGTTCATTCAGCGGTTGCCCAAAGCCGAGTTGCATGTTCACCTCGAAGGCTCCATCGAACCCACAACCCTACTCGAAATTGCCCCACATCTCTCCCACACCGAAGTCGAGGCCCGCTACCACTACGAAAACTTCGCCGAGTTCCTCAAAAACTTCGGCTGGGTCGCCAAACACCTCACCGCTCCCGAGCACTACGCCATCGCCACACGCCGCCTTCTCCAGCGCCTCGAAGAGCAGAACGTTCAATACGCCGAGATCACCCTCTCCGCCGGCGTCATCCTCTGGAAAAACCAGGACCCCGCCGCCGTCCATCAAGCCGTCCGTGAAGCCACCGCCCAAAGCCCCATTCGCGTCTACTGGATCTGGGACGCCGTCCGCCAGTGGGGCGTCGATCGCGCCTGGCAAGCCATGGAACTCGCCGCCGCCCGCGTCGACGATGGTGTCGTCGCCTTCGGCCTCGGTGGCGATGAAGCCAACGGCCCGGCCCGCGATTACGCCCAACTCTTCGCACAAGCCCGCGCCAAAGGCCTCCGCCTCCTCTGTCACGCCGGCGAAGTCACCAATGCCGGCAGCATCTGGCAAGCCCTCGAAATCGGCGCCGAACGCATCGGCCACGGCATCCGCGCCATCGACGATCCCGCCCTCATCGAACACCTCAAAGCCAAGGACATCCCCCTCGAAGTCTGCGTCACCTCCAACGTCTGCACCGGAGCCGTCCCCACCCTCCCGGAACATCCTTTACGCAAATTGTTTGATGCCGGAGTCCCCCTCATCCTCAACACCGACGATCCGCCGATGTTCCACACCACGCTCCATGAGGAGTACGCACTCGCCGCCAGCCAATTCCAATTCACCGAACCCGAACTCGCCCAACTCGCCGCCAACAGCTTCCGCTACGCCTTCCGGCCCCTATGAGAAGGCCGCGTTGACAGCCCGTGCTTTCCAGTCCCAATCGGCATTGTTTTTTCGACCCAGCGTCGACCCTAGATCAGACACCTCTGACTTCAGGCAATCCCTGGTCAACTCCACTGACCACCGGTGCTCTAACGAACCCGGAATACCATGGCGTCCGGCACAAACAGATCCCCGATTTTCTGCCCACCCAACCGCATTCCGTCCACACTCTTTGCCTTGGCGAACATCCGGCGTAACGCACGTATGAAGGGATCCGACATCTTCAGAATCAACAGCGCCGGAGTCCGCTCCAGCGAGATCCCAGCTCCCGCCAGTGCATCATGCACCAACCCGTATGCCTCCGAAGGCTCCGCCGCGTCCAGCCGGCGCGACGCAAGCACGAATCTCCAATCTTCGTGTTCCGGAGAAAACAGCCACATCGCTACGTTAATCGACAGATCGGAACGATCCAGTGCCTGGAGCAGTTCCATACCGCCTTTGAAATCTATTGCTACCAGTGCCGTCTGATCCAATTCATTACTCCGTGTTTCCGATTCTTGCGATTCACGCACCCATGCTAACGCAGTAAAATCGCCCCACGGCCCCGTGCGACCATAACATCATGCTCGCTGCCGCAATGTTGGTCGCCACCCTCGCCGATTGGGTGCCCGCCCGCTGGCCCACCAACGACCCCGCTTCCCTCGACCTGCTCACCGGCACACCCATCAACTGCCTCCTTCTCGAAAAACAAAGCTGGTCCAGCGCGTTCCTCACCAAAGCCGCGGCTCAAAACATCACCGTACTCGGAATCATCCGCCCCGGCGCAGACACCGCCCAAGCCATCCGAACCGCCAAGGAACAGCACCTCAATGGCATCGTCCTCGAAGGGGAATTCCCCCGCGCCGACACCGACGCCGCCCGCAAAGAGTCCGCTGACCTCGCATTCGTCGAACTCCCGCCGCGCCGCGCACTGCGCTTCGACACGCAAGACACCATCACCGGCACCTATCAAGGTGTGTGGCCCGGCGTCCGCCCCGTCGACGAAAAAGACAAAGCCCACGCCATGCCCAGCGGCGGCCCCTGGATCGACACCAACACAGGCTTCCTCCGCTATGCCCGCGCCATGCGCAAAGGGGAATTCTGGATCGCCGTCGCACCCCCCGAAAACGTCATCACGCCGCTTGACCGTTACTTCATGGCCATCGGCGATGCATCCATGGTCGGCGCGCGCTGGGTGCTCGCCCTCGATTCCGACTTCTGGAAGCGCCTCCTCGCCCGCCAGGACACCGCCGTCCGCGATTGGAAGCGCATCGCCCAACACATCCGCTTCTACGAAGACCAGCGCAAGTATCGCGATCTGCCCATCTACGGCCTCATGGCTGTCGTGCAGGATGCATCCAGCGGAGCACTCCTCTCCGGCAGCATCCTCGACATGATCGCCGTCAAACACACGCCCGTCCGACCCGTCCCCGGCGCCCGGCTCAGCAAAGAAGCGCTCACCAAAGCGCTCATGGCGATCAACATCGATCCGCGCGGCCTCACCCCTGATAAAGCCGAAGTGCTCAAAGAATTCACCCGCTCCGGCGGCACCGTCCTCAACGGCCCACCCGAATGGAAGATGCCTTCCGACAGCAAAAACCACATCACCGTCGACGAGGACGATGTGAAAAAACTCGATGAGATCTGGAAAGAAATGAACTCCATGATCGCCCGCGGCCGCAACATGGGCGTTCGTCTCTTCAACGTCTCCAGCATGCTCAGCTTTTATCAGGGCGTCCCCGGCGGCGATCGCGCCGTCCTCCACCTCGTCAACTACTCCGGTTACAACGTCGAAAACGTCACCGCCCACGTCCTCGGCCGCTACAGGAAAGCCACGCTCAATCTCCCTGAAGGTAAGTCCATCGCCATGGACCCCTACGATGTCGATGAAGGCGAAGCCACCGGACTCGATCTCGCCAACGTCCCCGCCTACGCGGTCGTCGTGATGGAGAAATAATGCTCGCCGCAATGGCGCTGGCCGCAACCCTCGCCGATTGCGTCCCCATGCGGTGGACCGGCGCCCAACCGCTCTCCGTTCTCGAAGGTTCTCCCATCACTTGCCTCCTCATCGAAGAGCCGCAGTGGACGAACACCCTCATAGAAGCAGCGCACGAAAAAGGCCTCCGCATCCTCGCCGTCGCCCGCAATCCCCAGCAAGCCCAACGCGCCGCACAACGCAACATCGATGCCATCGTGCTCGAAAGCACCACAACCACCGCGACACCCGAACCCACCATCTCGCTCGGCGCGCGCAAAGACATTCGCTTCGATTCACAACAGCCCATCATCGGCACAACACAAGCCGTCTGGCCCGGCATCGAAATCGAACACGGCGGCCCGAGGACAACCTCCGCCGCGCCCACCGGCACCGCATGGATCCACACCAACACCGGCTTTATGCGCTTCGTCCGCTCTCGAACAAAAACACCGTTCTGGCTCGCCAACACACCACCGCCGGGCACCGCATGGACCGCAACGCGCTACCAGCAAGCCGTCGCCGATGCCGCCTCCACCGGCGCGCGCTGGGTGCTCGCCTTCGACGACAAACTCCCCGTCAGCGAATGGAAACCCATCTTCGACACGGTCCGCTTCTACGAATCGCACAAAGAATGGCGCACCATGAAGCCCTACGCAGAAGTCGCCATCGTGCAGGATGAAACCACCGGAGCCCTCGTCACCGGCAACCTGCTCGACATGCTCTCCGTGATGAACACGCCCGTCCGCGCCGTCCCCTCACGTGACCTCACGGAAGTCACCCTACAAGGCGCAAAAGTCACCGTCGCCATCAATCCCCAGGCCTACACCGCAGAACAGCAAGCCCTCATCGCCAAACACGGCGGCAAACTCGTCACCGGCCCCAGTCAATGGAAAATGCCCGAGCCCACAGAAGGCCGAATCACCTTCGACAAGGCGCAATACAAGGACCTCGAGGCGATCTGGCCCGAACTCCATCTCGCCGTCCAACGCAAGAACTTCGGCGTTCGCATGTTCAACATCACCGGAGTCCTCACCTACCTCCTCAAGGACAACACACGCACCGTCCTGCAACTCGTCAACTACACCGATTACCCCGTGGAAAACATCACCGCCTTCGTCCAAGGCAAATACACCACCGTGGAGCTACTCACCCCCAACGCCCCACCGCGCAAACTCAACACCTACACAGCACCCGACGGCACCGCCGTGGAAATCGACAAACTGGAAATCAGCGCCGCAGTAATCCTGCGCTAAATAACGCATCTACTCCGCCACTGGCGTCGACGCTGTCCCATCCACCGGAGCCTTCTTCACCGGCTCCACAATCGTGAACTTCTCCGGCGTGAACTCCACCGTCCGAACCTGCCCGCGCGGTCCCACCGCCCCGATGCTCGATCCATTGAACTGCACTTCCACACCACCGGCGTTCCCCAACAAAATTCGCGCCGTCTCATTGCCCGCTGTAATACTCGACTCGCCAGCCGTCAGCACCTTCTCCACCTTTACCTTGCCATCCACCGTAATCCGCAGCCAGGTATTTTCCTTCGCCACCACGGCAATCTTAATCCGTCCGGACAACGACGGATCATTCATCACAGGAGTCGGTGCGGGAACCTGTTCCGTGGCAGCGGGAGCCGGAGCCACCGGCGGCGCCGTCTGCGGAATCACCGGTTGTGCCGCGGGCGGCGACACGGTCTCCGGCAACGCGGCAGCGCTCTGCTGCTTCGAAGCAACCGCGGTCGAATCCGTCCCCGATTCCGCCAAAGTAGAGCTGATCTGCGAGCGTTGCCACAACCAGAAAATCGTTCCACAAGCAACGATTACCGCCGCCAGCATCACTACCGACGCCGTCAGCTTTCGCGCCGAAATCGCCGACGCCGAGCCTTCCGGCAGCGGATCGACATAGAAATCCCGCCCGATTTGTACCGGCTCCTGTCCCGTCCCCGCGCTCGAAAACACTTCAGGCGGCGTGATTTCTTTCTGCAATTCCGCCTGTAGTTGCTCGTTATTCACCCCCAGATAGGTCGCATACTGGGTGGCAAAACTGCGCGCAAAGAACCGGCCCGGGAGGCTATCGAAATCATTTTGCTCCAACGCCTGCAAGTACTGGAGCTTGATACGAGTTCGCTCAGCGATCATCGCCAGATCAAGCCCCTGGCGTTGCCGCTCTTTCTTTAGAATCTCGCCGACGGTAGCCATAGTTTTGGCTGTAGTCCTTCCAGGCTATAATACAACAGTTTCCGTGCCAGAATATCCCCCCGGTTCCGTATCGGTTATCCTCGTAAACCTCAACCGCCTGGAGTTGCTTCGCAGCGCCCTCAATTCCATCTTCCATGACTTGCGTCCAAATACCGAAGTCATAGTCGTAGACAATGCCTCCACCGATGGCTCTGCCGATATGGTCGCCCGCGAATTTCCCACCGTCCGCATCGTTCGCAACACCACAAACAAGGGGTTCTGTGAAGCAAACAACCAAGGCATCGCCATCGCCACGGGCGAGTTCATCGCACTCCTCAACAACGACGCCGAAGCAGAACCAGGATGGCTGGACGCTCTAGTACGCGCCATCTCCCAATCTCCGCAAACCGGCATGGCCGCTTCCAAAGTCCTCGTCTGGGAGGATCCCCGCCGCCTCGACAAAGTCGGCCACCTCATCTTCTTCGATGGCCAGAATCGCGGCCGTGGCTCCGGCGAAATCGACAATGGCCAGTACGATACCATGGAGGATGTTCTCTGGCCAGATGGTTGCGCGGCGTTATATCGCCACCGAATGCTCGATGAGATTGGAGGATTCGACGAGGATTTCTTTGCCTATGCTGACGACGCCGAACTTGGATTGCGCGCCCGCCTTGCCGGCTGGTCTTGCATCTACGCACCCAGCGCCGTCGTCCGCCATCACCGTGGCGCCACTCTCGGCGTCCGCTCTCTTCGCCGTGTCGAACTGATTGAAAGGAACCGTGTCTTACTCGCCGCAAAGCTATTCCCCTGGAGCCTGCTGTGGCTAAACGGCGTGTTCTATCTGGCAAGACTGGCGGCGGGCCTCTGGGCCGGACTGATGGGCCGTGGCGAAATCTCACGCTTCCCGGGATGGAAGAACAAATTCCTGGTGGCGAAGTCGATGATCCGGGCGGATCTCGAAGCGCTCTCCCTTCTTCCGAAAATCCTTCGCAAGAGGAAAGCGATCCGCCGCATCCGCAAGCTCTCCACCATGCAGATATTCCACCTGCTATGGAGGCACCGCATCTCGCTCAAGGTGCTGAGCCAGCAATCGATCTAGACGCGCTCGAATCCGGCGACAAAGCCTGCCCCGCTTGCGGTTGCGTCGAGATGCGCACGCTGCTCCGCGGCACTGACCGCCTCTATCGCACCACCACCAAATCCTTCCTCGTCGTGCAATGCACCCGCTGCGGCCTCATGCGCCTCTTCCCCTGGCCCGGCATGGACGAACTGCAATCCTACTACCCCGAAAACTACTGGTTCGATCCCGCGACCGACGCCGCCGGACGCGCCGCTGAAACCTACCGCCGCTTCGTTCTCGCCGATCACGTCCGCTTCGTCTGGCGCGCCTTCACCACTAGCGGCACTGCCGGCCCCATCCTCGATGTCGGCTGCGGCGGCGGCCTCTTCCTGCGCATGCTCGCCGAGCGTGGCGCAAAGGTGGCCGGCCTCGATTTCGCTCCCGCCGCCGCCCGCGTTGCCTGGCGCACCAATCACGTCCCCGCTGTCTGCGGCAGTCTCGGCCGTTCTCCCATCGCTCCGGAAAGCTGCTCCGTCGTCACCATGTTCCATGTGCTCGAACATCTCCACGACCCCGCCGCTTATCTCGATGAAGCACGCCGCATCCTCAAACCCGGCGGCCGCCTCGTCGTCCAGGTCCCTAACGCCGATAGCTGGCAGTTCCTGCTCCTCGGCGAATACTGGAACGGCGTCGACATCCCTCGCCACCTGCTCCACTTCCGTGCCGCGGACCTGCACACATTGATCGAAAACTGCGGCTTTGAAGTCGTTCGCACCAAGCATTTCTCCTGGCGCGACAATCCCGCGGGTCTCGCCACATCGCTCGCCCCAGGGCTCGATCCCATGGCCCGCCGCATTCGCGGAGTCGAAGAAAGCCCCGCGCTGCGCCTCTTCAAAGACTGCGTTTACTTTGCCCTCGTCCTCGCCTCCTGGCCCTTCGCCATCCTCGAAGCGGCGTGCCGCCAGGGCGCATCCGTCATGGTTGAGGCTCGCAGGAAGCCATGACTCCCTCCGCATGGCGCAGTCGCCTCCCGCAATTCCTTCAGCGCTATCTCTGGTTCTTTGAAACCGCCATTCGCGACAACGTCGATCGCTTCGCCGTCTCCCTCGCACCCGGATCGCTCGTCCTCGATGCAGGCGCCGGTGAAGGCCAATACCGCGAGCATTTCCGTCACTGCCGCTACATCGGCGCCGATCTCGCCATCGGCGATCAGCAGTGGAACTACGCAGGCCTCGACGTCCTCTGCGACCTCACCCGCCTTCCCTTCCCCGAAGGCACATTCGATGCCTCCATCAACATCGTCACGCTCGAACACGTGCGCCAACCCGATCGAGTGCTCTGCGAACTCGCCCGCACCTTGAAGCGCGGAGGCCGCCTCTTCCTCGTCGTGCCGCAGGATTGGGAAGTGCACCAGGCCCCGCACGACTACTTCCGCTACACCCGCTATGGGGTGCGCCATCTGCTGGAACGTGCGGGCTTCGAAGACATCCGCCTCGAATCCGGTGGCGGTTACTTTCGCCTCATGGGCCGCCGCATGCTCAACGGCATCGGCTTCTTCAAAGGCATCTGGATTCTTCCCGCCGCGCTGCTGCTTGCGCCCGCGGGCCTGCTCTTCCCTCTCTTCGATTCCATCGACAAAGAGAAAAACTTCACATTGGGGTATCTATGCTGGGCACGAAAGCGATAACCGTCACACTGGCTCTGGCCGCCTGCTCACTCGCCGCCGACTTCAACGGTGCACGCGCCCTCGAATCCACGCGCAAAGCGGTGGCTCTCGGCCCGCGCCCCGCCGGTTCTCCCGCCATCATCAAACTGCAAGCCATGATCCGCGCCGAACTCACCGCCAACGGCTGGCAGGTGAGCGAAGACATGTTCGTCGCCACCACACCAATCGGCAAAGTCACCATGCGCAACATCATCGGCAAGCTGCCGGGCAAGTCTGGCCGCGCCGTCGTCTTCACCGGCCACTACGACACCAAGGCGATCACGGGCATGAAGTTCGTCGGAGCCAACGATGGCGGCGCTTCCACCGGCTTTCTCCTCGAAATGGCCCGCGTGCTCCCCAAGGTTCCCCGCAACGACGATGTCATGCTCGTCTTCTTCGATGGCGAAGAAGCCTTCGGCGAATGGTCCAACACCAACGGCATCTACGGCAGCCGCCACCTCGCCGAAACCTGGAACCGCAACGGCACACTCCTCAAGATCAAAGCGCTGTTCAACGTCGACATGATCGGCGACAAAGACCTTCGTGTGATGGATGAACTCAACTCCTCCGCCACACTGCGCCGCCTGCTCAAAGCCGCCGCCCGCGAAACCGGCTACGGTGCTTACTTCCCCGAGCAGGCCGGAGCCATCGAAGACGACCACATTCCCTTTCTCAAACTCGGCGTGAATGCCATCGACCTCATCGACTTCGATTACGGACCCGGCCACACCTGGTGGCACACCGAACAGGACACCATGGACAAGCTCAGCGCCAAGAGCCTGCAAGTCGTCGGCGAGGTGCTGCTCGAAGTCTTCCGCCGCCTGCAACAGTAGAGCTGTACGATAATGCTCCACATGCGTCTTGCCCTCTGCCTGCTCGCTGCCTCCGCTGCGTTCGCGCAATCCACCACCTGGACCTTCGACAACATCCGCCGCATCGGCGGCCACACCACCGAAGTCCTCGGCGACCCCAAAGTCATCGACACCAAGCTCGGCAAAGCCATTCTCTTCGACGGCAAAGACGACGCCATCTTCGTCCCCAACCATCCACTCGCCGGCGCAACCACCTTCACCTGGGAAGCCATCTTCCGCCCCGATGGCGGCCCCTTCGAACAGCGCTGGTTCCATCTCGCCGAACAAGCCAACGGAGCCGACACCGGCCATCGCATGCTGTTCGAAATCCGCGTCGCCAACGGCCAGTGGTATCTGGATAGCTTCACCGCTTCCTCCACCGGATCGAAGGCGCTGCTCAGCAAAGATCATCTCCATCCCATCGGGCAGTGGTATCACGTCGCTTCCGTCTACGACGGCAAAACCTTCCGCAACTACGTCAACGGCAAACTCGAAGGCTCGGCCGATGTGCAGTTTGCCCCGCAAGGCAACGGCCGCTCGTCCATCGGCGTACGAATCAACAAGGTGCACTACTTCCAGGGCGCAGTCCACTTGAGCCGCTTCACCAAGCGCGCCCTGCGTCCGGAGGAATTCCTCCCGGCCCCCGCGCTACACTGATTCATCTGCCCATGTCGCAAGTCACACTCGGACTCGAAATCCGTGCCCAGGACGGCCCCGGAGTCCTTCATCAACTCACCGGCGTCATCGCCGAGCATCAGGCGGACATCACCTCCGTCGCGATTCTACAAGGCGAACCCGCCGTCGCTCACATCTACTTTGAGGTCCTGCTTCCCGCCGAGCCGGAAAACCTCATCGCCGATATCCGTGCCCTCCCCATCGTGATGGACGCTGTCGCTACCAGCACCATGCAGCGCGTGTTCGGCAAGCGCATCATCATCATGGGCGGCGGCGCGCAAGTCGGCCAGGTGGCCATCGGCGCAATCATGGAAGCCGATCGCCACAACATCCGCGGAGAACACATCTCGGTCGATACGATCCCGCTGGTCGGTGAAAAGCCGCTCGCCGAAGCGGTGCGCGCCGTCGGCCGCCTCCCTCGCGCCAAGGCCCTCGTCCTCGCCGGATCCCTCATGGGCGGCGAAATCGAGAAGGCCGTGCGCGAGGTCCGTGCACAAGGCTTGCTCGTGGTCAGCCTCAACATGGCAGGCAGCGTTCCCGACGCCGCCGATCTCGTTGTCACCGATCCAGTGCAGGCCGGCGTGATGACAGTGATGGCCATCGCCGATACGGCCAAGTTCTCCGTCCACCGCCTCACCCGCCGCGTCTTCTAAGCTGGAAGTATTCATGCAAATCGTCTACATGGGCACTCCGCAGTTCGCCGTGCCCACGCTCGAAGCCATCCTCGCCGCCGGCCATAACGTCCCGGCCGTCTATACGCAGCCCGACCGCCCCAAAGGCCGCGGACAGCAACTGGCCGCATCGCCAGTGAAGCTCTGCGCGCAAAGCCACAACCTGCGCGTCGAGCAACCCGAACGCGTCCGCCGCCCCGAGGTCCTTGAGTTCCTCACCGCGCTCAAGCCGGATTGCATCGTCGTTGTCGGCTACGGGCAGATCATCCCGCAATCCATCATCGACATCCCGCCGCACGGCATCATCAACGTCCACGCGTCCCTCCTTCCCAAGTACCGCGGCGCCGGACCCATCCAGTGGGCCATCGCCAACGGCGAGTCCGTCACCGGAGTCACCACGATGAAGATCGACGCCGGGCTCGACACCGGCGACATGCTGTTAATGCGCGAAACCAACATTGGGCCTGAGGAAAATTCGACCGAATTATCGGAAAGGCTTTCTATTATCGGCGCCCGGCTTCTCATCGAAACGCTCGATGGCCTCTCCGCCGGCAGCATTACTCCGCGCAAGCAGGACAACGCGCTTGCCACCTACGCCCCCATCCTCAAGAAGGAAGACGGCCTCATCGACTGGCAACTCTCGGCCGCGCAAATCCACTGCCGTGTGCGCGGCTTCTTTCCCTGGCCCGGCGGCTACACCACCTTCCGCAACCAGCGCCTGCACGTATGGAAAGCGAGGCTTGCGCCCGAGCCCCCGCCGGATGCTCACCAGCCCGGCACTATTTATGCCGCCAATTCCCGCCTGTTCGCCGCATGCGGTTCCAATACTGCTCTCGAATTACTCGAACTTCAACTGGAAGGGCGAAAGAGAATCGACAGCCGAGCTTTCCTCAACGGGCACAGGCTGGTAGAGTATGAAAGATTGGGAGGAGAGACAAACCGTTGAAACTGCCGTTAGGCTTTCGCTATGCGTCGTCGTACGCAGGCATCCGTAAAGTCCAGAAAGACGATCTCGCACTCATCGTTTCCGACACCCCCGCATCAGCCGCAGGTGTCTTCACCCAAAACCGCGTTGCCGCCGCGCCAGTCCGCCTCTGCCAGGCCCATCTGAAGGAATCCTCGGGCGTGGCCCGCGCCATCCTCATTAATGCAGGCAACGCCAATTGCGCTACCCGCACCGGCGCCAAAGTGGCTCTCGCCAGCGCCAAGACCGCGGCCAAACTGCAGAAGCTTCCCGTTTCCCAAGTCCTCGTTGCCTCCACCGGCGTGATCGGAGTGGAACTCGATCCCAAGCTCATCACCGCCGCACTGCCCGCGGTCATCGCCGGCCTTTCGCCGGACAACTTCGAGACCGTGAGCCGGGCCATCATGACCACCGACACCCGGCCCAAGACGGCCACCGCCGAGCTTTCCGCATCGGGCGGCGTGATCCGCATCGCCGGTATGACCAAAGGCGCGGGCATGATCATGCCGATGATGGCCACCACGCTTGGCTTCGTCATGACGGACGCCGCCATCGCGCCCAACCGCCTGCGGGCCATGCTGCGCGAAGCGAACGAAGAGAGCTTCAGCCGCCTTTCCGTCGATGGCGATACCTCCACCAACGACACCTTGCTGCTGCTGGCCAACGGCGCCTCCGGCATCAAACTCGCCTCGCGCGACACGGAAGTCTTCCTCGGCATGCTCACCAAACTGCTGCAGGACCTGGCGCAGCAGATCGCCCGCGATGGCGAAGGTGCGACGAAACTCATCACTATTTCCGTGGAGGGCGCCAAGAACCGCGACGATGCCGCCCGCCTCGCCCGCGCCATCGCCAATTCCCCGCTGGTCAAGACCGCCATCGCCGGCTCCGACCCCAATTGGGGCCGTATCATCTGCGCCGCCGGCAACTCCGGAATCGCCTTCGACCCGGCGCAGGTTGACATTTTTTTACAGGGCGTTCGCGTCTGCCGCAACGGCCTCGCCGCCCCGTTCTCTGAGCCGGACCTCAAAGCCAAGCTCGATGAAAAGGACGTCTCCATCGAGTTCCACATCCGCAACGGCGGCCCCGGCCAGACCCGATTCTGGACCTGCGACTTTACAGAAGATTACATCAAAATCAACGCCAGCTATCGCACATGACACGCCGCACCTGGGTCCTGCTGTTCCCTGCCCTGCTTGCCGCCGACGGCTTGCAGGAGGTAACGGATTGGCTTGGGCGATGGGTACAGCGCCTGACCGAGGAAAATGCCTCGGAATTCCTCAGGGCATTTGACAAAACTTTACGCGATCGGATGGAAACAGCGGTAACGGCGCTGGTGCGGAACTATGAAATCGCCTCCTCGATCAGCGTGTTGTCGGTAACCCCGGACGGTGACCGGCGCGAAGTCCAGCTCGATTGGTATCTGTCTCTGAAGCCGCGCAGCCCCAACGCCCCCACCACGGAGCGCCGCGAGCGCGTTACCCTTACGCTGCAGCCTGCAAAGAAGGGGTGGCAGGTGCGGAGCCTTTCCCCGGAGACTTTCTTTTCCCCAACCCAAAACGGCTGAGCCGGTACGAATTGCCGACCACGGATAGGCTGGAGAAGACCATCGCTCCGGCAGCCACCAGCGGATTGAGCAGCCCGGCGGCGGCCAAGCCAATCCCGGCGGCATTGTAGAAGAAGGCCCAGAACAGGTTCTGCCGCACCACGCGGCGGGTGCGCGTGGCCAGCTCAAACCCATCGAGCACGCGGGTCAGATCGCCGCCAAGCAGCACCATGGCAGAGGCGCGCATTGCCAGGTCAGCGCCCGAGCCCATGGCAATCCCGAGGGTCGATGCAGCCAGCGCCGGCGCATCATTCACGCCATCACCGATCATCGCCGCATTGCGGCCCATCACCGCTGCGGCCTTCTCTTCGGGGCGTACACCGGCGCGGAAGTCGGTGATGCCTAACTCATGGGCTGTTGCGGCGGTCGCCGCGGCGGAATCACCGGACAGGATACGCACAGGAATACCGCGTTCCTGCAAGCCCCGCACGAGTGCCCGGGCATCCTGGCGGATGCGTGTGCCGAAGACCATCTTGCCGTTGCGACGCTCGCCGATGCGGTACCAAGCCGGGGTGTAGGCGCTGTCCTCATCGGCGGGAGCATCGGTCCAGACGCGGGACCCAATGACGATCTCTTCGCCATTGACCTCACCGCGGATGCCGGCCCCTTTGATCACTTCGATGTTCCTCGCTTCGGGGATCACGAGCCCCAACCGCCGGGCGCGCTCGACAACAGCCCTGCCCGCGGGATGCTCGGAATAGGCCTCCACGGCGGCCAGCAAAGGCAGATCGGCTTCGTCGTACTCGAGCAGTTCGAAACGATCCTCGGTGACCGTGCCGGTCTTGTCCAGTACCACTTCATCGACACGCCCGAGGCGCTCCAATACATCGGCGTCGCGCACGAGGATGCCGAGGCGCGAAGCCGCACCGACGGCGGCCGTCAAGGCCAATGGCGTCGCGATACCCAATGCACACGGGCAGGCGATGACGAGAATGGTGACCGCGCGCAGCAGGGCTTCTTCCATGGGCAACCCAGATTGCAGCCAGTACACCGCACCCAGCAGAGACACGATCATCACGGCGGGAACGAAGATGCGGGAAACGCGGTCGACGCGGCGTTCCACTTCGGAGCGGCTGACAAGAGCGCGTTCCACCGCGGCCACGATCTGGGCGATGGTGCTGGCTTCGCCCACGGTGGTCGCCGCAATGGTGAGCGGCGAGCCGCTATTGACGCTGCCCGCCACCACGCGATCGCCAGCGGCCTTGCGCACCGGCTTCGATTCGCCGGTGAGTAGCGACTCGTCGGCCTCGGAATCGCCACTGAGGACCGTGCCATCAACAGGAATGCGCTCGCCGGCCTTGACCAGCACTTCATCGCCGGCTCGCAGATCAGTGACCGCGCGGAAGCGTTCACCAGAGGCCATACGCGCCTTCTGCGGCAGCATCCGGTGCAGCGAAGCAATCGTCTGCGCGGCCCGCTGCTTGGCGCCCTGTTCGACGCTCTTGCCTACCAGCACCAGCGTCACAATGGCGCAGGAGATATCGAAGTAGACATGCGTGCCGCCGCGGAAGGCCTGCACGCTGCTGTAGCCGAAGGCCGCGAGAATGCCGAGCGACAGCAGGCTCTCCATGCGCAGAGCCCCGCGCAGCAGGCCGTGCCAGGCGATGCGCAGGATGGGCTTGGCCGAGTAGAGCAAAACGGGCAACGTGAGGGCCATTGCGAGGAACGGCAGAACCGGATCAAATGCTCCGAAATAGACGGAGAGATTCATGCCCATCACATTGACCCACAGAAACGCAGCCACGCCGAGGCGCATCAGCAGGTCTTTCCGCTCACTGTTGGCGGAAGAGGCTTCGCCCGTATACTCGGCGGCTTTGTAGCCGAGGCTCTCGACCAACTCCACGATGCGCGAAGGCGGCAGTAATTGCGGCTGAAAGCGCACCTTCAACAGGTCGGAAACGAAGTGAACCTCGGCCGACACCATGCCGCGCTCGGAGCGCAGCGTGTGTTCGATGACCCAGGCGCAGGCGCTGCACCAAAGCCCGGAGAGGCGGAAGAGGCGCTCCTCGCTGGGCAGATCGGAGGCAGCGGGAACCGGCTTTGCGTCGCGCCCGCCGGTGGCGATGAGTCCAAGCTCCAGGCTGCGCTTGAAGATCTCGGTTTGGCGCACGTCAACGCCGGAGGCCAGTACTCCGCTCTCCAGCAGAATGGCGTGGACATGCATACAGCCGAGACAGCAGAAATCCCGGTTTTCGGCGCGATAGGGCTGAGGGCCGCAATCGAGCCGGCACAAGGTGCAGGTTTGCATGGAGGGCCTATTTCTGCCCGGCCGCGTAAGGCTTGCCGGTGGCGTCCAGAATGACAGGCTTGGCCTGCTCCGCGCCGATGTAGACATAGACCATAATTCCGGCGAATAGCAGGAAAACAAACGCCAATAGAAAACGCATGAAGCCCCTTATTTCTTCTTGACCATCACGAAGGTCATCGGGAAGGAGCTCTTGATTCCACCAGGCTCGCTCACCGTCTGCAACGCGATGGGATACACGCCGGGCTGCAAGGCATCCGGCGCGGTCGCAACCTCAATCATTTCCTGCACCGAACCGCCGGCCTTCACGGCCACCCGCGAAGTGGTCAGGTGCAGAGCCTTCTCCGTACTCTCCAGTTGAATGGCGACGGTGGCATCCACACTGCCGCGATTGTCGATATTGAAGCGGAATATATTCGTAACCTCGCCCTGCGCATTGCTGGTATAGAGCGAAGTGCGGTCGGGCTGTACGCGCACCTGCACCGGATGGCGCATCGACAACGCGATCATCAGGCCGGTGAAGTAGAACAACATGATGAACGAAACCACGGCGCGCTTGGGGTCACGCAGTCCGATCCGCATCCACCAGGATTCGTCCTTCGATCCGAGCATCTTGCCCTGCTCGCCCCAGGTGTAGTGGATCAAGCCGGGCTTCTTCAATTTGGCCAGCACATCGTCGCAGGCTTCGACGCATTCGCCGCAGTGAATGCATTCGATCTGGAAGGGCGATTTGCGGATGTCGATTCCCATGTGACACACGCGGACGCACTTCGTACATTCGATGCAGGCTTTCTGCTTCGCTTCGCCATCACGGTAGACCACGAGGAGCGTCTGCTTGTCGCTCAGCATGCCTTGCAGGTAGCCGTAGGGGCAGATCATCTTGCAGAAGCGGGTGCGGACGAAAGCGAAGTCGAGATAGGTGATGAGCGTCGTGGCCGCGCCGGCAATGCCCCCGGCGGTGATGAGGTCGAAGGTCATCAGACGCTGCAGCAGGTCGCGCGGCTCCACGAAGTAAGAGATAAAGACAAAGGCGAGGAACACGCTGGCGATGAGGCCGCTGGCGTAGAAGAGCACGCGCGAGGCGAAGGTGCGCACCCGGGCACTGAGCTGGATAAAGTGCTTGTTCACCCATCGGCGGATCCGGTCTTCCATGGCGAGCGAGGCCTCGCTGAAGATCATCTGCGGGCAGGCGTAGCTGCAATAGACGCGCCCGTAGAGCATCGACGCCGCGGCGATGCCGAACAGCAGGAACATCAACGTGAAGAAGAGAATGGCGAATTCGTTGATCCACAGTTCCTGGCCGAACACGTAGAAGCGCTGCCGGGGAATATCGAATCGCATCAGGTTCGAGAACGGCAAGGCGATGAAGATCAGGACACAGATGAGGTGAATCGTCTTGCGGAACTGATGATAGCGGCGCACCGGAGGCGGGGCAGCGTTTCCGGGTGAGTTGACAGGTGAAGTAACGGTTGCCATGGCGCTCTCTTAGTGATGATGCACATGGCCACCCATGGTGACAGGCATGAGCCCGCGGACGAGCAGCAGGATGCCGGTGAGGGTCACTGCGAAGGCGGGAAGATGAGCGCCCCAGCGGGCGAAGTAACGGCCGAACGGCACCGAGAACAGGCCGACGGCAAGCAGCGCGCCAGCGGTGCCGAGTCCGAACAGGAGCATGGTTAACGCGCCATCGAGGGCATTGCCGGAAGCGAGCGCTTTGAGCAGAGCGGCGTAGACTAACCCGCAGGGGAGTAGCCCGAGCCACAAACCGAGGTGCAGCTTGGAGCCAACGGTATCGCGCCCAATCAGCCGCCCGGCGCGGCGAGTCATGGCAGCCACTGGCGTAATCTGGACGAGCTCAGGGCGCCGCAATGCGCCGAGCATCCACAGTCCAGCCAGCAGCATCACCGCGCCGGCGGCGATGGAGGCAGCGCTCTGCCAGGGCATTACCGTCTCGAGCGACAGCCCGAGACCGCCGGCGAGCGCGCCTAAGAAACCATAGGTGGCAATTCGGCCGCAGTGATAAAAAAGGTGACCGGCAGCCCGATAGGCGCTGCTCCTTTGTGCGAGGGGCATCGTACACGAAAGGAGGATCGGTCCGCACATCTGGACGCAGTGCAGACTGCCGGCCACTCCAAGTAAGAACGCCACGGAACAATCGGCCCAAGTCATGGGATTGCCGCGGCCGGTTGCAACAACTTCGGATTCACTGCCGGAATGCTGACGCATTCGCGGTAGTGTTCAAACCTTTGCATGGTGATGGCGTTGGTGGGGCAGCGCGACGCGCACATCGCACAGCGGATACAGGTGGACTCGTCTTTCATCATGAGGCCGCCCATCCCGTTCAGCTCCTCTTTGCTGAACTGGCGAACGGTCTCCGGAGAGACGCCGAAGTTGGAACTGACCAAGTCCAACCCCGCTGGATCTTCCACCAGGGTACCGAGCCCCACCAGCCGGATGAGGTTGCGCGGGCAGATATCGACGCAGCCGTTGCAGGCGATGCAGATCGATGTGTTGAACACCGTATTCACGTTGCATCGCAGGCAGCGCGAACCTTGGCGCCGCGCCTCCTCTTCCGTAAAATTGATTTCCGTGATTTCGATGGAGGTGGCACGGACCTCAACATCGAGGGCAGGCGGTTCCTTGCGCCGCAGTTCGGTCCAATCGTGAACCATGGTGTAAGCGGCGGGCTGCCACTTCTTGCGCACGGCGATATCGGTGCGCGTGCCGGTAAGAAAGTCGTGCATGGAGCGGGCGGCGATCTGGGCCGAGGCGACGGCATTGATGAAGAGCCGCGGACCATGGGCGATGTCGCCGCAGGCGAACACGTCGGGAGCAGTGGTCTGATAGGTTTCCGGGTTGACCTTGATCAGGCCTCGGGCCGACTCGACGCCATCCTCGGCAGATAGGAAGGAGAGGTCGGAAGTCTGGCCGATGGCGAACAGAACGGTGTCGGCCTCGATGTCGACGATGTCGTTCTCATCGAAGACGGGGTTGAAGCGGCCGGTGGCATCGAAGACGCTGGTGCACTTGGTGGTACGAAGTCCGGTGACCTTGCCGTTCTTGTGCAGCACCTCTTTGGGGCCGCGTCCGTTGTAGAGGTGGATGCCTTCTTCCTCGCCCTCTTCGACCTCGCGGAGATCGGCGGGCATTTCCTGGCGCGATTCGAGGCAGACGACGCTCACTTCCTTGTCGCCGGACATGCGGAGGGCGGAGCGGGCGATGTCGTAAGCGGTTTGTTCGCCGCGGCCCATCTCGGCCTGCGCCTCTTCCATGGTTTCGAGGGCTTCGAAGGGGCGAATGGCCGAGCGGGCCACGTCGTAGGCGACATTTCCGCCGCCGATCACAGCAATGCGGCGTCCAAGGGGCAGCGGCACGCCTTCGTTAAACGTACGGAGGAAATCGAGGCCATCGTAGACATTGGCAAGGTCGGCGCCGGGGATGGGGAGCTTGCGGCCTTTGGGCAACCCGATGCCAAGGAAGATGGCCTTATAGCCCTGCGCGCGCAGGCTGGCAATAGTGAAGTCCTTGCCGAGGCGCATGTTGCATTTGAGGTCGACACCGAGGGCGAGGATGGCGGCGATCTCCTTACGCACGACATCGCGGGGGAGGCGGAAGACGGGCACGCCGACCATGAGCATGCCACCGGGTTCGGAATAGGATTCGAACACGGTCACCTTGTAGCCGATCTGCGCGAGGTCGTGAGCGACGGTGAGGCCGGAAACACCGGCTCCCACCACCGCGATGCGATGGCCGTTTCCGCTGCCTGGGGGAAGCATGCGGCGGTCACACGCATCGCGGTAGATTTCATAGCTGCCCGTTTCGGGCCCAAACATTTCCGTGGCAAAACGTTTGAGGCCTCGGATGCTGACCGGGGCGTCCACGGAGCCACGGCGGCAATTGGCTTCACAGGGCGCACCGCAGACGCGGCCACAGATGGAGGCGAACGGATTAGTAGCGCGGGCGATGCGGTAAGCATCGGAATAGCGCCCTTCGGCGATCGCGGTGACATACCCGCAGGCGTCGGTGCGGACGGGGCAGGCGTCCTGACACTTGACCATCTTCTGCCAGTACTGCGTGGCGTCAGGTGGCTGCACCTGATAGAGCGTTTCGCCCATTATTCGCCTTCCGTGTTGCGAAACGCGAAGAGGATGACGGCTAGGAAGAAGACGGCGGCCATGGCGGCCACCATATAAATGAGACTGGGCGAATTTTCCGTGGCGCGGTTGAACTGCTCGACGATGGAGCCACGCTCGCTGTGCGTGGTTTCGCCGGTCATATAAAGGATGAGGTATGAAACAGTGCCGATGGCGACGCCGACATAGGCGAACTTGAGAAAGCCAGGGACTTCGGTGCCGGTGCGCTCGGTGATCCAGCCGCCGGCGTAATCATGAATGTTGTGTTGGGTTTCCTGTTTGTTAGCCACGTATGCCTCCTCTTCTAAAGAACCCGCGCAAAACGGAGCCCGCCCGCGCTATGAGACAGCCGCGTGTTCCTTCGGTACTGGCGGCGCGGAGCGTGCCCTTTGCGCTTCTAGCGATCCCCTTCGAGTGCATAGGGATTGCATGCGAGGTTCCAATTCCGCAAGGTGTTTGTTTATATCCAGTTAGCTGCTTATTGAGGGTTTGTGCGTGGGTTTGCTCACCCAGGGGACGGGAAGGTGTTGGGAGATTTCACACATCCTTGCCGGGTTGGGGGTTTAGACGAAGGTGCCGCGCTTGACCTCCTTGTCGAGGGCTTCGATCATGGCCAAACGGATTTCGGGGTAGCGATTGATGATGAAGATGACCTCTTCGGGCCAATCGGCGAAGGGGTTCAACGGGTCGACTTTGCGCTTGGCCGGCTTTGCGGGTTGGGCAGGGGTTTGCTGTGGCTGGTCCTGCGCCGTTTTGCGTGTTGGAGGGGATGGGTTGTTCGAGGTCCTGGAGGTCTTCGATGGACGGGATGGGTTGGTTGCGGCGGTGCTTGGCAAGATTGCGGTAGGTGCGGGAGAAGAGACGCTCCTGGCGGTCGAGGTGCTTGTCGAGGGTTTCGAGGTTCTTGGCGCTGAGGCGATAGGCCAGGGCCTGGAGCTGGTCGGGGGAAATTCTGGGGTCGTATTTTTCGATGAATTCTTTTTTATTTTCAGTGATTGTGAGATTTATTTCGGCGGAATGCGCGGCTTCGAGGCGGCGAATCTTCCAGCGGGCGTGAACGAGGCTCTCCACGAGGTCGGACTCGAACTGGTCCTGGGGCTGGAAGAGATCGTGGTAGAGAGCGGCGAAGGATTGGAAGATTTCCTTGGATTCGGTTTCCAGGACGACTCTGGGAGAGTACATCCCATGAGTCGTGCGGTTGAGGGCGGAACGGGCCTTGCCTTCGGGGGTGATGCTGCCCCTGGACTTCGCGCCATTGATGCGGGATTGCTCGGATCGGGTGAGGGACATAGGGTTTGCTCTGGTTTGAGTGTAGAGGATGGGCGTGGGGGGAAATGGGGGCTGATTTGCTGCGTGAGGTTGGGATTTTGTTGGGAATGCTTGGGGTTAGGTGGGGTTTGTTAAATTTACGTGGAGCGTGATCGAGGGCCGCGGATAGGCACGAATGAAGTTTCTTTGGATATGGTATTGCCTTTTCTTTTTAATGTCGGTTATCGCGGACCGATGCCTTGTCTGAAGAGGCCGATTCGGACGCTTGGCAGAGTGGTTGGCAAGGGGAAGGGATACATTGCTATCAGGTGGGAATGCGTGATGTTACAAGAGTTGGCCATATCCTCACAAGGTTAGCGGTTAGTTCTCCTTTCGGTGGATTCGAACGTGCCACGCAGAACAGGACACAAAGATCCCTTTTCAAGATGTGCCCCTAAGCCGATTTTCAGAGGCACCCCGAGATAGACCGGGCTTAAGCTCTCAGTGTTCGAGGACTTGAGTCAGTACTCCAATGGGCAGGTGTTTTTGCGATGCTTGCCGGAGCGCTGCCAGCCCATCTGGACCGGCAACTTACTACAGCGCAACGCTATGCCTCGGTAGCGGCGGCGAAGTGTTCGTGATTTGGCGGGTCGCAGGGTGCCTATTTGACGCGCTTACGTCAGATTCGGTCGCCCGGGACGACGACATCCATAGTTCCTCGATAGGCACCAAACCACGGCGAGTGCGAGAACTACGTGCACGGCGGTTGCGGGCTCAGGTACGGTGGGACTCTCGGTACTGACGGTTACGGAGCCGTCGATCAGCGTCATTGGAAGCTCCACTCCATCTGCATCCCCGATGGCATTAGCGGTGATGCCAATAGCGGTGGTTCCCGCCGCGAGGCTGGAAAAATTGAGCGTGAAAAGGCGGAATGCGTCAGGTTGTAGATTGTTCAAGTCGTCAGCCAGATCAAAGGAAAGCTCGAATAGATTAATGCCTCCCACTCCTGGCGTCGCGCTCTGAAATGAACCTAGCCCAAGAATGTCAAGACCGCTCCCCCAAACGACGGAAGAGAAGGACAACAGGGCGGGATCGTAACTTACCGTAAGGTCATAGACACCCAAGGAAGGGACGCCGCCGCTTCCCAAACCAGATACATTGACCTCTACCGCCACCGAAGAAGCAAGGGTTACATTCTGATCGGTCGGTGAAATGAATACCGTGGCCGCATTCACAGAACCTAGGAAGAGGGCATGAAGCGATAACAGTGAGAGTAGTCGCAAAACGGTCCTTTCTGGCAAGCGTATTAGAAGGTCGCACAACGAAGGCGCGAGCAAAGTGTCGTCAAGATCCGTGTGTCCAAGGCGTTGATCTTGCCATCAGCATTCAGGTCTCTAGCGTCCCACGTGCCACTAGGCGTCACGCCTACACTGTCCAGTATTTTTCCAAGATCATCGCTGTCAACATCGCCGTCGCCATCCAGGTCTCCCCGGCGAGATGCCACTACGCTTATGGGAATCAAGACACTAGCTCCGCGATAGGTTCCCCTAATTACTGCCAAACCACTTTGGCGAGCAATCGCGACGCCTCCAGGCGTGACAACGGCCACGTTTGAGGGAATTGGCACTGGAGGTAATGCTTCGACTCTTGCTCCTCGGACCGTTGCGGGACTCGCAAATACTTCCCAGCGCAATTCTGGCGACTTCGAGACATCAAAGTCATCCGATTCACGAACGCTGGCAAAAAGCGGGAAAGTCTGTCCAACATACGTAAAGTCGATGTACTTAAGATCGCTAAACAACATTGTCGGCGCAGGACTTGCACTTTCTATCCGCACGATCACGGGTCGCGACATAAGGCGGTTCCCATCGCGATCCACTGCAACAGCAGTCAGGCCATAAGTTCCGGCACTTATCGTGCGCGGCACAGTGAGACTAAAGTTGGGCGAGTCCTGCCCATTTGCATTGAAAATACCAAGTGGACTTTGCCCAACTACGCTAATAAGCTGAAACGCTCCTTGAGGGCTACTCTGCACGCTGATAGTAACGATCTGCCCAGGGGTAAGCACGGTTCCAGGAAGGGGACTGGAAATGCTGACTGTGGGTATCTGGGCGAAGGCCGCGCCTACGCAGAGGACTAGCGAGATGCCCACCAGGTTCAACCGAAGTTTTATCATTAGATTCACATTTCTACCTATTGACGGAGATCGGGGCGGAAAACGCTTGTCAGTGTGACATTGGTACCAAGCAATGCCAAGACAAGAGATCGGATGCCGCTGGCTTCCTGGGTCACATGCGGCGGTCCAAAGCCCAGTTCGACCATCCCTTTCGAGTGAACCGCGCCTAAGATGTAGCCATCGCTGATACGCCCATTCGTGGAACTCAATACTGATACAGATGCATCACTTTCTTCATTGTTGAAAGTCAGCTTGTACCGACGTGAGGTGAGATTCACCGCCATCGGATCCGTTGATCCGTAGGGCGTTTCATCACCACAGATTTTCCTCAGAGTGCTTGCTCCAATGCTGGAATCCAGTCCGGCCAATTGACCTAATCCCATCTGCCCGTAGATAAGAGCCGTGGGTATAGGCACTGCTTGGCGAACGATGCGAAGTTCAGCACTCAGAAATCCACTCGAAGTATCCCCCTGTAGGGCCCAACTCCCACCTACTTCTCTTGGTCCCCCATCAACCTCTGCCGATTCTATCGCTACGGCCCCCAACATTGCGTTGAAATAGCGAACACACGTATTCAAGTTGCTATGTAGCTGTATGGTGGTAGGAGACCCTAGATGTGGCGTGGAGATAGTAATGAGTTTATGTACTCGCCCTCTTCTGAATGACGGCTCGTCGAAATATGTAGCTTGAAAGGGCAATGATCTGGTTACCAGGCCGCCCATACTGTGGGCGACTATGTCTGCTTGAGCCGCGGCAACCGGAAGTTGTAAAGCATTGCGACCAGATCTAAAAGCGTTGATTGACTCAACAATCTTAGGCAGAACTGCCTTGGCGTTGCGATCAAATGCAAAGGAGTTACTTTTGATGCTGGTCCTCACGCGTTCTGCGAATGCGGTGCGGTCTTCGGCGCACTCCGTCGCCGATTTGAATGGATGGCAGTAGGCGCGGCCATAGTCTGGACTGAGATTGCGAACTGTCACATTGCCGTCGTAACGAAGCTCATTCATAGTCAATTCAGGAGGGGCGTTCTTCCCAACGAGTCCAGACTCGCCAAAACCGTAGGTGGGCTCTGACCAAATTCCGTGGATGAGCATTGTCGGGGCCCTCACGATCGTCAGGGATCGTTCCGCAACCAGCAGAGGAACACCATTCACTACTCGTTCCACTCGAATCGACACCATCCTTTTCGCTTGACCTCCATATGGCGAAGACACTGTGGGGAAATCGACAGGTGCGCGATATACAAACAGTAAACGCGGGCCGCTACTCGTGGTTACTGATCGAAGGTCAGTCAACGTGGATGCAACAGCGGGCAGGTTGGTCGATTGCTCTGGGGGTCCCGAGATTGCGGCAACTCCACCATAGTCGACAGTAGCCCCTTTCTGGAGCACGTCGTTCAGAACGGTTACCGAGTAGAGCTGGTTGGCTTGCTCAACCACAGCGCTTACTACTACTTGGCTGACACCATCAGCGGCGATCCCGTCAACTGATCGACCTGAGCTAGCAAGAAGGTCGATATCATTCTTGATCTTTGCACCTTCTAACAACGACGGACTGCCATAGAGGGACACCGGGTCTTTGAAGTCTATACACTTTGAAACAGACACATCTGCGGCAAAGTACATAAAGTCACCCGGCACGTCCAAATCTAAAAGTGCTGCCAGACTGCCAGTGGAAGAGGGCTCTCCAAAGAACGAATTTCCACCTGTCTTAGGAGTCGATGAAAACGAAATCTTCCAGTAGGGGTCCGCAGGTATCTGAATGGGTTGAGGTGCGAACTCGACGTACGACTGAGCCGACCAATAATCTGACCCCAAAGTTGGTGGCACCTTCACCAATGAGGTATACACCCCACCAAACTGTTCGTCCATTACAGGTTTTGAATCAGCCTTTCCTTCAATAGAAAAGGTTAGGCTCCCTCCGCTGCTCCGGGGCGTGAAAATGAAATCTCCATAAGGACCTCGTGTCGGGGTGAGGTTCGGATTGTAGACGTAGCGCCCGTACAGGCGGTCTCCCACGGATAGCGTCTGGAGGCTTGCGGAGATAAATGGATTGTGGGGGTCAAATCTGGCGCCCAACCCGACACCATTAGCAGTCGTGACAGTTCCTCTAAACGCGTAGCAAACAAGTCCATTTGGCTGCGCGTTCGCGAAGGCTGACACAGCAAGAGATAGTATGAGGAATTGGGAAGTGCGTGACAGAAACATCAAAGTACTCCTGACTTGAAGATTCCCTTACGATTTATCGATATCCATACGCCAGTGAGTGCAACAGACACAGGCACTGCGATTCTGCCTAAGTTGGTCAAAATTTTCCGTTCATGTGCTAAAGCGCAAAACTCAGCACAAGACCCAAATATTTCTTTTGGGCGTCGGTGGCGTGAACCGGTTCAGTAACAACGGCGGCGCCCGCACAGGGTTTTGGTGGTGTACCATGTTTGGATGCAAGATGGCGCGGAGCCCCGGCAACTGGATTCCATCAGCGACTTCTACGCCGACCTGAAGGAGATTGCCGGTCACCTGCTTCGGAGTGAACGGGCAAACCATACTCTGCAACGCACTGCTCTAGCGCATGAAACATTCCTGCGTCTTTTCGGAAAGCGGCGCCTTAAGGATATTGACCTCGAAGCTCTCTTGCCGCTTGCCGCGCACCAGATGCGGCAAGTTCTGGTGGATTATGGGCGAAGGCGCCGGGCGGAAAAGCGTGGCGGCGGCCTGGTTCAGGTACCGCTTTTCGAATCAGACCACAGCATTGTCCGCGACGAGGATTCGTTTCTTGCCTTGAACGAGGCGTTAGAAGAGTTGGGTAGGCTCGATCCAAGGGCATTGGCGGTTGTGGAGTTGAAATTCTTCCGAGGGTGCACGAACCAAGAGGCGGCCGATGAACTCGGGGTTTCCGATGGAACCATCGAGGCAGTCTGGTTGCACGCGAGGCTTTGGCTCTATCGCGCGCTGAACGCTCCGCCAAGGAAAAGCCCGGATGGCCGTGTGGACGATCAGCGAAACCGATCGATCAAGGTGATACCGGAATCGCCAGGCACTACCTGAGTGAAGACGGCCGTTTGCCCGTCGGAGGAAAGGCTCAATCCCCAACCAACCTGATGGGTGAATCCGAGCATCAGCTTGGCCTCTTGTTGAAAGCCCTTGAAGAACAGCGCCGGGTAGTCCGCATTCGAAACCGGTGTGATGTAGGAGATGCCCTGCTTGCCCACCGCAAAAAGGTTCCAGCGATGGAGCCGTTCCACGACTCGCACGGCTTGGCCTCGGGGCAATGGCTGCCGCCAAATCCCTTCGCTCGCTGCCTGTTTCGCATAGTAGAAGGACTTGCCGTCGTAGGATTCCATGCCGAACACTCCGCCTTCGGCGATCAGCTCTGTGGTTTGAGCGTTGGCGTACTCGGTCCGCCAGATGCTGCGCTTCTTTCCTTGGGGTTTCACGATGTAAAGCCATCGACCATCGCGCGAGACGCTACAGGCCATGCCTCCATCGAGAACTCTGGTGAGCGAGCCCGGGCGGTGAACTGGGGTGGAATAGATGCGCTGTCCAAGTTCCTTGGAACGAACCGAGATGATGGCTTGGGTGGAGTCGGCGGACCAAATGGCGGTCAGATCATCGGCGGCATTGAAATTCGACAACTGCCGCTGGTTGGATCCGTCCCGGCTGGCAAGCCAGATCTGCGGGTCGCCGGATCGTCCAGAGGTAAACAGCAGCATTGTTCCGTCAGGAGACAAACGGCCTTCCTCGACGCCTGTGGAGCTTGTCACGACTTGCCGTGGGGAGGCGGTTCCGTTCAGCGGAAATTCCCAGATGCTCGATTGGGAAAGGTCCTGGGAGAAGGCCAGCTTCCAATCATGCCTGGGAATGGCGATCGATTCCACCGATTGTCCAGCAATGGAGATCTGCGCTGGATGGCCGCCGGTGGATAGGTCCGCTCTCCAAATCGTCCCGGCCCCAAGAGGCCCGGCCACATAAAACACGCTCTTGCTGTCGGGCGCCCATTGGACGTTGACTATCCTATCCTGGCGGTGGCTCAAACGACGAGCGGGGCCAATCGGTATGAGGTCTGTACCGATCTTCGAAACAAACAGGTCGTCCGAGCCCTGCGCCCAACGGCAAGTAAAGGCGAGCGCCTCGCCGTCGGGAGAAACGCTGGGATGAGAGAGTTCGCAGTCGGAAGCACCTGAAGGATGCACTGCGGTGACGGCCTTCGTGTTGACTTGCAATACCTGCAAACTATGTAATCCATTTGAAAGTTCCGCGAACACGATCCGGTTTCCATCCGGTCCCCATGAGTAGGTATCGATGGCTCTGCCGCCGGCAAGAACGACCTCCTCACCGTTGCTGAGATTTCTTCGAATGAACTCCAGACGAGGGGATTTCCTGATAAAGGTGAGATATTTCCCATCGGGCGAAATCTGTGGACGTCCCTCGTCGGCCGGGCTCTTCACCACCGGCACGGGGCTTCCATTTGCCGATAGCTGCGCGTAAATGTCCTGCCTGCCGACTTCGCCAAATGCAAAGTAAAGCTGGCGGCCGTCAGGCGAGAACGCCGGCTGGCGCTTGATGGCCGGAGAGACAAGAATGGATACCGGTGTCGAATACTGATGTCTCTGCGGGCTCCTGGCGAGTCTGTCGTAACCAAACACCCCGACAGCAGCAATTGCCGCGACTGCGGATAGCACCGCGTATGTGCCGGAGGCACGCCTCTGGGGCTCGACCACGAGTTTCTCAACGAATGCCGAGAGGTCATGAGGTCGATTGGATGGGTTAAGATCCAGCCCTTTGACAATGGCGTCAATGGCCACAGGACCTAATGCTGCCGGCAGTTGGTTCCGGATTCCCTGATTGTCATAAGGAAGGTGGCCAGTGAAGACCTCAAACGCCACGAGCGATAGGGCGTAAATATCGCAGGAGGCGCTCGGGTCTTCATCCTGCTCCGGAGCCATGTAGCGCGGAGACCCTCCGAGCAAGGGCTTGGGGGTGTGCAGGCTTTTCAAACGGGCCACGCCAAAATCAATGAGCTTGATCCCCTCCTCGCCGGAGTTGGTCGTGAAGACGATCACGTTTTCCGGCTTGATGTCCAGGTGCCAGACATCGGCTTTGTGTGCGGCAATCAGCGCCCTTCCGACACCGCGTAAGATCGAGCGTGCTCTTGGCAGAGAGACGCGGCCGGCTCGGAGGACTTCCCGAAGAGTGGAACCGGGAACGAACTCCAGCACGAGAAACGGTATGCCATCACTCAGCGTTCCGACATCGGATATGCCAACGATATTGGGGTGGCGAGCGCTGCTGAGTGCATGGAGTTCCGATGCAAACACGTCAAGCAGCACAGAGGAATCGGAGAGTTGATCCAGGCGCTTGACGACAACGGGCATGTTTCCGAGAAGCTCGTCGGATGCCAGATAGACCGTGGCAAAACTGGTTTGGGCAATCCTGCGCTCGATCCGGTATCGCTGCTTGAGTACAGTTCCGGGCAGAAGCTCAGTGTCCTTGCCGTCTTCGATGTCCAGCAGTTCGGGCAAGGAATGGCTCAAGAAGCTGTCAGCGGACTCGTGGAGCGAAAGCAACGCTTCCAGCTCCGATCGAAGGCCTTCGTCGTCCCCGCATTCGGACGCCAAATAGGCAGGCCGGCTTTCAGCCGGTACCTGTATCGACGATGCAAGAATGGATCGCAAGCGATCTAGTTGTTGCGGAGACATCAGTTCAACTCTCAGGCAGAATAGCGTAATCGGGCCTCTAACGCCCAAATAGCTCTTAGAGTGCGCGATGTACGCGTAGCGTCACTCAAGCTGTGAGTAGGACCGGTCGAACCAAGTCCGCTCTGATTCTGTTCATTGAACCCTTCGATCCATATAGGGGGTTGCAACCCGAATGGGACGGCCAGCGTCGATCCTTAGGATTGCCAGGTAAATCCTGTGCGTTCATGGCGCTCAAGAAGCCGAAGGGCCGCGCAAACCACTTCGCCACTCGAGTGGTTACGGCGGTGCTCGAATGCGGCTTTGAATGAACAGTTCGAGATCCGACGTTGTTTAATGTGATGCTTGCGTTCTAACGATAGGCCTCACTGCGATGGCGGACGCGCATGATGTCGCCGGCGCCGGTCCTCAGGTAGTAGTCGATGGATTCGAGAATCTGAATAGCCTGAGCCAGATCTACGGAACGCAAGTGCGTGAGCGCCTGTGGGAACCGAATCACGACTCTCTTGACTTGTTGCTTAACCGGAAGACAACCCGAACTCCCGAACAATCTCTTCGTGGGGGATACCTTCGCCACGATGCAATGAGGCGCGGGCTTCGTCGAGCGCGGCGGCCTCCTCGGAAAACACCGGCTTGTCCTCAACCGATGCGGTTGCCAGCGACCGGGCTAGCGGATCAAGCAGCATGAACTCCAGGAAGCGGACGGCGGTGGAGATCTGTGAAGAATCGAGGCGTTCCATCAGCGTGTGGGCGTGTTGTTTTTCATTGAGTATGGCCATGGCGTCCTCCCATGGCGCCATGCTTGGATCGTGGTGCTGCGATCGCGGTTAGTTTATTCCGGCAAATGGATCGCCACCTGGAATCGATTCTGTGGCCGAACGGGTTTCTGATCTCCCCTTCTTGTGCGCCTTTTCTGGAGCGTTGGTGATAGGTCTTGTGTCTCAGCGTTATGTTATCCAGATAACGCGGCGTCGCCCATGGAACGCACCCTCAAGTTTGCCTGCTGCATTCGACTTCTTTGTGCTCAACGTTAGGCCTCAGAACGGTGCAGGACGCGCTTGACTTGGATGGCGTGGGACTCCGTTCGCACAAAGCGCACCCGGTAATCGCCGACGCGCAGCCGGAACTCGTCAGTCCCTTTGAGCTTTGTAATGTCGCCCTCTCCGGTGTCCGCAAAGCGCTGTAGCGCCGTAAACACGCGCATCGCGGTTGGAATATCGAGCTGGCGCACGTCGGCACGGGCCAAGTCAGTCAACCGAGTCGTCTCAGACCAACTCCTTGCGGTTGCGGATGTCCTCGATGGTCAAGCCGAAATCACTCAGAACTTCCTCAAATGGGATAGGTTGATTTCGCTCCAGCCACTCATCGGCGTCGCCTACCGCTTGGCGCTCCTGTTCGGGTTCCGGTTCCTCATCGACCGGCGCGGTAGCAATCGCCCGAGACACTGGGTCGAGCGTCATTACCTGGAGCAGATTCACCACAACTGCAAGCTGTCCCGGCGCGAGCTGGTCAATCAATTCATGGGCTTGTTGCCTGTGTGACATCTATAGCGAGGATAGCGCACTTGCAGAGCGAGACTGCGGAATCAGCTAGGATTCCTCATCCTCCAGCATGCGGTACTTGGCTTCCTCACTATTCTTCCCCAAATACCCATCGCGGATGGAGCGAATGAAGAAAAACACCCCGCCGGCGAGGAAGAAGAAGAACAAAAAATACGAGAAGAAGACGCTGGGATAGGTGTAGTCCATGTGCTCGCTCCTTACTTCTCGAAGTCGTTATCGGGGCGCCAATGTTTGGCGCGGCCGAGTTTCTGCAAATAGGCCACAATGGCCGTGAATTCCTGTTCGTTATTGGCGATCCAGGGGTACGGCGGCATGATCGACCCTGGCACCAGGTCCCGCGGGTTCTTGAAGTGCGTACGGTGCCACTGCGTGTCGTACTTGCCACCGACACGGCTCAGGTCCGGACCTGTGCGCTTGGTGCCGAACAGGTGGGGGCTGTCGTAGACGAACTCGTCGGGGGTGGAGACGGGGGAATCGACGCCGCGCCAACCGGAGCGCTTCGTGTCGGCGAGCAGTGTGCGGGTCTGCTGCGTATGGCAATACCAGCAGCCTTCGCGCACGTAGATGGCGCGTCCTTTGAGCTCCAGTTCGGTATAGGGCTCGAGTTTACCCACCGGCCCTTTGGTCGGGTCGGAATTCTCGAATGGCTTGCCCCAGGATTTGTCCACCATGGGCGGAACTACCGTGGTCAGCAATCCGCCGATCATGAAGAAAACGACCGCGAGACCGGCGAAGAGCGAAGCGTTGTCACCTGATTTTTTGAACATGGCCTGCTCCTTATGCACCCTGCACTTCCGGCTTGGCGCCGGCGCTATCCACTACGGTGGCGATGATGTTATAGAGGAACGCCACGATTCCGGCGAACATGAAGATGCCGGAGAAGAAACGTACGATCCAGATCGGCTTGAGGGCTTTGACGGTGTCGATGAAAGGGATGCTCGGGTTGTTCCACTGCCACCCTTGCCAGAAACCGCCGAGCCACAGTGTGACGAAGAAGCCGATGCCGCCGACCATGAACAGCCAGTAGCTCCAGTTGGCCAGCGCGTCGGAGTGCAGCGCCACGTTGAACATGCGCGGGATGACGTAGAGCGTGCCGGCGATGGCGAAGAAGCTGAATGCGCCGAGCACCGCCATGTGGGCGTGGCCGGGGATCCAGTCGGTCTTCGAAACGATGGCGTTGACGCTGCGGAGCGAGTGCATGGGGCCCTGGAAGCAGGTGAGCAGATAGAACACCACGCCGGACATAAGGAACTTGAGCGGGACATTGTCGCGCGTGCGCGGCCAGTTGCCTTTCATCGTGGCGAAGAGGTTGTAGACGACGCTCCACACTGGCATGATCAGCATCAGCGAGAAGGCGATGGAGATGGTTTGCAGCCATTGCGAAATGGGGCCGTGGAGCATGTGGTGGGCGCCGGTCCAGACGTAGAAGAAGGCCAGCGACCAGAAGCCGATCATCGACAGTTTGTGGCTGTAGAGCGGGATGTTGCCGGCCTTGGGGATGAAGTAGTAGGCGAGGGCAAGGCCGACGGGCGTGAAGATCAGGCCGACGGCGTTGTGCACATACATCCAGTTGAGGTTGGCCTGATTGACGCCGGTGGTGAACAGCGTGGCGAAGTTGCCGGTGAGGTAGACGAAGGCGGTCCAGAGGATGGTGCCCATGGTGTACCAGAGCGAGACATACATCTGCTGGTACTTGCGCGTGGCGATGGTGCCGAAGATGTTAATGCCGAACATGATCCAGGCCACAACCACAAGCACATCGAGGGGCATGGGCAGTTCGGCGTATTCCCAACCCTGGTTCCAACCCATGAGAAGGGAAACCACCGCGCCGAGGATGATCACGTTCCACAGCAGGGCCGTGGCGACACCGAGTTTCTCACTCCACAGCTTGACGCCGCAGAGGCGCGGCACGAGGTAGAAGGTGAGTCCCATGTCGGCGGCAAGGAGCCATCCGAACAACATGCCGTTGACGTGCAACGGGCGCAGGCGGCCGTAGGAAAGCATGGCGACGGTGCCAAGCATTTCCGGCCACACGAATTTCGCCGCGATGACGATGGCAATAATGCCAACGATGAGGAAGTAGACCACGGCGCTGATGATGAACCATTTCGCCGTGGTGTCTTCGTGGACCGCCGCACCTGGTTTGGTTGCGGCCGATTGCACAGTTTTGTCTTGTTGCGCCATGAATTACCTGCCCGCCCGAAGTTGAGGTCTGGCCGAAGCCTGCGTGAGGCTGCGGATGAAGTGAACAAGGTCGCCGGCTTCCTTTTGGGAGAGGCCGTAGTCGATCCACGGCGGCATGGCCGTGCCTTGGACGCCGTAGAGGATGGATTCGATCAAACGCTGATCGGCAATGCTGGAAACGAAAGGAGAATTGCGTAGATTGCGGGGCCGCGGAACGATGTCGAGCGAGTTCGGGCCCTTGCCATCGGCTTTGCGGCCATGGCAGCCGGTGCAGCGGGCGAGGAAGATTTCTTCGCCTCGGGCGATGGATTCCTTCGATGCCGTAACCGGGTTTTGCGCGGGAACGTTGCGCGGCTTAAGCGCACGGCGCTTGTCCTTGGTGAATGTGGTTTCGACGTAAGTGAGCAGCCCATCGACCTGGGTGTCATTGAGTACTTTCGTCCAGGAAGGCATGGACGTGCCGTGCACGCCCTGTTTGATCGACTCGACGAAGCGCTCGCGCGGCTTGCTGTTCATGAAGGCGGCTTTGGTGAGATCGCGCGGGGCGGGATCGATGTAGGTGGCCACGGGTCCGAGACCGTCGCCCTTTTCGCCGTGGCAGCGCTGGCAGAGCGCCTTATAGGTTTCGGCGGGAGTCGCTGTGGCGGGGGGCGTTTTGAGGCTGATGAGGTAAGCCGTCATGGCCTGGAAGTCGGTTTCGACGAAGCGGAACCCGGGCATGATGGAATCGGGCATACGGCTGCGCGGATTCTTGAAGTGGTCGAGCACCCATTGGTCGTCCTTCATGAGGCCTTCGAAGGACAGGTCGGGAGCAATGGCGCCGTCTTTCTCGCCGATTTTGTGGCAGGCCCCGCAGGCGCGATCCTGTATCAACTGCTTGCCGCGGCTGACCAAATCGGTGGACGTGGGGGAGGGCGTGGACTCGACGACCGCCGCAGGGTGCAGGCGGGAGCGGAACTGGGCCAGTTGCGTCTCCGTGAGGTTGATGCCGTGGCGGCTCTTGAGGAAGATGACGAGCGCCTTGACGTCGTCGTCGTTCAACTTGAATTTCGGCATGAAGGAGGACGCGAGGTTGGCGCGCGGATCGGCGATGGATTCCCAGAGGTAATCCACTTTGAATTTCTTGCCCGCTTCGGTCAGTTCGGGGCCGAGCGTTCCGTCGGATATGCCTTCGATGCGGTGGCAGCCATAGCAGTTGTTTTCGAAGAATAACTGGCGCCCCCGGGCGACGATGGGTGTGCCGGCGAATTTCTCTTCCGTGTGGCATTGGGCGCAGGCGGCCTGCATGTAGTCTTTGCCCTTGAGGTGCTTCACGAAGTCTTTGCGCCAGGGCTCCTGGGTGATGTAGCCGAGCAGCGGATCGGGCCAGTAGTGATCTTCGCCGTGGGCGTAGTGATCGGTGAGACCGCGGCCCTGGCCTTCGTGGCAGACGGTGCAGCCGAAGTCATTGAACTTGTGGCGGCGTTCCCATTTGCCGTTGACCTGCGTGTCGCCCAGCGCGGCGGAATAAGGATGAGTTTTGAGAGGATGACCGAGCCCGGCAAAGCGGGGATCGTCGCTGGCGATGTGGCAGGTGGTGCAGCGGTCGACACGGGTCTCACCGAACTGGGTGACCATGATCTGTTCAATGCGGGGGCTGCGGGAGGCGAGGTCGGCGCGCTCTTCGTCGTTGCGCGCCTGTGTGCGGGCCTGATCGAAGTAGGCGTTCTGGTAGCGCTCCCACTTATGGAAGAACTGGTCGTAGAAGACAATGCCATGCACCAGCAGGACGACCAGGCTTGCGATGGCGAGTGCGAGTCTCATGTGATGAGTGGTCTCCTTTACCAGGGGGAAACGAATTCCCAGTTCGGCCCGCGGAACAGCGTCCCGATGATGATGAGGATCACGTTGAGCAGGGTGAACGAAACGAACAGCGTGTTGGCGAGCAAGCGCTCTTTGGCGAACCAACGGCCGACGCCGCCTGGCTTGCGATCGAGATAGGGAACCAGCATGAGGATGGCCACCTCAATGCCGGGAATGCCGACGCCGCCCCAGAAGGCGGAGTAGCTGACCAGTTCCTGCAGGCCGAGGAAATACCAGGGCGCCTTGGCCGGGTTGGGCGGATGCATGGCGTTGACTGGCTCTTCGAGCGGGGCGTGGAATAAAAGGGATATGACAAGAATGGCGGCCACCGTGAGTATGAAAACGAATAGTTCCGCCATCAGCAGATTGGGCCAACTGAAGACCGTGTTTTCGGGGGTGTTGCCGACCTTGGTGAAGGGGCCGCGGACGAGACCCATGAGTCCGAAGGATTGTTTGCCTTCGGCGGGTTTCAGTTCGATGGGGGCGGCCATCACCTGTACGCTGAGGGCTTCCGTGCCCGGGGCCATGTCGGCTTCGGCGGGCCGGGAAAGGCCGCCGTCCTTGCGGATGCGCCAGAAGTGGATGGCGACCAAAAGGGTGATGGCGAGCGGGATCACGACCACGTGCAGCACGTAGAAGCGCAGAAGCGCCTCCTGCCCGACGGTGTTGTCGCCAAGCAGGAGGAACCTCATCTTTTCACCGACCACGGGTGCGTAGCCGGCAATCGCTGTTCCCACCGTGATGGCCCAGAATGCGAGCTGATCCCAGGGCAGGAGATATCCGGTAAAACTGCCGAATAAAGTAAGAAGAAGAAGAAATACTCCAATTACCCAGTTGAACTCGCGCGGGCGTTTGTAGGAACCCGTCAGGAATACGCGGCACATGTGCAGAAACACCGCGATCACCATGCCATGCGCGCCCCAGCGATGCATGTTGCGAAGGAAGGTGCCGAAGGCGACCGATCCGCGCAGATCGAGCATGCGATCGTAGGCTTGCGTGGTGGAAGGCACGTAATAGAACATCAGCAGCACGCCGGTTACGGTGAGTATAAGAAATAAGAAGAATGAAATGAGCCCCAGACCGAGCGTGTAAGTTGCCTTCAGGGTATGGCGATTGACCTTCACCGGGTGGACATGAAGGAAGAAATTGGTGAAGGAAGTCTGGGCCTGACCTAGTTCACTCGAAGGAAGCGAGTGACGGAAGATCGAGGTCCAGATGGTGCGCGGTATTTCTGCCAGCGCCGTTTTGACACTCATATAAAAATCTCCCCGGGCTTAAACGTTGTAATAGCTGCCAGGCTTAATTTCGATGCTGGTATCGACTTCGAGCTCGCCGTTGGGAGCGAGTTTGACCTGATACCAGGGAAGCGCCTTGGGAGCGGGGCCGCCGGTGACGTTGCCGTCCTGGTCATAGCGCGAGCCATGGCAGGGGCAGGCAAAGCCGGTGTCGGCGACGCCTACGATGCAGCCCAGGTGGGTGCAGGTAGTAGAGATGACTGCGATCTGATTTCCCTCGCGCGCCACACAGATGCGCCGCGTCTCGATGGCGATTCTAGCGCCAGAGGGGAAGGCATCGGGCTTGCCGATGGAGAACCGGCTCGGCTGGCCGTATGTGGCGCGCGGTTTGAGGAACACGAAATTGGCCAGCGCGCTGATGACGGCCGATCCGAACAGGGCGGCGCTGCTGAACCATGTAAAAAAGGAACGGCGGGTTCCGTTCTGCTCACTTACCTTTGTGCTCATCCGGTTGTTGCTCCGTGGACTGGTCTACGAGTTCCTCAATGTCTTGCCAAAAGACGTGATATTTCGCTTCTTCCAGGTTGTGGAAATAGTCTTTCTTGACGGCAAAGATGAACAGACAAGCTCCTCCGAGCCCCATGAGGATACTCGCGGCCAAGGCGAGGTAGGTGATCTCGGTGCCCATCTTGAGGGCTGTATTTAGCAGTTCGGGTGCCAAATGCGGAAGTGTTGGGTTTTGTGGGAGTTGAGGGGATGGGTGTAGGACAAATGCTGGGTGGGGGGACGCAGGGTTTGGGGAGGGTGGGGAAAATTGCGCAATGGGATGAAGCCGCAATGAGCCTGGCGCATTCCCTCGCGCTCGGTGATAGCGGATTGATTCGCCAGTCTGTGGGGACTATGTTCCGCGCCGCTGCGCAGTTCCTGCAGACACCAGTGAATTCTACTATTTTTCTTGACTTCTCAACAAGTCAGATCAATTTTTGAACTTACACTTGAGCAGTGACATTGGCCACGCAAGTCGCGATGAAATGGCAGGGACAGAATCTGAAGGATTGTGGCTTGATGACGAGGTGTTTCTGGCCTCTCCGGACGAGTCCGGAATCCGCACCAGTGTCATCGCCACCATGGCCACCGAGAGTGACTGAAGTGTGGGAGTTGCGCTCTATGCTGACAGCTTGCAACAAGTTTGCTCTTAAGGCCAGTCGTTTGCGCTTTCTGGATTGTCCTCATCGTTATCGCCCCAACGGCTGTTATGCCAGGTCGGGCGCAGTATTTCTCGGACATTTCGAGTAATGCACCGTACCTGGGCGCGGCGAACTACATGTACGAGCGGCAGATCACGAAGGGTTGTCTCGTGTCGCCTCTGAGATTCTGCCCGGAGGACAACCTCATGCGTAGCCAGATGGCCGCTTCCCTAATCCGGGCATGGTCAATGAAGATTTGGGTAGCGCTGAGGCCTTCAAGACCTACAGCCCATCATCGGCGCCATGTTTCACCGATGCTCCAGATGACCCCTCGGCGCTCACGCGAAGTTGACCACCTTTGCTCAGATAGAGTTGACCACACTGAAAACAGACCATGCCACGTAGCATGAGATTATCTGGCGTTATCATCCGCGCCGAAAGCGTGCAAGTGCCTTGGTTTGCAACGCCGACCTTTCAGTTTATGTCATTCGACCAGCGCAGTGTTAAGTTCGGAAGGCCAATGCGCCGCCAGTTCGGTGGGTCACTTTTCGTGAGCGTACTCGGGTAATTTCCCGCGAGTGAGGAAGAGATGACCCAACGAATCCGGATTCTTTCTTTCCATACATGCAGAAGATGTACGAATTGTGAATCACGAGTGGAAGTTCGACTTGGTCCTAATCTGGTCACTCGACCGATTCAGCAGGGAAGGCGTCCACGAAACGCTCGACCACTTGCGGCGGCTGACTGATGCCGGCGTCGCATGGACAAGCTATACGGAACAATATCTCGACAGCGTCGGCCTCTTCCGTGATGCCGTGCTGAGCATCTTGGCAACACTGGCAAGGCAGGAACGGGTCCGCCGGTCGGAACGAGCTAAGGCGGCAATCAACCGTCTCAAGCGACAGGGACGTACTGACCATCTTGGTGGACCCGTAGTCAATCGAGATAAGGTCCGCCAGATGAGCCAGGACGGCGCATCCTGCCGGGAGATAGCCGCGGCTGTAGGAGTGTCGCCTATGACGGTCAGCCGGATTCTGAAGGGGTGAGGAGCGGAAATAACCTCAGCCGGATATCTCGTGACTTCCCCTGCGAGTAAAACGAGAACGCGAGTACAGGATGCCAGCAGCTCCGAGTCCCAATAACGACAACGTTCCAGGTTCTGGGACAGAATCGAGGTTCTCACGGACCGACAAATGGCCGACTCCATCTCCAGCAACCACGTCATATTCTCCGAAAGCCCCAAACGCTCCGTTCGCGAATTCAAAGCTGGCGGCAAAGGTCCCTATGTTCGTTGTATCCGCATTGAAAATGAGAGTGTTGGCTCCAGGGCCTTCGAAAGACACAGAGTCGCACGATGTGAGGAGTAAAGTTCCTCCGGTAGCTGTGCAAGTTTCCAGTTGAGCCGACGGGATCATACCTTCAGTGAAGAAGCCGGATGTCGATTCATAAATCATGTGAAGGTTGCCGGAAAACAGGGTGCCAGTGAATTCGTAGTAAACCGTGATTGCTGCGTTTGCGCTTTGTGCGCTCGCTACCGCAATCATTGCAATCCCTAGCATGTGCAAGGCAGACCGTAAGATGGCGTTGAACTTATGCATTTCGTACAGTTTAACATGGCGAAAGTCCTGCGTGAGGAACAACAGTTACCGGAGGCGGAAGAAATCTATGGGAAAATCGTCGCCAGCAAGGACTCTTCCACTTCTTGGAAAGCGAAAGGGTTGGCGGGGCTGCAACGTGTTCGGCATGAGCGGAAGAAGTACATCGAGTCGGCCGAGACCGGCATCAAGTTGCAGACCGAGTTTGAGACGGATACGGATGTCAGGGGCCAGTCCGCTGTCTTGCTGAGAGAGACATGCGGCGCGGCAGACTTGGATGTGGAGATCGTGCGGCGTTGCGGAATGGCTTTGCAGAAATTTGTTGCCGATATGAAGCGTCTTGCCGAAGTGGACCCCGGCAACCTACGCGCGCAGCACTTGTTAGATCAGTTCCAGAGGTGAGGACTCACATGAACACCATGAAGCGGGTATTCACTGCGGCTGCCGCGATCGGCTTGACAACAGGAGTGTTTGGACAATCCGTGCAGCAGCCAGCAGTCCAAATTCCAACGGCCACATTCGAAGTGGTGTTTCGTCATATTCAATTTCTGAAGCAAAGGTCGGAACAACGAGTGGCCAAAGGCACCACCGGGACAAAGGCTCGAGACTACTATAAGGAGTCCGCACAGCTTTCGCCCGCGGAGGCTGATAGTTTGGAGACGTTGGCCTTGACAGTTGTCAAAGAACTTGATGCGTTTGACGAACGAGCCGCCGCCATCATCCGGGCATCAAGACCCGTGCCATTGAACCGGAGATTGCTCCCCGGTGAGCGCCCGCCGTCCCCACCGCAGGAGTTGCTTGACTTGCAGCAACGCCGGGACGCAGTTGTCCAGAATCTGCGAGAGCGGCTGAAACAAGCGCTTGGAACTGGGGCGTTTTCGAAACTGGAACAGTCGCTGACCACTCAGTTCAAGACGGGCGGGCTGAAAACCACGGCGACAACACAGAAGCAGCGCCCTTAGGCAGAAAGTGAGAGGACCGATGATTCGAATTCTTGGATGTGTTGTGGCGGTGGCTGTGCTACTGACCGTGATCGCGCCAACCGAAATGGTGGCACAGGAGTATTGCCCTGCCAATACCGCCTGCGTGCAGTCTACAACGCTGCTTACCTATGATGCCGGCACGGCAAAGATGGACGGCTACACTTGGGCCATAGCCGACTACGGTACCGCGTATTGGTATGGCCTTTGCGCGAACCTGGCAATTATCAAGATGGATGGGACGCTACCCTACGGCTGGAGTACCCCTTGGCCCGCCGGTGCCCCTGTATGCGTACAGAACACGAGTAGCCTCTCCCTCAGCGGAGATGCTGACGGTGAGCCAGGCATATATTTCGTTGCCATTGGGTCGGCAATGGTGGAAGCGGTGTTCCTGTATAGAGATATCGTTTTCGACTGCTACATCTACTGCGACGGATATTGGGATGACGAGTACGCCTACAGCATGTTGGATATTTCGCAGCCGCCGGTATATGGGCCCTCGCGCCCGTCGTCGGCAACTGTGGCACCGTTTCCAATGCAATCCACAAAGGCGGTGGCACAGAAGCAGCGGGATCTAAAGGGCTCGACACAGGGGAGTAGCACGCCGATGCCGAATCTGCTCCTGACATACAACGACAACCCCATTTCCCAGGGATCCACGGCATGGATCTGGAACGATCAGGGAGCGCAGGGCGCCCCGCGAATGCCACCCGTGATTGCGAGGTTGTCTCCGAACAACTTCAACCAGCAGGTGAGGTGGTGGGTGAGTTTCGCCTATACGGGAGGTGACAACGTTGCCAGAGTGCTAAAGACGCCGGTATCCATGGATCCAAACGTCCCTAATTACAAGTACACCGCCGCGAACGGGACCAACAACCTACTTACAGACACAGGAACCGTCGCGGGGGGACTGGCGACGATCTATTGGAAGGTTGGGAACGGGCCGGAACAGCAGGCTCCTTTGAATGTGCACGGGACGAACCCGGACCGGACGTACGTCAAAAACCTGCTTGGCGGCTCACCGTGGTTCTTGCAGCAGTTGGCGGCGCACGAATCAGGAGGCCCGTGCGCTGAAGGAGGGATGCGGCAGTTTTACTCCCCACCTTGTTCGACGAGGCCGGAGGGTAGGCCGACTTGGGGAACGCCGCACGGATTTGGCGTTATGCAGGTGGATCCTCCCCCTACCTATGTCACTCTCTGGGACTGGACCGTGAACGTCTCGCAGGGGAAGCAGAAGCTGGCGAGCTTTTTGGCGACCTCTCAAGGCTGGTGGGACAGCCAAAGGCAACAGTACGAGCAGTTCAAAGCGACACATCCCGCTGCAAAGCCGCCTTGCGAAATCCTCGAAGGAAACGCCCAACAGTGCAGGTTTGGTTACACCGAGAATTCCGCCACGGGCACACATTCCTACTTGGACGCCGTCTGGATGAAGGTATATAACGGCGCTTCCCCGCACTACATTAGCTGGGCTGGCACAGGCAACCTCCGATATTGGAAGGTGAGCCGGTATGGAGCCAATGGAAAGGCATACGTCAATGAAGTCTGCTCCACAACTATACCCAACACGCCGTAGCCTGCTCGGAGCATCCTGCTTTCTGCGCCCCGGGGGCGTAGGGTTTGCCGCCAGCGGAAGAGGAAGATTGTACGCTATCTCTGCGTGCACCAATGAGTATGGACCGGCGACCTTTCCTGCCATCCTTTACCGCTTTGAGGACAGCCGCGGGGAGCTGATTCCGGTGCGCACGCTGATTTCGGCAGACCGGGGAACACGCAACATCCTGTTTGATTCTGGCCTCGGCAGCTGGGTGGCAACCCACCCTAACCTCCGTTCCGACATGATTACCGTGGTCCAAGCAGATCAACCGGAAAAGGATCAGTCGTTTGCCGTGCCATACAAAGAAGGCCTCCTTCCACTGGAGGCAGTGCTGTTTGCTTCCAATGGAGGCACAGTTGCCATGTATCTAGCGACCGAGAAACTGCAAGATCAGAACCTGCGAGAGATCGACATTCAAACAGGCCGGCAACGCACGGGCGACTGGCGGGACTATCGAAACATCCGCCTCACAGGACTCGTGGGTGGCATCCAACCCTTCTCGGATGGTCAAGTCGAGTTGTTTCCATACCCCGACGGCCAATTGGTCTTTCGCAAGGGAGGCGCTTCGATTGAGTCGGGGATCATGTTGCCGGCTCAGCTTCGCTATTCGGAGGACGACATTGTTTTTGCCTACGTGCTGACTCCGGGCCTGATCGTCGTGCAGTCCAAGTACACGTCACCAGAGCACGAAGGACCAATCGGGCGAAAGACCCTGCTGATCGGAAGGTTCCTCAACAAACAGTGGGATTGGCACAAATGGACGATTCCAGGGGACATGTCCAAACCGCGATTGTTGGGCCGATGGCTTGGTGTGATCGTGTGCGCGGCAGGGTACGAAGTGAGACGGACTCAGCCGAGCCCCGGAAAGAAAGAGCGCCGGAAAGAGCCGACCGCAACGGGATACCCCTTTGACTGGCATTGGGACCGCTCCTATTTTCCCGGCACTCTGCTTCTGTACAACGTGGACACGCGGCAGCGCTATACGATCGAAACCGGACAGGGCGACAGCGAAATCCTTCTTGTGGAGGAGGAGACGATTTACTATCGAGCCAATGACAGGATGTATCGAGGCCGCGTTGGCGCGAAGTCGATTGAGGACGTGGAGTTGGTGTTGAAGCAACCGGAGGTGGTGGACATCCACTGGCTGTTCCGGTCAAAGACCTAATGAAACAATGCGACTCCCGCCTTCAACGCAGCGTCTCGTAGTGCTTTGTCCAAACTAGCAAGGGCCACACCTTCCCGTAGTGCCGTTGCCAGGTAGGAGGCCTAGCGGGGGCTTGTTATCCACGGCGGCTTTGATGGATGTAGTCCAACACCGTTAATCCATCGGGATCGGGCTTGGAGCGCTGCTGGATGGCACGGATTCGCGCTACAGCGATTTGAGCGCGTTGCTCTGGCGATGCTTTTTGGTAGTCAGGCAGTTCGATCGTCAGACGCATTGCTCAGATCCTAGTTACACGATAGCAGGAGAACGAGCCGATTACGGAACGACGAGGTTGCCCATGGCTTCCCAATCCATTTCTTCCCAGATCGGCACGTTTTTGAGGCAACCTTGCGGGGAACGGTCGGGGCGGGGGCGATCCTTGTTGACGAGCTTTCCGTTCACCACCGTGGCACAGAGGCTCAGGTCGCGAAGGCGGAGGATCTGCGGGGTGGAGCGCGGGAGTTTGGGGTCGAAATATTGGAAGTTGGTGGTGACGAGTTCGCGGCATTGGGGGTTGGAGGCGGCGGGCAGGATGTCGCCGGGGAGCGCGTAGCGGCCGTTTTTATTGGTGGCGGGGAGGTAGCAGGCCTGGCGGGCGGCGTCGGCGGCGGTGAGTGCGGCGAGGCGTTTCGAGGCGTCGGCATGGGCGTCGATGGGGTTCCAATACCAATCGCCGTCTTTGTCGCGCTGGGGGTTGGCTTTGAGCGCGGCTTGCTCGCGGTTGTATTTCAGCTCGTGCTCCATGCCGGCCAGACGGCCGGCCCACTTTTTCGGATCGGATGTCTTATATGCGCCGGAGTATTTTTCCAAATGCGCGCGCATTTTCTGCTCGTAGACGGGAGATTGCGTTTCTTCGTTTTGCTTTTTCAGTGAGGCGAGGCGGGATTCGGCGGTGGCGGCGTCCTTGGCGAGCGCGGGGATGGCGGCTTTGAGGGCTCGGGCGTAGGGGATGGCGACCCATGGGTCGCGGCCGGCGCGGGCGATGAGGAGATCGTCGTTGTCGTAGACGGGAAAACCCATCCACTGCGCGGTGATTTGCGGGCGGGTGTAGATTTCGGTATCGGAATCCTTCAGCAGCACGGGTTGATGGACTGCGCCCGGGAGGCGATTGATTTCGTAATAAGCCGGCGTTGTTTCCCCGCCCCATTGCGGAACGAACTTGCCGTTGGTGAGTACATCCTCCAACCGAAACGGATAAAAGCCGGAGCCATAGGTGAACGGCAAGGCGGCGGCTTCGGGGTAGTAAAAAGTCCGGCTTTCCTTGATCCAGTAGCCGATCAGGCCGGTGCTGGCGGTGGGCGTGGCTTTCACGATAGCGCTGAGTTTGTCGAGCACAGCGGTCATTTGCTGCATCTCGGCGGCGCTGACAGCGGGGACACGGGCGAAGTTGCCGGTGGGCGCGTACAGCCGCTCCACTTTGAAGATGCCGGGGCGCTTCCACGGGTACCTGCCCATTTTGTTGGGCCAGATCTGGATGCCTTCCGGGTCGTTGGGATCGTAGGGCGGCTGTTGGGCGCAAAGGCTTGCGAGCAGCAGAAAGAGAAAGAGCATAGAGCCTTCCTATGGTACCTTTCTAGAATTGTGAGACCAATCGGAGCCTTCGCCAACAAAGCGCCCGGCGCGTTTCCGGGAGATCTGGTGGCTGCTTTCGGGCTATCGGCCGCGGTGGCAGGCGCGGCGGTGCTGATGACCTACTATCTGAAGGACGATTTCCTGCTGTGGTGGAAGGCGCGGAAGTGGACGGCGGGGCAATGCACAGTGGTACGTTCGGACCCGAGCCTGGTGTACAAGGTGGAAGCCGGGGGCCGCAGTTATGAGGCAACGCGGATCGGCATTTCCGACTGGCAAGGCGAGTACACGCTCGGCGATCCTCAGGTGGGCGCGCGGCTTGGGTGCTTCTACGATCCGTCATCGCCGGGCGAGGCGCTGCTTTCGCGCGATTATTCCGGGTGGTGGTGGTTGCCTGGCGCGTGGATTCTGGCGGCCTTCATGGTGCTAAGCAGTGGGCCGCCTCTGGCTGTGGGTTTGTGGAAGTGGGCCACTTACCGGCCCGATCCGCCGCTGACGTGGGGGCAGTGGGTGGCGACGTTTTACGAGAACGGCGCGTGGATGCTGAGCCTGGTGGGATTCACGGCGCTGCTGATCGGATTGCCGATGGTGTGGTTCATGAGCGCGCGTCCGTGGTGGCATTGGTGGCAGGTGCAGCAATGGCCCGCGGCGCAATGTGAGATGACGAAGAGCGAAGTGCGGGGTTGGAGCGGGGGCTCGGGGCGCGATGCATCGGGAGGCTACATCCTGTCGATTGCGTTCCGCTACACGGTGGCGGGGCGGGAGTACACTTCCGATACCTATGCTCCGTGGCGGCTGGGTGGAACGGAATGGTTGCTGCAGAGGAGCCATGCTTCCGATATGGAGGAGTTGCTGAAGCAGTTCGCGGTGGGAACAAAACATACCTGTTATGTTTCACCGCAGGAGCCGGAGAAGGCGTATTTGTGGCGCGGGAAGAGTAACTACGCGACTTACGTGTCGGCGATCGGGCCGTTTATCACTCTGCTGGGTTTGATTATTCTGGCGTCGCGAAGGTAGCGGGTGAAGGTTGAAGACCGATGGGAGCCGTTGAGGCAAAAGCCGCACTTTGGGCCAACTGGCGCATGTGGGTCAGGGGGTCCGGCCTTGAAATTGGTGCACCGCGCGGAACATGGCATCGATATTCTCCACCGGAGTTCGGGCCTGGACGTTATGCACGGCATTGAACACATACCCGCCGGCGGCCGAGAAAATCGCACAGTGGCGGGTCACTTGCTCCCGCACCTCTTCCGGAGTCCCGAAGGCCAGCGTCTTCTGCGTATCCACGCCGCCGCCCCAGAACACCAGCCTGTCGCCGAACTCGGCTTTGAGGTGCGCCGGATCCATTCCGGTGGCGGAGATCTGCACCGGGTTCAGAATATCGAAACCCGCCTCCAGGAACAACGGAAGAAACTTGATCACCGATCCGCAGGAGTGTTTGAACGTCTTCCAGGACGTGTTCCGATGCACCCAATCGTTGATGCGCTTGTAGTAGGGCAGCCACAGTTCACGAAAAGTGTTGGCGGAGCAGAAGGTGGATGTCTGGGTGCCGAAGTCGGTGCCGCAGAGATAGAGCACATCGATATTCTGGCCCAGCCTCGCGTGGGCGCGGGCGAGGTTGTCGAGCAGGATGTCGCACTGCCGGCTGAACACGCCGTGAATGTAGTCCGGGCGGCTGCGGATAGACATGTACCACTCGGCCACGTCGCGAATGCCTTTCGGATGCTTTAATCCAGTGCCTGGCACCACCGCGATGTCGCCGAATCCGGAGCCGAATTTGCCCACCACGGCCCGTCCGGTGGCGCGGGCGGCGGTGGAGGCTTGCTCCAGGTAATTGAGGTCGGCATCGGTGAGCGCAGTGAACTCTTCGACGTTGTCCTCCGGGTTCAGTTTCTCCTCGTCGATTGGTTGTTGGCGGATGATGGCGTCGAAGAAGTAGCCGCCGGCGGGCATGCGTCCCGATGGCGGCGCTTGCGGATCGCCGTGGGGATGAATCAGGGTGTCGCCGGCCGAGTCGACGGTGACGCAGAAATTCCCTGGCACCAACACTTCCAACCCATCCGGCATGCGCCAGGGCTTCCAGTCGTCGAGAACCGTGCCGAAGTTTGCCTTGCGTGGGAAGACAGCTTCGGTATCGATGCCGAGCACCCGTTTCAGATCCTCATCGATCCAGCCGAGCATCTGGGTCGGCTCCCACACCTTCACCGGGCGGCGCTCCAGACCGTGGTAATCGCGCAGTGCGGCGACGCAACTGGCGTGCATGCCCGTGACGGAGGAAGAACCGAAGTCGATGGGCAGGAAATCGGGGCCTTGATGGTTCAGGCTGGCGAGAACGCGTTCACGGGAAGTCATGGCACCCGAATTGCTCTGCAACCCATCGACCAAACTCACCGATAGCGAGGTTCATACCATGGCGGATCTGGAAACCCTCCGGCAGGCGATCATTGATGGCGACGCGAAGACCGCGGGCGCAGTGGCGCGGGAGGCCGTCGCCGCGGAGATGGATGCCCTCACCGTGATTCAGCAGTACATGGTGCCCGCCATGGACGAAGTGGGCCGCCGCTACGAATGCGAAGAATTCTTCGTGCCGGAGTTGCTGCTGTCGGCACGGGCCATGAAGGCGGCGCTCGAACCCATCCGGCCGTTGCTGGCGGCCTCGGGCGCCAAGCCCGCGGGCAAGGTGGTGATCGGCACGGTGAAGGGCGACCTGCACGATATCGGAAAGAACCTGGTGGCCTCGCTGCTCGAAGGCGGCGGCTTTGAGGTGATCGACCTCGGGGCGGATGTGTCGCCGCAGAAGTTCATTGATGCCGTGCAATCGACGGGCGCGAACATCGTGGCTCTTTCGGCGTTGCTCACGGTGACCATGCCTTCCATCAAGATGACGATCGAGGCGCTGAAGGCCGCCGGCGTGCGCGACAAGGTGAAGGTGATGGTGGGCGGCGCACCGCTGACGCAACAGTTCGCCGATCAGGTGGGCGCCGATGCGTATAGCGAGAACGCAACGGCCGCGGTGACGGCGGCTAGGCGGCTGGTGGCCGCGGGCTGAGAGCCGCCTCTCATGCGGTTCCAGTTGATCAGTTGCGAGGTGCTGTTTCGCGAAATGTGCGATGCGGTAGCGCATTCGCCGCACCAGGTGGACGTGCAGTTTCTGAGCAAAGGCCTGCATGACTTGGGTGGCAAAGCGATGCGCGTGGAGTTGCAGAAGCGCATTGATGCGGCCGTGGGGTGCGATGCGGTGTTAATGGGGTATGCACTGTGCGGCAACGGGCTGCATGGATTGGAAGCGCGTACTGTGCCGTTGGTTGCGCCGCGCGCGCATGACTGCATTGCGCTGCTGATGGGCAGCCGCGAAATTTACGCGGAATATTTCGATGCCAACCCGGGCACATACTTCCGTTCCACCGGCTGGCTGGAGCGCGGCAAGGGCTTGCAGCAACTTTCGATGGGCAAGAACCCGATTGGCACCACGCTGAGCGAACTCGTGGAGCGCTATGGCGAAGAGAACGGGCGCTATTTGTTTGAGGAATTCACTCGCTATCAGCAGCATTACCGGCAATTGACGTATATCGAATCGGGGCTGGAGCCGGATGGCCGCTTTGAGGCACAGGCCGCGGCCGAGGCAGCCGAGCGCGGCTGGCAATTTTCCAAAGTGCGGGGAAACCTCGACTGGCTGCGGCGCCTGGTAAACGGCGATTGGCCGGAGCACGATTTTCTGGTTGTTCCACCGGGCGGGCGGATGGCAGCGAGCTTCGACGAGCAGATCATCCACATCGAAGGGAGCATGTCATGACAGGCAAAGAGCGGATCCTGGCGATGGTGGCGGGCGAACCGGTGGATCACCTGCCGCTGATGCCGATTACGATGATGTTCGCCGCCGATACGATTGGCGTGCCTTACCGCCGGTACGTGACCGATCACCGGGTTTTGGCGGAAGCGCAGATGGCCGTCGCCGAAACATATGGCTTCGATTATGTTTCGGTGATTTCGGACCCGGCGCGGGAGGCTTCCGATCTCGGCGCAACCATCGAGTGGTTCGAGAATCAGCCCCCGGCGATTGTGGAAAGCACGGCGCTGTTGGCGGAGAAAGACCGGCTGCGGGGGTTGCGGCTTCCTGTGGTGGAGACAAGCCCGCGCATGCGGGACCGTGTGGAAGGGGTGGCATTGCTGGCGGCGCAGGCGGGCGCTTCGCGCATGGTGGAAGGTTGGGTGGAAGGCCCGTGCGCCATGGCCGCCGATTTGCGCGGGCTGAATACGCTGATGCTCGATTTCTTCGACGATGAGGCTTTTGTCTTCGATCTGTTCGAGTACGCCGTCGCCATGGAGATCGCTTTCGCGCACGAGCAGGTGCGGGCCGGAGCGACGCTCATCGGGATTGGCGATGCAGCCGCTTCGCTCATCGGGCCGCGGTTGTACATGAAGTTCGTGCTGCCGTATGAGAAAAGGCTGATCGCGGCCATTCGCGAGATGGGCGTGCTGGTGCGGCTGCACATCTGCGGAAATACGCGGAAGATTCTTAGCGGCATGGGGCAGACCGGAGCGGAGATCATCGACCTCGATTTTCTTGCTTCTTTGGCGGAGGGACGCGCGGCGATGGGGGACGGGCAGGTGCTGCTCGGCAACATCGATCCGGTGCGGGCGCTGCGCGATGGCACTCCCGAGTCGGTGACCGCAGCCTTTGCCACATGCCATCGCGAGGCGGGCCGGCGCTACATTGTCGGCGCAGGGTGCGAGGTGACTCGCGGAACACCGGTAGAAAACGTGAAGGCAATGGCGCAGTTCGCCTGCAGCCGGAATTGAGGCCCTGGTCGCCGTGGCGGAATACGTTAGGCTGAAGCCGGAACCTGGCCGAACAGTATCGGATCAGTTGTATCAACTGGGGCTCGAGTTTCCTTGCGGCGGATGTTCTGCATGCGGCGGATGCCGTGTAAGGCTGGTGGACGGAGAGATCCCGATCACCGAAGGCATGCGCGAGGCGCTGCGCGAGGACGAACTCGCTGCCGGGTGGCGGCTCGCTTGTCAGGCCGATGCGGCGGTGCCGGTGACGCTCGACATTGAGCAGTGGTCGGCTCGAATCCTCACCGACAACACCAGCGTAGCCTTCGAACCGGGTGAAGGCTTCGGCGCGGTGATGGATCTGGGCACAACGACGTTGGTGGTGGAACTGGTGGACCTGGCCACGGGCGATATTCGCGGCGTGCTGGCGGGGCTGAATCCGCAAGGCCGGCACGGCAGCGATGTGATGAGCCGCATCGAGTTTGATCTGCGCGAACCGGGGGTGCTGTGCGAGCACATCCGTGGTGCGCTGGGCGCGATGCTGGCCGAAGTGGCGCAGGGGCGCGAGGTGAAGGAAGTGCTGCTGTGCGGCAACACCGCGATGCATCATCTGTTCTGCGGGGAAAGCGTGGAGCCGCTTTCGCATGTTCCCTTCTCTTCCCCAGCGTTGGGCGCGCGCACGTTCGCGGGCAGCGAGTTGGGATGGAAGGCGGAAGTGGTCACGTTTCTGCCGTGCGTGGGCGGATTTGTGGGCAGCGATCTACTGGCCGGCCTGGTTGCCTGTGGCATGGCGGAGTCAGCGGAGGTGATGGCCCTGATGGATCTCGGCACCAATGGAGAGATCGCGCTCGGTGGCCGCGACGGGATTCTCTGCGCATCCACCGCGGCGGGGCCGGCCTTTGAAGGGGGCCGCATTCGCATGGGCATGCGGGCGGGCGACGGCGCCATCGACCGTGTGGAGGCAACCGAAGCCGACGCGATGCGTTGTCACGTGCTGGGTGGCGGCGAAGCGCGCGGTATCTGCGGCAGCGGACTGGTGGATGCGGCGGCGGTGGGCCTGGCACTGGGCATGATCGCGGTATCGGGCCGGCTGAACAACGCTCCGCTGCGGCTCGATGGCGCGGTGCAGCTATCGCAAGCCGACATCCGGGAGTTGCAATTGGCGAAGGGCGCCATCGCCGCTGGCTTGGAGATTCTGCGAAGGCAGCTTCCCGTGGAGCCGGATGTGGTGCGCACGATCCACCTGGCCGGGGCGTTCGGCAACTACGTGCGCGTGGAAAGCGCGCGGCGAATTGGCTTGCTGCCGAGTTGGAAAGCGCCCGTGGCGCCGGTGGGAAATAGCGCGGTGCGTGGAGCACGATTGCTGTTGCTGAATCCGTCGCGCCGGGAGGCGATGATTGAGGCAGCATTGCGCCGCACACGGCATGTGGATCTGGGCGGTGACGCGGAGTTTCAGGAAGCCTTCATCGAGAACATGCGGTTCATGCCACCAGGGAGATGATCTGGCTGCTTCCCTCCCCTGAAGAATATGCAGCCTCGATCCGCTGCTGCTGGATCTCGGCCTGCGCCTCAGCGGCCATTTGGGAAGCTTGCGCCGCGACGGCCCGGTCTTGTGAGGATGGCTCGGCCGGGGCGAGCGCGGCTGCACGTACCACTTCTGCTTTGCGAAGCGTTGCTTCCGGATCGTTGGGGACGGGAGAGGCGTCGATGGCAACTTCGCCGGCCACAGCGTATAACCGGCCATCGGAGCCGCGTTCGAAGGTGTACGTTGGCCCACCGCGAGCGTAGGAACCGGCGGCAGCCATGTGGGCCTGCTCGTGGGCGCGCACTTCACGGTCGGTTTGTGCGAGCTTGAGCAGGGCGACGCTCGCCGCCGCTGACACCGAGCCTACCACGGATCCCTCCTTATCCTACTCATCGGCAAACCACAAACGGGTGTGAATCCGGCCCGCCCAATCGCATCTCGATTTCGAGCAGAATAGATAGCATGACTCCCACTCGCTGGCGCAAAGTGGAGGATATCTTCCATGCCGCCCTCGAGTTGCCTGCAGCCGATCGGGAGCGCTTCATCACCCAGTCCTGCTCCGGCGACGTGGACATGGAGTCCATGGTTCGCGAGATGATCGACGCCGATGAGGAGTCTTCGAGCAATCTCGGCCGCATCGATGTCGCCGTGCAGCACGCCGCCAAGATCGCCATTCATGGATCGCGAAGCGATGTGCCGAAGCGGCTCGGCCCCTATCAGATCGAACGGGAGATCGGCTCGGGCGGAATGGGCACCGTCTATCTCGCTACGCGTGCCGACGATCAGTATCAAAAACAAGTTGCGGTGAAATTGATTCATCGCGGGATGACGTTTGCGGGCTCCGTTGAGCGCTTTCTGCAGGAACGGCAGATTCTGGCGAACCTGGATCATCCTTATATAGCCCGGCTGCTCGACGGTGGTACTGCCCCGGACGGACGGCCATACCTCATTCTGGACTACGTGGAAGGCGTCACGATCGACGCCTATTGCCGCGAGCACAAGATGAGCATTCAGGAACGTTGCCGGCTCTTCCTCAAAGTGTGCGACGCGGTGGCTTATGCCCATCAGAACCTGATCGTGCACCGCGATCTGAAGCCCGCCAACATCCTGGTAAACGCCGAAGCGGTTCCCAAGCTGCTCGATTTCGGCATCGCCAAACTGCTGGGTGAGGGAGCCACGGAAGCCATGACGCGCACGGCCGTGGGGATGATGACCCCGGAGTACGCGAGTCCCGAACAGGTGCGCGGCCAGCCAGTCAGTACATCGGTGGATGTGTACGCACTGGGCGCAATTCTTTTCGAACTGCTGGCCGGCAAACCGGCGCACAAGTTCAGTAACTACTCGGCCACGGAGTTGGTGCGCATCATCTGCGAAGAAGAGGTGCCCACCATCGCCAGCGTCGCCATGGAGCGCATCCCTGGCGACCTGGAAAAGATCGTACACAAGGCGATGGCGAAGGAGCCGCGCGAGCGCTACCAGTCCGCCGAGCAGCTTGCCGACGATATCCGCCGGCATCTCGATCGCTTGCCAGTGTTGGCGCGCGGGAATTCGGCCACCTACCGGGCGCGAAAGTTCCTCGCCCGCAATTGGATTCCGGTCACGGCAGTGACATTGACCATCGCCTCGCTCGCCGTGGGAGTGATCCTCGCGTTGCGCCAGGCCGAGATTGCCGAACGGATGCGGCAGCAGGCCGAGGCAGAGCGTTCCCGCGCCTTGCGCGCCATGCAGGAAGCCACCGAACAGCGTGCCGTGGCGCAGCGCAATGCTTCGGAAGCTCTGGCACAGAAGGGGCGTGCCGATGAGCGCTTTCACCAGGTGCGGACATTGATCCAGCGCTTTCTCTTCGATATCGACAGGGCCGTGGAAGATGTACCGGGAACGAGTGCGGCGCGGCGCGTGGTGGCCAAGACCGCGCTGGAGTACCTGGATAGCATGACGAAGGACGGTCTGCCCGATCGGAGCATTCTGCGCGATCTCGCCGTTGCCTATGAGCGCGTGGCGGAGTTGCAGGGCAGCCCAGTACGGCCGAGCCTCAATGATTTTCCGGCAGCGCTCGCTTCTTATCAGAAGGCGGTGCGCATTCGAAGGGAGTTGGGCATCGATTCTCCCGTGGTTCGCGCCGAGCGCATCATGCTGCTTGCCAATCTCGGGATGCTGTTTAAGAACATGGACCGGCGTCCCGAATCCGCGTCGGCATTTGATGAAGGACTTCGTTTGTTCACCGGCCCGGACACGGCACACGTGGATGTAAAGATAGCCGCGGCGAATCTCTACAACCAGCGCGCGGAGCTGCGTTACACACAGTCGCTGAGCCAGGAATGCATTGATGATTACCGGCGGTCGGAGCAACTGCTATCGCAGGTAAGTGCCGGGCAGCCGGAGAACATCCAGGTGGCGCGATCGCTCGGGTTGGTGCGGATGCATCTGGGCGAGCATTTGTGCCGGGCCAGCAATTATCCGGACGGGTTGCGTTACTTGCGGCAGAGCGTGGATCAGTTGCGCGAACTCACGCGGCGGGAGCCCAACAATATGGCTCATGTGCGTTCGCTGGGACTGGCGTTGCGTTCTCTTTCGAGCGCGTATCTCGATCGCGCCGCCGGAGAGCATCGCAACACGGATGAAGCATTGCGTCTGGCGGGGGAACAGGTGGAGGTGAGCAAGCGCGTAGCGGAACAGGACACCGGCAATCACACGGCGCAGCGCGATTACATTCGTGCCGTTGCGGCCCTCGCCCGGGCCCATGCCGCGCGCGATGAATGGGAGCCCTCTTCGCGCATTTTTGGACAGGCTCTGGCGATGACAGAAGCATCGCCACACGCCAGCGATGCCTCTTCGCAACTGGACATCGCCTACTACGGGGCGGAGATCGCCACTGCCGAATATTCGTTGAAGAACTACCAGAAGGCAATGGATATGGGCCGCCGCAGCGTGGCCATCTGGGAAGCCTCCATCGCACGCGGCTCAAAGAATCGCTTTCACTATTTCAACATTGCGCTGGTGGTGCGCCGCTTCGGCGATATCGCGCGAGTGAACGGCGATCGCGAACTGGCGCGGCGCGAATACCAACGGGCGATGGATATTTTCACGTCGCTGCAGAAGCAGGACCCGGCCACGCAGATGTTCGCGTTGCAGGTGAAGATGACCGAAGAAGCAATGGCAAAGCTGAAGTAGGCGGCCTCATTCGGGGCTCTGCGTGGCGAAGATCGTCAAGCGGATGCCGCCTTCCAACTCGGCGATCTCCCAGTCGCCATTGCGCTGGCGCTCGACGGCGGAAAATCGCACGGACTTGGATTTCCCCGTGCCGTCCACGCGCTTCCAGCCCTGGCCCAGCAGTGTTTCGTACTGCTTTACGAAGGCCGCAAAATCGCGCTTCGGTTTGAGCCCCCACTCGCAGACATAGCGCATCCGCGGCTGTTCATAGACGCGGCACGATTGCGCTTCGGGCAGGATGTACTTTGCCTCATACCAGGAGTTTCCGCGAGGCCGCATATCCACGCGATAAGTCATCACGGGACGAAAGCGCTCGCGGCTAGCCGAGGTCAATTGCAGCACCAGCACTTCCAGTGTGAGCGGCCCATGATCGTGGTCGTCATTCTGCTGCCCGGGGAGCAACGCGGCAAGACTCAACCATACAGCGAGTGCACGTTTCATGGAGCCTTCTATTTACTCTCCGCCATGCGGTCAATCCGTGGCCCCAGCCATGCGAGCAGCGTGGCCGCCACCAGCAATCCCAAACCCAGGCTTCCGTAGAGTTTCATTAGTGTCGCGGGCTCGCCGGTCACGAAGAATCCGGAGATAAAGCCGGCCAGTTTGTTGCCCAGCGAAGTGGCGAAGAACCATGCGCCCATCATGACGCCCACAATCTGCGGCGGCGAAAGCTTCGTCACCATGCTGAGTCCAACAGGACTAAGACACAGCTCACCGATGACATCGAGCAGGTACACGGCGGCCAACCACAGCGGGCTGATCTTGCCCTCGCCGGTCATGGCGGATGCAGGCACCAGGAGGCACATCGCGCACCCGATTGAGAGAAGCCCGAGGGCAAACTTCCGCGGCCCCCCGGGTTGTCTGTCGCCCATGCGAATCCACAGGCGCGCGAAGACCGGCGCCAGCAGAATCACATAAAACGGCGTCAACGATTGCAGCCAACTTGCCGGGAAGCTGAACCCACCCAGCTCGGTGCGAACCAGTTGCTTGGCGAAAAGATTGAGGCTCGCGCCCTTCTGTTCATACGCAGCCCAAAACAGAATCGTGAAAGTGAACAGGATGCCGATTGCGATCACGCGCCGTGTGTCACCGTTGGTCCAGGGTGCATGAGCCCGATCTGTTTTTCCGGCGCTGCTCTTGCGGTGCCCCGATTCGGGCAGTGTTCGCCAGCGCAGCATCAATACGGTTAGCCCAAGCAGCATGCCGACGCCGGCCGAGGCGAAGCCCCAGTGCCAGCTCGCCGCCGGGTTGAAGCCGCGGGAGATGAGGAACTGCTGGAATGTTTTGCTCTCCGCCAGCCATCCGCAGACGAGCGGCGCCAGCACAGCGCCCACGTTAATTCCCATATAGAAGATGGAAAAACCGCTGTCCCGGCGCGGGTCGTCCTTCCCGTAGAGACTGCCGACCATGGTGCTGATATTCGGCTTCAGCAGGCCTGTGCCGATGGCGATCATCGTAAGCCCTGCATAGAAGAACGGTAGGGAGTGTACGGCAAGAGCGAACTGGCCGGCTGCGATCACCACACCGCCAAGCACCACGGCACGCGAAGCGCCAAGGAAGCGATCGGCAAGCAGTCCGCCGGGCACGGCCAGCAGGTACACCATCATGGTGTAGGTGCCGTAGAGCGACGCCGCTTGCTTCGTATCGAAGCCGAGTCCACCGCTCGCCGCCGGAGCCACCATAAACAGCACCAGGATGGCCCGCATCCCGTAGTAGCTGAATCGCTCCCACATTTCCGTGAAAAAGAGCGTGAGGAGCCCTGGCGGGTGACTGGTAGCGGCTGGGGATGTCACATCGTATAGAGAAACACAGGTGGCGGCTTGCTTACAATAGAAGTTTCCCACTCACATGCACGACCTTTCTTCTTTTCGCAACAATCTGGATGCGGTGGCGGCCCGGCTCGCCACACGCGGAATGATGCTCGACGTGGCGCAATTCCGTGAACTCGATGCGCGCCGCCGCGCCGCGCTCACCGAAACCGAGACCCTGCGGGCGCAGCGGAATTCGGAAAGCCAGGAAATCGCCAAGCTGAAGAAAGCGGGCCAGGACACCGCGGAACAACAGGCCAAGGTGCGCGCCATCGGAGATCGCATTGCCTCGCTGGAAGAATCCGTCAAAGGAGTGGATGAAGAATTTCAGAACCTGATGAAGACCATCCCAAACACGCCGCATGAAAGCGTGCCCACGGGGAAGAGCGCGGAAGACAACGTAGAAGTGCGGCGCTTCGGCACACCGCCGGCGTTGGATTTCGAGCCCAAGGCGCATTGGGATCTGGGACCGGAACTCGGCATTCTCGACTTCGAACGTGCGGCCAAGATTACCGGAGCGCGCTTCGCCGTTTATTGGGGCTTGGGCGCCAAGCTGGAACGCGCGTTGATCAACTTCATGCTGGACACGCACACGCGCGAGCATGGGTACAAAGAAGTGCTGCCTCCCTTCATGGTGAATTCGGCCAGCCTCTACGGCACCGGACAGTTGCCCAAATTCGCCGCGGATCTGTTCAAGTGCGAGAACTTCGATTTCTGGCTTGCGCCCACGGCCGAAGTGCCGGTGACGAACCTGTTTCGCGATGAGACGCTGGATGCGGACAAGCTGCCGATCAGCCTGTGTGCGTACACGCCCTGCTTTCGCAGCGAGGCGGGATCCTATGGAAAGGACGTGCGCGGAATTATTCGCCAGCACCAGTTTCAGAAAGTGGAATTGGTGAAGTTCACGCGGCCGGAGCAGAGCTACGACGAGTTGGAGAAACTCACCCGCGATGCGGAGGACATTCTGCAACGCCTTGGGCTGGCCTACCGGACGGTGGTGCTGTGCACTGGAGACATGGGTTTCTCTTCGGCCAAGACGTACGACATCGAAGTGTGGCTGCCGGGCCAGAACGACTTCCGCGAAATTTCCAGTTGCTCCAATTTCGAAGCCTTCCAGGCGCGCCGGGCGAGCATTCGCTGCCGCAGCGGGAAGAAATCCGAACCGCTGCATACGTTGAATGGCAGCGGACTCGCGGTGGGCCGCACGTGGGTCGCCATCGTGGAGAATTATCAGCAGAAGGACGGCAGCGTGGTGATCCCAGAGGCGCTGCGGCCTTATCTGAATGGGGAGCGAATCACGCCGGGCGGCGAACTGGCGTAGAGAATTTGAACACGTTCAAATAATTCTTGACACCGCTGCTTGGCAGGCACATACTGTGTTTGAACATGTTCAAACACACCCGTGCCGCGCAGATCCTTGTTGTGATTCTTCTCACCGCTGCGGCCTTCCTGTTAGTCCGCAGCGGAATCTATGGCTGGACGATCTTTGCGCTGCTTCCCGTGGCTGCAGGCGCGCTCGGCGTTTGGATCACATCCCCCACTTCCGGGGGGCGTGCCGCGATGGTAGGAGGAGCAACGGTACTTGCGTCCTCCTTGCTGTTCTTGCTGATTGGGCTGGAAGGAATGATTTGCATCCTGATGGCCGCCCCGCTGACAGTGCCTCTCGGAGTGATCGGTGGCTTGTTAGCTTACCGCACCATGTCTTCGAAAGCAGCATCGCAGGGCATGATGGCATTGTTGCTTCTGCCGCCGGCCACGCTCACCTGGGACGTCACTGTCCCACCGCAGGAGTTCGCGGTGCAAACGCAGTTGGAGATCGACGCTTCCCCTGAGCAGGTATGGCCTCACGTGATCCGTTTCTCCGAGTTGCCGGAGCCGGAGGAATGGTTCTTCCGCGCCGGCCTGGCCTATCCGAAACGGGCGCGGATCGAAGGCACGGGCGCGGGCGCCATCCGGTATTGCGAATTTTCCACCGGACCGTTCGTGGAACCGATCGAGGTCTGGGACGAGCCGCATCTGCTGCGCTTCCGCGTCACGGCAAACCCGGCCCCGATGGAGGAATGGAGCCCGTATCGTCAGGTGATACCGAAGCATCTGCATGGATACCTGGTATCGAAGCGAGGCCAGTTTCGGCTCACCGCGCTGGATACCGGCCGTACCCGGCTGGAAGGAACCACATGGTATCAACACGGACTCTGGCCCGCGGAGTATTGGCGCTGGTGGTCGGACGCGATCATTCACCGCATTCATCTGAGGGTGCTCAACCATATCCGCACGCTGGCGGAGACGATGTAATCTGGTTGTTGGAGATGGGTCAGGAATATGATGTATCCCTGAAACTCCTTTTCCGCCGCTCGAAGGGAGTCGCCATCCAGCGTTTGCTTGGGGGCAAAGTGACCGAATGGCTGAACGTGGAGCTTCCGCGAGTGCGGAACCGGCGCGTGGACATTCTGGCCAGGACTGAAGATGGAAGCATTGCGAGCCTGGAGTTGCAGAGCCGGAATGTGAGTGCCATGGCGCACCGCCAGGCCAGCTACTATCTGGACCTGCATGGATTGCTGGGGCAGCATATCCGGCAAATTGTGCTGTATGTCGGCGCGGAGCCGATGAAGATGCCCCACACGTTCCGGACGCCCGTGCTTTCCTTCCGTTACGAACTGGTGGATATCCGCAGTTTGGACGGGGAAGCGTTGCTCGCGAGCAAGGATCTTGGCGATGCGATGCTGGCTCTACTGGCTGGGGTGGATCGGGAGCGCGTGGGCCAACGTGTGTGGCCGGAGATTGAAGAGATGGAAGCCGGTGCGCGGGAAGACGCGATTACCGAACTTTTGTTAATCTCTGGATTAAGGAGACAAGAGGACTGGGTTCTCGAAAGGGTCCGAACGCTTATGCCGTTATCCTTTGATGTCGTCATGAAGAACAAGGTTCTGGGACCTATGGTCCGCCGCAAGCTCGCGGAGCAGCGACAGAGGGCAATGGAATCGGGTCGAGAGGAAGGGCTCGAGGAAGGCATGGAAAAGGGCCGGCAGGAAGGGGAGCTCGCCATGTTGCGCCGTTACCTGGAATCGCGCTTTGGCCCCATCCCAACGGAAGTGGAACAGAAGTTGGCAAAGGCTTCTGAACGGCAATTGAACAAACTCGCCGACCGTGCCTTCACCGCATCCAGTCTCGACGAAGTGTTCCGCAAGAACTGAAACGCACCGCATCCATGCGAAGCCCGAAACTCGATGCCAATGTGCGCGCGCTATTGGAGCAGGCCGATGCACTCAACGCGCCGCCGTTGGATCAGTTGACTCCACAGCAAGCTCGTGTCGTCGCCGCCAATCGTGACCCCGCAGTCATGGGCGCGCGGGAAGACGTGCACAGCGTGGAAGACAGTAAAATACCTGGCCCCGCGGGGGAGATTCCTATTCGCATTTACAATGGCTCCCCGCAGAGGCCGGCAGCGGGCATGGTGTTCTTCCATGGCGGTGGCTGGGTGGTGTGCGGGCTCGACACACATGACGTGATCTGCCGTGCCATCGCCAAGCGCGCAGCGGCGACCGTGGTCTCGGTGGATTACCGCCTTGCTCCCGAGCACAAATTCCCTGCCGCCGTTGACGATGCTTATGCCGCCACCTGCTGGGTGGCCGCCAACGCCGCAGGCTTGGGCATCGACGCAACCCGCATCACAGTAGGCGGCGACAGCGCCGGCGGCAATCTCGCCACGGTGGTTTCCATGTTGGCCCGCGTCAGGCAAGGGCCGGCTATCGCCTGTCAGGCTCTGGTCTATCCCGTCACGGATCTCGGCTCACTCGATACCCCGTCCTACGCGGAGTTCGCCGAAGGTTGCAACCTCACCAAAGCGATGATGGTGTGGTTCCGCAACCACTACCTGGCATCGGAAACCGATGGCCTGCATCCGCAGGCTTCCCCGCTCCGTGCGCCCGATCTGCACGGCCTCCCGCCGGCACTCATTCTCACCGCCGAATGCGACCCGCTACGCGACGAAGCCGAAGCCTATGCCACGCGCCTCAAAGCAGCGGGCGTCGAAGTTCTGCTCCACCGTTACCCCGGCATGATCCACCCGTTCTTCTCCATGTCCGGCGTGATCCCGCAAGCGCTTCAAGCGTTCAACGCCGTCGCCCGAACAGTGGCCACCTCGCGTCCCTCCCTTGGTTGACATACAATGCTACGATGACGCGTTCGACCTTGTTGTCCGCGTTGTGGCTATTGGCCGCAACCGCGTTCGCCCAGCAACGTGAAATCCGCAATCCGCACACCACACCCGCCGATGTCGCCGCAGGAGCAAAGATCTTCCGCGGCCACTGCGGAGAGTGCCACGGATTGAAGGGCGAAGGAGGCCGCGGCCCAAGCCTCATCACCGGCGTCTACTATCACGGCGCCACGGACGAAGATCTGTTCAACAACATCACCGACGGCATTCCCGGCACTTCCATGCCCGGCGTGTTCTTCTCCGGCGATCAGGTGTGGCAACTGGTTTCCTTCGTGCGCTCATTGAGCGCATCGAAAGCCGCGCCTCCCAAAGGCGACATCGCTCGCGGGGAACGAATCTTCCGCGAAAAAGGTTGCCAAGGCTGCCACCTGGTGCGCGGCGAAGGCGGCGTCAACGGCCCGGACCTCACTCTCATCGGCTCGCAGCGATCCCCCGAGCATTTGCGCCGCGCCATCGTCGCGCCTGGCGACAAGGTGCTACGCGACCACTGGGTTGCTAAGGTCACGCTGGAAAACGGAAAATCCTACTCCGGTTTCATCCTCAACGAAGACACCCACACGCTCCAAATCCTGGAACAGCAGCAGGGCCTGCAATCGCTCACCAAGCGCGACTTCAACCGCTACAGCGTGGAAAAGACATCCACCATGCCGTCCTTTGCGCGGCAATTGAAAGAAGACGAATTGAACGATCTGGTGGCGTATCTACACTCGCTCGAGCGCAAGGGAGGTTCGCGATGAAATATCTTCCGTTTCTGCTATTGGCGTGCACGGCTTTTGGCCAGGTAACCTTCGATCGCCTTCTCAAGGCCGACGCCGAGCCGCACAACTGGCTCACCTATTCCGGCTCCTATAAAGGATGGCGCTACAGCGGCCTCAATCAGATCAACAAAGCCAACGTAAAAGATCTGAAACTCTCCTGGGTGTATCAAATGCCGGTCACGCACCGCGTGGAAACAACGCCGCTGGTGATCGACGGGGTGATGTATCTGAGCGAGCCGCCATCGAACGTGGTCGCGCTCGATGCCGCCACCGGCCGTCAATACTGGCGCTATCGCCGCAGCCTCCCCTCGAAGATCAACGTCTGTTGCGGCCAGGTGAATCGCGGCGTTGCTGTGTCCGGCGATCGTGTGTTCATCGGCACTGTAGATGCCCACCTGGTTGCGCTCAACGCAAAGACCGGCGCAGTGCTATGGGATATCGAAGTGGCCGACTACAAATCGGGCTACAGCGTCACGGTGGCGCCGCTCATCGTCAAAGACATGGTGATCACCGGCATCGCCGGCGGCGAATACGGCATCCGCGGGTTCCTCGATGCCTACGACATCAAGACCGGCCAGCGCCGCTGGCGTTTCTGGACCATCCCCGGCCCCGGAGAAAAGGGCCACGAAACCTGGTCCGGCGACGCCTGGAAGCAGGGCGGCGGCCCGACGTGGGTCACCGGTTCCTATGACGCCGAACAGAATCTGATCATCTGGGGAACCGGCAATCCTTCCCCCGATTGGAATGGCGATGTGCGCCCCGGTGACAACCTCTACAGCGATTGCGCCATTGCTCTCGATGCCGACACGGGGAAGCTGAAGTGGCATTTCCAATTTGTGCCGCACGACGTGCATGACTGGGACGCAGTACAGGTGCCGGTGCTCGTCGACACCGAATTCCAAGGCCGGCAGCGAAAGCTCGTGTATTGGGCGCATCGCGGAGGGTTCTACTACGTGCTGGACCGCACGACGGGGAAATTCCTACTGGGCAAACCGTTCGCCACGCAAACCTGGGCCAACGGACTCGACGCCAACGGCCGGCCCATGCGCAAGCAGGGCATCGACCCCACACCCGAGGGCGTTGAAGTCTGGCCCGGAGTGCAAGGCGCCACCAACTGGTATTCGCCTTCCTACAACCCGCTCACCGGCTTGTTCTATCTGACGGCGTGGGAAAACAAAGGACTCTACCGCAAAGGCGATGCCGAATACGTCGCGGGGAATCGCTACATCGGCAGTGTGCCGAAAATTGACCTCGAAGACGAGCCGGGTTATGGGGCCATTCGCGCCCTCAATCCGAAGACCGGGGAACGGGTGTGGGAACACAAGCTGCACACCAAGCCTTGGTCGGGAGTGCTCTCCACCGCGGGCAAACTCGTGTTTGCTGCCAGCGGCGGCTGGATCACGCGCGACCGGCAGGAGATGGAAGCGTGGTTCTACGCCCTCGATGCGGATTCGGGCAAGGAACTGTGGCGCATCAATCTAGGTGGGGATATGTCCACCAGCGCCATCACCTATGCAGTCAATGGGAAGCAGATGGTGACGATGGCGGCGGGAAGCGCGATATTCACGTTCACGCTGCCGTAGAGACTAATTCTCTTCTTCTTCGTCGTCTTCGCCGTAGTTGAGGAACACCGGCTCTTGTCCGTGCAGGATGAGCCGCGTATCGAGTGCCGTGGTCACCGCTTCGCCTTCCACTTCACTCAGGCCGCCGGCGATCTCCTCGATCTTCTTCAGCAACTGCGGCATGTCGCCGCGATGCAGCCGCTTCAGCGGCACGCAGAGGGCGTAGCTGAAAAGCGCATCCAGGCGGAACTCCTCATCACGGAACATCTCCACGAGCTTCGGCGCCTCGCTGGACACTTCGGCGAAGCCGACGCCTTTGATCGCCTGGCGGCGGATGTCGATATCGGCGTCGCTGATGTGCCGCTTGTACACCTCGTAGAACGAAGTATCCATGCTGCGCCACATTGCCTCAATCGCACGCGCGCAGGTACCGGGATTGGCATAGAACTCATCGAAGTAAGTGCGCAATTCCGGATGTTGTTTGGCCACGCTGGCCACACCCAGCAACGCACCGCAGCGCTCCGGCGCGGGCTTCGATTTGTCCGCCAGCTTCGACGTCAACAGGCGAAATACCTTCTCGTCTTCCGAGAAGGCACCCAAGGCCGTGGAAGCCACAGCGCGCACTCCAACGTTCGGATCCTTTTCCGCCAATTCGACGAGAATTTCGCCCACTTCGTCGGGAATTTCACGGTCGATGAAGCTGGTGGCCGCATCGGCGCGCATCTCCGCCGAATCGCTGCGCAGGAACTCGATCCGCTCCTCCACGGTCATCACATCGAACACCGGCTCAATGTATTCGGGGTACAGATCCCACAGCGAGACGGCCTCGGGAACATCCGGCGTTGCCGAACCCGATTCCATCGCCGCCATCGCTTCTTCGGCTTCCGTTCCCAATTGCTGGGCCAGAGCCTCATCCACCAGCGCGCGGTTCGACAATTTTTCCAGCAAGGGGCGCGCCGCCGGATCGCCATGCACACCCATCAGAAACGCCGCATCACCCGGATCCACGGCCGCGCGCGCCGCCAGCATCTTCAGAATGCGCGGATCGTGCTGCCGGAAAGAAGCCAGGATAAACGCAATATCGGAGCCTGCCTCCGGCCCCAATTCCTTATACAAATCGAGCAACGCCCCAATCGCCGGTTCCCCGATGCGCAGGAACGCATGCACCAGATCCTCCGGCGGATCTTCCGGCTCATGCCGCAAATACTCAACGAGAAACGGCAGCGCTTTAGGAGATCCGATGTACTGGATCATCGCCACCAGATCTTCATCCAGGTTGATGCGATCCTCGAAGCGGTTCTCCAATCCGAACCGAACGATGTCGTCCACCGCCGCCTCGCCGCGATCGACAATGGCGCGCAACAGGCGCTGGTCGATGCCGATGTGGCCTTTGGCGGCCGCGGAGAGAAGGTCGTAGACCGAAGTGTCTTTGTACTTGTCGGCGGTGATAATCACGTTAGTAGGTGGCCCTTCCGCCACTGGCGTCGTAGCATTGGCCGGTGACGAAGGAACTATCGGGGCTCGAAAGGAAATGCACCACGGCGGCGATTTCTTCCGTCGTGCCGGTGCGCCCCATCGGAATACGCGCGGTCATGTAGGCGACCTGCTCTTCCGTCAACTGGTCGAGAATCTTCGTGCGGATGACAGCGGGCGCCACCGCGTTCACGCAGATTCCGTCTTTCGCCACTTCCTTTGCCACCGATTTGGTCAATCCGATGACACCGGCCTTCGTCGCCGAATAGCCCGTCATGTTCGGATTGCCTTCCTTGCCGGCAATGGAAGCGATGTTCACGATGCGGCCATACTTGCGCTGGCGCATGTGTGGGATCACCGCGCGGCAGCAGTTGAAGACCCCGGTGAGATTGATGGCGATGATACGCGACCAATCCTCGTCGGTCTGCTCCCAAATCGGAGCGGCCTTCCCACCGATGCCTGCATTGTTCACCCAGATATCCAAGCGAGAGGTTTTGGCGATCACCGCGGCGACACCGGCATCCACGGAAGCAGCGGACGTGATGTCGACCGGCAGTGCAAAGTGCGGAGCACCCATCGAATCGGCTACGGCCTTCGCACCGGCTTCGTCGACATCGGCAATCGCCACCGTGGCGCCCGATTTCGCCAAACGCCGTGCGATGGCTTCACCGATGCCGGTGGCCGCGCCCGTGACGACGGCCACCTGACCGGAAAGATCGAAATAAGCCATTGTTGGCTACTCTTCTTTCTCCACCTGAACGGTGATCTCGACACTCACTTCGCGGTGCAGGCGAAGCGGTACTTTGTATTCACCGATCTGCTTGATGGGTTCATCGAGCTGAATCTTCTTGCGCTCGATGGAGTAGCCCTGCTTGGCCAGCGAATCGGCGATATCCTGCGCCGTGACCGAGCCGAAGAGTTGATCGTGCTCGCCCGCTTTCTGGCGGATGTTGACTACGACGCCGGACATCATCTTGGCCAGTTCGGACGCCTCACCGACGACCTTGGCTTCCTTGCGCAGGTGCGCCTGGCGCTCCTGCTCAATGATCTTCTTGTTCGATTCCGTAGCGGCGACAGCGAGTTTGCGGGGAAGGAGAAAGTTGCGGGCGTAGCCGGGGGAGACCTTCACCACCTGGCCGCGCGCGCCCAGTTTGTCGATATCTTCGCGAAGTATGACTTCCATTGTTTCCTTCTCCTATCAACCGTTCGACCCGGCGAAGGGCAGCAACGCGATGTTGCGGGCCTGCTTGATCGCTTCGCTCAAATGACGCTGGTGCGGAGCACACACGCCGGAAATACGGCGGGGCGTGATCTTGCCGCGCTCACTGACGAACGCCGTAAGCGTGCGCACGTCTTTGTAGTTAATATCGTCGACTTTTTCCACGCAGAAACGGCAAACCTTCTTGCGGCGGAAATATTGTTTCTTACCGCCCGCGGCAAATGCCTTGTCCCCGCCGGTGGGTCTTTGGGAAGCGCTAACGGGTCTTCCACCTTTTTGTTCAGCCATGATTCGATATCCTCCTTATTCAGCAGGCGGCGCATCCGGCGCCGGAACGGGTGGCTCGGCGGGCAGGCCTGGGGCCGGTGCGGCAACGGCAGGCGGTGCGGCCGGAACAGGTTGAATGGCGGGAGGTCCAACCACGGGTGGCGGCTTGCGGGCAGCGCGCTTCTCACGGATCTTCTTGCGCTTTTCCAGCCACTTCAGCTTTTCGTCAATGCGCACGGTGATGAACTTCACCACGGCATCGGACACGCGCAAGCGGCGCTCCAGTTCCTTCACCACTTCCGGCTTGGCCGAAAACTGGATCAGAACATAGAAACCCTCGTTCAGCTTTTTGAGCCGGTAGGCGAGCTTCCGCACGCCCCATTTGTCCACTTTGTCGATGGCGCCGCCCGCGGTGGTGACGATGGATTTCACCATCTCCACGCTGGCGTCGACATCTTCCTCGGTGGCATCCGGCCGGAGGATGTACAACTCTTCGTAAATTCTCATTCTTCCTCTTCGTTTGAGCCTTGGGCGCGACGATTATACCTCGTCATGGCCTTCTCGACGCCTTCGGCAATTAGGAATTCCACTGCCTGTGCAACATAGTCAAGCAGCGAATCCAGTTCTTCCCGCCACGCCTTTTTCATGGGCGACAGCAGAAAGTCCTTCCCGCTCGGTAACGGATGACCGGGGTGAGCCCCAATCCGCACGCGCGGAAAATCCTGCGAACCAAGACTGGACACCAGCGACTTCATGCCGTTGTGGCCCGCCGCCGATCCCTTCGGCCGGATTCGCACCGACTCGAAAGGCAAGTCCAGGTCGTCGTACAGAACTACCAAGCGGTCCACGGGCACCGAATATTTCGCTGCCAGCAACCGCGCCGCACCGCCACTCAGATTCATATAAGTCTGCGGCTTGGCTAAAACCACACGGCTTCCGGAAATAGCGCCGATTCCCACCAGCGCCTGCGAATCGGGGCGCGAAATCCGAATCGAATTCCGCACTGCCAACCGGTCCGCTGCCAGAAAACCCAGATTGTGCGGCGTCGATTCGTATTCCGGCCCGGGATTGCCCAAGCCAAGAATCAACCAATCGGCCGCACTCTCCATCGATCACGAACCTACTTCTTCTTCGGCTTGGCTTCCGCTTCGCCTTCCACTTCCTTCTTACCCTTCTTGATCACTTCGGGCTCGGCAGTGGCGCCTTCCTCGGTGGTCTCAGCGGCTTCGGCCTTCGCACCGACAACGTGCGCGATCACCAGTTCCGGATGCTCGGTGAGCACCATCGAGCCGCTCAGCTTCACATCGCCGGCGCGCAACGCCTGGCCGATCATCATGTGACCGATCTCTTCGCTGAAGGCTTCCGGAATGTCGTCAGGCAAGCATTCGATAGCGATTTCGCGGTTCACCACTTCCAGGTGGCCGCCGAATGTCTTCACACCCACCGGATCGCCCGTCAGATGCACCGGCACCTTGACGCGAATGCGCTTGGAAAGATCAATGCGCAGCAGGTCGGCGTGCAGCAGGTTCGACTTGATGGGGTCGCGCTGCCAGTCGACGATCATCACGGGAGTGTTTTCCACGCCCTGGATGTCGAGGTTGAAAATCGTGTTGTGGCCGCTCGAGCTGTGCAGGATCCTGTTCAGTTCCTTCGGGCTGACGGCGACGGCGACCGGATCTTTTCCGGCGCCATAGACAACGGCGGGACTGAGGGCCTGGACTCTCAGGCGGCGTGCTTCGTTCTTTCCCCGCGTCGAGCGAGGGGTGGCCGCGACCGTGATATCTTTACGCATTGTTCACTCCTTAGCATGTCGCCCCGGCGCTTCACGCCGTCCGGGCGGCTTACAAAAACCTATACGAACAAAGTGCTGACGCTCGTCTCCTCGTGGATCGATTCGATGGCTCGCGCCAGCAGCGGCGCGACGCTCAACACCTTGATGCGGGGGCACCGCTCGGCATCGGGCCGCAACGGAATGGAGTTGGCGAACACCACCTCCCGCAGATTGGAACTGGCAATCCGGTCCACAGCGGGACCGGAGAGAACGGCATGCGTGGCGCAGGCAGACACCGACTCGGCGCCATGCTCCAATAGCGCTTCGGCACCCTTTACCAGGGTGCCCGCCGTGTCGATGATGTCGTCAATCATCAAGCAATGCCGTCCTTGAACGTCGCCGATGATGTGCATCACCTCGGCCACGTTCGCTTCTTCCCGCCGCTTATCAATGATGGCCAGCGGGGCATTCAATCTCTTGGCAAACGCCCGGGCGCGTTCCACGCCACCGGCGTCCGGACTCACCACAACCAGCCCAGGCAAATCCGCGTTCATCCAGTATTCGATCATGACCGGAGTGGCGAACAGATGGTCCACCGGAACGCTGAAAAACCCCTGAATCGGCGCGGCGTGCAGGTCCAGTGCGAGGACACGGTCAGCCCCGGCGGTTTCCATCAAGCTGGCTACCAACTTTGCGGAGATCGGAACGCGGGGCTTGTCCTTGCGGTCCTGACGAGCGTATCCATAATAGGGTAGCACTGCTGTGATGCGGTCTGCAGAGGCGCGCTTCAGCGCGTCAATCATCAGCAGCAGTTCCATGATGTTGCGATCCACCGGAGTACATGTGGCCTGGACCACAAACACGTCCATACCACGCACGTTTTCGAGGATCTGGATGTAGTTTTCCCCATCCATGAACTGCTTCACGCTGGCTGCGCCCAGCGGGCAGCCAAGATGCTGGCAAATCTCCTCGGCCAACTTCGGGTTGGCGTTTCCTGTGAAGATTCTCAGGCGGTCGAGTGTCATTCTGCGTACCAGCTTTGGGGCGGCCATGTTTTTGGCTGCGCGTTCAGACCCAGGCTTTTCCACCACAGGGCCCGATATTGCGCACGATTCACCGTTCGAAAAAGATGAGTGGCGGTTGCGGGAAACGACTCCGCGGCATGCCTGGCTTCCTCTCTGCTTCCGAAGAAAGCAAAGACAGCGGAGCCGCTGCCTGTCATTAAAGCTACGGGCGCGCCCGTGGCCTCAAGCTTCTTCTTCCACTTTCGGATTTGCGGATGTTGCCGGAAAACGACTGATTCGAAGTCGTTACGGCACAACGCCCGCCAGGATGATACTGGAAGTCCCTCCCCGATTTCCCAGCTAAGTAACTGGAAACTATCTATGATACGCGATTGTGACGCGGCGGTCAACGGACCCCGGCCGAGGGCTTTGTAGGCTTCGGGGGTGGAAACGTGGATTCCCGGCGTCATCAGCAAGCCCCATGATGTCTTTGGTTCGGGGAATGGATAGAGCTCTTCGCCTCGCCCCATCACCAAGGCTGTGCCGCCTAAGAGAAAGAAAGGAACATCGCTGCCGAGTTTGGCGGCGATCGGCAGTAGTTTGTCCAGACTCAACGGCTTGCCCAGCAACGCGGGCACCGCCAGCAGCACCGCCGCGGCGTTCGATGATCCGCCGCCCAGTCCACCGCCCATTGGAATGCGTTTGGTGAGGCGGAAGTGGATTTCGGCTTTGCGCTTCAGTTGATGCAAAACGGCGTCCGCGGCGCGGAGGATAATGTTGTCCGGAATTTCCGGCACGCAGTCGATGGTCAGCCGTGTGTGCTTTGCCGGCTGGCAGTCGATCTCGATGTTGTCGCCAATGGAGATGGTTTGAAAGATACTCCGCAACTCGTGGAAGCCGTCGTCTCGTTTGCCGATGACGTCGAGGGAAAGGTTCAGCTTGGCCAAAGAAGGAATGCGCGCGCGGGGCACGTCCCCCATGGTACAGGACGGCTGGTAATTCCTTCCATACACCCCCGCCGTTTCTGGTAAGGAATTCTGATTTCTAATCGCTCCATCAGACGCAAATGTTGATAAGAAATCACTTACTAGTTTGGCACCGCGCTTGCTTTAGATAGGGCACGGGGAGAAAGGCAGGCAGGCCGCCCGGCGAATGCAGTCCGCAAGGGAGCTTGCCTGTCTTCGGAATACCTCGACACGAAATCCGGCGCGAATCCAGCGCCGGGAAACAGGAAACAAACAGAGGAGAACCTTAACATGTCGAACGTTACCAGTGTGTCTACACAACCCGAGAAGACCAATCGCTGGAACATGCCCACTGCCGCCGCTCTTGCCTTGAGCGTGGCCTTGGCCGGGGGCAATGCCTATCTGCTCGTGAAGACGGACCGGCTGGAAACTCAAATGAAAGAGTTGAAAGCGGCCTTCAAGACCGAGTTGGTGAGCGTTCAACAGGACGTGGCCTCCCGCAACACGAGCTATAGCAAGGTCACGGAGGATCTCCGCAAGCAAATCGAAGAGACCGGCGAGCGTTCGGCTATGGCGGCCAATGCCGCCTCGCGCGCTAACAACGCCGCCAAAAAATATTCCGACGATTTATCGAAAAAGTTCGTCGAGCAGCAGAAAATGGTCAATGATCAGCACCAGACACTTGCCGCCCAACTCGGCGAGATGAAGGATGCCTCCACCCAAACCTACGCCAAGGTGGACGGGCTGACCAGCGACGTCACCAACGTGAGGTCGGAAGTCGCTTCCAATAAGAGCGAGCTCGACAAGACCATCGCCGACCTGCGCAGCGTCCGTGGCGACCTCGGCCTGCAAAGCGGCCTCATTGCCACCAACTCCAAGGAACTGGCTGCCCTCCGCGCCCTCGGCGAACGCGATTACTTCGAATTCAACCTCGCCAAGACCAAGGGCCCGCAGCGCATCGGCGACGTGGCCGTGCAGTTGAAGAAGATGGACAACCGCCGCAACCGCTACACCATCGAGCTCATCGCCAACGACAAGCGCGTGGAAAAGAAAGACCGCACGGTGAATGAGCCGGTGCAGTTCTACATGGCCAAGGCCCGCGTGCCCTATGAACTCGTCGTGAACGAAGTTCGCAAGGACAGCATCGTCGGCTACCTCGCCGCTCCCAAGGTTCGCGAAGCGCGCTAAACAACATTCGTCCGCCTGACTTGCCTGTAAAACTCTTCCTTCTTGCCGCCGTCCTGGTGATCCCGGACGGCGGCTTTTTTCATTGCACCGACTCCACCAGTTCCTTCCAATCGAACCACTTCTCCTTGCCCTTGATCCATTTCTCAAACCAGTTGTACTCGGCCACCATTTTCACCATCTGGAAGCGCGGCTCCGTGAGCCCGTGCCCCATGCGCGGATAGACGATGAACTCCGTTGGCACGCCCAGCTTCTTCAGCGCCATATGCAGCTCTTCGCTCTGCGGGCGCGGCACGCGCGGGTCGTCATGGCCCACATGAATCAGCGTCGGCGTCTTCGCATTCCTGATGTACTTCAGCGGAGATTGCGACCACCAGTTGTCCCAGTTGTCATAGGGCTTGCCGGAAAAATAATGCTCGCGGTTGAACTGGCTGTCGTTCTGCGCATACATCGAGATCCAGTTCATCGCGCCGGCGCCGCTTGAGATTGCCTTGAACCGGTCGGTGTGCGTCAGTGTCCAATTTGACCAGTGCCCGCCGGCGCTCCAACCCATGTAGCCCATCCGCTCCGGATCCACCAGTCCTTGCGCGATCAGCCAATCCACGCCCGCCATGATGTCTTCGTAGCCTTGGCGGAAATAATCGCCGGCGATCTGCGCGCGAAATTTTTCCCCGTAGTTCGTCGACCCGCGATAGTTGGGCGCCAGCACCACGTAGCCACCCGCCGCGAAGACATGATGATAGCTGCCCATGTTTCCGGCAAACCCAGCCAGTGTCGCGCTCGCCGGGCCGCCGTGCACCTGCACGATCAGCGGATAGCGCTTGCCACGCTCATAGCCGGTGGGCTTCACCAGCACTCCCTCCACCATCACCCCATCCGTCGACTTCCAGCGCACCGTCTCCGTCGCGCCGAGTGCGAACTCGCTGATCTGCGGATTCGCCTCGCTCATCTTCTTCCACCGGTTCAATTGCCCGGCGGCGCCGGCCGGCGCGATGTAGTAATCGTTCGGATGCATGGCATCGGTCGCCGAAAGAATGAACTGGTCCGTGTCGCGATGATAGGTGGCCGTCAACGAACCCGGCCGGTCGGTCAACTGCTGAATCGCTCCGCTAGCCGCATCGATGGCGAACACATTCCTGCTGGTGGAAACGCCGGTGTCGAAGTAAAGCTTCGCTCCATCACGCGACCATTCCGGTTGCGACACTTCGTGATCCCAGTTGTTCCCCGGAGCTTTGCGCCATTCCCCGCCCGCGGTCGATCGCACATACACCCGCTGGCGGCGGAAATATTGAAAGTCGTCCGGAGCGGTCATCGCCACCCACTTGCCATCGGGAGAAACCACCGGCACGCCTTCGCGCACGCTGTTCTTCGTCAGCCGCTCCAATTTCCCCGTTGGCGCGTGAACCAGAAACGCATCGGCCTGTTGCGAAGCAATGTCGGTGTTGTGGCGATCAGGATCGGCGCCGGTGAAGGCGATCCAGCCTCCCTTCTCCGCCGCTTGAAACGCGGTGACGGAAAACTCCGCGCCTGAAGTGAGCCGCCGTGCTTCGTTCACCGGCAGCGGCAGTTCCCACAGATGCAGCGGCGCCTTCGGCGTATCCACGATGCGCACATCGAACTTCAGTTCCATCCGGCGGCGCTCCAAAGCATTGATCTCATCGGGCGCGGTGAAGTAGATCGCCGAAGAATCCGGAGCCCAGCGGAAGGACGCCACCGGTGTCGCATGTTTGCGAGCCTGCTTGGCATAACCCGCGGCGCCTGTCTCCCAGAGATAGATCTGCCGCTGATCGTCGCGCCCGCCCAGCAGCGCGAGATGCTTGCCATCGGGCCGCCAGGCAAACGAAGTCACGCCGCCGGCGACATCGCTGATCTTGCGCGCCTCGCCGCCACCCAGCGCCAACAGGTACACCTGCTTCGCGCCGCCCTCGCGATCGGAAAGAAACGCCAGCCACTGCCCATCGGGAGAGAACGCCGGATCCGTTTCGTTCTTATCGGCGGTGAACGTCAACTGCCGCCGCGCGCCCGTCGCCGTTTCAGTGAGATGCAGATCGGTGAAGCGCTTCCCCGCCTTCCAATCGAGCGAACTCACCGAATAGGCGAACCATTTTCCATCGCGCGACAACGTGCCATCGCTCACCGTGCGCACCTGCAGCACGTCGAGAAATGTCATCGGTTTCTCGCCCGCAAGAAGCAGGGCGAACGGAACCAGCGGCGCCAACAAGTAGCGGGATAGCATCTCCTGCAATATACTGCCGATGATGGCTTCGCACCAAACCAATCGCCGTAACTTCATTCAAGCCGCAGCCGCCGCCGGGTTCCTTCCGGGCGCGCGCGCGGCCGTAACGGACCCGTCCCGCGAGTGGCGTCACTATGGCGGCGACGCAGGCGCAGGCCGCTATTCTCCGCTCGATCAGATCAACCGCCGGAATGTGAAGAATCTGAAAGTGGCGTGGGTGCACTCGACCGAAGACGCCATGCAACGGCCCGCCACCACCATCGAATGCACGCCCATCGTCATCGACGGCGTGATGTACCTCACCACCGCGATGCTGCGTGTGCGCGCGCTCGATGCAGCCACAGGCAAGGTGCTCTGGGAGTTCGATCCCGCGGGTGGATCGCGCCGCCGCAGCTCGGCCGGCGTCAATCGCGCCGCGGCCTACTGGCAGGATCCCGGCGATCCCAAAGACAAGCGGATCTTCGTGCCCGTACGCGACCAGGTCTTCTGCATCAACGCCACCACAGGGAAACTGATTCCCGGCTTCGCCAACGAAGGCGCGCTCGATCTGAAAAAGGACCTGGACGCGGACCGGCCGGAATTGAGCTTCCGCCACACCAGCCCCGTCGTGTTCTATAAGGACATGTTAATCACCGGAGGCGGTGGCGGCGACGCGCCCGATCCGCAGGCCCCTGGCCACATTCGCGGCTATGATGCGCGCACCGGCAAGCGCAAGTGGATTTTTCACACCATCCCCAAGCCCGGCGAATTCGGCCACGACACCTGGGGCGGCAACTCCTGGAAAACCGCCGGCGGCACCAACAACTGGGGCGGCATCAGCATCGATGAGAAGCGCGGTTGGGTCGTCATCTCCACCGGCTCGCCTGCTTTCGACTACTACGGTGGCGATCGCAAGGGCATGAACCTCTTCGGTAATTGCGTCATCGTCCTCGACGCGATGACCGGCAAACGCATCTGGCATTACCAGGTAGTGCATCACGATGTGTGGGATTACGATCTGCCCTGCCAGCCTTCGCTCATCACCATGAAACACGGTGGCCGCACGTTCGACGCCGTGGCGCAGATGACGAAGATGGGCCTTGTGTTCGTCTTCGATCGGCAGACAGGCAAACCGGTGTACGGCGTAGAGGAGCGCCCCATCGCGGCGTCCGACGTGCCCGGCGAAGAGCTATCGAAGACGCAGCCTTTCCCCTTGAAACCTCCGCCGCTCAACCGGCTCAACTTCGATGAGAGCCAGATCACGAACATCAGCAAAGAGTCGCAGGCAGCCATCGCCAAGACCTTCGCCGAATCGCGCGGAGGCCGTATTTACACGCCTCCCAGCAAACAGGGCACCATCGTGCATCCAGGGTTTCGAGGCGGCGTGTTGTGGGGTGGCTGCTGCCACGATCCGAAGTTGAATCGCATCTTCGTCAGCAGCTCAGAAACCACGAATCGCATCGTGCTGGAGGAAGCGAAGGACGCGGGTTATCCGTTCAAATTGACCCAGCGCATCCGGCTCTTTGACCCGGAAGGCTATCCCGCGATCAAACCGCCATGGGGCTACATGACCGCCATCGATCTCGACAAAGGCGACTTCGCCTGGCGCACCGTCAACGGCGAGTATCCCGAGTTGAAGAAGCGCGGCATCCCGAAGACCGGCACCCATGCCGACGGCGGAGCAATCGCCACTGCCGGCGAACTGGTATTCATGGCGGGCACCATGGACGGCATGATGCGCGCCTTTGATTCGCGCAGCGGCGAGATTCTCTGGGAGCATCAACTCGAAGCACCCGGCTTCGCTACGCCTTGCACGTATGAAGTGAATGGGAAGCAGTACGTCACGATTGCTGCCGGCGGAGGCAAAGGCTTCGCCAAAGCCGGAGATCAGTTTGTGACGTTCTCGCTGTAGCTAACCCAGCCGTTTCTGTGCCAGCCGGCTCCACTCCGCCGTCTCATGGCGGCGATACCGCGGCGTGGCCTGGGCCGCTTCCAGACACTGCTCATAGGCCTGCCGCGCCGTATCCTTGTCGCCGAGCGATTCCAAAGCCACCCCGAGGTGATACAACCCTTCCGGATCATACGGACGCCGCTCTTTGTACGCCTCCAACATCGTGCGCGCATCGGCGAATTGCTTCGCCTCGTTGTAAAGCGCACCCAACTCCCGCAGAATCTCGCTCTGGCTGTGCTTCTGATCCTGCTGCATCACCACCTGAAAATGAGCCAGTGCTTCTTTCAATCGCCCAGCCTTGCGATCCAGGCGCCCCAACTGAAAATGCGCATCGATCTCGTCGCCGCGAATGGCCAGCGCATTCTGAAACCGCTTCACCGCTTCGCTCACCTGCCGCCGCTGCAAGTAGATATTGCCTAATTGCACCTGTGCATCGGCATCATGCGGATTCATCGCCGCCGCGTCCAGCATCCTCCGGAGATTCTGCCGGGCGCGCAGACCATCGCCGATACTGCTGAAATCGCGGCCCAGATAGTAGTAAGCCCACAGCAGAAAGAACGGCGACGCAATCCAGCCGAGCAGCATGCGCAGCGGCCCCCACAGTGACGCGGCGCCAACCAGCGGGATCCACGACAGAGCCACCATCACGATCGCCGCTGTATCCGTGGTTCCAAACACCGTGCGCAGAGCGAAGAACATCAGCATGGCGAAAAACAGCAGCCCAACAACAACCAGATACAGCAGAAAAGAAACCGGCAGGGCGCGCATCACCAGCAACATCGGCAGATTCGCCGCCGCGTAGGCCATCGCCGTACACGTCAATAGCGGCGAATAATCGCGCGAAAACACCATGCTCATGCTCCCCTGCACATTGCCCGAGATCATACCCAACAGCAACAAGCCCGGCACGTAAATCGCCGCCAGCACCAACAGCGGCAGGTAAAACGAAACCGGCATCGCCGGATGCAATGACACCACCAGCACCAGCACGCTGGCAAAGAGCAGGCTCCCGCGATCAAGAATGTCACTCATCGCCGCGGCGGGGCTCGTGTAGAGCCGGATCAGAAGCTGCAGATTCTCCGTCAACCCACAATGATACATTCTGTCCAATGGCACTCTCGCGCCGGCGCCTGTTGCGCCAATTTTCCACCGCGGCCCTCGCAGCGGCTGCCCGCCCCACCTCGGCCGCCGACGGCGATCTCAACATCTACTTCGGTGACCTGCACAATCACGGCAATGTGGGCTATGCCCAGGGCTCGCTGCGCCGCACCTACGAGATCGCTCGCAACCACCTCGACTTCTTCGCCTTCACCCCACACGCCTGGTGGCACGACATTGAGCATTACGAAGGCAGCATTGAAGACAAGTGGGTGAACGGATTCGCCGTGACCAAAGCGCGCTGGCCGGAAGTCATCAAAACGGCCAAAGAATTCGATGCTCCCGGCAAATTCGCCGTGCTGGCAGGCTATGAGTGGCACTCCACGCACATGGGCGATTACCACGTCATCTTCCCCGATCTCGACGCCGAACTCTTTACGCCCAACACGCTCGAAGAACTGCAGGCATTCGTGCGGAAACGCGGCTGCATCATGATCCCGCATCACCCCGCTGTGCGCATGGGCAGGCGCGGCGCGAACTTCGCGAAGCGCGATCCGAAACTGGCCCCGCTGCTCGAAATCTATTCCGAATGGGGCAACGCCGAGCACGACCGCGCGCCGTTCCCTTACATCCGCCACACCGAACCCGGCCGTTGGACGAAGAACACGCTGCAATACCGGCTCGCCGCCGGCGATCGCTTCGGTGTCATCGCCTCCACGGATGATCATCTCGGCTATCCCGGCGGCTATGGCGAGGGCCTGGCCGCGGTGCTCGCGCCGGATCTGTCGCGCAAGTCCATTCACGAAGCCCTGCTCGACCGGCGCACCTACGCCGTCACCGGAGACCGCATCGCACTGCGATTCATGCTCAACGGCAAGATCATGGGCCGCGAGATGCCCTATACACGCGAGCGATCGATGGCTGTGTCCGTCTCCGGTTGGGATCAACTCGATCGCGTCGAAGTACTAAAGAACAACCGCGTCATCCACCGCGATTTCCCAGTCGATCGCGTGCCCACCGCGCAAAGCTGGTCGCGCTCCGTGCTGCTGCGTTTCGAATACGGCTGGGGACCGTGGCCCGCCCTCGGCATCACGCGCGTCTGCGATTGGGATTTCCGCTTTCAACTGGAGAACGCCACACTCGAAGCCGTGCACACTTGCTTCACCCCAGGCCCACTGGAAGAAGGACGCCGCGATCGCATCCTCGACCGCACCGAACGCGGTGTCCGCGTACAATCCTTCACCGCGCTGCGGCAACAGGTGGATGACCGCTCACAAAAGGCCGTGGTCCTGAAACTGCGCGGAGGTCCCGACTCAAAAATCACGCTGCACGCCGAAGTGCCGCTGAAGAAATCCGTCACCATGACCCTGCGCGAACTCGCCGAGTCCAGCGAAGTCTTCTACACCGGCGAATTCCCCCGCGAATCCGCACTCTGGAATCGCCTCGTCTTCGCCGAACACTGGGACACCTCCTTCACCGTGAACGACACTGGCGACGGCTCGCAGGCCGATTATTACTACGTCCGCGCGGTGCAGGCGAACGGGCAACTGGCATGGTCCAGCCCCATCTGGGTGGAGAAGAAGTGAGCGAAAGACTAAGATAGACATCGAGGAGTCTCACCACATGCAAAGACGGGATGTGCTGAAATCCGCGGCTGCTTTCACAATCCTGAAGAGCGGCACGCTGCGCGGGCAGAATGCCCCGAGCAACAGGTTGAACATCGCGCTGATCGGTGTTTGGGGGCGTGGCACCGCCCACTACAACCTGATGAAGAACGAAAATGTTGTGGCCCTGTGCGACATCAATGATCTGCGCACCAAAGAAGCCACGCAGCTTTTCCCCAAAGCGAAGACTTATTGGGATTGGCGGCAATGCCTCGATCAGAAGGACGTCGAGGCGGTCATCATCTGCACCGCCGATCATCACCATGCCTTCATCGCCAATTGGGCGATCAACCGCGGCATGCATGTCTATTGCGAAAAGCCGCTCGGCATCACCGTAGAGGAAGTGCGCACGGTGCGCGCCAATTACCTCAAGAACAAGGTAAAGGTAGCCACGCAACACGGCACGCAGCGCCATGCCTATCCCAACTTCGAGCGCCTGCGCGAGTTGATCCTCGACGGCGCCATCGGGGAATTGAAGACCGTGCACAGCTGGGATGCGCGCCGCTTGCCGCGTCCCGGATATCCGAAAGGCGAAGGCCAGCCGCCTGCTTCGCTGCATTACGAGCAGTGGATTGGCCCGTCGCCCTATCATCCCTACAGCCCGCAATACTTCGGCGGCTCATCGGGTCTGAACTGCCTCTTCTGGAACATGTATCGCGACTTCGGGGTGGGCCAGATGGGCGATATGGGCGCGCACACCATGGATCTGGTGTGGAACGTGGTGGACGCCGGCGCCCCCACAGCCATCGACATTGATCGCGAACTCAGCGACAAGTATCACCCCGATATCTGCCCGGTCAAACTGAAGGCGATGTTCACCCATCCCGGCAACTCCTGGCGTGGCCCGATCGAGCTCGTCTGGTATCAAGGCGGATTGAAGCCCGAAAACCCGCGCTCCTATGTCGATATTTCGAAAGTAGGCAACGGCGCCATCTTCGAAGGCACGAAGGGATCCATCTTCGCCGACTTCACCAGCCGCGTGCTGCTGCCCAACAATGACGACGGCGACTTCACCTATTACAAGCGCCGCGGCGCGAGCGAGCGGCTCCCATTGGTGGGCGGCACAGGCCAAGTCACCCAAGCCGCACCGCAGCGTGGAGGCGGCCGCCCCGCCGGTGCACGGCAAGCCGCGCGTGCCCTTCCTTCCGGCATGTCCGCTCTGCCCAGTGCGGAAGTGCAGGCCGATGGCTTCCCCGCCATCCAGTTCCTCGACGGCAAGGTCCCTGCGGCATTGGGCATGCCCAACACCACCGTGGATTCCTATCTGGCCGCGGAAAAGTCCGGTGGCCCTGCTCCCCGCCCCGATGCCTTCCAGAAAGACTGGCTCGATGCCTGCAAGGGACTCAGCAACAACGTCACGCATGGCGTCAGCAGCAAAACGCATTGCGACTTCGACTATGCCGGCACCATGATTGAGCAGATGCTGCTCGGCCTGGTGGCCCACCGCGCGGGCAAGAAGCTCGAATACGATCCCGTCAACGGGCGCGTCACCAACATGAACGAAGCCAATGATTATCTGAAGCGTCAATATCGCCCCAACTGGAAACTCAATGGCTGAGGTGCCAACCACCACAAGGCGCGGATTCTTAGGCGCTGCATCGGCACTCGCTGCCGCTGCGGCGCCCGCTACCGAACGCCCCAACATCCTCTACATCATGACCGACCAGCAGCACTCGGGCATGATGAGTTGCACCGGTAATCCCTGGGTGAAGACGCCCGCCATGGATAGCATTGTCGCCTCTGGGACGCGCTTCGAACTGGCCTACTCCGGCAATCCGGTGTGCGTCCCGGCGCGTACTTCGATGATGACCGGGCGCTTCCCCAGCCACTTCGGCATTCGCAGCAACAATGTCCGCGAACTGCCGCGCGAGGTGCTGCCCGCAGCGCTCGGCCAAACGATGCGCGCCGCAGGCTATCGCACCGCCTTCGGAGGCAAGACCCATTGGCCCAAACCAATGACCGCGGAAAGCATCGGCTTTGAATACCTCACCGCCGATGAGCGCGATGTGCTGGCCGGCGAGTGCGCCACGTTCCTAAAACAGAAACACGACAAACCGTTTTTTCTCGTCGCCTCGTTCATCAATCCGCACGACATCTGCTACATGGCCATCGATGCCTTCACCAAAGGCAGCAGCCTGCCGGCCATGTATCCGAAATCCGTGGTGGAGCGCGAGCGTGTCGCCGCTGCCACCAAGCTTTTCGCAGGTCTCGACAAATGCCCGCCGCTCCCCGGCAATCACGGCGCCACCGATCGCGAACCCGGCGCTTTCAGCAGGCTCACCGGGTTCCGCAAATACGTCCGCGAGAAATGGGGCGCCGAGGAATGGCGTCTCCATCGATGGGTCTATGCGCGGCTCACCGAAGAGGTGGACGCCCAGATCGGCCGCGTGCTCGCCGCCTTACGCGAGACGGGGCTCGATCGCAACACCGTCATCATCTTCAGCAGCGATCATGGCGACATGGATTCGGCGCACGGCTTCGAACACAAGAGCCTCCCCTATGAGGAATCGGCCCGCGTGCCGTTCGTCATCTCCTGGCCCGGCCACGTTCCGGCAGGCCGTATCGACCGCAAGCAATTGGTCGGCTCCACCATCGATCTCTATCCCACCATCTGCGATTTCGCCGGTGCAAAAGCGCCGGAAGGGTTGCCGGGCCGTAGCCTGCGCCCAATCGCCGAAAAGGGTTCGGCCCCTGGCTGGCGTGAGGATATCGTCATCGAGTGCGGCGATTCCCGCACACTCCGCAGCGCCCGCTACAAGTACTCGCTGTGGGAAGGCCCGGGCGTCACCGAAACATTGTTCGACATGACCAAAGACGCAGGGGAAATGAAAAACCTGGCCACCGTGCCGGCCGCCTCCAACGTACTCGCCGAACATCGCAAACGGCTCCGCCAACACATCGAAGCCCGCGTCGACGAATACGGCCGCGCCCTATTCGCCCAGCAAAGCTGAGCCGCTCACACCGCGATCCGCTCGCCGCCCTTCGGCAGCAGCACCGCAATTCCGGTGTCATAGCGCAGCGCCTCCACGCGCCCGCGTTCGTTCCTGCGCACGCCCCGTTCGATATGCGTCAACGCCAGCCGCTTCACCTGCGCCTCCACCGCCATCGCCACCACTTCCTCCATCTGCGAATGGCTGTTCTTCTGCTCGAAGGAATAGGCTTCATGAAACAGCAGATCGGCGCCCTGATACAGCGCTTTGCTCTGCGGCGTAAATGCCCCGTCCCCACTGAAGCAAATCGCCCGCTCCCCGCAGGCCACGCGGATCGCCAGGTTGCTGATGCTATGCCGCGTCGGAGCAAACGTCAGCGTCAACTCGCCGAGGGCAACCGAAGCCCCGGCGGAAGCCTCCACAAACTCCAACGGAAACGTGCGCTTCGCCTCTGACGCCGGATATGCCAGCTCCAGCACCTGCCCTAATCGCAGCCACACGTCATACTGCGTGATGATCTTCAGCGGCTCCCGCCGTGGTTCATCGCACATCCGCGCCAGCACCGCCGGAACACCGAAGAAATGATCCGCATGCGCGTGCGAGAGATACAACGCATCCACGCGCGCATGGCTTCGCCACAACATCGGCGGCACGGAAAAGCCGCAATCGAGAAGCAGGTTCGTCTCTGATTCGATCAACACCGACGTGTTGGCGAAGTTCTCATCAAACGCTTCCCCACTGCCGAGCACAAGAGCTTTCATGAATTTTCCCGGAATAAATAGAAAAAGGGGGACAAGCCAATGCTCGGCCTGTCCCCCTCTCGAAACGAAAACCTACGGGCGCGCCTGATCCCGCGAGGAAATAATGCGGTCCACCATGCCGTATTCCAGGGCCTGCGCCGGTTCCATGATGTAGTCACGGTCCACGTCGCGAGCCACGCGTTCGGTGGTCTGCCCCGTGGCGTCGGCCAGAATCCCGTTCAACGTCTCGCGCATGCGCAGAATCTCCCGCGCATAAATGTCGATGTCCGTTGCCTGTCCAGCCAACCCGCTCATGGAAGGCTGGTGAATCAGGATGCGGGCATGAGGCAGCGTGTAGCGCTTGCCCTTGGTTCCGCATGCCAGCAGCACGGCCGCCATGGAGGCCGCCTGCCCGATGCAGTAGGTGACGATGTCGGGCTCGATGAGATTCATCGTGTCGAGGATCGCCAGCCCCGCGGTGATGGATCCACCCGGAGAATTGATGTAGATCGAAATGTCCTTCTCCGGATCCTCAGCAGCCAGAAACAGCATCTGGGCGATGATGAGGTTGGCAACCTGATCGTCAATCGGGGTCCCGAGGAAGATGATGTTCTCTTTGAGAAGGCGCGAGTAGATGTCGTAGGCCCGCTCTCCCCGGGACGTCTGTTCGACCACCATGGGGACCAGGACGGAATTCTGCATTCGCTTGGCGCTCCTTTGTTTTTTGGAGCCGATTCTAATTGTTCTTCGCCGCTTTTCGCTTTCTCGCAGAGCCGTTTCCGGTCTTGGAAATGTCCGCCAGCGAAGTTTGCTCCAAATAATCTACTATACGCGAATGGAGGGTGGTCCATCCATCGGTGGCGGTACGCGGGCTCGGAACTTCCACCGTGGAGCCTTCAATCCCTTCCACAGCTTCCACAATGGAGAGAATGTTGATCTGTCGTGGGTCGTTGGCCAACGTGAAACCACCCGAGGGTCCTTTGTTGGAGCGAACGAGTCCTTTGCGTGCCAGTTGCTGCAGCAGCTTGGCCAGAAAATGTCCTGGCAAACCTGCATCTTCGGCGATCTGGCGAGCCATGACCAAACGGCCCGGCTCCTGTTTGGCGAGGTAGAGAAACGCGCGAATGGCGTACTCGGAAGACCTGGATAGAATCATGCTTGGATAGGAAACCCCTACTCACCAGCCTAAAGGCCAGGCGGCGGGAAAACCATCGCATCGATAGGGGATATCAATGTCCCTTATTCAGCCGATGCGCACGCCCCATCCAGTACGAAA
>JAFDVS010000004.1:346-66214 GCA_018268935.1 Acidobacteriota bacterium | reverse complement strand
TTGATGGACGTGGCTATCCGGGTGGGCTGAAGGGGACACAGATTCCCTTCCTGGCCCGCTTGTTCGCCATCGCCGACTCGTTTGACGCGATGACGTCCGCCCGCCCCTACCGGAATCCCTTCTCGCTGGAAGATGCCGTGCTCCAGGTCCAGTTGGGAGCGGGAACGCAGTTTGATCCCGAACTGGCCGCGTTGTTCGTCTCACGCCCGGTGGAGCAGTGGCTGTGTTTCAAATCGGGTCAGAAAGAAATGCCAGGAAGAAATTACCACATTTCATAGCGGTACGATCCCACACAAAAGCACTACGAATCAAAGACTTACAGTTTGGCACGCCGCTTGCTAATAAGAAAGCGTATGAAAAAAGGGAAAGGCTCAAGGAACGAAGGTTGCTCCTCTCCCAGTATCCCACTGCTGTAAGTCCAACCCCAGCGAGACCAGCCTTTACACCTTCCACGCAACCCCGCCCAACCAGTTCCTTGAGCCCAAACTTCACCGCTCCGGTGGAGTTTCCGGCCGTCAACATTTCGTCACTAGCGTCAAAATTCTACCGCCGAACCAGTAACACCGCCATTTTGCTTTTGTCCGCCTCGCGCCAGGCCGGGTCTTTCCCCAAGTTGCGCGCCAGCGGCAAGTCCGGCGGCGCCAGCACCACATTCACGCCATAGCGTTCCAGGGATTCGCGCCAACCATCCTGCCCGTTGCTGATCTTCAGGTACTCGCCACCGGTCTTCTGCTGGAAGAAATCGCTGCGCCCGTCCATGAACACCTTTTGCCGCGGATAGTTCACCCAAAGCAGATAGTCTCCCCACTGGTCCGTGGTGAACACTCGTGCCCCGGCCAGCAGTTCGGCGTTCTTTCTCACAAGCGTGGTGGGGAAGTACTTCGCCGACAGATCGACGGGCCAGGTAGTGGAAAACACCGCCGCCAGACAGAGCAATGCCGGCGACCAGACACTGATGGGCTGCAGCTTCTGGGTGGTCTTTTCTCCAATCTCGTATAACACTTCCGCGGTCGACTTCCTGCCTGCCTGCTCGGCCCATTGCCGTAACAACCCGGTCAGTTCCAGGGCAACCGCGGGAAGCGCCACCACCATAAAGATAGGAACATGGCGCGCCGACACCAGCGACCCGGCGCCGAAAAACAGCAGCCACAACACCGTGTGCCAGTTGCGCTTCTCGATCTGCGTCCGCGCCGCCATCAGGCCTGTGAAGAGGATCACCATGAAGTAGTACATCGGCTCACTGCGGAAGACCGGCGACTTGTACTCATCGACATACTGCAGGATCCAGGAATTGCTCAGGAACTTGGAGATGTGCTGGTGGAGAGCGATGCCATTGGGGTTCGCCAGGGTAGCCAGCGCCGCCAGAGCGGTGAGAATCCCATAGCGGAACACCTGTTTCCATGGAGCATCCCCGCACAGCGCGCTCAGCCCGCGCCCTGCCGTCAACAATCCAAGCGTGGCGATCATTACCGGGAAACCTGAGTGCATGTTGACCCATGTCAGCACCAGCGGCACGATCAGCCAGACGCGCCAGGAAGGCTGCTCCAGATCGCGCGCGATGAGATAGTGGCCGATGGCCAGAAACAACAGCGTGAACAAATGCGGACGGGCATGAAAATGAATCGACATGGCGTTGGTGGCCACTAATGCCAGCACGATGGCGATGAGGCCGCTTGCCCCGCGGCGCACCATGTCCCGCACCAGGATTGTCATGGTTAAGGCGATGGCCCCGCCGCAGACCAGCACGATCCCTTTCAATCCGGCCATCCGGTTGAGCCAGGCAAACAGCACCCCGGTGAACCACTGAAAGGCGAACCAGCGCTCTCCTGGCTGCGTGTAGGAAAACGGATCCACCACGGGCACCGCGCCATGATCGAGAATCCAATCCCCGGTACGCGTGTGCAAAGCCGTGTCGCCATCCCACAACAGCCGATCCCATCCGCCGGGCTCAGCCAGAAAGAGCCAGAAAATGGTCGCAAAGAAGAAGAAATCCGTCAACGACGGTGTCCAGAAGCGCGTACGCGGGACAACGCTGATGGGCGGATCGAGAGTGGTGGCGGCCGTTTGCATCCCCTCTGTAATCGACAAGCTAGGGGAAAAGCTTTAAACCCACCTTCGGCGATAGACCACGTGAAAGCTACCCCGCGAAAGTCTTACCATATAAGGCTATGCATCATTACATCGTCTTTGGCCCGCAAGGCTCGGGCAAAGGCACGCAAAGCAAGCTGCTTTGCGAAGCGTACGATCTCGTTCACATCTCCGTGGGCGATATTTTCCGCTGGCATGTGGCCCACCACACCAAGCTTGCGGCGCGCATCCGCCGCATCACTGCCGCCGGGCTGTTAGTGCCTGACGAAATTGTGGAAGAGGTGGTCCGCCGCCGCCTGGAAGAGCACGACTGGAACTATGGGTTCGTCCTCGATGGGTTCCCGCGCACTCTGCCCCAAGCCGAGTTCCTCTTTGAGAACTGGAACATGGACAAGGTGCTGTATCTCGATATCCCCGACGATGTCGTCTTCGACCGCGTCATGGAACGCGCCCGTGTGGGCGAGGGAAGCGGCTTCACCAAGCGCGCCGACGATAACCCTGAGGCGCTGAAAGTGCGCCTCAAGGAATATCACGAAAAGACCAAACCGCTGCTCGAGCTCTATCGCGCAAAGGGGGTTTTGCTCAGCCTTGAGGCAACCCGGTCGATCGATGAGATTCAGACCGAGATGCGCCACAGGCTGGGCCTTCCGGAGCCCCCGCGCAGACAGCCGCGGGACTAACCGCCTGTTTCACAAATCGCGCCGCATCCAGCGCCGCCAGTAGTCCTCCCGCGGCACACAGCAGAATTGTGAGTCGAGTCTTCGTTTTCATAATATTGTTGTTTTCCTCTACTCATACAATCAGGCGCACACGCGAAGCGAAAAGGATCATCGCCACGAGAAATTATTTCCACCGGAAGCCAACGCCCAAGTCCGCCAGCAGCACCTGCGCGCAGTTGTACGCCGGCAACCCCGTGATGTTCCCGCCCGGATGCGCTGCCGAACCGCACAGATACAATCCGCCCAGATGCCCGCGGTATTCCCCCGCGCCCGCAAACGGCCGGTGATATCCATACTGATCATTGGTGAACGCGCCCACCAGCAGATCGCCGGTCTTCATATTGGGAAAGCTGCGCTCGGTATCGAGGGCGCTCCGCGTCCAGCGGTCCACCACCGCTTCCCCGACATTGGGAGCATACTGCTTCCACAGCGCCATCATGCGCTCGCCATGCGCATCCTTCTCCGTATCCCAACGCCGCGCGTCGCCGCCCAAAGCATAGGGCAGCTTTTCCCACCAGAAAGCCGCGTGCCGGCCCTCCGGCGCCTGCGACGGATCGAACACGGTCGGACAGCTTCCCCACATCACCGTGGGCGGAATGGTCCCCTCTTCGTGGTGCCGCACGATATCACCGAACTGCCGCACATCGGACAACCCGAGAATCACCATGAACGCCTGATTCAAATAAGGACGCCGTTCCGCTGCCTTGTACCGCGGCGCCTCCTGCAGAGCCACATTCAGAGCAAACAACGGCGCCAGCAGATTGTATTGAAATCCACCGGCCTTCGCCCGCCAATCACTGGGCACATCGCCCGGGTCCATCAATTCCAGAAACGTCTGTTGCGGGTTGAGACTCGACGCCACGAAATGCCGCGCCCGAAACACCTCGCCTGAGGCACATTCCACTCCCACCGCGCGCCCGCCTTCCACCAGAATGCGCCGCGGCTCGCAACTCACGCGCACTACCCCACCCGACGCACTCACCGCCGCCAGCAGCGCCTCGGCCAGCCGTTCCGATCCGCCCAGGCACATCTGCGCCTTGCCGGGGCTCGCCAGCAACGCCGCGATATGATGCCCGAACCCGCGGCAGCGCAAATCCACTTCGCGCAGTCCGTTGAAGAACAGCAACCCCGCCTGAATCAGCGGGTGCGTGAACTCGCGTTCCACGAATTCGAGCGGCGACAGCGCGCTCACTTCCAGCAGCAACCGCCCTTCCGCTGATTGCTCCAACCGGCGCCGACGCTCTTCCCGAGGCACGGGCGGCGATTGGCTTTCCGGAATCAGAATCCGCTCGACAACCGGCAGGAATCGCTCCCGCCACGATTGCAACTGCCGCGCATCGCGCACGCTCCAGGCGGCGAAGGAATCCACCGTCTTATCGAAATCTGTCCACCATTCCAGCGTTTCCCCATCCGCCAGAATCATGGCCGTATTCAATTCCGGCTCGACATAGACGGCGCCCCGCGATTCCAGCTTCAGATCGCGATACCACGGCATCTGGCGCAGCGCCCGGTGATAAAAGGAGTGCGTATTGTGCAGAAACCCCGGAAGCCGCGGATTCTCCTGGGTCACTAATCCGCCACCGGCCCGCGCATTCCGCTCCAGGCACAGCACCTTCAGCCCGGCCATTCCGGCATAGGCCTGCAGGATCAGCCCGTTGTGGCCTGCTCCTAAAATGATTCCATCGAAATCCACCTCCATAGAATAGCGGCCGGGGATTCGCAGTAAAACTTTCCCGTAACCTTTCCCTGAGGCCGCAGTACTCTTGAGGGAAGGCACTGCAAAGAGTGGCAGCCGTACACGACGACGAATTGATGAACCGCGTGCGCGAAGGGGACACCGATTCCCTCGCCCATCTGTTTGAGCGGCATCACCGTCCCTTGTTCCGCTTCTTCTTTCATTTGAGCGGCTCGGCCGGCCTTGCCGAAGATCTGACCCAGGAGGTGTTTTTCCGCATGTTGAAATTCCGCGCAACATTCCAGAAAGACGCCCGCTTCACCCCCTGGATGTATCAGATTGCCCGCAACGTCCACGTCGATCACACCCGCCGCAAGCAGAACGAAATGCCGCTCTATGACGATCGCACCGACACGGAATTCGAGCCGCACGAGCCCGGCATGTCCGCCGAACTGAACCTGCTCCGCGCCAGCGACCTCGCCATCCTGCGCAAAGCGCTGCAGCGCCTGCCCGCCGAGCGCCGCGAATTGCTGATTCTCAGCCGCTGGCAGAACCTTCGCTACGAAGAGATCGCGGCCATCGTACAGTGCGAACCAGGCGCCGTGAAGACGCGCGTATTTCGCGCCATGCGCCAACTGAGTGACATCTTCTTCCGGATGAGTGGGAGGAAAGCATCATGAATTGCGACCAGGCAAGAGAACGAATGGTGGATCGCTGGGTCACCGGCGTCGACGAAGCGCAACGCATCGAACTCGATAGCCACATCGCCGCCTGTCCCTCCTGCCGCGAAGAATCGGAATCCCTACAGGCCTTGTGGAACGGCCTCGGCGACCTCCCCATCGAGGAGCCCGGCCGCACCATGCGCGCCGATTTCCACCGCATGCTGGAAGCCTATCGCCTCGGCGCGTCCTCGGCCGGCAAGCCGCGCGTCTCCGCCTGGGATTGGCTCAAAAGCCTGTGGCCCCAACAACCGCTGGTGCAATTTGCCCTGGCCGGCGCCGCGCTTGTGTTCGGACTCATCGCCGGACACCTCTATACCGCCCGCGGCCATGACCAGGAGCGAATCGCCGGCCTCACATCGGAGATGCAACAGATGCGCCAACTAGTGGCTTTGTCTCTCCTGCAACAGCAATCGGCCAGTGACCGCCTTCGCGGCGTGAGCTACAGCGTGCGCATGGAGCCGGCCGATGAGGAAGTGCTCTCGGCACTGCTCAGCACGCTCAACCACGACCCCAATGTCAACGTCAGGCTGGCCGCGTTCGATGCCCTGCGCCAATCGGCCTCGCGCCGCAACGTGCGCCAGGGCCTGCGCGAAGCGCTCAGCCGCCAGGATTCGCCACTGCTTCAAATCGCCCTCATCGAATGGGCCGTCGAAGCGAATGATCGCGCCGCCGCCGCCGCCTTGCGGCAACTCGAGCATCAGCCCGAGCTCAATCCGGCCGTCTCCGTACGGCTCAAGAGCGCACTCGCGCGTCTGCAGTAACCAACGAAACGAATAAGGAAGGAATCATGAAATACACCCTGCTCTTACTCTGTCTGCCGCTGGCGCTCGCCGCCATTGAGGAAAAAGAAACCATCCGCCAGTCCTATCCGGCCGCCTCGCGCCTGGAAATTCGCAACATCAACGGCTCCGTTCGTGTCATCGGCTCGGCCCGCAGCGACTTCCAGGTCACCATCCAGAAACGGATTGAAGGGAAGTCGGCTTCCGACGTCGATCTGGCCAAGCGCGAAGTGCGCCTCGATGTCGATACCACCGGCTCGCGCCTCAAGCTCTGCGTCGCCGGCCCGTGGAGCGACTGCGCCGGCGATCACAAAGGCGACGGATGCAAAAGCGATTGCCGCCGCGACTACAGCGTGCGATTCGATTTCGAGATCGAAGCGCCGGCCGCAATAGCCGCCGAACTACGCACGGTCAACGGCGGAGTGACGGCGCGCAGCCTCAACGGCGCTGTCAATGCCCGCACCGTCAACGGCGGCATTACGCTCGAAGAAGTCGGCGCTGCCGGCACGGCTCACACCGTCAATGGCGGCATCAAAGTATCGGTGACGCAATCGCCCACCGAAGCCTTCGATGCGAAAACCGTCAACGGCGGCATTGACGTGGCCTTCCCCAGAAATCTTAATGGCCGCCTCCGCTTCAAAACCATGCACGGCGATGTGTTCACCAATTTCCCCGCCACCGCCATGCCCAGCCAGCCCGTCGAGAGCGAAGAGAAAAACGGGCGCCGCGTCTACCGCAGTGACCGCAGCTTCGCCGTTCAGGTGGGTGCGGGCGGCCCCGAACACCGCTTTGAAACTCTCAACGGAACCATCCAGATCTCGGAGCGTTAATATGTTTCTTACGAAAACTGCCTTTCTCCTCATCGCCGCCACCGCCCTGTGGGCCCAGGACGAATCCGACCGCGTCACCGTCCCGTTTAGCGACCCTTCCGGCGCCAAGCGCGTCACCTGCGCCTTGATCGACGGCAGCATCACCGTCAAGGCGCACAATGCCAAAGAAGCAATTATCGAGGGCAAGGCCCGTGGCGGACGGACCAGCCGCCGCCAACCTCCTCCCGGCATGCGGCGCATTGGCGGATCCTCCACCGGGTTCACCGTGGAGGAATCGGGTAATCAGATCAAAATCTCCGCTGCCCCCCCGCACCACGGCGCCGACATCACCATCTACGTCCCCGCCGACACCTCAGTGAAACTGAACACGGTCAATAGCGGCCATATCAGCGTGGAAGGCATCAGCGGAGAAATCGATGTGAATAACCTCAACGGCAACATCACGGTGACCAACGTCTCCGGCGCCGTGGTGGCCCACACCTTGAACGGCAAACTGATCGTCAGCCTCAATCAGATCACCCCCAACAAGGCGATGAGCTTCTCCACCTTGAATGGCAATGTCGATGTCACGCTTCCCTCCGACACCAAGGCGAATTTGAAGATGAAATCGGAGAACGGCGATATCTTCTCCGACTTCGAAATCACACTCAAGCCCACCACCCAGCCCGCGCCCCAGGAAACCCGCACTTCCGATGGCAAGCGCTACCGCGTGCGCTTCGACAAGGCAATGTACGGAGCGATAAACGGTGGCGGCCCGGAAATGCAATTCACGACATTGAACGGAACCATCTACATTCGGAAGAAATAGGGAGGCTCGCTCCTCCCTCACTCTTCTTTCGGATATAGGCGACGATGCGATTGTAATTCAAGTTACCATCATAGAATTAGACCCTTCACTAAGCAATAATTCCTGCAAAATTCTCCACTCCCCTAGTACTTTCTTCTCTTGAGCTAACCCGCCCACAATGAGACATTTGTGCATATTCTGCGCGCTGGCGCGACTGAGCGAGCCGCACCGCCGAGTGTAATATTGAGGGCCACATTTCCGATAGATTAGCATCGGAAAAAGTGTGAATCGAACGGATGCAGCCGCCAGCATTCAGGAGACTGTGCTATGAAACGCTCACAACAACGAGGATTTGTACTGGTAACGACTGCGCTGTCCATTGCAGTCCTGATCGGAGTTTCAGGATTGGCGATCGATATTGGGCGGCTGTACATCGCCCGGTCAGAAGCGCAGGCCTTTGCCGACGCGGCAGCCATCTCGGCCGCCCTCCAATTGGACGGCACCGCGGAGGGACGAACGGCTGCGCTGGCCGCCGTCTTCGGCTCGCGCAACCGCTGGAACTGGGACACGGAGAACTTCTCCAGCATCGCGGTGGAATTTGGCGCAACGTCCACCGGCCCGTGGGACGCCAATCCTTCCAGCATGGCCGGCCGTGCTTACGTAAGGGTGAACGCGAGGATTCCGAGCCTGCGGCTCTACTTCGCCCCGGCCCTCAATGTGCGCAATGGCGGCCAGGTGGCCGAGACCACCGTGGTCGGCGCCACCGCCATTGCGGGCCAAGTCCTGTCGGGGAACACGGTGCCGGTTCTACCGCTGTCCCCGATCTCGCATGCCGATGAGGTCACCCCGCTCGCCATGCACAACAACAACCCGGACTTCGGCCTCGTTGCCGGCACGTCCTATACATTGAAATGGCCAGGGGATCCCTACCGCGATGCTCCTTGCCCAGGCGACCAGAACTCGACCTGGTTGCGCAAACAGGATGGCGATTCCCAGGGCAACTCCAACGGCAACGGCAACGGCAACCAGGGCGGCGGCGGCAATTCCAACCGCTGGCGCGGCTTCACGCTCACCAACAGCACCCAGGACATGCGCGAGTACATTCTCGGCACTGACCTCAACTTCGATTTCCCCGTGACCCTAGGCCAGCAGATCCACGAAACAGGCGGCAATCACGGAGGTGCCCGCTTTGGCATGGAGGATCGCTTCAATGAAGACAGCAACACCACTGCGCGTTCCTACGCCGAATACAAGGCCGCGGGCAACGGCAATGGCCGCAGGCTGGTCATCGCCGCCATCAACACAGGACTCACCGACAGCGCCGGAAACAGCCTCGGCGCCAATGCCCAGGTGGCCGTCGGCTACGGAGTCTTCTTCCTGAATGAAAACAACTTCGATACCAGCGATCATGCCAGTTGGTGCGCCGAATACGTCGGCAACATGCCCGTCGTCGGCTCCAACAAACCGGGCGTCGGCGGATCGGCCGGCGGACAGGGGCTCTACGTGGTGAGGTTGGTCCAATGAAACCGGTGTTGCGTGCACGGCGCGGCCAGCGCGGCAACGCCATGGTGGAGTTCGCACTGGCCAGCCTGATCCTGATACCGGTGTTCGCCAACACGTTTCAGTTCGGGTATTCCTTCTATCAATACCTGCGCTTGGAGGAAGCGGTGCGCAACGCGGCCCGTTACGCCGGCTCGCGAACTTTCAACGCAGGCAGTTCGGCGTCCGTCACGGCCTTCCGCACCGCCGTGAAGCAGATGGCGGTTTACGGCAACCCGCAGACCAGTTCCGGCGCTGCATTAGTGCCGAACCTCGCCACCAGCCACGTCAATGTGACCGTCGCCGACAACAGCGGGAATCCCGCTTCCTCGTCCGTAACCCCACGCAAAGTGTCCGTATCGGTGAGCGGCTTCCAGATTTATGGCGTATTCGGCACGGTGACCCTCAGCAGCCGTCCTTATGTCGAGTTCCCCTATTTCGGGCAGTACCTGCCTTCGGGGATGGAGTAACCGATGCGGCGCAGAAATCAAAAAGGATCCACCCTGGTCGAATCGTCGTTGGTGGTGGTGAGCTTCCTGGCAGTGATGATCGGCATCGTCGATGTGTCGCAGTTCCTCTACACGCATCACGCCCTGACGCACCGCGCACGGGAAGGCGCTCGCTGGGCTGCCGTTCAATCGCCGTTGAACACCGACCTGGTGAAGAACTACATCGTGTACGGAAACTCCTCCGGCACTCCCAACACTCCGGCAGTGCACAATCTCACAACCGCAATGGTTACGGTGACGCCACCCACCCCGCAAGGAACCGGCACGCCGCAATCCAGTTGGATCGGCTGCGACGGGGCCATGGTGCAGGTGCAGATCACCGGATACCGCTACGCCCTCATCTCGCCCTACATCGCTACAAGCAATATGACGGCGGCCACCATCAAGGCCTCGGCGCCCTATGAAGGGCAAGCCGCTGCCGGCGCCCGCTGCCCGTAGCCGCATAATGGGAGAAGATGTATCTCCCGCCCGAGGATCTCAAGGTAGAAGTGGCACGGTGCCCAGCCTCCGGCTTGCTTACTGAACTGCGCGCGCAGACGCAATCCAATCCCGCCCTGGTGTTGACCTGTGCGTCACGCATCACCGATCCACGGCGCCGCGATCCGCTGCTGCAATCGGCCTTCACCGCCGCCGCCCGCCAATCCCCTGCCCTGGCCAAACGGCACTTGAACATGGTGGCGGCACAACCATGGATCGGCGACCTGCCTCTTCCACTGGCCCTGCAGTTGGGTGACAAACGGATCCTCGAAGCGTGCGTCCGGGCGCATCCGAGCATCGCCATCCGGGAAGCCGCCGCGCTGGAGCCATACGGTCTCGTTCCTTTGGCGATCGCCCTGACTCCCGGCGAAGCGCTGGGCATCGCCGCCGGCTCCTCAGGCCGCGCCGCGCGATTGCGCGAGTTGCTTCCCACGAATCTGCAGGCCATCCTCGCCCGCGAGGATCTCGATCTTCCCCTGAAGCAGCGCCTGGCGTGGCTCACCGATGTCCCCCCGGAACAGGCCCTGGCCATCGCCCGCGACGACAAACTCTACTTCGCCCGCATCGCCGCCGCCGATGGCGAAGCCGTCCCCTTCGCCGAGCGCTGGTCATTGGAGGCGAAGCAGCATGGCGTCGCCCCGCGGCTGGCTGCGTTGCGCGCCTGGCAGCCGCGCGATGTGTTCCTCCTGCTGGTGCAGGGCCGCGAACAGATCGACAAGCCGTTGTTTCAAACAATTTTCGACAATCTGTTGCGCACGAAACTGCCGGCCACGCCATCCTGGCCCCATCTGCGCCGCTTCGTGCGCGATGCTTCGGTCTACGGGCGCATAAACGCGCTGCCCAAAGAATGGATCCTCCGCACTCTCGACAATCCCGCCAGCTACGAGGACATGCTGCTGGCCGCCGAGGTGGCGGGCGTTCTGCAGTTGACCCTTGATGGCTCCAATCATCACCCGGCTCTGGCAAAAGCATGGCTCGAACAGCGCCATTTCTTCTACGATGACGACGACGGCCGCGAGTCTTTCGCCTCCTTCCGCCGCACCTATCGCGAGAACGGCTGGACATGGACCGAGCAGGGCGGCGTGGTCACACTCACCAAAGGGGCCATGCGCATTGAAGCCAACGTCCCGGGCCGCGAACTCCCCCTGCGCGGCTCGCCCGGCGTCATCGTGCACCGCGGCCACGAATTCCACGTCCCCAAAACACTGGCCGTTCTTCCCGCCGCGACGGCCTTCGTTTTCCTCGGCAGTTGCCGGGGCATGGGCAGCGTCGGAGAAGTGCTGAAACTGGCCCCGCAAGCCGATGTGCTGGTGACGCGCGCTACGGGTTCGCATACGGTGAACGATCCACTGCTGAAGGCCTTGAACGAAGCCGCGCTCAGCGGGAACCTGGTGTGGGAAACATTCTGGGACCGCCAGCGCGAGCGCTTCCGCGGCAATCCGCTGTTCGACGAATACATCCCGCCGCACCACAACGCCGCGGCCTACGTGATCAAGGCCTACCAGCGCTATCTCAGCGCCGAAGGTGCTCCGCCGGTGGATGAGATTTTTTCCCGCTGGACCAGGGAATTCGCCAGCCGCTCGCGCACCAGCCAGGGCAAGTGAGTATAGTCCGGGTGCATGATCACCTCGAAGCCCGCACCCCGCCCGCTGGCCGCGCCGGCCTCGGAATCCTCCACCACCAGCGCCCGTTCCACACCCAGACGCACCGCCGCGGTGCGATAAGGCTCCGGCGATGGCTTCAGTGTTTGCACATCTTCGCGCAGCACCATCGTTTCAAATCGGTCCACCAACCCGAGCGACTCGAGGATCGGCACCACATGCGTCCGCCGCGCCGAACTCACCACCGCCAGCCGGTACGCACGCAGGTCGTCGAGCAGCAGCCGCACATCGGCGCTCATCAGTTGCCCCGGATTACGCATCACCGTATCGCGAAACAGGTCGTTCTTGAATTCGTAGTACGCCTGCACCGCCTCAAACGGCAACGGCGGCTCCTTCAAACTGCACAACGCCTCCAGCAGCGGTTTGCCCGAATGGCCGCGTAACGTGCTTTGATACGTCGGCCAGTCGAGGTCCACGCCCAGCCGCCCCATCACCTCACGCCAGCAAAGATGGTGCACCGGCTCGCTGTCCACCAGCACACCATCGAAATCGAAAAAGATCGCTTCAAACGTCGACACTCATTCCAGTATCGCCCGCTAGCGCCAGTTCCTGCCCCGGTTGCGCGCATCCGTCAACTGCTGCGACGAATACCCCCCAATGTCCGGAATCGTCAGCTTCTGCCCCGGATAGATCTTATTCGGATCAGAGCCCACGGTCTGCTTATTGGCATCGTAAATAATCGGCCACAGCAGAACATCGCCATAAAACTTCCCGGCAATCGCCGACAAGCTGTCGCCCGAAACCACCGTATAGCTCTTGCCCTTCGGCCCCGCATTGCCATCGCCCAGCCGCACCGGCCTGCTTCCCGCCGGCGTCCCGATGCTCATACCGCCCGGATTCATCTCTTCCGGAAAATCGCTGGTGAAGTAGTCGGAAAGCGTGGTGCTGATCACGCGCCACTCATGCGTCGATGGAATTTTCCGCGCCCAGTACGGCCCGCTATAGAACGTCCGGTTGAGGATACAGGTCTCCTTGTAACCGATGGCCTTCCATTCCCGGCCGCCCGTACCCGAGCCCGTGAACTCGTGAATCCCGTAGCGCAAACGGTCCTTTTCCCCCCGGTAGAGCATAATGTGCCCGGTGGTCCACAGAATGTACAACCCTTCCTTCGGCCAGGCGAGGAAGTTTTTTTCCGCGTCCAGCCCAAAGAGATCCTTCATCATTTGCGTTTTCGAAACGCCTTCAATCCCGATCGCCGTGGCCCCCAGATCATTGGCGATGTGCATCGCCGCGTAGTTGTTCCCCGGCATCGACCCGGCCACGTCCGAGCTCAGTTCGAATAACGACCGCGGAAACGTCGTGCAATCCATCCCGCGCATCTTCGGATCGGTTTCGAGCGAGCTTCCGTACTTCATGTAATAAGCGCAGCCGTCCAGTTTGTCCAGGTCGAAGAAGCGTCCCACTCCGGTCCCTGTGTAGGAGAACGGAATTGGTTCATTGGCGATCATACGCGTAGTGAGCGGACCGCAGAACGGGCGAACCGGCGTCACAATCTGCCGCACATTCGAAGTCACGTTCCCCACGCCCGCGGGTGCGAAGCCGCCTTCCAGCCAGCAATCCACCGGCTGGTTCCACTGGCCCCAGGCCCGGAAGCAGCGCGCCAGCGGAAACAGCTCCGTCCGCGTGAACCCCTTTGTGATGTCCACAAAGTTGTTCCGCCGCCCCACACACAGATACACCCGGTAGTTATCCGGGAGTGTGTCTTTCCATTCCACCTTGTAATAGCAATTCGCTTTGCCCTGTTCGATGTTTGTGAAGTTGATTGTTGTTTCAGGCACTTTTGTGTTCCTCCATTGAAGCAATCGCGCCAACGCTTTCGATGGAAGAAAAACAACTACACCATGCGAATCGGCAACCCGCGTGCGCGCAACTCCGCCAGCAATTCCACCACGGCGGCGCTATGAGACTCATCACACTCTACCACCACGGCCCAGGCCAGTTCCTCTCGATACGCGCGCAAGCGGATGGACCACTCCGCCAGCCGCGGATCAGCAGCACGCCCCGGCATCGGATGCGCCCACTCCCGCACCAGCGCCCGCGCGATTTCCGCCGCAGGCTCCGGCCCGTTCACAATGAAATGATTCCCGCCGTAGACCAGCAGCCCGTACATCAGCGCTGGCATCCCGGGCAGTAATACGTCGAACGGCCCCCCTGCGCAATGCGTTTGATCGCACGCCCGCAGGTGAGGCAGGGCTCGCCCTCGCGGTCATAGACGGCGCAGGGGAACGATTCGCCTTCCACAAACCGGCCCGGTTCCTCATAGGCTGCCGCCGCCGAATCCATCGCCTCGCGCAACACTTCGCCAATCACTTCATACAGCCGCGCAATCTTCGCCGCGGTCACCCGCCGCATCGCCTTGCGCGGATTCACCCCGGCGCGGAACAGCGCTTCCGCCGCGTAGATATTCCCCAACCCCGCCACCCGCCGCTGGTCCATCAGAAAAATCTTCGCCGGCTGCCCGCTCTTCTTCGCCATCCCACGGAAGTACTCCAAAGTGAACGCCGCGGACAGCGGCTCCACACCAACATCGCGCAGCACGCCATCGAGATCGGACACCCGGTGCACATGCACCTTCCCCAACACCCGCGAATCCTCGAAGATCAGTCCGCGTCCGCCTTCCAACTCCATCCACAACCGCGCCAGCGCCGGGCGGAACCGCACATCGGGAACCACGTACAGATTGCCCGTCATGCGCAGGTGTACATGCAGCACACGCTCGCCGGAAAGATGCAGCAGGATATTCTTCCCCCGCCGCTCCACGCCTTCAATCCTGCGCCCAGCGGCCTCGGTCTCAAGCAGTGCCGGCGACTGCGGGCGCGCCACCGACTCCCGCTCCACCCGCAATTGAACAATCGATGCGCCCAACACATCGCGCCGCAGCTTGCGGCAGACCGCTTCCACTTCAGGCAGTTCCGGCATTGCTTACCACAAGGTCAAATCGACGGGAGCGCCCACGCCCACACCCAGCCGCTTGGCCGCGTTGTCCTGATTGATTCCCACTTCCAGATATCCCGAACTGCCGAAGATAACGAACGGCACGGCTTCGGCCGCCTGCGAGTAGCTGCTCACGTACTGCGACACCTTCTCCAGACCCACGGCCAGTTCGAATGGCTGCTCCAGCCCCAGCGTGCGAAACTCATCGCGATGGAAATTGGTGATGATGTTCCCGAAATGGTCAATCTTGAGGATGGTTCCGCTCCACGTGCGTTTTCCGGTGCGCTGCACTTCGCCCAGCGACAGCCGCAGCGCATCGTCCACCTTCTTGCCCAGCTTCGACGCCGCCACGCCCTTGGCCAAATGAGCCGCCACCGGAGCAAAAACGTCCCGCCCATGAAATGTTTCGCTCACGGTCTTCAGGAAATAGCGCTTCGCGGTCAATTCCCGCACCGTGCACTTTTCCTTCGCCATCACCATGCTGAAGATGCCGTTGTCCGGTCCGACGAAGGTGTAGCCGCCGCCTTCCACCACAATCGGCCGCCGCAGGCTGCCCACACCAGGATCCACAACGGCGACATGCACCGTCTTCTTTGGGAACCACTTGTAGTGCTGCGCCATGACAAAGGCGCCTTCCGTCACCTCGTAGGGCTTGATGCGGTGCGTGATATCGACAATCTCCGCATTCGGCGCGATGGAGAGAATCACTCCCTTCATCACTCCCGTGAAGTGATCTTCCAGTCCAAAATCGGTGGTCAGTGTAACGATCGGCCTGCGCATGCTTGATATGATGAAGTTATAGATTCCGCCGCGGTACATTCCCATGCAGCGCTATTACTTCGACCATAACGCCACCACTCCGCTTCGCGACGAAGTGCTGGCGGCATTGTCGGATGCGCTGCGCGAGAACCACGGCAACGCTTCCAGTATCCATCATTACGGACAGGAAGCGAAACAGAAACTGGAAGCCGCGCGCCGCCACGTGGCCGCGCTGCTCGGCTCCAACGCCAAGGACATCGTCTTCACCAGCGGCGGCACGGAATCGAACAACCTCGCGCTATTCGGCGTCACCGCCCCCGGCGATCACGTCATCACCAGCACCATCGAACATCCGGCTATCCTCAACCCCTGCGCCCAGCTGCGCCAAAACGGCGTCGATGTGACGTTCGTTCCCCCCGCCGCCGATGGCGTCGTATCCCCGGACGACATCGCCCGCGCCGTGCGTCCCAACACGAAACTGATCTCGGTGATGCACGCCAACAACGAAACCGGCGCGCTGCAGCCCGTCCTGGCGATCGCGGAAATCGCCCACAAGGCTGACGCGCTGTTCCATTGCGACGGCGTGCAGGCGGCCGGAAAATTCCCGTTGAACATCCACGAGTCGCACTTCGATCTCTACTCCATCAGCGCCCACAAGCTGAATGCACCGAAAGGCATCGGCGCCCTCTATGTGCGCAAGGGCCTGAAGCTGAAGCCGCAAATCCTCGGCGGCCATCATGAGCGCGATCGCCGCGCCGGCACGGAGAACGTGCCCTCCGCCGTGGCCTTCGGCGTTGCCGCGCACTGGTGGCTGCATCACGGCCGCGAAGAGGCAGCCCGCCTCGCTGCTTTGCGCGATCGCATGGAAACAGCCGTTCTCCGCACCATCCCCGACGCCTGCGTCAACGGCAGCCGCACGCACCGGCTGGCCAACACTTCCAACATCCGGCTCGACGGCATCGAAGGCGAAGCAGTCGTGATCGCCATGGACTTGCGCGGCTTCGCCATCTCCAGCGGCTCGGCCTGTTCCAGCGGCGCCGTGGAACCATCGCACGTGCTGCTCGCCATGGGCCAGTCGCCGCAAGAGGCCCGCTCCAGCATTCGCATTTCACTCGGCTACAACAACACCGAAGATCAAATCGACGCGCTCGCCATCGCCCTCGCCGAGTCCGTGAAGCATCTGCGCCGTATTTCGCCCGCTTATTCCCATGCCTGATACGAAGCCCATTGCCGTTGCCATGTCCGGTGGCGTGGATAGCTCCACCGTGGCCGCATTGCTGCGCCGCCAGGGGCTCACCATTGTCGGTATGACGATGCAGTTGTGGAACCAGCGCCGCCTGCCCGCGCTTTCCGTCGAAGGCGCCACCGGCCGCTGCTGCTCGCTCGACGATGTCTACGACGCCCGTTACGTCGCCGAACAACTCGGCATCCCCTATTACGTGGTGAACTTCGAGAAGCGCTTCGAAGACCAGGTGGTGCGCCCCTTCGTCGACGATTATCTTTCCGGCCGTACCCCCATCCCCTGCACGCTGTGCAATAACTTCGTCAAGTTCGATCACTTCCTGGAACTGGCCGAAGGCCTCGGCTCCGATCAGATCGCCACCGGCCACTACGCCCGCATCCGCCGCGATGAGAACAGCGGCCGATACCTGCTGCTGCGCGCCGTCGACCGCTCCAAGGATCAGACCTACTTCCTCTGGGGCCTCACCCAGCAGCAACTGGCGCATACCATGTTCCCGCTCGGCGAAATGACCAAGCCCGAAGTGCGCGAACTGGCTCGCGAACTGTCTGTGCCCGTGGCCGAAAAGCACGACTCCCAGGAGATCTGCTTCGTCCCCAACGGCGATTACGCCGCATTTATCGATGCCTACTTCGAAGAGCAGGGCCTCACCCGCGAGCGCACCCAGGGCGAGATCGTCGATACCAACGGCCGCACCCTCGGCCGTCATGAAGGCACGCATCACTTCACCGTCGGCCAGCGCCGCGGTCTCGGCATTGCCGCGGGAGAGCCGCTCTACGTTATCGCCACCCAGCCGGCCACGCAGCAAGTCATCGTCGGGCGCAACGAAGACCTGTTGCGTGCCGAGCTCACCGCCCATCGCGCCAACTGGATCGACTGCGATCATCTGACCGCGCCGCGCCGCGTCGAAGTAAAGATTCGCAATAAGCACGAGGCCGCCCCGGCCACCGTTCATCCCTGCCCCGAGCCAGAGCGCTTCCGCGTCGTATTCGACACCCCGCAGCGCGCCGTCACTCCAGGCCAGGCCGCCGTGTTGTACGATGGCGAACTGGTGGTGGGCGGAGGATGGATTGAATAGTTATCGTCTGAACTTATCCCAATAGGAGCACTCATACTTTGAACGCGGATATCGGAATCATTGGCGGCAGCGGGCTCTATTCCATGCCCGGCTTTGAAGCCCACGAAGAAGTTGTCATGGACACGCCCTGGGGCTCGCCTTCCGACCCCTATGTCGTCGGCACCCTCAGCGGCAAGAACGTCGCCTTCCTCGCCCGCCACGGGCGCGGCCATCGCATCAGCCCCTCTGAGCTGAACTTCCGCGCCAATATCTACGGCTTCAAGAAGCTCGGCGTCAAGCGCATCGTCTCCCTCAGCGCGGTCGGCTCGCTGAAGGAAGAACACAAGCCGCTCGAGTTCGTCCTGCCGGACCAGTTCTTCGATCGCACCCGCGGCCGTGTCTCCACGTTCTTCGGCGAAGGCTGCGTGGCCCATATCAGCTTCGCCGACCCGGTGTGCGGTGAGCTTTCCGATATCGTCCACGGCGCCTGCCGCCAGGTTGGCGTCACCTCCAAACAGGGCGGCACCTATCTCTGCATGGAGGGACCCGCCTTTTCCACGAAAGCGGAATCGAACGTCTACCGCTCCTGGGGCATGGACATCATCGGCATGACCAACCTGCAGGAAGCCAAACTCGCCCGTGAGGCCGAGATGTGCTACGTCACCGTCGCCATGGTCACCGACTACGATTGCNNCGATTGCTGGCATCCGGATCACGACGCCGTCACCGTCAACGAGATCATCGCCCATCTCATCAAGAACGCCGAAAACGCCGCCAAGGTGGTGGCCGCCGCCGTCGGCATGATCCCCGAAAGCGCTCCCTGCAAATGCCAGTCCGCGCTCTCCCACGCCCTCATCACCGACAAAAAGGCGATCCCCGAGACCACCAGGAAGAAGCTGGAGCTGCTCATTGGAAAGTATCTCGCCTGACGATCTCGCCATCGAGTTGCTCAATCAGTGCCTGCGCGGCAACTCCTATTCCTCGGAGTTGCTCGAAATGCTGCTGCGCTATGCCCTGAGCGCCGACTCGGCGCAGGCGAGGCATGCCTCCCATGCCCTGTTCGGCATCGTCGTGGAACGGCTCGGAGATCTCTTCGAGCCGTGCCTTGTCGATTGCTACGCATCGCTGTTCAGCGAAACGATTGCCTATGCCCTGCCCGACCTGAGAGCCGAAGATCTGCTCGACCGCTACCGCCGCATCCGCCTGCCGCGACGCTTCGCCGGCCGCGATCCACGGAAAGTTTTCGTTCTCAGCCGCGTCACACTGGGCGCGGATATCGCCGTCACCAGCGTCGCCCTCAACGCCGCCCGGCAGCGCTTCCCCGAAGCTGAGATCATCTTTGTCGGCCCGGCAAAGAACTATGAAATGTTCGCCGCCGGCCCGCGCATCAGCCACATGGCGAGCCCTTACCGGCGCGAGGGCCTGCTGCGCGAGCGGCTCTCCGTCTTCCCTGCCCTCGCCTCGGCGCTCAGCGAGCCGGAATCCATCGTCATCGACCCCGATTCCCGCTTGACGCAACTCGGTTTGCTGCCGGTTTGCCCCGAAGATCGGTACTATTTCTTCGAAAGCCGCAGTTACGGGGAGTACTCCGACGCCACAATTACCGCACTCACCGCGCAGTGGTGTATGCAGACATTCGGCCTGGCAGAACCGCCCAAGGCCTTCCTCGCGCCGCGCACGGACGCTGGACGGGCGCAGGTTACCGTCAGCCTGGGTGTCGGCGAAAACCCCGCCAAACGCGCTGGAGACGAGTTCGAACGCGCCCTAATCGGCATGCTGGCGGCAAAATCGAACTCCGTTTTGGTCGATCGCGGCGCTTCGGAAGAAGAATCGGCCCGTGTAGACCGCGCAGTAAGCGGATTCCCCACTGTTTCCACCTGGACTGGCGCATTTGCCCCATTTGCCGCAAGCATTTCCCAGTCCGATTTCTATCTCGGTTACGACTCGGCGGGACAGCACGCGGCCGCCGCCAGCGGGGTGCCGATGGTAGTGATCTTCGCCGGGCATGCTTCCGGGCGTTTTCTCGCCCGCTGGCGCCCGGAGAGTACGGCCAGTACTCATGTCATTGTGATAGAACAAGATAGCAAAATCGGCCTGGAACAGCGCGTGGCCGCGGCGCTGGAAACCCTCTTCTTCAACGCCAAAACCTCTCCAGCCTCCATTTGACATTGGACTTTTTCCTTTTTTTCGGACAGAATTAAGATACAAATACAGGGCAGACAGTATCGCCTGTACCGGAAGCGGAGTCCAGATTTTGTCATTGCCACCGCTCAGTCCCGTTACAAAGTGGGGACATGCCTCGCGCGCACTCAAGCAGATTGCAACCAGCGAATCCGCTGACCGCATCTTCCGTTGGGTGCTGTTGCTATCGTCCGCGCTTCTGATTCTGTTGCCGCCGTTCGGCACGGATACGCTACGCTGCACCGCTCTTGCCGTCATTGTCAATGTGGCCGCCTACCTCAGCGGGGCGATCTTGCCGGAAAGCCGCACGGCCAAGGGTTTAGCCATCCTCTCGTTACTCGCACTGTCGGCTGCGGCACACACCATCCACCCCATCGCCTTCCCACTGTTTGTGGCCATCCTCCTGCCTGCCTTGTCGCTGCATGGAATCCCTCAGTTCCCGCTCATCGGCGGCGCGTGCGCCATCCTTCTTCAAGGCGCGTTTCTCCTGTTCCAGCCACTGGATCCAAAGGCGTTGCTGCTTTCCGTCTCGATGCTGGCCGTCATCACCGTATTGAGCGCCATCATCGCCGCACTCGTGCATCGCCAATCGCTGGCGGTCGCCGAAGCCGAACGCCGCATCCCCGAATTGCAGGCCGAGGTGGTCAACGCGCGCCAGGACGCGGGCCAGGCATTGCGAATCAAACACGATCTGCTGGCGAACCTCAGCCACGAGATCCGCACTCCCCTGAATGGGGTGTTAGGGATGACGCGTCTGCTCATGGATACGCGGCTCAGCCCCGAACAGCGCGACCTGACGCAAACGCTCGAACGGTCCACCACCGCCTTGCTGGACATCATGAATGAAGTGATCGATTTCTCCGCCCTTGAGTCGGGCCGCGTGGAACTCGATCCGAAACACTTCGAATTTCATCGCCCATATGAAGATGTCGTCGAACTATTAGGCCCGCTCGCCCAGGGAAAGGGCATCGAGTTACTCACCGAATTCGACCCTTCCATCCCCCTGCATCTCATCGGCGACGCGCGCCGCATCCGCCAGGTCCTGCTGAACCTCGCGGGAAATGCGCTCAAATTCACCGAAAACGGGCATATCCTGATCCGCACCTCGCTCGAAGAGTCGCTGCCGTCGGAAATCGTTGTCCGCACGGAAGTCCTCGACACCGGGCCAGGCATATCCCAGGAAGATCATGGCCGTATTTTCCAGCCGTTTCTGCAGGGCAAGACCACGCACGCGGCCCAATACGGCGGCGCCGGCCTGGGCCTCACCATCTCCAAACGCCTCGTGGAGATGATGCATGGCGATATCGGATTCAAATGCGGCCACGGCAAGGGCTCGCGCTTCTGGTTCACCGTCCGTTGCCGCCGCCACCATGACGAGCAGTTCTTTGATTCTTCGGCCCTCGCCGGCCAGCGCGTTCTGGCCTTGGCCCGCTACGGCGCCGCCGCGGGCGTGGCCGCCTGCCAGATGCGGCTGTGGAGCATCGACGCCTTCGCCGCTTCCCAAACCGACGCCGCACTGGCCGAATTGATTCGCGCCAGGCAGGCCGGCAAACCTTACGACATGGTGCTTCTCGATGGCGACGCGCACGGCCCCAACAGCAGCGAAGCCATGCTCGCCCGTGTCCGCTCCATCGGGCGCATCCCCTCCGTCGGCGTACTCGCTTTCGGAAAGTGGGAGGATAACGGGGAACGCGCGGACGATTATTTTGACGCCGTGGTGACCAAACCGATGCGCCCCTCGCAATTGTGCAAAGCGCTTTCCACGGCCCGCTTTGGACCCGATCTGCCGGCTCCCCACGGCGACGACGCCTGCGAATTCATTGCCGGAGGCAACCTGCAGCGCATCCTTTTGGTGGAGGATAATCCGATCAATCAGAAGGTCGCCCTGCGGATGTTGGAAAAACTCGGCTACGCCGTGGATGTCGCCGCCAACGGCCGCTTCGCCCTCGAAATGATGAACAACGGCGACCCCTATGCAGCCGTGATTATGGATTGCATGATGCCGGAAATGGACGGCTTTGAAGCCACCCGGGAAATCCGCGAGCGCGAACGCGGCCATCATCACATCCCCATCATTGCCCTCACCGCCCACGCCCTGCATGCCGAAAAGGAACGCTGCCTCAAATCCGGCATGGACGACTACATCACCAAGCCTGTCCATCTCGAGGTGCTGCGCCAAACCTTGGACCGCTGGCTGGCGCAGCCGGCCCGCGCCCGCTCCCAATCCACCGGGCAAAACTGATCCACCCCACACAAACGGCCCCGCGCGGACATACAATAGGCGTTTATGTTCCCACGCAACGTAATCCGCATCGCCACCCGCATCGCCATTGTCAGCGGCATCTTCGCCCTCGGCTTCTTCGCCGGCGAAGAGCGCGGCAAGGCCGCTAAGAAACCTATGGTCTACGAACTCCGCACCTACTATACGCACCCCGGCAAGCTGAATGACCTGCTCGCCCGCTTCCGCAATCACACCACCAAGATCTTCGAACGCCACGGCATGAAGAACGTCTGGTACGGTGTTCCGCAGGATGCCCCCAAGAAAGACAACACGCTGATCTACTTGCTGGCTCACGAAAGCCGCGACGCCGCCAAGAAAAGCTGGGATGGCTTCCGCGCCGACCCCGAGTGGAAAAAGGTGCAGACGGCATCGGAAGCTAACGGAAAGATCGTGGAGAAGGTGGAGTCGATTTATCTCGACCCCACCGATTTCTCCGCAATGAAGTAAACCCATGTGGGGCAGACTTCAGTCTGCCGGCCGACTGGAACAGTCGGCTGACCAATGCGATGAAGACGCGGATTCCATTTTGAGCGGTCTACACCGCGTCTTCAAACATTGGCGTAGTGTTTAGCGCGTTACGGCTTGCGCTGTTGCACCTGTTGCAGCATGGCGGCGGCTAAGGCCTCAAACGTCGAGCCGCCGCTGGTCACCAGGATATTGGGCATGATCGGCACCTGGCTCTTCGACAGCGCTTCAATGGCGTTCACCACCATCGTCGCCGTCGTTCCGCCAAACGCCTTCACCTGCGCTTCGTAACCTTCGGCGCGAGCCAGACCCACCGCCCGCACTTCAGCGCCTTTCGCCGCGCCCGTGCGTTCGATGTAGAACGACTCACCGTCCGCCTCAGCCTTACGCGCGTTGGCGTTGTTCTGCCGGATATCCACACCCACCTTCGACTTCGCCAGATCGGCCTGCATATCCGCCGTACCGCGAGCCTGCTCGGTCTTGATGCGTTGCTCCTGCGCCATGCGCTGCTGTTCGAACGTGGCCACTTCCTGCTTCGCGATTTCGCGCCGCGTCAGCACTTCCACCATATCCTGCGGAAACACAACGTCCTGGATGTACACACCCGGAGTCTCCACATGATACACGGCCAGTTGCTCGCGAATATGCGCCAGCGCCTGCTTCTGCACTTCCTGGCGCGTCTCAATGAAGCGCACCGCCGGCATGCTCTGCAGCGTGTCGCGGAAATGGTTGCCCACCGCCGCCTGCAGCACTTCGTCCACCAGGTTGCGCATCGTCGCCACCGTCGAGATCACGCGCGGCGCCTTCGTGTCCGGCACATGGATCTGCACCTGCAAGTCGATCTTGAACACGAAACCCTCGCTGCTCTTGGCTACGATCTGCTCCAGCTTCGCATCCAGATTGTGCGCCGCCGAAACACGATCGGCCCAATTCAACGTGAGAATCGCCGTCGGCACGATCTCCGCCTTGTAGCAATACGGGTTGATCGGATACTTGCCCGTGCGCAGCGGCTCCTGCCAGATACCGCGGTGGCCCGGCCGCACCAGGCTGCCGAACTTGAATTCGGGTCCCGAGGTGTCCTTCGGCGTCAAGCCCACATAGGATTTGACCACCGCCACCTGGCCCTGCTCCACCACCAGCATCGGAACCTTCTCCACTTTGATCAGAAACGGATTCAGCGTGTAGGCGCCGTATAGCAGCGGGTCATGCTGCAAACCGATGCGCCCGCCATTGTCCAGGAACGCCTGGAAGTCCTGATAGTTGTTGTGCTGCACGTTCTTGTTGCCAAGCAGCGTCTCGATCACTTCGGCGTCGGATGCGTTGCGCGCTTCCATCGCCTCCACATCGGCGAAGCCGTTCAACCGGCTGGCGATATCACCGCTCGGCAGCGGGTCGCCTTCAAGCGACGTCACAATGCCGACCATATCGCGCTGCTCGCCCTGTCCGCGGTCGATACGAACCACTTCCAGGTCGGCATGCTGCAATCCGAAATGCTCCGGCGAAAGCGCCTTCAATTTGTGTAATTCCGGCGATACGGGCACCCCAAATACACGGTCCCTCGTAATCACCAGAAAGCCCACCGGATGGATCGGAAGCGTCGTACCAGGTGACAGAACAGGACGTTGCACGCCCTTCTGTCCACCCTGTTTCACGAACGAACGGAGATCTTCAAACTGCCCGAACTCCGTACGATAAACTGCCGATTTCGCGCCCGTTGGCAATGGTTGGCCGGCCTGCGCAATGACTACACCGATCTGACCGGCGGGAATTTGAACCCAGGGATGTTTCTCCACGGCGTACATCAGCCAAAAGCGGAATCCGAGCCCCGGCATCATTAGATCGGCCTGGTAGCCCGCTTCGCCTTCCAACGCGATTGGGTTGTCTTCGCTTAGCTTTCGCCCGGAGAAACGTTTCGTCACAAGCCCCACTTCCGTGGGTGCAATGCGAACAATGGACGGCAGGATCAGGACGCTGGCGATAAGAATCGCGCCCAATCCCACCAATAACAGTGTGGTTAACATAGGAGCCTTCCTTAAAAGGCCGCCACTGTTGCTATACGCACACCCTCAACGGATGTTCCAGAAATCGGAACTTACTTGTTTCCGGCGGAAACCCAGTCAAACGGCACCGTCTGGTACATCTCATTCAGCCAGTTCCCAAAAAACAGATGGGCATGGCTGCGCCAGCGGTTCTCCGGCTTCCGCGTGCTGTCGTCCTGCGGAAAGTAATTCTTGGGGATGGAGATGGGGGAACCCGATTCCATATCGCGGTGGTATTCATCCGCCAGCGAACACGTGTCGTACTCCAGATGGTTGAACATGTGCACCGAGCGGTGCGCGGCGTCATCCACCAGGCACAGTCCCGTTTCCTTGCTCTCTGCCAGCACCATAAGCCCGCGATCGGCGGGGAGATCCTCCCGCCGCACCTCCGTCCACCGCGACACCGGAACATAGAAATCATCGGAAAACCCGCGCATATACGGCGACGTCGGCACCAGGTTCTGGTGATGGAAGATGCCGAACGCCTTCTCCGGAAGATCGTGCTTCGGCACGCCATGGAAATGATGCAACGCCGCCTGCGCCGCCCAACACACGTTCAGATTGCGATGCACATGCGTCTGCGACCAGTCAAAGATCTGCCGCAATTCGTCCCAGTAGCTGACCTTTTCAAAGGGCAAATGCTCCACCGGAGCGCCGGTGATGATGAAGCCGTCAAATCGCTCCTCGCGCACATCCGCCCATGGCCGGTAGAAGGAGATCAGATGCTCCATCGACGTGTTGCGCGCCACGTGGTTGGTGATCCGTATCAATTCCAGTTCCACCTGCAGCGGCGTAGCGCCGATCAGCCTGGCGAACTGAGCCTCGGTCACAATCTTGTTCGGCATGAGGTTCAACACCCCAATGCGCAGCGGCCGGATGTCCTGGCGCACCGCATCGGTCTCCCCCATGACCAGAACGCCCTCTTCTTCGAGGACCCCACGGGCAGGGAGACTGTCGTGAATCTTAATCGGCATGGGCCTTACATTCCTTCCAATCGTGCGGACCAGATCCTGCGAGACTGGGCGAGTGGCGAGTTCCGTTTCATTGCCGGCTTAGACCACATCCTCCCTTACGGGAGCGCCACCTTGCCCGGAAAGCAGGTTGGCGTTGGGCATTGTCCCAACTCTTGATGTAAAAGCGCCGCATGCGGCGCCATCAACTCTTTCAGGATATCACTGGAATCGCCTTCGCAGTTTCACCCTACGCTCCGCCCGCGGATACCACCCCTGCGGCGCGAATTTGTCCGTGTGCAGATAACACTGCACCCGCAGTTCGTCCCCGCGCAAGGTCAACACCCGGCTCATCGGCAGGCTGTTGCTCCCATGATGCGCCGTCAGCGCCGACGCATTGAGAAAATGAACGCCCCACTTGGTTTCGAAATGCGACTTGTTCCCCGTCCGATCCTCCGGGTGGGTGTGCGTATGCCCGCCCAGCCACAGTGCAATCGCGCCCGGATGCGCTTCCAGGTAGCGTTCAAACGCCTGTGCATCCGGCTTGCTGTCCACCCAATATAAATAGGAAGCGCCTTTCGGCGAACCCTGCGGATAATACCCGTGATAGCGCGACTTCCAATTCCCCTGTTCGTCTTTCTGCATGCCCTCCCATTCGCCGCTGGCCACAGTCGTGTTCTTCAGCATATAGTGATGCGCCGAGATGATGATCTTGTCCTGGTTCGTCTCCACCTTCTTCTTCCACCACTCGAACGTCTCGCCGGTGACCACGCCGCCGGGATTCCCGCCCAGCGTTCCCCGCCCCACCTTCTGCGACGGCTCATTGATGTCGCTCATCATCAGGAACAGCACGTTGCCCACTTGAAACGAATAGCGCTCCCACGTGCCCTCCACTGCGTATCGCCGCCGGTTGGCATGCACCCCCGAGTGCCGCGAGTTCTCCCCCGTCGGATCCACCCACTTGCGCCACCATTCGTTCTTCACCTGATCGAGCCCGCTGCGGTCGTGATTCCCGCACACGCTGTACACATCCTCGCGCCGGTGCTTGCGCAATGCGCCGAACTGCCGCACGACTTCCTGTCCTTCGTCATCCTCAGGCACCGCCTGCCCGCCCGACTGATCGCCCAGATCAAGCGCCAGGTCCCACTCAAACGCTCCCGACTCAGCTTGCCGGATCGCATCGGCCAGGCTCTCGCGCTCTCCGCGCTTCTTATCCGTGCCGACGTGCGCATCGCTGAACACCCACAGACGCAATGCATCGCCTTCAGCGCCCTGCGCGGCAGCGGCCATTGAGGCCCCCAGAAATTCCCTACGCTTCATCGTCAAATCGACCTCCAGGAATAGTTGAGCCATGTGGGGCAGACTCCAGTGCTGTGGGGCATACTCCAGTATTGTGGGGCAGACTTCAGTCTGCCGTAATCAAATCCCACTCCCCGGATACGGCAACCCCTTCGGCCCCGGCAACTCCGGATGCGGATAACTCCTCAACGCCGCGTCCGTAATCGCATAGCCCCAGTTAATCAGCCGTTCCTGCACTGTATCATCCATCTTCTTCAGCCGCGTAGGAGTGTTCGCCAGCGCCAGGCTCTTCTCGAAAGGAACATCGAACCTCCCCGGCGCTTTATACTCCGAAATATCCTGCCGGATTCCCCAATATCCGCCATCCTTTTCCTTCGCCTTATACGACTGAATCAGCATTCGCTTCCGCAGACTCCGCACCTGCGTATCCACCAGATCGAGCACCCGCTTGCTGTGCCCCACCCAGTTCTCATCCGGATCTGCCTCCGCCGGAGTCGCGCCGCCGGCATCGCTCACATAAATCGTCTTCGATCGTTTCCACGGCGATTCCAGGCCCAAATTGTCATACACGCCCCCATCGGTCAGCACCAGATGTGTGTTGTAAGGCTTCATGCACAGCGGCCCGCGTCCTTCCTTCTCCCACACATCCTCATCCACCTTCACCGTGCACGGCGATAGCACCGGTGGAAACGCCGACGACGCGGCCACTGCCTTCGAAATCTCCAGGTCAGGCTTGATCCACAACCCGATGCGGTAATCGGCCGCGTAGGGCTTCGAGAAACGAAACAGCGATCGCGTCTGCACGTTAGTCGCATTGAACAGGAACCGCGGCTTGTCCGGCAGCGCCTGCAACGTACGCCCGTCAAACAGGTGCTTATCGTAGGCTTCCGCCACGCGGTCCGACACCGTACCGAACCACAGCACCCCAAGCACGATGGACTCCTCATCCACCGTCACATCGGCGAAAGCACGCACCTTGTCCACCACCAGCGTGCCAAGATTCGCAGCCACACCGTTCGCATCGAAGTTCAATTTCGGCCACGCCAAACCCAGCACGCCATTCGTAATCGACCCGCCCGAGACACTCGAGAACAGATCGATCTTCGGTAACAACCCGGCTTCATTCAACCGCAGCAGCGTGCCGAGATGAAAGATCATCGCCCGGTATCCGCCACCCGACATGCACAGTGCGGTGTCCAGTTGTTCGGCATCCTCCAGTGTTTCGGCCCCGGTCGTGGGGTCGGTGAGCGGGCGTTTGTTTTCATCCATCCTGACATTATATGGACCAGTTTATTCCTCGTCCACACATTTAATTGTTTACGAAATTACCGAAGTTATGGTATAAATACCCCAGGAGATAATTCCGCAAATGTCACCTTCTCCCGCTCAGCAATCCGCATCCCGCCTGAATGGCGCGGCATCCTTCGGGCCTGTCACGGCCGAAGGCAAGGCCCGTTCCTCCCAAAACGCCCGTAAACACGACTTTTTCACGTCCACGGCCCTCCTGCCTTCCGAGGACCGCGCCCAATTCGACGAACTCCTCGCCGCCTTCACCGAAGAACATCAGCCCGCCACATTCACCGAACGCCGCTACGTCCGCGAGATGGCCGACGCCGAATTCCGCCTCATGCGCGTCCGCAATTCCATCACCCAAATCCAATGGAAAACCATGCAGGCTTTTGAAAATCCCACCGAAGCCGCCGCCGAAGCTTTCGATAAGCTCGCCAACGAGGGAAAATCCCTGCAACTCGCTCTGCGCTACGAACGCCATTTCCAGCGCCAGTTCGATTCCGCCCTCAAAACCCTCCTCCAACTGAAGCGCCAGGCCGCCGCCACTCACCGCGCGAAAGCCAAGCAAGCGCAAGCCGATCACCTCAAGGCTCTCGAGGAATACTTCCTTTCTCCCACCCCCGGCGAACTCTACGGCTACGGCGACGAGCCCCTGCAAAACGAACCCGCCAACCAACCCAACCGCTGCTGACCGCCCTTCTCCTCGCAACCCACCTTTCAACCGCGGTCGCTCTTTGACAACTGAAATTGGTATATACTGCCCGGAACGGAAGACCCTCCATGTCGAAAATCCTCACCATTCTGATTGCGATTTCAATGTCTGAGTTGCACGGGCAATACGGCCGCGGCACCATCCTCGGCACCGTCACAGACTCCACCGGAGCCGTCGTGCCTTCCATCAAGGTCACGGCCAAGAACCTCGGCAGCAACGAAACCCGGGAGTTCACCACCGACGAATCCGGCAATTATCAATTCAACGCGCTGCTCACCGGGCGCTACGCCATCACCGCGGCCGGCGGCCAGTTCAAGACGGCCACTGTCAACGATGTGGAACTGCGCGTCAATTCCCAGGCCCGCGTCGATATCGTGATGCAACTCGGCGTGGTCTCGGAAACCGTCTCCGTGCAATCCGCCGTTCCCCAACTGCAAACCAACACCGCCGTGATGGGCACCGTCATCGATAACCGCACCATCATTGAACTCCCGCTCAACGCCCGCAACTTCTATGACCTTGTCGCGCTCACGCCCGGCGCTGTGAAAGTGCGCGGAACGTCTTCCGTCATGGATGAGCGCTCCATCGAAATCGGCGGCGTGCGCAACACCTCCACCAACGCCATGCTCGACGGCGTCGATTTCTCCGTCGCCAACATCAATAATCCAGCCATCGCCCTGTCGCTCGACATGCTGGAAGAGTTCAAAGTGCAGACCAACTTCATGGACGCCAGTTACGGCTACGGCGCGGCGGGCATCGACATGGTGTCGAAGCGCGGCACCAACTCCTATCACGGCGTCGTCTACGATTACGTCCGCAACCGCGCCTTCCAGGCCGGTCCCTTCTTCCGCCCCGCCCGCGGCACGCCGCGTTTCTCCTATAACCAATTCGGCGGCAACTTCGGCGGCAAGATCCGCAAGGACAAAACATTCTTCTTCGGCAACTATGAAGGCCGCCGCCGCCGCACCGGCAACATTCTGCTCGGCCTGGTTCCCACGCCTGCAATGAAACAGGGCGATTTCAGCGCCGTTCCCAACAAACCTACCGTCGTCGTACGCGACCCGAACAACGCCCGCACGCCCTTCCCCGGAAACATTATCCCCCGCACACGTTTTAATCGTATTTCGAATGATTTGTTGCAGTTCTTCCCCGACCCCAACGTGCCTCTGGCGGGCAACCTGAACTACATCACCACCCCGCCCGACCGTGAGCGCCGCGATCAGTTCACCGTCCGCGTCGATCATCGCCTCTCCGAGCGCGGCCATCTCTTCGGCCGCTGGAGCTTCGCCGACAACGGCCTCGTCGATGCCTCTTACCGCCCGGGCAAAGGCGTCATCCGCCCCGACCGCTCACAGAACGCCGCTCTCGGCTACACGCACACCTTCGGCGGCAACCTGATCAGTGAATCCCGCCTCGGCTTCACCAAAGCCTACCTGGCCCGCGTCAGCGATGGCGATCGGTTCAGCAAGAACTACGCCGCTGAACTCGGCCTCAAGAATCTCGCCGCCATTCCCGGTGACTACACGGAGCCCAGCGTCAACTTCCCGGAATGGAATCCCGGTGCCGGCCGCGCCTCCTCGGGCTTTGCCGGCTACGGTCTCCGCATCGTACAGAACAACATCTATTACCGCGCCGCGGAAACGCTCACCTACATCCGCGGTAATCACTCCATGAAGTTCGGCGGTGATTGGAACCGCCTCATGGTGGGCTATGACCAAGGCTCGAACCAGAACGGCATTTTCAACTTCCAGAACGGTTTCTACACCGATGAATCCTTCGCCGATTACCTCCTCGGCATGCCGTCCTCGGCCACCGGCGGCCTGGGCAGCATCTCGCCCACCTTCGGCGGCGTGGCCAAGTATTCCATCGGAACCCGCTACCAGGCCTTCTTCCAGGACGATTGGAAGATCACCGACAAACTCACTCTGAACCTCGGCGTGCGCTACGAGGTTTTCCAGAACTGGCGCGGCCGCCTCGCCAACTTCGACCTCGGCACCAACCGCCAGTTGCTCGCCGGCCAGACCCAATACTACGAGCCCGGCATTGGCCTGGTGAACACCAACTCCATCGTGCTTCCCGAACGGCCCATCGTCACCGACAAGAACAACTTCATGCCGCGCCTCGGCATCGCCTACCGGCTCTCCAACAAGACGGTCATCCGCAGCGGCGTCGGTGTGTTCTCCATGATCAACACCGGCGGAGCAACACTCGGCGCCATGACCAGCACGCTGCCGTTCTTCGTCCAGGGCACCGTGATCAATCTGCCTAACCAGACGCCACGGCTACTGACTGACCTCTTCCCCACAGCAGCCGAACTCGCCAGCAGCGTCGGCTCGAACAACGACCTCAAACGGCGCGATGGCTACATGTACTCCTACAACCTCAACATCCAGCATCAACTGAAAACGAACCTGCTGATCGAAACCGGCTACATGGGCAACACCGGCCACAAACAGGTGGGCTCCATTCTGGTCAATCAGCCGCGCCTCCCTGCGAACCCAGCCAACCCATCGCCCTTCGCCGAGCGCTCGCCCTTCCCGAAGGCGCTGCCCAGCTTCAGCCAGACGGCGAACTACCAATGGTCCAACTACAACGCTGCCTTCGTGCGCATTGAGCAGCGCGTGTGGAAAGGACTCTCCGTCACCAGCGCCTATACCTACGGCAAGGTCATCGACAGTGGCGCCGCCGGCCAGAACATGTATGACCGCCGTCCCGAGCGTGGCCTCGCCGACAACGACATCCGCCACAACTTCATCGCCGGCTTTGTCGACGACATCCCACTGGGCAAAGGCCGCGCCATCTCCATCGAGAACAAAGCGCTCGACGCCATCATCGGCGGTTGGCAGTTCAACGGCATCGTCAACTTCCGCAGTGGCGCGCCGTTCTCCGTCGCCACGGCAGGCGATCTCGCCCGCGTCGGCAGCGGCTCGCAACGGCCCAACTCCACCGGCACTCCGGCCGCGAAACTCGATCCGCGCACCAACGGCCTGATCGGCCTGGAGCGCGCCGCCTACTCCACGCCCGCCATCGGCACCTTCGGCAACACCGCGCGCAACACGCAGCCCGGCTTCGGTGTGAACCAGTGGGATATGTCCATGGCGAAGAACTTCGGCATGCCGATGCTGGGCGAAGCCGGCAAGCTGCAGCTTCGCTTCGAGTGGTTCAATTTCTTCAACCACACGCAATTCTTCAATCCCATCGGCACGCAGAACGCCGCCACGTTCGGCCGTGTCACCGCCGCCGCCGATCCGCGCATCATGCAAATCGCCGGGAGGTTGCAATGGTAAGTCGCCGCGCGGCACTGTCCGCATTGCTCGGTGCGCCTTGGGCGATGCCCGCCCCGGCCCCACGCGTGAAGATCACCAATGTCGAATCCTTCACCGTGCGCGTGCCCGACGGCGGCAAGCCCGATCCGCTCCGCGCCTATCGCTACGCCGTGACCCGCGTCCACACCGACGCGGGTGTCACCGGCACCTCGTTCATCGGCATCGCTCCCGATCTGCTCAACGGCTGGGTGAAGCCCACGCTCGTCGGCGATGACCTCTTCGCGATGGACCGCCACATGCGGCGCCTGCAGATGAACTCCGGCGAATCGCGCACGCAAGGCTGGTCCGGTGTGGAGCACGCCATGTGGGACGCCATTGGCCGCATCTCCGGCCGCCCCGTGGCCGAACTGCTGGGCAAGGCCCGCGACCGTCTGCGCATCTATCGCACCACCGTCTTCCCCGGCAAGCAGGATCAGTCCGACGTGCCCTATGAGCGCCAGGCCGAATTCGCCGTGCGCCTCAAAAACAACGGCTACACGGCGATCAAGATCCGTGCCTGGCGTCCGCGCCCGATGGATGACGTCGATGCCGTCGGTGTCATTCGCGCCGCGGTTGGCCCATCCTTCAAGATCATGCTCGACCGCACCGCGGTGCGTCCCGGCTGGGTTTGGGATTATCCCACTGCACTGCAAGTCGCACGGGGCCTCGAAAAACACAACGCCTACTGGCTCGAAGAACCCTTCGACGGCATGGATCTGCAAGGCCCCGCGCGCCTCGCCGCCGAAGTGGACATCCTCATTACAGGAGGCGAACTCGGCCGCACGCTCTTCGAGTTCGCCGCCTTCCTCCACAACAAGACCTACGACGTGGTGCAGCCCGATACGCGCATCTGCGGCGGCATCTGGGCCGCGAAGAAGATCTCCACTCTCGCGGCATCCTTCGGCATCCCCTGCATTCAACACGGCACCGGCGCGTTCTCACTCGCCGGATACATCCAGGCCGGTTGCTCCATGACCAATTGCGAATGGCAGGAGATGATCGGCGCGGGTCCCAATCTGCCTACCGAAGAATGGGAGCCCGGACTCGTTCTGCTCAAGGACCGCAAAGCGTGGCGCGTCGAAAACGGCTACGTCTATCTGCCCGACAAGCCCGGCCTCGGCCTGGATGTCGATGAAGCCGCCCTCAAGGAGTTCCGCCGTGCTTAGCCGCCGTCTCTTCCTCACCACACCGCTTGCCCCTTTCCTCCTGAAAGCCGCGCAAGTCAAGATCACCGGAATCGACATCTATAACATCCGCATCCCGGTCACCAAAGACGAAGCCGAGGCCGGGTACAACCACGCCTACAACGTCGTCGAAGTCTCCACCGACGCGGGCGTGAAAGGCTTCTCCTTCGCGGGCCCCGGCAATGGCCAACTCGCTGCCGTGCGCCAACTGCTGGTTGGCAAGGATCTCTTCGCCATTGAGCAGCATCTCGACAACGGCCTGGAACGCTGGGGCGGTGTCGAGCATGCCCTTTGGGACGCCATCGGCCGTATCGCGAAGCAGCCCGTGTACCGACTGCTCGGCGGCGGCAACAACAAAGTCACCGCCTATGTGACCTGCGTTTGGAAAGGAAAAGCCGATCAGCAGCACATCTCCTATCGCGAGCAGGCGGAACAAGCCGTGCGCCTCAAGAACGCCGGGTTCAAGGGCATGAAGATTCGCGCCTGGCGCCCCAATCCCATCGACGACGCCGACGCCTGCGCCGAGATCCGCGCCGCCACCGGCCCCGACTTCGCCATCATGTTCGATCGCACCGCGCACCTGCCGGAAAGCATCGGCCAGACCGTGTGGAGCTTCGACACCGGCCTCAAGGTCGCCCGCGCCCTGCAACGCGCCGGCGCCTATTGGCTCGAAGAACCCTTCGCCCGCAACGACTACAAGTCGCCGGCGAAGCTCGCTTCCATGGTGGACATTCTTATCACGGGCGGCGAAGGCTACGTCGGTGTGCGCGACTTCCAGCAGTGCCTCATCCACCGCACCTACGACATCCTGCAGCCCGAAGGCCGTGGTTCAGGCGGTATCTTCACCTGCCGCAAAGTAGCGTTCATGGCCGACGGCTATCACGTCCCCACCATCCTCCACGGCACCATGGCCCTGATGCTGGCCGGATGGCTGCAAGCGACGTTTGCCATCGGAGCCGAATGGCAGGAGGTGGCGCTCATCACTCCGCCGCTGCTTCCGCAGCAGCAATGGTCGCCGGGTGCGAAAGTGATTCGCAATAAAGAGATGTACAAAATAGAAAACGGTCAGATTATCGCTTCGGATATTCCGGGCATTGGTCTGGACGTGATCGAGGAAGCGCTGAAGGAATACAGGCAGGCCTAGCCGCGATCTCCTCGGGCTCACCGTGCTCGGAGGAGTAGCGCTGCATCTCGCCCGCCCGGATGAGCCGTTCGCCGCCGGCGGCATCCGCCTCTACTTCGAAATCCGGAGCCTCGAAACCTTCTGCAAGGAAACTGGAGGCCAAGGGCGCGAAATTCGCCGTTGCTTTCCACAAAATCTCCCCCTATACTTCGGGAAACACTATGCCCGAGGAGCCTGTTTACCAGACCATCTCCCGCTCGCTCGACTCCCTGCAGGAATGCGATTGGAAAGAGCTCACGGCCCGGGAGATCGCTTCCCTCATCGGCAAGTTGATAGGGAAAGCATGGGTCGTTCTGATCGCCATATTGAGTCCTTCAAACCAGCCCGCGCCGCGGCCGCCAACACTCCCATCGACAGCTTGGCGCTGAAGGATGTATGGCAAGATCGGACGATCCTTCCTTCTTGATCGAAGGAATTCTCCGGCGCCGGAAGCACATCCTTACGAGCAACGTTGTCCTCGATGCAGTCCGATGCGGAGTTGGTCATTGGCGCGGCGTATGCGGCCATCGGCCCGGGCGATTTGCCCGAAACCTTCATCCCGCTCCAATTCACCCGCGAATCCACCTCGGATTACCGGTTACGCATCCCCGCGATTTCCCGCAATGCAAGGATACTCATCGTCGCCCAACTCCGCGGCGGCGATCAATTGGAAGCTTATCTCAAAGGCGCTTTGACTGCGACGCCGGCGCTTCCTCGCAACTCTCCTCGTCTCCACGCTGGCCGCCGACTGCACCACCGGACAATATCGATTCCGCGGCCAGGTGCTCGATGACAAAGGCGCGCCCATGCTACGAACTCTGCTTCAACAAAGCCGCGGAACCCCTCACCGGACACTATTTCTCCAGCACCGCTTCCCCCTTGCTCATCCGCAGCCTCTCCGCCAATCGCGAACACCTGGTGCATGTTGTGTTGCCTCCCACTGGTAAGCAGTCCAAAGAGCTTTCCGAACATCGTCCGAACTCGCCCACTACAAAACAGTGCTTGGTGGAATGGAAAGCACAGCCTCGGTGAGTCTCGGCATCTTCAGCACCTTTCAGATTCTGCACAAAGCTGGATTGGGACGGGGCTGGTGCTCTTCCGTCATCCCCTCCAATAAGGCCTTCGGCCAACTGCCGGAACACAAAATCAGGAGTCTGCTCGACAACCAGAATGCCTGGAAGTTTGACCCGAACGATCGCACTCATCTGGGAGGCTCACGCCCAAAGGACATCGGAGGCTGCCTTGGTCTACCTCACGGACATGGCGCCCGAGCCCGAAAAATGAGCTGGCGACATACTGCGCTAGGATAGAGCCTGCATGTCTATCATCGAGGCAGCGGTCCTCGCCATTATCCAAGGACTCACCGAGTTCCTCCCCATCTCCAGTTCGGCGCATCTGGCCTTGGCTCCCTGGCTGTTCGGTTGGAAAGATCAGGGGCTCACTTTCGACATCGCCCTCCACTTCGGCACGCTGCTCGCCGTGCTGATTTACTTCTTTAGAGACTGGCTCCAGATCACGGCCCAAGCCTTCAATATCCCCTACCGCCCGGACCCGTCCCTGGCCGTTAACAAGAACCTGCTGTGGTGGATGGCCGCCGCCACAATCCCGGTCGGCGTCGCCGGCCTGACCCTGGAGAACTACGCCGAGACCGCCCTCCGCGGGCCCTGGAGCATCGGTTTCATGCTCATCGCCGTTGGGCTCCTCATGGGCTATGCCGACCGCCTGCCCACCGCCCGCAAGCCGATGGAGGAGCTCACGTTCGCTGACGCCATGACCGTCGGGCTGGCCCAGGCGCTCGCCGTCGTGCCCGGAACCAGCCGCAGCGGCATCACCATCACCGCCGGACTGTTCCGCAATTTGAGCCGCCACACCGCCGCCCGCTTCTCCTTTCTGCTATCCACCCCCGCGGTGGGCGCCGCCGCAGCTAAAGCCTTTCTGGACTTGAGGAAACACGGGGGCGTCGCCCCTGACATGGTGGGCCCCTTCGTGGCCGGAATTTTCGTCAGCGCCCTTACGGGTCTATTGGTTATCGCAGTCTTCCTCAAGTTCCTCCGCAATAATTCTCTCCGAGGGTTTGTACTTTACAGGGTGTTTTTTGGCATAATGGTGATCGCTCTGGCTTTCCTCCGGCGTCCTTCTTAAACCAGGGACCGGATGAAACTATTAGGACCAACGAGGAACGAAAGGCTCAACGAAGCCGCGGGAGTGGTGTATCTGATCGGCGCCTTGGTGTTGGCGCTAAGCCTTTACTCGTTCCACCCCAACGACCCTTCCTTCAATACCGCCACCGCCACCGCACACGCGCAGAACCTCATCGGCAAGGCTGGCTCATACACTTCCGACGTCTTGTACCAGATCTTCGGCTTCGGCGCCTGGCTGGTCCCGGCGGGGATTCTCGCCCTTGGCCTGAAGTGGGTCCGCTCCAAGCCGATCCAGGTCCCTTTCGTCAAAGCCATCGGCTTCTCCATTCTCGTCCTCGGATCCTGCACATCGTTCGCTCTTGTCCCCGGGCTGCGTCCTTTTGATGGGATGCTACCGGCCGGCGGACTGGCGGGCGTCCTGATGGCCGACGTGCTTGTCTCGGCCCTCAACACCACCGGTGCGGCGCTGCTCACCGCCACCAGCATGTTCGTATCGCTTTATCTGGTTTCCAGCTTCTCGCTCTCCAAAGTCCCCCTCTGGTTCGCCCACCCGATAGGCTGGAGCCGCCGCCAGCGGGAACGCTGGCTCCACTGGCGCAAGGAGCGTGCCGCGCTCAAGATGGCCCGCCTCAAGCGCAAGGAAGAGCAACTGGCCGACAAAGTATCCCGCCGCAAGCGCGAGACGCCCCGCGCTCCCGAGCCCGAACAGACGCTGCGTTCCATCCCCGCCAACCACGACATCGACCTGCCTCCATGGGAAGAGCCTCGCGAACCCTTCCGCGGCTTCTCCCCCGAACCGGATCGCGAGCCCGAACGCGACCCCGAACCGGAAGCCGAACCCGAGATTCCGATCTGCGTCCTGGAGGAAACGCCGCCCACCGAGGTGATGCCACCTCCGCCGCCACCCATCCGGGAGCCGGAGCCCTTCCGCAGTTCCATGGATACTTCCCGTGCGGCAGCACCGGCGCGCCCGCGAAAGATCGACTACCGCATGCCGTCCACGGCGCTACTCAACGAAGTCCCGACGCGCACGGGCTACGACGGCTTCGAACTGAAGGAGATCGCCGGCCGCATCAAGGCCAAGCTGGAAGAGTTCAATGTCCTCGGCTCGGTGGTGCAGATCAACCCCGGCCCCGTGGTCACCACGTTCGAATACAAGCCCGACGCCGGCGTGAAATACTCGAAGATCGTCACTCTTAACGACGACCTCTGCCTCGGCCTGCAAGCCGAATCCATCTTCATTGAACGCCTGGCGGGCAAACCCACCGTGGGGATAGAAGTTCCCAATTCGCGCCGCGAGGTGATCAGCCTCCGCCAGATTCTGGAGTCGGAAGAGTTCAACGAGTCGGCGTCGAAGATGACCATCTGCCTCGGCAAAGACATCAACGGCCGCATCAAGGTCACGCCGCTGGAGACCATGCCTCACCTGCTCATCGCCGGCTCCACCGGATCGGGCAAGAGCGTCATGCTCAACTCGCTCATCATGTCGGTGATCTTCAAGGCCACGCCCGATGATGTGCGCATGGTGCTCATCGATCCCAAGCGCGTGGAAATGGGCATCTACGAGGGCATTCCGCACCTGCTCACGCCGGTGATCACCGATGCCAAGCAGGCCACCAACGCGCTGCGCAACGCCGTGCTCGAAATGGAGCGCCGCCTGAAGCTGCTCGCTTCGCAGGGCGTCCGCAACATCGATCAGTTCAACAAGAAGGTGCGCCAGAAGGCGGCCGAGCCGCCCAGCCTCTTTGAAGAGGACGATGACGCGGTGAAAGAGCAGCTCGATCCGTTGCCCTACATCCTGGTGGTGATCGACGAGTTGGCCGATCTCATGATGCTGGAGCGGGCCAACGTCGAAGCGGCGGTCACGCGTCTCGCCCAGATGGCCCGCGCCGTCGGTATGCACCTGGTGTTGGCCACGCAGCGTCCCAGCGTCGATGTGATTACCGGCTTGATCAAAGCCAATTTCCCATCGCGCATCAGTTTCCGTGTCGCCACGCGCGTCGATTCGCGCACTGTACTCGATGTGATGGGCGCCGAGCATCTGCTGGGCAAGGGCGACATGCTCTTCCTGCCCCCCGGCTCTTCGCGCCTCACGCGCGTGCATGGCGCCCTGGTCACGGAAAACGAAATCAACCGAGTCGTGGACTTCTGGCGCGATCAGGCCATCCCGGATTACGACCAGACGTTCCTCATGCCGCCGCCATCGGATGAAGACGACGTGGAAATGGGTGGCGAAGGCGGCAGCGCCGAGCCCGGCACCCAGGATCCGATGTATGAAGACGCCGTGCGCGTCGTCCTGGAAATGGGGAAGGCCTCGACATCGATTCTGCAGCGGCGCCTGCGCCTCGGCTACGGCCGCGCCGCGCGCATCCTCGACATGATGTTCAAGGACGGCATCATTGGGCCACCCGACGGCAGCCGCCCGCGCGAAGTGCTGAAGCGTCCCGATTGGCTGGATGAAACGGGCGAGAACCGGCGTTAGTCCGGACTCTACAACCGTGGCGGCGTGGTCACCACCAGCGCCCTGCTCTCCATCAGCCCCCGGTATCCATGGGGCTCAGACGAGTCGAAATAGACGCAGTCCCCGGCTGCCAGGATATGCTCTTCGCCCTCGAACAGGATCGCCACCTCGCCCGTCAACACGTAAAAAAACTCCGCCCCTTCGTGGAAATGCTCCTCTGGCTTTCCTTCACTCGCCGTGAATTCCGCCAGGTACCCCTGCATCCCCTTCTCCTGCGCCGAAAACGCCAGCACCTCGAAGAAATAATTCGGCCGCGGATTCCCTGCCCGGTCCGGGAAACGCATCCGCTCCGTCCCGCGCACCACCGAGAATAGCTTCTTCCGCTGCTTGTCGGCAAAGAAGTACTCCAGGCCGATATCGAAGACCATCGCGATCCGGGCCAGCGTCGGCAACGTCGGAATCAGCTTTCCGTTCTCCAGTTGCGAAAGCATCGACGCCGACAGACCGGTGTGCTTGCCCAGGTCCACGAGCGAGATTTTCTTGCGCAGCCGCAACGCCCGCAGCTTCGTGCCGAGGTTGTACTCCCCCAGCACCCGATGCAGGGTTTCCTCGCTGCTTTCTTCCTTCATAGAATCTATTTTATCTTTGCTGAATTCTAGATCGTTAAGTTGTGTCACAGTGAAACCAACTTCGAGTGATTCTGGACGCCCCTGGCCGCGAATGCTACCTTCGCTCATAGCGTGCTCTCCGTTGAGACTACCCACAGGAGCGAATCGATGCAAAAAGTCCTGCCTGAACTTAGCAATAGCTTGGAATCGGACCTGGTGAGCCGTGCCCAGCAGGGCGATCGCTCCGCCTTTGCCGTGCTGGTGCAGCAGAACCAATCCGCCTGCCGCCGGCTGGCGCTCTCCATCCTGCGCGATTCGCACGCGGCGGAGGATGAGGTGCAAACCGCTTACACCAAGGCACTTCTGCACATTGGCAAATTTCAGCAGGAATCGAAATTCTCCACCTGGTTGAACCGCATTGTCGCCAATCAGTGTCTGATGCGGCTGCGCAACCTGCGCCGGTCGCGGTTTTTCCATTTGGATGAGGAGCCAGCCGAAGAAGGGGCGATTCGCGAGCTTCCGTCCGCGAACCCGACTCCCGAAACCGAGTTTGCCCGGCGGGAGATGGCCGGTATTCTCGCTACCGAAGTGCGTCACATTCCCCCACTGATGCGCGACGTAGTGGTGCTGCGCGACGTCCACGAGTTGCCGATGGAAGAAGTGGCCCGGCGGCTGGGCATCAGCGTGGCCGCGGCTAAATCGCGGCTGCTACGGGCCCGCGCGGAATTGCGCCGGCGGCTGGAGCGCCATCACGGCCGTATGGGACTCTCCGCCGTCACAGTCTAAACTCCGCGTACCATTACAATTTCGCAACGAACTAGTCCTAATTTCTCTTACCGCAAGCCGCCGCCTAAGGCACAATCAAATCAACGCAGATCCAAAAACGAGCATCGAGATTGAGCGCAACGCTCCACTTCAATGTCTCTTCCTCCCCCGCATAGCCTCCGAGGGCGGGGGAGGTTCTCCCAGTAATTTTCTACCCTGTACATTGATAGGCGCCACGTTACGAGACGTGGCGCTTTTTCTTTCACCCGCGATATAATCACCACCGATTCATGTCCACCCGAATACTGCTTTCCTTCCTGGCCGCATCGGCGGCATTCGCGCAAAACGCCACCCAAGCCGGGCGCTTCACCGTGGAACACCCGACGCTGCTCAACCTGGGCTTTGAATGGGCCATCCAGGGCGACGCCAATCGAAACGCCAAAGTCGCCGTCGAATTCCGGCCCAGCGGCGAGTCCGCCTGGCGCCAGGCGCTCCCCCTTGTCCGCATCGGTGGAGAAAACATTTACCGCCGCCGCGAGAACCTCGACTACACCGTCCCCGATGCATTCGCGGGCAGTATTCTCAACCTGCGGCCCGACACCGAATATGAGTGCAAGTTCCAGCTCACCGACCCCGACGGCGCTTCGGGGGAAACCTCGCACACCGTGCGTGTCCGCACGCGCAAGGAGCCGCAAGCCTACTCCGGCGGCCGCACGCTGCATGTCTACGCCCCGGATTACCAGGGTCCGAAAGTGGAGCCGCATTTCACCAGTCTGATGCAGGCTTACTATGGGGCCGGGCTCGGCGACTGGAGTGTCGTATGGGAACGCAAGGCCCAGCCTGGCGACACGATCCTGGTTCATGCCGGCCTTTACCGGCCCGAGAAGCTCAACTACGTCGACCCGATGATGACGCCCTTTGACGGCTCCAATGTTCTCACCCTGAAAGGCACGGCGGAAAAGCCGATCACCATCAAAGCGGCCGGTGACGGCGAACCGGTCTTCGACGGCGCCGGCAACCACCGCCTCTTCGACGTCATGGCCACCCGCCATCACATCTTCGAAGGCATCACGTTCCGCAACACCGATGTCGGTATCTTCGCCGGCGCGAAGGAAGTGGGCGGCGCCGTCGCCCTCACCGTCAAGAATTGCCGTTTTGAAAACGTCGGCTTCGGCGTCTGGACGGAATACGCCGGATCGAGCGACTTCTACATTTCCGATAACCTCTTTCTCGGCCGCGACGACCGCTTCCGGCTAGTCGGCTGGACCGGATTCATGTGGGCCAGCGCCGGCCCCTACGGCTCACACCAGTTGACCAGCTATTATGCGGTGAAAGTCTATGGCCCCGGCCATGTCATCGCCCACAACGCCATCGCCTACTTCCACGACGCCATCGGCATCTCCACCTACGGCCCGCCGGAATCCGATCCCGATCGCCGCGCTTCCTCTATCGACATCTACAACAACGAGTTCCACATGCTCAACGACGACTTCGTCGAGACCGACGGTGGCGTGCACAACATCCGGGTGTTCAATAACCGCGGCGTCAATGCCGCTCACGGCGGCTACAGTTCCCAGCCCATCTTCGGCGGACCTGTCTATTTCATCCGCAATATCCTCTATCACCAGCCCACCGGCGTTGCCTTCAAGTTCTCCGCCAAGCCGGCCGGCCTGTTCGTCTATCACAACACTTTGATTGGCGAAAACATCGTCCGCGACCCGTATTCCAACGTGCATTGGCGCAACAACCTCTTTCTCGGAAGGGACACCCCGGATCGCGGGATCATGGCGTGGGCCAATGCCACCGAAGCCTACAGCACCGACTACAACGGCTACCGCCCGAACAAGGGCGTGAAGGAAAACTACCAGTGGCTCGCGCCGAAGCCCGGGCAAAAGGCCTATGAGCCGCAGAAGGACGAGTGGAAAAGCTTCGCCACGCTGAGCGAAATGAGCAAAGCGACCGGGCAGGAATCGCACGGAATCGAAGTGGACTTCGACATCTTCGAATCGATGCGTCCTCCCGACCCCACCAAGCGGCATGCGGTCTACCACGTGATGGATCTGAACTTCCGCCTCAAGCCTGGAAGCAAGGCAGTGGATGCAGGCGTGGCCATTCCCACGGTCAACGACGGCTTCGCCGGCCGCGCCCCCGACCTGGGCGCATTGGAGGTGGGCAAGCCTGAGCCCCACTACGGACCTCGGTGGCTCACCTGGAAGCCGTTCTACCGCTAGGCGCGCCGCCCCAGCCACCACGGCAAGGCGCCGAACGCAGCCACGGCAAGATAGTAGGCGGCGCCTGACACCGGATCGCGGGTGGCCAGATACTCAGCCACCGACATTCCGCGCAACGACAGCACCAGCCCGAACTCGGCCGCCAGCAGCAGCACCATGGCGAGCAATCCCATCAGGATCCGCGGACTCGCCCGCGCCGGCATGGCAAACCTCCGGCACACCCAGCGCGCTGACAGATAACAGGCCGTCAACATCACTGGCATCTCCGCCAGTTCCGCCCATCGCTCTCCCACGCGCGGCACTAACAACAGGATGCGCATTGGACCCAGTACAAACCCGGTCCCGAACACCATCAGAAAATACACAACGGCCGCAAGCACAACAGCGAACCCGTGCGCCTGCGGCCGTGAATTTGACTGATGTTCCAAATCGGCACTCCTGCCATGTACATGGCAATCGGAGTGCCAAACAGCCCGAAAACCTACAGCTTGCCGTACAAAGCCAGCAGCCGGCTCCAGGCCTTCTCGGCATCCGGCTCGTTGTAGACGCGCGAATCCGGCGGGCACCACCCATGCGCCCCCGAATAGACCTCAATCTCGGCCGCCACATGCGCCTTGGCGAAGGTTTCCTTCAGCACATCCTTATCCTTCGGCGCGCGCTGATCGTCATTCGACGCAATCGCGACCAGGAAGCTCGCCTTCGTCTTGGCAGCCTGCAAGTGCGGGCTGTTCTCGGCATCGCGCACCAATCCGCCGCCATGGAACGACGCCACAGCGCCCACGCGGTCCGGCATCGCCGCCGCCGTCCGGAAGGCCATCGGCCCGCCCATGCAATAGCCCTGCGTCCCCATTTTGCGGTTCTTTGCCACCGAAGCCTGCTTGTCCAGCCACCCGATGAAGGCCTTGGCATCGGTCATGTGCGTCTGTTCGCTCAGACTCTGCGCCAGAGGCATCACCTGCTGAATCGGCGTCGCCGCCCCGTTCTCCGCCGTCGGAGATTTCTTCGTGCGATAGAAGGGGTTCACCACAAGAACCGAATACCCCGACTCGGCCAGCCGCTTGCCCATCTGCCGCATCGCGGGCCGCAGCCCGAAGATGTCCGGCCAGAGCAACACGCCCGGCGCGGTCCCACTCGCCGGATGCACGAAATAGGCATCCGCCGTCCCGTCGGGAGTCGTAATGGTGACTTCGGCGTCGGCCACGGCCACGGCATTGGCTACCTGCGGGAGGATCATCGACACGCCCGCCCCCAGCAGGACACCAAACTGTTTGCGCGTCACCAAGCCACGCGCTTCAAAATCCTGCAAATCATCGTCGAAATGTTTTTGATCGCACATACTCGCTCCTCTTGATGGCCCTTGTCAGGCTTTCTATTATGAATCGGAGCGAGGCGGCGCGCAATCTTCAACGCGTCTGTTGGGAACTGAGCTTCGACCCGTACACAAACTCGACATTGCCCTCAAAGCTCCGTCCCGGCGTGTACCCCAGGTCGTGCAGCAGTGACAAAACCGCGGCCTTCGTCGTCCCCATTGCCGCCAGTTGGTCTTCCTTCACTTCCATCACCAGGAACGGGTGAAAGCGCTCCAAGGTTCGCAGGGCGCCTTTCAACACGAACAACTCCGCGCCCTCGACATCGATTTTCATCGCATCGATGCGGCTCAACCCCAGCTCTGCGACGATGTCATCGAGAGGCCTGGCACGCACGGAGAACCGCCGCCCGCTTTCGCCTTCGGCTTCGGCAGTTTTCTTCGAAAGCGAGGACATCCCGGTATTCGCCATGCTACCGGCGAACAGTTCCAGTTTCCCTTCCTTATCCGAGCAAGCCACCGGGTGCACGGCCACCTGTTTCGCCTGGCTCAACTCCAGGTTCCGCCGCAGTTCTACCAGCGTATCGGGATTCGGTTCCACAGAAAGCACCCGTCCCTGCGGACCCACCTTGGCCGCCGCCAGCAGAGAATGCAATCCGATATGCGCCCCGATGTCGACGAAGGTGCCGCCCGCCGGCAGGTGATCCTCCAGCAGTTTGGTCGTCACCGGCTCATAGACGCCATTCGCCAGGATGGTCCGGGGCACGAGGTCCCGCGCATCCAGGTGCATCTTGATTCCCCGCCCCAGATCCATGTCCATAGGCTGGATAAATCCCGATGCGTGCAAAAGGGGCAAGCTGTACTCCGACAGCACACCGATGACGATCTGTGGCGCCGAATTCTTGTAGCTGGCCATGAACCGGGCCGTGGACAGGGTCCGCTGTTCCGGCGTAAACAACGCCATTGCCGCGCCAAACACACCCGCCACCACCGCCACCAGGATGCCGATTCGCACAAGGATGCGCATTCCCCTCAATCGGCGGAGGCCCATGGAACTTTAGCGCCGCACGCGGAGTCTCTAACCCCATGCGCACGCTTGCCGCGCTCTGCGTGCTATCGCTCGCTGCCTGCGGCCCCACACTTGAATTCAACAACTCGCAAAGCATGACCGCAGACGACATGCTGCGCCGGGCCACGCTGGTCTTCGCAGGCGTGATCCGGCATCAGACGTTCGACCACTCGCCTTTTCTCCGCTTTCGCGTTCCAGGCCAGAACCCGCGCACTAACTATTGGCGAGTCCTCCGCCGCGATGTGGACGTCGAAACCATCTTTCGGGGGGAGGAGCCCAGCCGTCGCATCAGCGTCTACGAAATCTACTGGACCGGCGCGACATCGGGGGACTGGAACTTCACCTTGGAGGGGCAGCGCGCCCTTTTCATGGTCTTCAAAGACCATGGGCGGTATCACGTCGTCCTCGACTGGTGGCGTTCGATCTTTCCCATCACCAGCGGTCCGCACAGACGCCTGCCGATGGACGAATCTCAGCCCTTCTGGGAGCGTATCGACTTGCTGAACTTCTGGTACCCACCGCAGGCGGAAGGCGAATTCACCATTTCATCACCATACCGGCTCTCGCTCTGGCGCACCGTGAAGCTTCTGCGAGGGCTGCTCCGGCATCCAAACGCCCATCTCCGCATCGACGCCTGCCGGGAACTGATCGGCTACGACGGGCTGGACGAATGTTACGAGGGGCTCACGGTGGCTGAGCGAGCCCAACTCCGATCCGGAGGCTATGTCTGCTGTTCCGCAGAGGAAGTGGCCGAACGGCGGTATAGCTTCCAAACCCGGACGCCGGACTGGTTCTGGAGACACAGAGGTCCGGATGTGCAGCGGCTCTACACCTCCGTGCGCGACCCGGCGCTCCGGGCCCAATTCTGCCGTCTCTGGCACGCCGAGCACCCCGCTGACACCGACACCGGCTGCGACCCCGCCAACCCGCACCCCGCCACCATCGTCACCGAGGAAGGTGACGTCCCGTTACCCGCCCTGAAGATGAACTGAGATTTTCTGTCCCGCGTGGAGACCATTCTATTTGGACACCGCATATCTCCACGCCAGTGAAACCGAAGGCATATTGGCAGCCGCCTTCGAGGTTTCCAGCACTTTAGGAGCTGGATTCCTGGAGAAGGTCTACGAGTCCGCCCTTCTCCTCGAACTCCGCCACAGGGGAATCAAGGCAGAACAGGAAGTCTCCTACAACGTCCACTATAAGGGCACGAAGGTCGGTCACTACGTCGCAGACCTGGTCATCGAAGGCAAAGTGATCGTAGAACTGAAATGCGTGGAATGTCTGGCCAGCCATCACACGGCACAATGCATCAACCAGTTGAAAGCTTCGGGTCTGAGAGTGGCTCTGCTCATCAACTTCAACCGCCCCAAACTGGAATGGAAGCGAATTGTCTTATGAAAATCCGTGTTCAATTGTGTTCATCTGTGGCAATTCAAAGCCACAGATAAACACAAGTGCACACAGATCTAATCGCCTTCTACTCTGTCCGCCCGGAAAGTCCAGGACGCTTTCAGGAAATCCCTGTTCATACGGGCGATGAATTCGAGCCGGATGCCTTTCGGGCACACCGCCTCACACTCGCCGATGTTGGTGCAACTCCCGAATAATTCCTCGTTCGCCGCAGCCACCATGTTCAACGCGCGCTCCATCCGCTCCGGCTGGCCTTGCGGCAGCAAGCCCAGATGGCTGATCTTCGCCGACATAAATAATGACGCCGACGCATTCGGACACGCCGCCACACACGCCCCGCAGCCGATACACTGCGCCGCGTCCATCGCCATGTCGGAATCCTTCTTCCGCACCGGCAATGCATTCGCATCCACCGCCGATCCGGTGGACACCGAAATGTACCCGCCCGCCGCGATGATCCGGTCAAACGCCGACCGGTCCACCACCAGATCTTTGATCACCGGAAACGCCGCCGCGCGCCAGGGCTCCAGGTACAATTCATCTCCATCCTTGAAATGCCGCATGTGCAGTTGGCACACCGTCGTGGATGGCAGCGGCCCATGCGCCACGCCATTGATCACAAACCCGCACGATCCGCAGATGCCTTCGCGGCAATCGTGATCGAACGCCACCGGCTCTTCGCCCTGGGCAATCAGCCGTTCGTTCAATACGTCCAGCATCTCCAGGAACGACATGTGCTCGCTCGCGTCGGTCTCGTACCGGACCATCTTGCCCGCCGAAGACGCATTCTTCTGGCGCCAGATATGCAAAGTCAGCTTCATGGTTACTTGTAGCTCCTCTGGGCAAGATGCACGTACTCAAAGGAAAGCGATTCTTTATGCAACTCGTGTTTCTTTCCCGGCCCTTTGTATTCCCACGCCGCGGCGTAACAGAAATCGTCGTCGTCGCGCATCGCTTCGCCTTCGGGAGTCTGATACTCCTCGCGGAAATGCCCGCCGCACGACTCCTGCCTCTCCAGCGCGTCCCGGCACATCAACTGCGCCAGTTCGAAGAAATCCGCCAAACGCCCGGCCTTTTCGAGTGACTGATTCAGTTCCTCGCCCGCGCCAATCACCTTCACGTCCTTCCAGAACTCCTGCTCCAGCGCCGCAATATGCCCGATCGCCTTCTCCAGGCCTTTGGCATTACGCGACATGCCGCATTCGTCCCACATCATCTTTCCCATCTCGCGATGGAAGGAATCCACGGTCCGTTTGCCTTGCACGCCCAGCAATTTTTTCACCTGCGCGTTGGCTTCGTTCTGCGCCGCCCGGGCATCGGCGTGTGAGGCGTCCACCTTATCCAGCTTCGTGCTCGCCAGGTAATCGCCGATCGTATAGGGCAACACGAAGTACCCATCGGCCAAGCCCTGCATGAGCGCGCTCGCGCCCAACCGGTTCGCTCCGTGATCGGAGAAATTCGCTTCCCCAATCACAAACAAACCGGGGATGGTGCTCTGCAGGCGGTAATCCACCCACAGGCCGCCCATCGTGTAATGGATGGCCGGGAAGATGCGCATCGGCACGCTGTAAGGATCTTCGCCCGTGATGCGCTCATACATTTCGAACAGGTTGCCGTAGCGCTCGGCCACCACGCCCTTGCCCAATCGGCGGATCGCATCGCCGAAATCGAGATAGACGCCGAGGCCGGTTTCGCCAACCCCGCGCCCTTCATCGCAAGCGCCCTTGGCCGCGCGCGACGCCACGTCGCGAGGCACCAGGTTGCCGAACGACGGATAGCGCCGCTCCAAATAGTAATCGCGTTCGCCTTCGGGAATCTGCGACGGCTTGCGCTTGTCACCCTTCTGCTGCGGCACCCAGATGCGTCCATCGTTGCGCAGCGATTCGCTCATCAGCGTCAGCTTCGATTGGTAATCGCCGGACACCGGGATGCAGGTCGGATGGATCTGCGTGAAACACGGATTGGCGAACAGCGCGCCCTTGCGGTGCGCACGCCAGATCGCCGTCGCGTTCGATCCCTTCGCGTTCGTCGAGAGGTAGAACACGTTGCCGTAGCCGCCGGTGGCCAGCACCACCGCATCGGCGATGTGCGACTCGATCTGGCCCGTGACCAGGTTCCGCGTCACGATCCCGCGCGCCTTGCCGTCAATCAGGATCAGTTCCAGCATCTCGTGGCGCGGGTACATGGTCACGCGTCCCGATTGCACCTGCCGCTCCAGCGCCTGGTAGCAGCCGAGCAGCAATTGCTGCCCCGTCTGCCCGCGCGCATAGAAGGTTCGCGACACCTGCGCGCCGCCGAACGAACGGTTCGCCAGCAGACCGCCATACTCGCGCGCGAACGGCACGCCCTGCGCCACGCACTGGTCGATGATGTTCACGCTGATCTCGGCCAGCCGGTACACATTGGCCTCGCGAGCGCGGAAATCGCCGCCTTTCACCGTGTCATAGAACAGGCGATAGATGCTGTCGCCGTCGTTCTGGTAATTCTTCGCGGCATTGATTCCGCCCTGCGCCGCAATGCTATGGGCGCGCCGCGGCGAATCCTGAAAGCAGAACGCTTTCACGTTATACCCCAGCTCGCCCATCGTGGCCGCGGCCGAACCGCCGGCCAACCCGGTGCCCACTACAATCACACTGAACTTCCGCTTGTTGGCCGGGTTCACCAGCTTCATCTCAAAGCGGCACTTCTCCCATTTCTTCTCAATGGGGCCGGAAGGAATTCGTGCGTCTAGCTTCATTTTGTTTAACGGATCAGACCTGTCATCACGGCCACTGGAATGGAAACGTTGCCGCCCACCAGGACGGCAGCCATCACCGCGGCCAGCTTCTTAAACAAGGGTGTGTACTTAGGATGATTGATGCCCACGCTTTGGAACATGCTCCAAATTCCGTGGTAGAGATGCGTCCCCAACATCAGCATCGCCACAATGTAGGCGAGCGAGGCGGGCACGCTCTGAAAGCCCGTCACCACGTTGCGGTAGACCATGCCCGGCTGAAAATCGGGATGCGCCTGCCCGGTGGTGAAGTGCATGAGGTGATAAATAATGAAGGCGAGCAGGATCGGCCCGCTCCAGTACATCGTGCGCGAGGCATACGACGAACCGGCGCTCGTCTTCTTCACATATTTTTGCGGCCGTGCTTTATTCTGCAGCCCGGCCAGTTGAAACGCGGCCGTGACATGCAGTATCACGCACGTCAATAATGTGATTCGCGCGCCCCAGAGCAAGCCTTTCGTCTTTTGCAGAAACTCCGCATAGGCGTCCAGCTTCTCAGGGCCCAGGTACACCTGGAGATTGCCCACCATGTGGCCAATCACAAAACCGAACAGGACGAACCCTGTCACGGCCATCACAGCTTTCTTTCCAATGGGGTTGGCCCAGAAACCGGGCCGGTCAGCGGACTTGCCCGTCAGGGCGGTAGCAGCAGCGCTCATATCAGGTTGTCGAGAACCTTTTATTCTATCAACCCGCCGCCTCAAATGAGAAATTCTTCATCCGTGCAAAAACGTGGCGGAGGTTCTCGCTGGCCCGGTAGAGGAGATTCGAATGCATCGAACAACACTACTTCTACTTGCTATTCCAGCCTGGTCGAACACCATCCCCCTGGAGTTTGAAGGGGCCAACGGCCGTTTTCTCGGCCGGGCCGCCGGGTACACATCCTTCTTCACCGACCGCGGCGTGGACTTGCGCCATGGCGCGGCCAAGGTCCGACTGTCCTGGAACGGAGCGAAGACTGCGCCCATGCCATCCGGTAAGCTGCAGGGCGTCTCCAACTACATGCTGGGCGAGCCCAAGGACTGGCGCATCGGCGTCCCCCACTACTCCCACGTCGCCTACAACAACGTGCTCCCCGGCATTGGCCTCTCTTTTTATGGCAAGCAGAATCAGCTCGAATTCGATTGGAACATCCGGCCCGGCGCCGATCCGCGCGCCATCGAGATGCGGCTGGATGGGGCAACGAAGCTCACCATCGACGCGTCCGGAGACCTCGTTGCATCCACCCCTTGGGGCGAACTCCGCCAGCACAAGCCCCTCGCATGGCAGCAACGCGGCGCCACTCGCATCCCCGTGGAAGCTCGCTTCCAACTCCGCGGGGACCAGGCATTCGGCTTCTCCGTCGACCACTATGACGCGAACCTGCCCCTCACCATCGATCCCGTCCTCGGCTTCTCCACCAACCTTGGCGGGAACGCCGCGGATCGCATCAATAGCGTGGCCGTCACCTCCGGCGGCGATCCCATCGTCGCCGGCGCCACGGACTCCGGCAACATGTGGAACATCGGAGGAACAGGCGACCCCGTCGCCGGCGTCAAGAAAGCCTTCTTCTGCAAACTCTCGAGCGGCGGCAGTTCCATCTACTTCTGCACTTTCTTCGGCAACGGAACCGAGGCCTACGCGGTCCGCCTGGACTCCTCAGGCAACATCTATCTCGGCGGCGATACGTCGGAGCGCATCGTGCTCTCCAACGGACCGACTCTACAGATCTACAAAGGCGCCAGCGATGGCTTCCTCGCAAAATTCAACTCCACCGGCACCACGGTGTCGATGTGGACCTACCTGGGTGGTGGCGGCACGGACTCGGTGCGCGCCATGGTCCTCAGCGGAGGCAATACCTACGTTACCGGTTCCACACACTCCTCCAACTTTCCGATCACCCTTGGAGCTCCGCAAACGACGTGGAACAATTCCGTCTGCTCTTGCCCGGATGCCTTCATCGCCAAGCTGAACTCAACCTGGAGCTCGCTGGTATTTTCCACCTACGCGGGTAGCGAACGCGATGAGACGGGCCTTGGAATCGAAGTGCTCCCCGACAATTCCGTGGTGGTTGCCGGCGAATCCGGTGGCTTCTCCAGCCCTGCCGCCACTCAGTTCTTCACCACCACTTATGGCCCGAGAGGTGGCATGGACGGATTCATCGTCCAGCTTTCTGCTGTCGGAACGACGTTTCTCAAGAAAATTTCCATCGGCGGTACGGGCACAGGAGAACGCTTTGGGGGAGTGGCTTCCGACAGCGCCAATAACATCTACGCCTGCGGCAATGCGGACTCGGCGGACTATCCCGCCGCCGGTAGCTGGCTACCGTTTAGCAGCGGCACGCAGGCCAATCTGGTGAAGATCTCGGCAGCGGGCGCCCTGCAGTTGTCCACCCCTTTGGCTACAGGTTTGTGGGTGTGCCACAGTATCGTGCGCAGAGGTTCGAACTTCTTCCTGTCCGGCAGAACGTACGCGAATTCCATCCCCGGCAACTACGTGCCGCTCGACGCATCGGTGGTGACGGGAAACTCAAACGTATTCCTCTTCAAAACCAATCCAGCCCTTACCGGCGCGCAATACGCAACCCTGATCGGGTCCACCCAGGCGAGCGGTATCATCCAGACCGCGCTCTCCGTCACGGACACCGGAGCCTGGATTGGAGGCTACATTCATCCCACCTCCGGGTCAGCGGGAGGCATCCATTCCACCATCGGCGCCGTCCAGACGAACAGCGGCGGGGGGACTGATGAAGGCTTTCTCATTCGCACCAAGGAATCCGCCGATGTGCGCGTTTCCGTGCGCGTCACAAACCCAAGCCCCATCGTCGGCCGCCAACTGCAGTTCACCATCACCGTCAACAACGATGGCCCGGACGTCGCCGACGCAGTATCAATCGCCGGCGCTACGCCCGCGGGGCTTACGCTGCAGTCGGCCACCATCAACGGTGTGAATTGCCAGGCGCCGTTGATCACCACCTTAACGTGCAATGCGGGAGAGATTCTCAGCGGCGCACAGGCTGTCGCCGTGGTCACCTACAACGTCGGCAATTCGGTGGCGCCCGGCACAACGGTCAACTTCACCACTTCGGCAACGTCGCTGGTCTACGATCCGAACAGCAACAACAACACGGCATCGGTCGCCGCGACAGCGCCGTAGGCCGTGCCATAGCGCTGGCAACGCCGCTCTGTTCAACTCACTTCGATCAGTTGCGTGCGATATTGCGCCACAGCTTCAGGAATCACATCCACCCCAAGTCCGGGCCCTTGCGGCACGGCAATCATCCCGTCGGATGGGTCACGCACAATGCGCTGCTCCACAACAGCGTCGCGAAACGGACTCTCGGTCTGATCGAATTCGAAAGTGACGGCCTGACTATGCAAAGCCTCAGTGGGAGCGGGGGCGCACGCCATCCAATGGAGCGTGGCCGCCGTGCGGATGGCTGTCCCCCAGTTGTGCGGAATCAGGCGCAGATGATTGAGCCAGCAAAGATAGGATAGACGCCGGCCACCGGTCAGCCCCACCGTGTCCAGATCCGGCTGCACAATGGGAACCAGCCGGGGTTGGATGTAATCGAGGATGAGGCGATCGGCCGAGAGAGTTTCACCGGAGGCCAGCGGTATGCGCAACGCCCGGCCCAATCTCTCATAGCCGGCCAGATCGGTGGCCAGCAGCGGTTCCTCCCACCACAGCAGATCGTAGGGCTCCAACCGGCATCCCAGCGACATCGCCGTACCCGCATCGTAGGCGCAGTTGGAATCCACGCTGAGCGCGACTTCATTGCCAATGGCCTCGCGCACGGCGCGCACCACGCGCACATCGGTCTCCGGCCCATAGCCGGTTTTCATCTTCATGGCGCGCCAGCCCTGTTGCTTCCACGCCATTGCCTCGTCCGCCAACCCGGCGGCAAGGTCGGGCCACTCCTGCCGGTATAGGGCCGTAAGATAGGGCTCCACACGGCTCCGGCGGCGCGGGCCAAGCAGATCCGATACGGAACACCCCAGCAGCTTTCCACATATGTCCCATAGCGCCTGGTCCAGGCCACCCGCCGACGCCTCGCCCGCCCGCGTCTGGTGCCCCGGCGCGGGCCGCAGATCATCGTAGATCGCTTCCACTGCAAACGGCGACCGGCCAATCACAAGTTCGGGATGGTCGATCAGCCGCTGCCCGCCCCAACTGCCATCGCCCCACCCCGTCACCCCTGCGTCGGTCGTTACTTCCACCAGCGTGGCGCGCCGCCGGTCGGTCCAATTGAGCGACCATCCGAAGCGCCGAGTCAGCCGCGCTTCCAACTCGTGGATCGCCACTCGGATGATCTTCCCTGCCCCGGCCCCACGGTTCTTGAGCGGACTCTCCACTTCCATCAGGCGCGAGTTCACGTTGCCTCCTTTGCGGTCAATCGGACAATGGAATCCAGACAGTCATGTGGCTAATGCCGCGATTCGCCCACGCGTAGTACGGAATCAGCCGGATGGTCACCGGTTCCGGCCCCGCGGGCCGCAGCGCAAGATACAGGCTGCTCCCACCCGCTTGCGGATATCTCTTGGCTTCCGTCTCCAGCATGTCGATTCCCCCCAGCACCTTGCCCTCATGACGAATCTTCCATGCCGCGCGCCGCGATAGCGTCACATCCGATACACGCACGCCCGCCGGAACATCCGGCGACTCCAGACAGTACACTAGCGGCCCACGCATCACCGCCACCTGGTTGCGCGATGTCTCCAGCAACGGGTTCGCGATCATCAGCCGCGGCTTCATATCGAGCGTCAGCACAACCGTGTCGCCGGCCTTCCACTGTCGCCGCAACTCGACATAGCGTCCCGCAGCAGGCGCAGCCTCGGCCCTGCCATTCAGACGCAGCGTGTTCCTTCCCGACCAGCCTGGAATGCGTAATTTCAATCCCAATTCCCGGCGCGGCGCGGCCCGCACCCGAAAGGTAACCTGCCCATCCCATGGATATTCGCTCTCCTGCTCCAACTGCATCCCGAGCGCGTCCAGCCTACTGCCGCCATACAGGTTTACCCAAATGGCATCGCTCGAAACACCATATGCGTACGAGTCGAGCGATGCAATCATGCGCAGCAGATTCGGCGGACAACAGTAGCTGTCGGCACTCGGCTTCTGCACGGTGTCGTGCCAGCGAACCAGCGTTTCATTGCGCAGCAGTGGCGCTTCGCCGGCATAGCGCCGGTGCACATTCGCGTAGAAGAAACTGCGCCCATCCAAACCGGCGCCCGATAGCATGCTGTTGTAGAGAATGTTTTCCCATGCATCGGCGTAGCGCGCTTCGCCGCTCATCGCCAGCATCCGCCAATTCCAAAGAGCATTCCCGATGTTGGCGCACGTCTCGTTATAGCCCCGGCGGTTGGGGAGTTCATAATCGGCGCCGAACGCTTCAAATGCGATGTCCCGGCGCGGCGTAAGCCCCGGATCGAGAGGGCCAACGGCGCCGGTGATGTAGACTCGCTTCCCTGCCACATCGTCCCAAATCCGCTCCACCGCGGCTCGCAAACCCGCGTCTCCGGTCTCCGCAACAAGGTCGGCGGCGGTCGCATAGAGATAGGTGGCGTGCACAGCGTGTCCTACAGCCTGCGTCTCTTTCCGCAAGGGAACACGCGTCTGGAAATGATCGGTCCCGCCGGGCGCCGAACCTCTCGAGTCCACGAGAATGGCCGCCAATTCCAGCAGCCGCTTGTCGCCGGTGGCCCGATAAAGATCCACAAACCCCATGGCGTTGGAAGGCGCACCGAAATGCGCCATCGCCGCCGGGCGAGGGCTCAACAACGAGTAGAGATAGCTGGTGACGCGCTCCGCCACCGCCAGCAACGATCGCTTGCCCGTAGCTTTGAAATGCGCCGCTGCCGCTGCCAGCAGATGCCCCATGTTGTACATCTCGTGCCGGCGCGGCTCCGTCCAACGCGGCTGCCCGCGCAAAGTGATGTTGGTCGAAAGATAACCGTCCGCCTGTTGCGCTCTGGCGATGATCGCGATCACCGCATCCATCTCCGCATCGATCTTCGCATCGCGAGTGCGGGCGTAGAAGTGCGCCATGCCCTCCAGCCACTTGAAGACGTCGCCGTCCGACCATGCGTTCCCTTGGAACGCGCCCGCCTCCATGTCGGCGGCGATCCGCAGGTTGACCAGGTTCGCCCCGTTGCCGGCCAAGTCCAGAGTCTTGCGCATCTCCGGCGCCATTACCTGGTGGGCCAGTGCAAAACGTTCCGCCCAGAATCCCTTCGTCCAGCGCGCTGCGCCGGCGGGGACGGCCGCGAGTTGCGCATTCCGCTCGGCCGGCGCGGGACAGACAAGCGCCAGAATCGCCCCCGTCACTAGTCGCGCGCAACGCATCACCGGCTCTGCCTGCCTCCCCTTCCCTTCCGCGCCTGCCCCTCCACCGGCGTGACGAAACTCGCCAGATCCACACGCCTCGATTTCTCCGACAGGCGTTCCAGAATGGAGCGTGCATCCGACAGGTGAGCAATCATCGCCAGCCGTGCATCCACGGGCCGCCGCTTTTCAATCGCCGCGAAGACCGGCCGGTGAAATTCGAGCGTGTGCTCCCAGTCCACCTCCTGCGCCGTCAAACCGATGCTGTTCGCCATGGCGCGGTGAATGAGGGAAAACATGCGCGTGCACACGGGATTGCGCGCCGCCTCGAAAATCGCCCGGTGAAAGGCGATGTCGGCTTCGATGAATGCCGCCTGCCCGGCGCGTCGAGGCACGGTGAGTGTCCGGCTCATCGCCCGCAGATCTTCACTGGATGCGCGCTCGGCGGCCCGCGCCGCTAACTCCGGCTCCACAATCAGCCGCGTTTCCAGCAGGTCGCTCGGCGTGATGCCGTCCATCAGCATCATTAGTTCAAAGGGTTCCTGCAATATCGCGCCGGCGTCGGCGGCCAGATACGTTCCGTCTCCCACGCGTTGCGTCAACACGCCCATGATCTCCATGGCCTTCAGCGCATGGCGGAGCGAAGAGCGGCTGACACCGAAGGCGGGGGCCAGTTCTCTTTCCGGGGGCAGCTTCGATCCGGGCGTCAGCACCCCTCTCGAAATCAGTAGTTTCATGCGCGCGATCAGTTGATTGGTTACGCCGTCTTTATCGGCAGGCAACGGAATGGAGGTAAGCATGGGCCTGCGGCTACTATAGCGAGCACCGGCGGCGTCTTCAATTGGAGCATCCAATTCACTGCGGATATCCGCCAGAACCCCAGGTCCGGCCTCCTTCGTAGCATGCCCGATCATCGGAATGGGTAGCATTGGCAAGCCCAATTGTATCCGTGGCACAGAACAACTGTCAAAGAAAATCACGTTTTTGCTGGCTTGCGCCTTGACGGAGGCCGCAGCCACGAATATATTGGATGTACCAATATTGGACGTACCAATGCTGGATCAATTGCTCAAGGAGCGCCTCACCGCCATGTTCGCCACACTGGCCTTGCTGCTGTCCCTCGCGCTTGCCGCTCTTCCTCTCGCTGCCCAAACCACCGCCGGCCAGATCACCGGCATCGTCAGCGACCCATCCGGCTCAATGGTTGCCGGAGCATCCGTCACCGCCCGCAATGCGGCCACCGGCGCCACGCGCCAAACCACTTCCAATGAGTCCGGCAACTACACGATTCCGCTGCTCGAGCCCGGTCCCTATTCGGTCACCGTCCAGAAGGAAGGCTTCCGGACCGCGGAACGCACGGGCATTCAGCTCAACGTCAACGCGACCATCCGGCTCGATATGACCATGACGCTGGGCGCGGTCAGCGATTCGGTCTCGGTGAACGCCGACGCCCCGCTGCTCGATGCCGATCAGTCCTCGCTCGGCACCGTGGTGGACAACCGTAAGGTGACGGAACTTCCGCTCAACGGGCGAAACCCCTTCGATCTGGCCTTTCTCACCCCGGGCACCGTGGCTTATAACCGCCTGCCACTCCCAGGCAACAACATCCCATTGACCAATTTCTCCATCAACGGAAGCCCCACCATGTCGAACGAGGTGCTGCTCGACGGCATCCCGGACACCTCGCCGCAGTTCAATCAGTTCGCTATCATCCCCTCCATCGATGCGGTCCAGGAATTCAAGGTGCAGACAAACAACATGTCGGCCGAGTTCGGCCGCACCAGTGGAGGCGTTGTGAACGTATCCATGCGCGGAGGCACCAACGTGCTCCATGGCTCGCTCTACGAGTTCCTGCGCAACAGCTCCTTCGACTCCAACAACTGGTTCAACAACGCCTCCGGCCAGAAGCGGCCTCCATTCCGTTTCAACCAGTTCGGCGGCACGGTGGGCGCACCCATTCGCAAAGACAAAACCTTCTTCTTCTTTAACTACGAAGGCATGCGGCGCCGCACGGGCCGCACCTTGCTCTTTTCGGTGCCGACCGCCGATCAGCGCGGCGGCAACTTCGCCACGACGCGCGCCGCCTCCGGTCAGCTCATCCAGATCTTCGACCCCGTCACCACCCGCGTCGTAAGCGGTGGCGCTTATCAAAGAGATCCGTTCCCAGGAAATCTTATTCCCGCAAACCGCGTCAATCCCGTCTCCAGTAAGGTGCTCGACTATTGGGCCAAACCCAATCTGGCCGGCAATGCCGTCACCGGCATCAACAACTTCATCTCCAATGCCAGCGAATCCTATGGCGTCGACCAAACCAACACCCGCATCGACCACAGCTTCAGCGACGCCAACCGCCTGTTCGGGCGCTTCTCGTGGAATAGCTCGCTCGTGGTGCCGCCCTACATATACGGCAACGTCGGCAATCCTTCCTCCGGGCCGCAACTGTTCACACAGCGCAACTTCGCCTTGAATGACACCCACGGATTCAGCCCGACAACGTTCGCCACCTTCCGGCTCGGCTTCACCCGGCTCCGCGATCATGGCGAACCGTTCGGCCTCGGCTTCAACCCTTCCGAGCTTGGGCTTCCCCCGAACTATGTCGCCAACCAGGAAGCGCTGGCCTTTCCGTCCATCACCGTGGCCGGCTACACGGCGTCCAACGTGGGTTTCGGCACCGGCAGCGTGGGACCAGTTACTGGAGCACTGCTCAACAACATCTCGAACGCATACACCGCGCAGACCGACATTACGCATACACGCGGCAAGCACGTGCTGAAAGCAGGCTACGAGTCGCGCGTCTTTCGACTGGCGGGCTTCCGTCCCACCATCTCCGACTTCAGCTTTAACGCCGGCTTCACACAAGGTCCGGACCCCACCCGCGGCAGCCCCACAGCAGGCCAGTCCATTGCCAGCTTCATGCTTGGACTGGCTGCCAGTGGCAACGTCACCAAACGCCCCACACAGGACTCGCAGACACTCTATCACGCCGCTTTCCTCCAGGACGATTTCAAAGTCACCTCGCGGCTGACCCTGAATCTGGGTATGCGATTTGAAAGCGAGAATCTGCGCACGGATCGTTATGACCGGCTCAACTTCCTCGACTTCGACAGCAACGTGGGCGTCACAGCGCCGGGAGTCGGCCCGCTGCGCGGTGGCTTGCAGTTTGTCGGCGTCAACGGCAACTCGCGCGAGCAGGCACGCGTGGCGCGCTTCTTCGCGCCGCGCTTCGGCATGGCCTTTCAGTTGGGGCGGAATACGGTTTTGCGCGGCGGCTATGGAATGTTTGTCGCCCCACGCACCGGCTGGGACTTCGGCAACTTCGGCCAGACCGGCTATTCCGCCGCCACCAGCCTGGTTTCTTCCAACGATGGCGTCACCCCTGTAAACTACATCTCCAATCCGTATCCGAACGGCTTCGTCCAGCCTACCGGCAACTCTCTCGGCCTGCTCACCAATATCGGCGCGGCCATCAGTTCCGTCGATCGCGACCAGAAAGCGATCTACATGCAGCAGTGGAATTTCAACATTCAGCAATCGCTGCCGGGCAGTATCGTGATCGACGCCGCATACGCCGGCAGCAAGGGCACAAACCTGCTCCAGAACCTGCAATACAACCAACTGCCTGTGGGACAGTTGGCCCTCGGAAACGCGCTCACCGCCCGCATTGCCAATCCGTTCCTTGGAATCATTCCCGCCAACCAACCTCTGGGCGCGGCGCAGATTCAGGCCGGCCAACTCCTGCGTCCCTATCCACACCTCAACGGTTTCTCCACCATCGGCTCTACTTCTGGTTCGTCCATCTATCATTCGCTGCAACTGCGCGTGGAAAAGCGCTTCTCCGGCGGACTCAGCTTTCTCATGGCTTACACCGGATCGAAGCTGATTGATGACGGCAGCAATGGCCTTCTCAGTTTCTTCGGGCAGTCCCCGGCATTCCAGAATCACAACAACCGTTCGCTCGAACGATCCCTTTCCGGACAGCAGGTCCCTCACCACGCCAGTTTCGCGGCGAACTATGAGCTACCATTCGGCCAGGGCAAAGCGCTCCTCGGCAAATCGAGTGGCATCGTCAATCGTCTGGTGGGAGGCTGGCAGATGAACGTCATTTTCTCGGCGCAGAACGGCATTCCGCTGGCGGTCACTTCTTCGGTGAACAATACGAACTCCTTCGGCGGCGGCTCGCGCCCCAACAGCACCGGAGGGAGCGCCAAGCTGGATGGACCGGTGGAATCGCGTCTGAACCGCTTCTTCAACACCAGCGCATTCACGCTACCTGACGCGTTCCGCTTCGGCGATGTCTCGCGGACGCTGCCCAACACACGCGGACCCGGGTTCATGAATTTCGATCTGTCGTTGATGAAGAACATTCCTATCCGCGAACGTCTGCGCCTGCAGTTCCGCGCCGAAGCGTTCGATGCCCTCAACAACACGCGGTTCGGCATGCCGGGGACGGCCATCGGGGCCCCCGCGGCGGGCGTGATCAGCTCGGCCGGAGACGCGCGCATCCTTCAGTTCGCCCTGAAGCTGCTGTTCTGATGGAGGAAGTGACACCATGAAGTTCCGTCTTGCCCTGCCGGCGGCGCTTGCACTCATCGCCCTGCCGCTCGCCGCCGAATCCCGCGGCATTGTCGCCAACACCGCCAGTCCGCACATCAAACTGAAAGCTCTCGATCTCGACGACGTCCGCTTTACCGCGGGCTTCTGGGCCGACCGCTTCGACGTCGTGCGGCGCAACACGCTGCCCACCCTGTGGAAAGCAATGGATGACCCGCGCAACGGCGCCCAATACGCGAGCTTCCTCAAGACTACCGGCCGCGGCGGCGAGCATCTCAATGTCGGCGCACTCAATGTGTGGAGCGACGGCGATGTGTACAAAGCCGTCGAAACCATGGCGCTGGTCTACGCCACCACACGCGACCCCGCCATCGACCGCCGCATGGACGAGATCATCACGGTCTTCGCCGCCGCCCAGGAGCCGGACGGCTACATCTCCACTCCCATGCGCTTGAAGGGATTGGCGCGCTGGACCAATCTTCGCAATCACGAACTGTACAACATGGGGCACCTGATGACGGCCGCCTGCATCCATCATCGCGCCACGGGCAAGCGCAACTTCCTCGATATCGCCATTAAGGTTGCCGACCATCTTTACGTCACGTTTCAACCACGCCCGCGCGCTCTGGCCCATTTCGGCTTCAACCCCTCAAACATCATGGGCTCCATTGAGCTGTACCGCACCACCGGCAACTCCAAGTATCTGGAACTGGCGCGCATTTTTACGGAAATGCGTGGCTCGGCCCCTGGCGGCAGCGATCTCAATCAGTCGCGCACGTCCCTGGTGAAAGAGACCGAGGCAGTGGGACATGCCGTGACCGCAATGTATCTCTACGCGGGCGCTACCGATGTCTACGGGGAAACCGGCGAGCAGCCGTTGCTGGCCGCGCTCAATCGCATCTGGGACGATGTCACCGGCCGCAAAATGTATCTCACCGGCGCAGTAGGCAACCTTTATAACGGCGTCTCGCGAAAGAACGATGAGGTGCACGAAGCCTTCGGACTCGACTATGAATTGCCCAATCGCTTCGCCTACAACGAAACCTGCGCCAACATCGCCAACGCGATGTGGAACTGGCGCCTGCTCGGGCTTTCAGGCGACGCCAGATATGGGGACACGATGGAGACGGTTCTCTACAACAGCCTGCTCTCCGGCATGAGCATCGACGGCACATCGTTCTATTACGCCAACCCTCTGCGCCGCCACGGCGACGAGTTGCCGCGAGTGGTGCGGCGTCAGGACCCTGCACTGCGCTCCACCGTGCTGCCCTGCTACTGCTGCCCTACCTCCATCGCTCGCACCATTGCCGGGTTGAAAGGCTGGGCCTTCGCTAAATCGGAGGGCGCCTTGTGGGTGAATCTCTACACCACCGCGCAGGTCGATACCGCGCTCGCCGGCGGCCGCTTCGCTCTTACCGCGAAAACCAGCTATCCCTGGTCGGGCACAATTCACTTCACCGTGGATAAGGCGCCCCCCGCGGAAGCCGCACTGATGCTGCGCATTCCCGCGTGGGCCTCCGGCGCCACCGCGAGCATCGGCAACGAGCCGCCGCGTAAACTGCAATCGGGCGCCTATGCATCGCTGCGCCGCGTCTGGCACACCGGCGACCAGGTAACTCTTGAACTTCCCATGCAACCCCGTATCGTGGAAGCAAACCCTTACGTGGAATCGGCACGCAATCAGGTCGCCGTGATGCGCGGCCCGGTCGTCTATGCCGTCGAGTCTCCGGACACGCCTGCCGGACTGCGCATCTCCGAGTTCGCACTCCCCACAACGGCACGGTTCGAAGCCAAGTGGGAGCCATCGCTGCTCGGTGGTGTCATCGTGCTCGAAACTTCCGCTCGTGTCAGGCCCGAAATGGAATGGTCCGGAATGTTGTACCGCACCCTTTCGCCAGCCGCCACACGTATCGCGCCGCTTCGCATGGTGCCCTACTACGCCTGGGCCAACCGCGGCATGTCTCACATGACGGTGTGGATCCCCCGCGCCGATTGATCCGCTCCTGACCATTTCGCCGCCGAGCGCCCTCTTCCCCGATACTAGAAAGAAGGCATCCGGGCATGGACGCGCGCTGGCAACGCATCGAACAGATCTTTCATGAAGCATCGGAGTTGGATGGAACCGCTCGCGGTGTCTTCCTCGATCAAGCCTGTGGGGGCGACGCCGCCCTCCGCGCCGAAGTGGAATCCCTGCTCGCAGCCGACGGCCACGGCCAAGCCATCTTCAGCGCCGCGGTAAGCCGGGTCACCGAAACCATCCCCGACGACGGCGCGATGGAAGGCAAATCCGTCGGCCCCTACACCATCGATCGCGAAGTGGGCCGCGGCGGCATGGGCGCCGTTTACCTCGCTCACCGCAAGGGTGACTTCTCCAAACGAGTCGCCATCAAGATCGTCAAGCGCGGCATGGACACGGACCAGATCGTGCAGCGCTTCCGCCAGGAACGCCAGATCCTCGCCAACCTCGAACATCCCAACATCGCCCGCCTGCTCGACGGCGGCGCCACCGAGGATGGCCGGCCCTACCTGGTGATGGAATACGTCGAAGGCAAACCCATCACCCGCTATTGCGCGGAAGCGAACCTGGCCCTGCGGCAGAAACTCGAACTCTTTCTGCAAGTCTGCGACGGTGTTCTCTGCGCACACCGCAACCTCGCTATCCATCGCGACCTGAAGCCCGGCAATATCCTCGTTAACTCCGAAGGCATCGTGAAACTGCTCGACTTCGGCATCGCCAAGTTGCTCGATCCCGATGCTTCCGGCGAAACAGCGCCGCGTACGATCGTGGGCACGCCGATGCTCACTCCCGACTACGCCAGTCCCGAACAGGTGCGCGGCCTCGCCGTTTCCGTTTCCACCGATGTCTACTCGCTCGGCGCCGTGCTCTATGAGTTGCTCTGCGGCCATACGCCGCATCACTTCGAATCGCAGTCCGCCGCCGAAATTGAGCGCGTCATTTGCGAAGGCGGCATTCCGCCCATGGGCATCGGCGCCCGCGAGTTGGAGAGTATCGCCGCCATGGCTCTGCGCAAGGAGCCGGAGCGGCGCTATGCCTCCGTGGAACAACTCGCCGATGACATTCGCCGCTATCTCGATGGCCGCCCCGTACTGGCATTCCCCGATTCCTTCCGCTATCGCGCCACCCGCTGGATCAAGCGCCATCGCACCGCGGCCATCGCCGCAGCCATCGCCGTCATCGGATTGCTCAGCGGACTGGCTGTGGCGCTGTATCAGGCGCAAGTGGCGCGCTCGCACGCCGCCCGTGCCGAGCGCCGCTTCAATGAAGTGCGCAAGCTCGCCAAAGCGATTCTCTTTGAACACTACGATCTCATCCGCGAGTTGCCCGGAACCACGCGAGCCAAAGAATCCATGGCCAGGGTTTCGCAGGAGTATCTCAATAGCCTTGCGGGCGAAGCCGACGATCCGCAACTCATCCTCGAACTCGCCAACGCTTATCGCCGCCTGGCCGAAGTGCAAGGTGCGCCCGGGGCGCCCAACCTCGGCCAGGCGCAGCAAGCCATCGCCAATTTCCGCAAGGCAATCGAGCTATTCGATCGGCTGCCGGCCCCGCAATGGAACAATCCGCAAGTGCTCGACGCCTCCATCAGTGCACTCTGGCGGCTTTCCCGCATCATGCAGAACGAGGGCAAGTACGACGAAGCGACGCAACTTGCCACCCGCCAGACCGCACTCGCGCAGCGCCTCTACGAACTCCAGCCGAACGGCAGCAACGCAGCGTTTCAGTACCTGACCGCGCAACGTGCGCTCTCCACGCTCGCCCTGCGCCGCGGCGATGTCGCTGCCGCCGTGCGCAACGCGGAGCGTGCCGTCGAACTCGGCGATCAAATCGTTCGCGAAAACGCCACCCCGCAGTTACTCGGCGCGAAAGCCGCCAACTACCAGGTGCTCGCCGAGTCCGTATGGAAACAAGGCAATCTGCCCCGCGCCCGCGAACTGTACGAAAAGTACGTGCAGTTGTTCGCGGACCTTGCCGCAAGAAAACCAGACGAGCAATACTTCACGCATTCCCTCTATTACGGCCACCTCAAACTCGGGAAAATCCACGCCGAGTTCCATCGCCTCAACCTCGGCGATAGCGTCAAGGCGGAAAGCCACTGCCGCGAATATCTGAATTGGGCTCAACGCATGCTCCAGGCCGATCCGGCCGATGCGCTCGCCCAGGAGAGCATCAACTTCGGCAGGGTATGCACAGGCGTCGCCATCGCCGTCCGCAAACCGAAGGACGCCCTACCCTACCTGCAGGATGCGCTCCGCGCGTCACTCGCCGAGCTGGAGCGCCGCCCCCGCCAGGTCGCCCGCGTCAACGCCGCCTTCATCGGCTTCGTTCTGGCCGATATTCAAGCCGCCGCCGGCCTCCGCTCCGCTGCGCTGGATTCCTTCGCCAAATCCATGCGCCTTTACGACTCACTCGATAAAGAGAAGCTGTCCACGGAGGATCGCACGGACCTCATGCTCGCCAATCGCCAATACGCCAAACTGACCGGCGATGTCAGCCGGGCCCGCACCGCAGTCAGCCTCACCAATCCCAACGGCAAACTGCAGGAGTTGATCCACGCCGCCGAAGCGCGCGAAACGCTGGCCCAGCTTTCCGCTCAAGACCGTTGCCCTGCCCTGCGCGAAGCGGCCGCATTGCGCGGCAGGGCGCGCACCGCCTCCTTCGGCACACCCATCGTCCAGGCGCTCCCACCCGGCGATTGCGTCAAGCCCTGATAAACTGAAGTTGGTTCCAATAATGATCTCCATCGTCATCCCTATCCACAACGAAGAGCCGGCCATTCTGCCGCTCTACGACCGGTTGACCAACGTTATGGAAGGCCTGCGCAAACCCTACGAAATCCTCTTCGTCGACGATGCTTCCACCGATCGCAGCTTCGAATTGCTGGCCAATCTGGTGGAAACCGACGGGCGCCTCAAAGTCATCCGCCTGCGCCGCAACTTCGGCCAGACGCCCGCGCTCGCCGCCGGCTTCGATGAAGCCCAGGGCGAAGTGATCGTTTCGCTCGATGGCGATCTGCAGCACGCCCCCGAAGATATCCCGCTGCTGCTCGCGAAAATCGAGGAAGGCTACGACATCGCTTCCGGCTGGCGCAAGAATCGCATCGACAACGCCGTCACCCGCAAGATTCCATCGCGCATCGCCAACTGGCTGATGGCCAAGGCGAGCGGCGTGCGCCTCCATGACTTCGGCACGACGTTCAAAGCCTACCGCTCCGAGATCATCAAGGAAGTGAACCTCTACGGCGAGCTGCACCGCTTCATCCCGGCGCTGGCCAGCCAGTACGGAGCACGCGTCGCCGAAGTGCCCATCCGCAACACGCCGCGTGTCAGCGGGGCTTCGCACTACGGCCTCGGCCGCACCTTCCGCGTGCTCTACGACATCATCACCATCAAGTTTTTGCTCAGCTACTTCACCCGCCCGATGCACTTCTTCGGCAAGATCGGATTGATCGGCACTTTCCTCGGCGGCGCCATCATGAGCTACCTGTTCGTCTATAAGATCACGGGTCATGAAATCGCTGTGGAGCACGGCCCGTTGATGATCGCAGGCGCACTATTGCTGCTCACCGGCATCATGATGTTCTCCA
>JAFDVS010000004.1:0-327 GCA_018268935.1 Acidobacteriota bacterium | reverse complement strand
AAGCCAGGGCCGCCGCATCTACGCGGTGCGCGAAGTCCGCACCAAGCGCGAACCGCAAGTCACCGACGGAGCACGATAGATCCATGCCATCGCGAAGAAAACTCCTGCAGTCCGCTGCGGGCGCGGTCACCGCGTTCCCGATTCTCGCTGAGCCGCATCAGCACGGCGGCACGTCAGCCCCAGTTCCGGCCTACAAGCCGAAATGGGCTACACCGGCGGAGATGAAACAGATGGCCGCCCTCGCCGACCTCATCATCCCGCGCACCGACACCCCCGGCGCTTCCGACGCCAAAGTCCACGAGTTCATCGACTACACACTCTCCACCG
>JAFDVS010000049.1 GCA_018268935.1 Acidobacteriota bacterium | reverse complement strand
TCGACGCTGACGTTAGTCCGCACCTTGCTCAAGGAGATGGACACGTTCTGCGTGTCGTGACTGATGTAGTACTCGTTGACGTAGACCTTGATGGTCTTTGTCGCTGTCCAGTCAGCGGCTACCTTGCTCGAGGGGAACGTCCCCCTGACTGTGTAGATGACGTTCTGGCTGTTGGCAACGCGAGTGACCGCCATCTCCATGACAATCGTCTTCGTGCCCGCCGCATTGGTCAACGTGACCAACACGTTCTCACCAAACGGATAATTCACCAACCACTTGTTGTTCGGGCTCGTGACGGACTGCGTCAGGTCGAACTCAATCCACTTGATTGTTGACCAGTCTTGGTTGCCCGCCGTCGTGGTGGACATGTCCAAGTTGAACTCGTAGGAGGTCGCCGGAGCTGCCGCGACGGTCGGCCAGTTGAGGTTCAGTTTGCCGCTCGTGATTGACACGAACGCCACGTTTTGAGAACCGCCGCCTGTGTTCGTGATGGTGCCCGCGCCGCCGCCTGCCCAAGAGAACTCCGCGCCCGCCGTGTCGGTCGTCTCCGTGGTTCGGAACTGGACAGTCGGCGCGTGTGTCGGCACGGGAGGCGCCGAGACATCGACCGCCTTCCATGAAGTGTTCGTCCCGATTATGTGACGGTAGACGGAGCCGCCTACTTGGTGCGCATAGGCATAGTTGCCATAGCCTGTCGCGTTCCATTCCCCAACCGATAGGTTGACTGTGACGCCGCCGTCAGTGATTGCCGAACGGACGCCCGTGGACTTGTTGACGCTGTAGGGGCGGAGGTTGCCAGACCTTGTCTCGAAGGACAGGAACTCGAATGCTTCGTCGCCTGACGTGCTGTCGAATCCGCGGACCGGCACCAAGCCACTCGAAGAGGTAAAGCCTGAACCCGAGCCGGATTGGAGCTGGTTCCATCCGTAGCGCGGCAAAGGCTTGCCGTTCTCACAACGGACGTTGAGCATGTCGCTTGCGGCAGTCGGAGGGATGAGCGATTTGTCAACCGATGTGACGATGCCGAGGAACGGCTGTAGGACGACCTGGTGTTCCAAATCACCACCGCCTCAGTGAGCCGTCAAGCCGGACAAATCGTTGCGCCCTGTCGCTCGGGAGAATCGAGCCAAGCGCAGACATGGCAGCTCGATTGCGCCTTGCAAGCGTCTCGACCGAGTCCGCCAGCTCTGTGCTGTAGGCGTTGACCAGCGCCCATCCGGCGTCTGAGTCGGCCATCGGTTTGATTGCCTTGACAGCCGCCAGAACCGCAAGCACTTCGTGCATGTCGGCAGGCAAGTCAGGGGTCGCAGTGCCGTCCGCGACGACGCCTGCCGCGCCGGATGCGCTGTAGGTGCCGTCTGTCTTCCACCAGCCGGGGACGACCGTCCCTTCCACGAAGCAGTTGCCCGCGCTTACAGTCGTGCTGTCCGGCTTGGGATTTAGCAAAAGCGTGTTGGAGCCGTACGCGACGGCGACGTATGGAGTGCCGTGAGACTGCGTCCGCCACTGGGGGTTGAACTGGTTCAGCTCATTGATGGTCCAGAGCCCGGCGCGTCTGCCGGAAGCGTCGTAAAGCGGGTTGCCGCCGATGTAGACCGACAGCGGGTCAAGCACGTACTTGGAGAACGTCGAGAGGTTGTCGAGCCTGTACGTCTCTTGGTCAGCGACCAGCGCAAAACTAACCTTTGGGTCAAAGAACGCACACCGTTGGGCCAGAACCTTCATGGCCCAGTCGAGGTATTCGGCTGAATCGGTAGTGCTGGTCGGCCCTCGGTATCCGCCCTGCTTCTGGACAAGGTCGTCCACCAGCCGTGAGAGGTTGGTGAAGTTCACTGAGCCACCGCCTGTGCGCCGGGAACGATGGTCGGCGCCACGCCGTGAACCGATTTGTACTGGCGGACGAAAAGCTCGGGAAGCAGCTCGACCGACTTCGCGTCAAGAGCCTTGATGCGGTTCCACTGTTCGTCCTCTGTGGCATTGGGGAAGCTGAACTTGACTGCCGCGAAGTAGGCGACCAGCTCATGCAGTTCGGTGGGAAGCAGAGGCGACTGACCGTCTGCGCTGAGGTCGTTCGGGATGAAGCGACCCGATACAAAAGTGTTCGCAATGACGCCCGATGCAGGCTTGTCGAAGGTAAGGACTTGACCAAGGAGAATCGCCGCTGTAGGCGTTCCGTTCGATGCCGTCCGCCATGTCGGGTTCTTCGCGTCGAACCAGTCTATGGAGCTGTACAGCCCTTGCGCCGACCGCTCGTTCTTGAGGACAGCGCCGCTGACGACGACCTTGTCAACGTCGAGCATCTTCCGCTCAAACGCGGTCGTGTCGCTGATGTCGTACCGACCGACTCCGGCCGACGTGGTCAGGATGATTTTGGGCTCGTAGAGGTACAGCCGACGTGCAATCGCCCGGATGCCCTGATTGATGAGTGCGTTCCAGTCGGAGTTGGACGGCGACTCAATATAGGTGTCCTGGTCGTACGTCAACAGGTACGTCGCCAAGGTGCGCAACTCGCTGAGAGTCATGCGCCGTCTTTAGGGACAAACCGAGTTGAAACCTGCCAAACGACAAAGGCCGCCCATTGCTGAGCGGCCTTCCCAAAGTCCTAACCGTGAGGTTAGTTGGTGACAAGTCGAGCGTTGACGCGCGGCATGTCAGTGACAATCGCGGCGTACATGTCCACAGGCAGTGCGTAAACGGACTGCTTGGTCACGTCGCGGATGAGTTCGCTCGCCTGAACGCCGGACTTGTTCAATACGACCAGCCAGCTAGTTGAGTCGAAGCACCCAATGTTGGTTGCGGAGCAATACCCGTCCAAAGCCACAGGCACACCTGAGACGGTAATCCAGCGACCGCCCCACTTCACCCAAGGAGAATCCTTCTGAGTGAACTGGTACTGGTTAGCGCTCTCGACCAACGACTGGATGACACCAAAGTTGGCGGCACCGCAGACAATCAAGTCTGTCATGCCGTTGTTGGCAGTGACGCTGTTCATCGCGGCCTCAAGGCGCGCAATCGTTACGGCCGTACCGGCGGAGTCAACAATACCACGTAAGTTGGCGTTTGCAGCCGCCGCCCTCTGAATGCCCAAGTACGTTGAAACGTTATCGTTTACGTCGATAGCGAGGCGCCAAGAGCCCAGAGAACCACGCGCCTGGTCCCCAGTTGCATGAAATTCTGTGGCCAGCTTGTGGAACAAAGAGTCCAAGATGTGTTGTGCCTTCCTGTCAAAGTAATCGAACTTTGCGGCGTCGCCGTGAATGAAGGTCATCTCCTCGACACCAACCTGTGCAGTCACATGGAAGTGCGACAAGTCGAATTGAGCGCTGCCAAAATCGTTCGCAGCATAGTTGTTGGAGTTAGAGGTCGTCTGCGTGGTGACGTAGCTGACCGTCATCGCGTCGCCGCGAAGCTCAATCTCGTCACGCCCGCCATCAACGACACGCGTGTTCGTCCACTGAGAGTCGAAGGGGGTCGTAGCTTCGTTTACGCTGTCTCCCCAAATCATGCGGACCAACGGAGACTTCTTGAGGAAGGTGTCCGCAGACCGCTTGTTGAGCACCCTCGACCAGCTTGCAGCGTTGAGGGTAGTCGTGTTTTGAATTGCATCCCAAAGGGCCATAGTTGTGAATCCTTAGCCGACAGTTAGCGACTCAGGAAGCCCGTTCCTTCAAACCCCTTATTCGATTCGTACACCCATGTCACGCAGTGCGTCTTCAAACCCGTACTTACGGTTTGTTTTGCGGCTGTCCGGCTTGCCGCTTCTGTCCGCTTCTGGGACAATCTCGGGGCCCTTGCCAGCAGTTTTGAAGACACGCTTGGACTGTTCGCGCTGAATCAGCTCAAGATGTTCGACCTTGACGGCCTTCACCAAATCTTTGATGTCTGGGTTGTTGCGAATGCCGTCGGCTATTTGGGCCTTCGTAAACTTAATCCCAGTCTCGGCTTCCAACTTGCGCTGTAGCTTGGGGAACTCTTGAGACAAGCGTGTCTCAAACTCGTTCTGCGCTTTACGCTTATTGAAGTCCTGACGCATTGCGTCCAGGTCGGCAAACTGTCCACTTAATTCCTTGCGAATCTCGGCTAAAGCGTCGGCTTTGGCTCTTTGATAAACCTTGCGGTCGTCTTCAAAGTCGAAGTCGTCTTGCTCTTGCTCGTCCGCTTGGTGGCCGAACAGTGCTTCCGGCTTGACGCCGTGCTGTTGTGCGACTGCTTCGGCCAGCTTTTGGAACGTCTCTCTGTACGTGGCTTTGTCGGCAATGCCGTTCGCCAGGTCGTTGAGCGCCTCAAACCTGTCCTTATTGTCGCGATAGCGTTGGAGGTCGGCTTCGCCTTCCTTCAGCCGCTCTTTGACCTTTTGGATGCCCTTCCATTGCTGTTCCCAGACCTTCTTGGCCTCGGGGTCGTCGATGCGCAACTCTGGAATCGAGTCGTCCTCATCGTCGTCCGTAATGTCGGTCGCGTCCTGGTCGTCTTGCTCAAGCTCATCGGCTTGGCCTTGGCCTTCTGCGCTGTCGTCAGCGTCCGGCGCGTCGGTGGATTCACCTTTTGGTTCGCTATTGGCTTGCGCCACTTGGAACTCGTGTTCAAATGTGCCTGGTTTGGCGGTAATCCCCTCTTGGGGAGTCGAAGCGTTGTCGCCCATGTGCTGTCCCGGTAGTCCGTTGTCGGGCTCCTGGGACAGCTCTTAGGCAGCCATGCCCCTGACACCTGCTCTTGCCGCGTCTTCAATGCGCTGAACGCCGCCTGGGGTCGGAATCTGTTGCGCGGCAGCCTGTTCCATGGGGTTCGGCACAGTGCCGCCCGGGTCAGGGCCGACGACTGGGGGCGCGTTGTGCTTGAGCGCCGCGCTCGGGTCTTCCTCGCCTATCAATTCGAGCCAGCGCATGGTGAACCACAGCTCGTCAATCGTCCGGCCGACAAGCGGCAAGGCGTCCCTCAACTGCGCAAGGTTCATTTGCTGTTGGTACATCAAATCGGTCTTAGTCAACGCCTGTGCATCGACGTACACCCGGTACTCATAGTCACCGACCAGGTTGACCAGCCACGAACGGGGTTCTCCAGGGTCATTGACCTTCGCGTAGCTCGACCGGACCTTGACCGTCAGCGGGCATCGGTCGAACTTCGTGCCGATGTGCAAGACGACTTCCGCGAGACGCTTGAGGAACAGCGTGATTTGCTCCGCTTCGTGCCCCTTGTTCGCCTGTGAGACGTTGGCCATATAGTCAATCTCGGACGCTGTTATCCTTTTGGATGACATTAGACCGCGGTCGAGCTCCGATATGCCCGATTCGACCTGGTAAACCTGAGTCAAGTGGCGTAAACGCTCCAAGACGTTGGTGTCCAACGGTCGGTTGGGAATCCGCTTGATAGGGTCTTCAGTAAGCCGCTGTGTCTGGCGGATTTTGACGTTCGGAGAACCTTCCTCCCAACGCCTGACGCCGTTCTCGTCGAGCGATGTCACATCGACAACGTCAACCCCGAGCCCGTTGCGGATTTCGTCGTCCCAGCGGCGTTCAAGGTCATGGATTGCAAGCTCGGTGGCGACTTCTTTCATCACTCGCCCGTGCGGACGTGAGGACGCTGGCGAGTCCCAACCGAGGCAGACCGCCACGGGAAGGCACTCGAAGACGTTGGGCTCGACCTCGAAGATTTTGGAGTCAAGCGTTCCGAGCATCAAGACACGCGTCGGCGCGTAGTCTTCGTCCCCCTTATCGTAGTATTCGAGTACACGGACAATCTTGCGCTTGAACGCCGATGGGCTGTCCTTCACCGACCGCGCGAACTTCTCAACGTCCGCGTTAGGGAACATCTTCCTTGCCCGTTCGACCGAGTAGTGGTTGACGAAGCACACAAAGTCGCTGTCAAGCACGTCCTGTTGGGCGGCGTCGAAGATGCAGTACCAGGGCTTGACGCTCTTTACCGTCACCTTCTGGTAACCGGACTTCCGGTCAGTGACCAGGCCAACTTGGACAACGCCCATTCCTAGCGCGTTGCCCGCGATTCCTGCCCTCTTGATGTCATCGACCCAGCCGCCTTCGCCGCAACCCCCTTCCATCCGGCGACGGAAGTAGGACTCAAGCGCGTCATCGACGCCGTCCGGCACTTCCCGCACGTCGATGGCAAGCTCGTTGGACAGCAGGCGCGACGTGACGATATGGACTGCCGACAACATGCGCCGCGAACGCCCAATCTCAAGCTCGTTGACGTTGATGTCGGCGTACCAAGGGATGTCGCCGCCAGAGGAGTTGACTGCCTGTTGAGTCGAGGCGCCCACCAGGTAGAGCGCCTGGTTGTAAAGCGAGTCGAGATACGGGATGTCGATGCTGTCACGAACCCGTTCGCGCACAACGTCGAGCGGCGTCAGCTTCGAGCCCGCCATTACTCCGTCCTCCGGTGGTTGACAAAGTCCGGCTCGTACGCAGACATCCTCCGCTGAGGCTTTTGCAGCTCCCATGCGCCAGTGTCAAACTTGTGCTTGTGGGCCTCAATGTGTCGCTTGTGGCGCCTCCAAAAGCGTCGCTCCTTTGGGTCTGCAAAATCGTCCGGCACACATGACGTGGCAACGTTCAAACCCTGCCAAGAACGCTGCACTTCCGTACTTCCACAGTCAGGGCAAGTGAAGCCGCCGTGCTCGTAGACCGATATGGGGCACTTAACGTCGAAGTCCGACTCGCAAGCTCCGCAAACGAAGGGGTATGTCGGCATGGCTCACCCCTTCGCCGATGGCTTCGGCTTCGTTGGCTCACCTTGGTAAGCCTTCAGCTCACTGACCGTGGCCGGGAACTCATAGACTGTGCGCTCAGGCGACGGGCACTTCGTGTTCGCGATGGTGTCTTCGGCTTCAGTGATGGCCTGCTCGACACCGTCAAGAACCGCCTTCAGGTCCGCGACGGCGTCAGCGTTGTTGACCTGGCTGGCCATCTCAATCTCAGCCT
>JAFDVS010000048.1:119888-126975 GCA_018268935.1 Acidobacteriota bacterium | reverse complement strand
TGTCCCTTATTCAGGCGATGGGCACGCCCCATCCAGTACGAAAGTAGAAGGAATGCGCCATCGTCTTCCGACCTTCCCCCGTTGCCCCCATCCACGATAAATGGGTTCCCGTTCCACTTCATCACCGGCCTCTCATCGGCCGGCAAGAGCGTCTTCGCTTGTCTCCGCTGGAACCGGTCTGCCTCGCCAACCCATTCCATATCCTTGCGGTTAGAGTTCTTCACCGTCCAACTCACCAGGTCCATCGGAATCCGCTGCAGTGTCCAGACCGCGTCTTCCAACGGCAGCGGCTTGCCGCGGTTGCCTGCGGCGTAGATATAGGTCCAAAGGGGGTTTTTCTCTCTTACTGCGTTCTCCCACCACTGTTCCATCGCCGACAGATACACTCCCCTCAAGCCGGGATCTTCTTCCAGGCTGAGCAGGGGATAGAAACTCAGAAACGCCAGTTCCTCGTCCGAATAGTTGATCGTCTCGCGCAGCTCTTTATAACGAGCCGTCAACATCGCATAGCCTTCACCCGCCGCCAGCCGCCCGTAGGTGTCGGCAAAGCGGTCTTCGCCAGTGATGTGCGCCGCCACTTTCAAAAAGCTGAGAATCTCCACCGCGTTCAGTGGACTATCGGGCTTCCCTCGTTCCGATTCGAAATACTCCCGGTCCCAACGCCCCCACCAGGTCGGCAGCCCATGGATGTCGGTCAGCGTCAGGTTGTGGCGCAGGATGTGGTCCGTCATCCGCTGCACCGTCGCTTTGATCCGCGCCTTGAGAGCCTTGTCCGGCAGCACATCGTAGGCGATGGCGAAGATGTAGTAGTGGCCCACCACTTCATCCGAACTGGTATCGCCCTTCCAGAGAACCTTTCCATCCGGCGAAGCAAACCACAGCCCATCGCGCGGACGCGGCTCATCCGGCGTGATGTAGCTGCGCGCCAGCAGGCCCGGACGCCCGGTGACATCTTCCAGCTTGAGGATTGCCTCCACCGCTTCCTTGGCATAGCGCAGCGCCTCAGGAGATTTCGTGGCCGCATAGCGGTAGCATTCCGCCGCTGCGTACATCGCGGTCCACAATCCATCGTTATCCGTGGTGCCGGTGCGGTTCGACGCCAGATTCCCCGGCTCCGCCAGCGAGGAGCTCGCTACGAAACCGTGCCGCAGATGACGCTTGCGCACACGGTCTTCGAAATAGGCCGCCTTCTCTTCCAGCGTCATGCGCCGGAACTCGATGTGCGAAACCCCGGTCTTCGTCTTCACCCACATGCCCGCGGAGGAGTCCGGCAGCAGCGCCACCACGTGATCATCCGGCAACCAGCGCTTCGAAGCAAAGTATCGCTTGCGATCCGCCGGGGCAGCCTTGGCGTCCTCGCGCCACAGCCCTTCTTCTGTGCCGGTCCACAAAGCCCCGTCGGTTCCCGTGGCCGTCAGCTTCCCATCCGCAAGCCCCGGTGGAGGTGTCCCCTCAGACCGTATCGCTTGCAGATACGGACGCAACGTAATGGATTGGGAGAAAAGTATGGAGTGCAGCAGGAGTAGGAGCGGCAGCATCACTACTCACAATAACTCACCGCATCGATTCCAGCTTGAACTCCACCTTCCGTTCTTTGTTCAACTGCTCGCTCAGCACCTTATCGAGCGAAGATACCGGCACAATCCGCTTCGAAAAGTTGTTCGTCACGTAGTGGATCTCATCGGCCTGCTCCCAATAGGCAATCGCCGCCACCACCGTGCTGTCCTTGAATGCCAGCAGCGTAATCGTGGGCTTGCTCGAATCCACGGCCTGTTCCGGATTTGCAGGCGCCGGCGGCGCCGCTGATTTCGCGGCAGGCCGCGCCGGGGCATGGGCCCGGGCTTCCGGCAAATCGGAATATTCCTTCAGTTCCGGCCGCACCTGCTCCGGACTGTAATATTGATTGATGATCACCGCGGGCGCAGGTTGCACCTGCTGCTGCACGGGAACCGGCACATACTCAGGTACCGTCGGATAGTAGCCCGTCGTTATCGGCAATCCCCAGGGAATCGCCACCGTGCGTGCCCCGCGCGGCGACCAGTTGTTACCCGGGCTCCGCACCGGATTCGAGTACACACCCGGCCCCATCGGAATCACTCTCCCCGTCTGCGGCAGCGAGCTCACCGTGGCCCCCAGCCCGGAGGCGAAACCGGTCGAGTTGATGGATCCCACCATCTGACCCGTCGATACCCCGCCGTACATGCCACGCTGCTGCGAAAACGCAGGAATGAATCCCAACGCCAGCAATGCCAAAGCGAACCGCATACGGAAACTCCTTCCGATTCGAGAGTAGCTGGAATCTTTGACGGCGGCAACGGCTTCGCCGTTTACTGCTTTTTCATGCGCAGGAAAACTCTGTCCTGCAGCCAGTGTGCATCCCACCATTCCACCGGATTCACCGGCACTCCCTCCAGCAGCATGGTGAAGTGCAGGTGGTCGCCTCCGGCCATGCCTGTGGCGCCGCTGCGGCCCAGTTGCTGCCCCCTCTTCACACGATCGCCCGGCTTCACCGCAATCTCGCTCAAATGCGCATACAGGCTTTGCAACCCCAATCCGTGATCCACCACCACCGCGTTGCCATAGATCCCCAGCCGCCCGGCGAACACCACCTGGCCGTCATTCGATGCCGTCACCGGCGCCCGTGCCGTTGTCGCCAGATCGAAGCCCAGGTGCACCTGCTCATCGATACTCTGTCCTTTATAGAAGTAGGTGCGGTAGTCGCAAAACTGCGCTTCCACGCTCGAGTTGGCCAATTGGTGGAACGGCCCGGACCACAGCATCTTGTCCGCCGTCTTCAGCCGCAAATCGGCGAGCTGCTGGTTGTTGAGCTGCCGCATGTCCTTGTTGATCTTCACAAACCGTATCGCGTCCGATCCTTTTCCACCCAGGTCCAGTTCCTGCAGCACCTTCACCACGAAGGCATCGTCCAGCTTGATCTCACGGTGGCGGAAAGCCTTGCGCGTGATGTTGTGCCGCATGCGGCCCGTCGCCTCCGCGCCCGAGGGGTTCCGGGCGAACACAATCGGCGCCTCCCCTTCGCCAATATCGTGAGGCAGGGCAAAGAACGCGATCCGCCGTTGCGGATCCGGCGAACCCGGCATCGGCCAGCTCCGGAAGAAATACTTCCCCACCCGCACTCCCGACTCCGTAACGTAGCCGGAGATCGTGAACCCAATCGCCCCGGCACCACCCAGCGTTGCGATAACTTCAGCATCATCAACGGCTAGCCCCGGAGGCTTCGAGTTTACCTCTAAGTCCAGGGTGACCGTGGTCATGCGCCCGGCAAAATCGTTCGAAACCGCCTCCAGATGTAGGGCAGCCTTCCCATCCTTCAGCCCCGCCGCGCTCTTGGTGCCGGCCTGAAAATCCATCAGCACCGGCAACTGCGCCCCACGAAACAGGCTCCAACGCGTGCTGGGGAACTCTTTCTCATACACCGGGAAAGATTTGCCGTTCTGCTCCAGCGTCGCGCGCAACCGCCGCACTCCGTTCTTGCCGATCGCCACGACGCGCACCGGCGTCGCCTCGCCGATCACTTTCACCGCCGTCTGCACCTGCAGTTCGGTGGACGCAGACCGCCAGAACAGCACCCCCAGGTAGAGAAAAGCCAGAAGGCCAACAATCAGTAAAGGTAGGAATAAACGGAATCGAATCATCGGAACACTACTCAAACAACCCCATCTGCTCTTTGGGAACAGGCTTGGTCTTCGGCTTGCCCGCCCGCTGCGGGCTCCCAACCACCGCCAATACCTGAAATCCCGTCACCGCCTGCTTCGGCACAAACACCCGCTGGATGTTGGAAGACGGATCCGGCGGGGTGAACGAAAACCCATAGGCCTCAATCGAGAGCAGGTTATTGGCCATCAGCCCTTCCATCTGGTCATTGTCCCGAAACGCCATCCGCACCCACAATCCGTGGTTCTTCGGCCGGGTGGTAAAGATCCGCTTCTCGTTCGGGTCCGGCGCCTCGAATTCGCGCACCAGGCACACCGTCTTGATTTCGGCATAGGGCACCACCAGCAGGGTGCCGGAGGGGTTGAGGAACTCCACGCCTGCTGGCTGTAGATAAGTGGCAAGATTCAAGTATCCATAGAGATTTTCTTTCTCAAACCGTTGAATCAAAGCCTTTTTATTGGTACTGGCAGCCACTCACTGTCCTTTCGGGCACCGCCTCTCACAACGGCAAAAGCCCGCAAATTGTTCAAAACAATATTGCGAGTATTGTATCATTGGCTCAATGCCATTCCACGCCTCTGTGTCCGCGGCCCGCGAGGCGTATTTGGATTTTTGCCGGATGGAGAAGGGTTTGGCCGCAAACTCCGTAGACGCCTACGGCAGGGATTTGGCCCGCTTTGACGGGTTCGCCGCCGCGCATACCGGCGGCAACCTGCCCGACAGCGCGGAACTGTTGGCGTATCTCGATCAGCTCTACAAAGCAGGTTTGGGGAGCCGGTCGATTGCGAGGCACGTCAGCACCATCCGCAACCTGTACGCCTTCCTCATCCGGGAAGGGCGCATCGGAGAGGATCCCACCGCGGCACTGCCGGTGATGCGGCAACCGCGCAAGATCCCCAAGTATTTGAACACCACCCAGGTGGAAGCGCTGGAGGCGGCCCCCGACGCGGCTAAGCCGAACGGTCAGCGCGACCGGGCCATGCTGGCCCTGCTGTACGCCAGCGGCTTGCGGGTCAGTGAGCTCTGCTCGCTGCAAATGCCAGACCTGAACCTGGAGATGGGGTTGGTTCGTGTCACCGGAAAAGGCAACAAAGAACGGCTCGTGCCCATGGGTACGGAAGCCGTCAACGAACTCCGGGCATGGCTCGAAACAGGACGGCCCGCTTTACTCAAAAGCCGTCCCAGCAAGTTTGTGTTTGTCACCAGCCGGGGCGGCAAGTTGACCCGCCAGGGTTTCTGGAAAGCTCTCGGCCAGTATGGCAAACAGGCAGGTATTTTTCGTGGCTTGAGCCCGCACGTTCTGCGGCACACGTTTGCCACCCATTTGCTCGAAGGCGGCGCTGATTTGCGCAGCCTGCAAACGATGCTCGGCCACGCGGACATTGGCACCACGCAGATCTACACGCACGTCGCAAAATCCCGTTTGCGCGCGGCGGTAGACGCACATCATCCACGCGCTTAGAGGATTCGGACGACATGAGCGACTACATGTTCATGCTGGAAAACCACCTCAACGCCGGACAGGCGAAATGCCTCGCTGCCCTTCAAGCGAGTTGCGATGCCGCCGGCGTCAACGTCTTTCTCGCCGGCGGCGCCATGCGCGATATGCTCGGCGGTTTCCCCATCCGCGACCTCGACTTCGTGGTGGAAACCAACGGCATCAAACTCGCCAACCAGATCGCCGCCGCCCTGGGAGCCAGCATTACCTCCACCGACGAAATCCGCAAATCCGCGGAATTATCCATGCCCGGCGGCCAGACGTTTCAAATCGCCATGGCCAGAAGCGAAAAATTCCTCAAGGCAGGCGGTAAACCCCACATCACCCCTGCTTCCATCCATGAGGACCTCCGCTGCCGCGACTTCACCATCAACTCCATCGCGCTCTCGCTCGGCAAGGCTTCCAAAGGGTTGCTGCTCGACCCCACCAACGGCCTCGGTGATCTGGAACGCCGCGAACTCCGCGCTGTCTCCAACTACGCCCTCTATGACGACCCCGTGCGCCTGTGGCGGCTCATCCGGCTCAAGGTCCGCCTCGGCTTTGAAATCGAAGAGCGCACCCTCAATCAGTACCGCAATGCCCGCGAGGCCGAAATGGAGCGCCACGTCCCCCCCCGCGCCCTCTTCCAGCAGTTGCGCGCCACCGCCAACGAACTGAACCCCGGCGACGTGCTGAAGGCTTTCGAGGACGAAAAGCTGCTTCCCGCCATCTCCCCTGCCCTCACCGGACCCAAGCTGAACATGCAGGGATTCGCCAAGCTCCAGAAGGCGCGCATCAATGTCCCCTTCGGCATCGAATTCGCCGTCGATAATTTCGCCATCTTCCTCCAATTGATCACCGAGAAGCTCACGCCCAAGGAGCGCTCGGCCATGATGAAGGCGATCGAAGCCACGCGCGCCGAATCCGATTGCGTCTCGAAGCTCGAGGCCAAGGCCAGGAAACTCGAATCCGCGCTCAAGTCCGCCAAGCTCGTCAAACCTTCGCAAGTCTACAACGTGCTCGCACCGGAACCCGGCGAGACGCTGTTGCTCCTTCTCATGCGCTCCCAGCAGCGCATCGTCGTCGATCGTATCCGCAATTACCTGCAGAAATACCTCCTCGCGGCGATGGAAGTCACCGACAAGGACATCGAAGCCGAAGGCCTCAAACCCGGCACGCCGAAGTTCAAACAGCGCAAGGCGGAGAAGGTCAAGGCACGCCTCGACGCACGCCCGAAGAAGGTCCCCCCGCCCGCCATTCCCGAACCGGTTCCCGTTGCGGCTGCGGCTCGCGGTAGATTGTAAGGGATGCAGACTCGAAGCAACGATCGCATTACCCTCGGCGTGATTGGCGTCCGCGGGCGCGGGCGCGATCACATCGATTTCTATTCCAACATCCCCGGCGCACACATTGGCGCCGTCTGCGACATCGACCAGTCGCAAACCGAGCGCGCCGTCGCCCTTGTCGAAAAGCTGCAAGGCCACAAACCCAAAGTGTTCTCCGACATGCGCAAGATGTTCGAGGACAAGTCCATCGACGCCGTCTCCATCGCCAATTGCAATCACTGGCACGCGCTTTCCACCATCTGGGCTTGCCAGGCAGGCAAGGACGTCTATATCGAAAAGCCCGCCAGCCATAACATCTGGGAAGGGCGCAAGATGGTGGAGGCCGCCCGCAAATACAATCGCATCGTGCAGGTGGGCATGCAGAGCCGCACCACCGCCCACAAGCAGCAGGCCATCCAACTGCTCCGCGATGGCGCCATCGGCAAGATCTACATGGCGAAAGGGCTTTGCTACAAGCGCCGCAAATCCATCGGCAGCGGCCAGAACGGCCCCGTGCCCGCCGGCGTCGACTACGATCTCTGGCTCGGCCCCGCCCCCATGCGTCCCTTCAATCCCGTGCGCTTCCACTACAACTGGCACTGGTTCTGGG
>JAFDVS010000048.1:92141-119882 GCA_018268935.1 Acidobacteriota bacterium | reverse complement strand
GAGCTCGACATCGCCCGCTGGGGCCTGGGCAAAACCACGCATCCCACATCGGTGGTCAGCACCGGAGGCAAGTACGCCTACGACGACGACCAGGAAACACCCAACACGCAACGAGCCACGTTCGATTACGGCGATTGCGAACTCGTGTTCGAAGTGCGCGGCCTGCTCACCCACGGTGAAGGAAGCCTGGAGCCCGACGGCGAACACACCATCGGCAACGTCTTCTTCGGCAGCGACGGCTATTTAACCGTCGATTTAAACGGATTCACCATCTATCGCGGCGACAAACGGGAAAAAGTCCAGGAAGTGAAGTTCCAGGAGCCCAAGCGCTGGGACACCACTCCGCACATGCGCAACTTCCTCGCCGCCGTGCGCAGCCGCAAACACACCGATCTCAACGCCGACATCGAACAGGGTCACATCTCCGCTTCTCTTTGCCACATGGCCAACATTTCTTACCGTACGGGCCGCAAACTGCAATTCGATCCGGCCAAGGAACGCTTCGTCAACGACAACGATGCCAACAAGCTGATCAGCCGCCACTACCGCGCCCCGTACGTGGTTCCGGAGCGCGTCTGATGCTATCCCGCCGCACTCTTCTGCTTGGCCTGGCCGGCGGCGCTTCCCTCTGGAGCGCTCCCAAATCCATCGCCGGCATTCCCTTCGAAGTCATTCGCAACGGCAAGAGCAAGCGCCGCTACCTGCTCATCCACGGCGATGAACAAACCGCGCGCGAAGTGCTGCGCGAGCACATGAAGACGCACGAAGGCATCGCTCATCTGGTGACGGGCGAAGACCGCTATGTGCCCGTGACCGGCGGCAAGATCGATCCCAATCGTCTGTTCTCGCGCGAAGGCGCGGAAAAGAATCTGAAGCGCGTCAATCCGGACTGGAGCGAAGATCAGGTGGCGGCCGAACTCGCCCGCCTCGACAAAGAGCGCCGCAAGTTGCTCGATGCCATCGTGCCTCCCGAAGGCGGTTTGCTGATAGCCGTGCACAACAACGCCCGCGGGTATTCGGTGAACGAGGAAGTGCCCATCTCCGACGCCGCATCGATCAAGGCGCAGGAATCCCCGCACGAGTTCTATCTCGCCACCGACGAATCCGATTTCCGCATCCTTGCCACCAGCCCGTACAATGCGGTGCTGCAGATTAAGGGGCCCACGGAAGATGACGGCTCGCTGTCGCGCCTCATGGCCCGCCGCAAGGTGCGCTACGTGAATCTGGAATGCGCCCTCGGCAATCGCGATCGCCAGCGCGAAATGCTCGAGTGGATCGAGCGCAATCTCCCTTAACCTGAGCGCGCTATCATGGCGCTTATGAAATCTGCATTGCTTCTGGGTCTGGCCCTCTCCGCACTCATGCCCGCCCAGGTCCTCGAACAAGGCGAGCGCGACCGCGCCATGAGCCACCTGCATGTCACGCGCAAAATGTTTCTCGATTCGCTGGAAGGCGTGACACCCGCCCAATGGGCCTGGAAGCCGTCACCGGAGGTCTGGTCAGTGGCCGAAGTGGCCGAGCATATCGCCCTCAGTGAAGATCTCATCTTCGGCCTTGTGAACAAGGTGGCCACTGGCCCCGCCGCCACCGCGGAACAGAAGGCGGAAACCAAAGGCAAAGACGAGATGCTGCTCAAGGCTATGGTGGATCGCAGCAAGAAAGCCCAGGCCCCGGAGCCGCTCAAGCCAACCCACAAGTGGAAGACGAAAGAAGAACTGATCGCTGCGTTCAAAAAGAGCCGCGACAACACCATCGCCTTCGTCCAAACCACCAGCATGGATCTTCGCAATCACGCCGCCCCGCATCCGGTGTTCAAACAACTGGATGCCTACCAGTGGGTCTTGTTGCTCTCGGCGCACTCCGAGCGGCACACGCTGCAGTTGCTCGAAGTGAAGGGGATGCCGGGGTTCCCGAAGTAGACTCCTCGCAAAATCGGCAGCGGCATTGCCGATTTTCGCGAATTTTGGCATCATGGTTGCGGATGTTCCCAAGGCAGCTCGATCTCAGGCCCTTGCTCAAACACTCCTCCCTCTTCCTCTTCGGCCCGCGCCAAACCGGGAAAACGACCCTCCTGCGTACTCTCTTCCCGCAGACAACTTTCTACAACCTCAATGAACTCGACACCTTCCGCGAGTTGGCCGCTCACCCAGAGACCATTCGCCAGCGGCTTTCCCCCAAAGAAACCCTCGTCATCATCGACGAGATCCAGAAGCTGCCCGCGCTGCTGAACGAAGTCCACTCGATGATGGACCGCAACCCAAAACTGCGATTCGTTCTTACGGGATCAAGCGCCCGTACGTTGCGCCGTGGCGGCGTCAACCTGCTGGGGGGCCGAGCCCGCATCCGTCATCTCCATCCGCTGGTCAGCGCGGAATTGGGGCCGGGCGCCCTCGACCGGCGTCTCCACTACGGGTCCTTGCCATCCGTCTTCACATCCGCTGAACCGGAAGAAGATCTCGGCGCTTACGTTGGCGCCTACCTGGAACAGGAGATTCGCGCCGAAGGCCTCGTTCGCTCCATCGAAACCTTCTCCCGTTTCCTGGAGGTCGCAGCGCTCTCCAACTGCCAGTTGCTCAACTTCACTGAGATCGGCTCCGATGCCGGCGTCCCGCCGCGCACCGTGCGTGAACATTTTCAACTGCTCGAAGATACCCTTGTCGGCCATCTCGTGCCCGCCTATCGCAAAGCCCTCAAACGCAAGCCCGTCTCCAACGCCAAGTTCTATTTCTTCGATGTCGGCGTGGCCCGCTACCTTCGCCGCGAGGGACTCGCCAAACGCGGATCGGCGCAATGGGGGCAGGCCTTGGAGCACCAGGTATGCCTGGAACTGGTGGCCTATTTGAGCTACCGAGGGCTGCGCGCGCCGATCAGCTTCTGGCGTATCTACTCCAAAATGGAAGTCGATTTCCTCCTCGGTGATCGAGTCGCCATCGAAGTGAAAGCCTCCGCTCACGTCAGCGAAAAGCATCTCGCCGGCCTCCGCGCCTTAGCCGAAGATATCCCACTCGCCGCGCGCCTCGTTGTCTCTCTCGAAGCCCATCCCCGCCGCACCGAAGACGGCATCGAGATTCTTCCGGTCGCCATGTTCTTCGAGAAACTGTGGCAAGGAGAATGGGACAGGTTGCTCGCCGCCTGACGCCCATTGCACTGCACCTCCGCAATGTGTAATTATTCATTCAGGTGAATAAACATTCAGCGCGGGACGGCACGCCGTCCCGTTGCCATTCTGTAAAGGAGGATGGAGCCATGGCTGCCGCCGCCAACGTCGAAAACTGGACGATGCTTTCGCCCGATCTCAAGTCCGACCTCGATCTGACGACGGAGGAACTGCTCCGTCTGCTGGACTTGGCCGAGGACGTGAAACGCAATCCTCTGCGCTACACCACCGCCTTGCAGAATCGCTATCTCACCTTGCTTTTTGAGAAGCCGTCCCTGCGCACGCGCATGACGTTTGAAGTGGCGATTCAGCAACTCGGCGGCGGTTCCATCCTCAACATCGGTCCCATCGGCGACCGCGAACCGCTCAAGGATATCGCCCGCAACGTCGAGCGCTGGACGAACGGCATCGTCGCCCGCGTCTATTCCCAGCAGACCATTGAGGACTTGGCCAAGTGGGCCTCCGTGCCCGTCATCAACGCCCTCAGCGATCTTTATCATCCCTGCCAGGCGCTGGCCGATTTCCAAACCATTGCCGAACGCTTCGGCTCTTTCCGCGGCCTTCGCATCGCCTTCGCCGGCGACGGCAACAACGTGGCCCATTCGCTGATGCTCGATGCGGCGCGCCTCGGCGCCCACTTCACCATCGCCTGTCCGAAGGGCTATGAGCCCGATGCGAAAATTCTCGCGCAGTCCCGCGCCTTTGCCGCCGAAACCGGCGCCACGGTGAACGTCACCAACGATCCCATCGAAGGCGTGCGTGGAGCCGACGCCGTCTACACCGATGTCTGGGCCAGCATGGGCCAGGAGCACGAAGCCGACAAGCGTCGCGACATCTTCATGCCCTACCAGGTGAACGACACGCTCATGGAAGCCGCCGGCCCGAAAGCCATCTTCATGCATTGCCTGCCCGCCAAACGCGGGTTGGAAGTCACCGAAAGCGTCATCGAATCGCCGCAATCGGTGGTCTTCGATCAGGCCGAGAACCGGCTGCACGCGCAGAAAGCTCTGCTGCTGATGCTGCTGTCTGAATAACAAACGAAGGATTACAAGGAATGAAACTTTGGGGAGGGCGGTTTGAAGGCGGCCCGTCAGAGGTCTTCGATCGCTTCGGCAGATCGCTGCACTTCGACAAGACACTGATTGACGTGGATCTGCGTGGCTCCGCGGCCCACGCCCGCGGCCTGGCCCGTATCGGCATTCTCAGCGCAGCCGAATGCGCCGCGCTGGTGCAGGCGCTCGAAGCCATGCGCGAGGAAGCCAAGGATCCTTCCTACTTCGATAATTCCGCCGAAGAGGACGTGCACACCGTCGTCATCCGCAAGTTGAAGGAGCGCCTCGGCGCCGACCTCGCCGACAAGATTCACACCGGCCGCAGCCGCAATGATCAGGTCTCTTTGGATGTGCGCCTCTGGCTCCGCGAACAGATCGATGAAGCGCGCCAGTTGCTCACCGGCCTGATGGCCGAACTGCTCGCGCTTGCCGAAAGATATCCCGATGCGCTGATTCCCGGCTATACGCACACACGCCGCGCGCAGCCTGTCCTCTGGACCCACTACCTGCTCGCCTATTTCGAAATGTTCGCCCGCGATTGGGAGCGGCTCGGCGACGCCCGCCGCCGTGTCAACGTGATGCCTCTCGGCTCCGGAGCGCTTGCCGGCAGCGGTTTCCCCATCGATCGCGAAGCAGTGGCCGCCGAACTCGGCTTCGACTCCGTCACGCGCAATTCGATGGATGTTTCCGGTGACCGCGACTTCCTGCTCGACTTCGAACACGCGGCCAACCTCATCATGCTGCATCTGAGCCGCCTGGCCGAGGACTGGATTCTCTACACCGGCGAAGAATTCGGCTTCATGGATCTCGGCGACGGCGTCACCAGCGGCTCCAGCATGATGCCGCAGAAGCGCAACCCCGATTCGCTCGAACTGATCCGCGGCAAAGCAGGCCGCGTCTTCGGTGGATACATGGGTCTGCTCGTCACCATGAAGGGACTGCCCATGACCTACAACCGCGACATGCAGGAAGACAAGGAGCCGCTGTTTGAAGTGGTGAGCCAGCTTCTGCAATCGCTCGAAATGGCCGCTGTTGTAGTGCAGACCGCAGTGCTCAAGCCGCAGGTCACACACAAAGCCGTGGAGGATTCCTGGGCCGTCGCCACCGATCTCGCCGATGCCCTCGCCCGCGCCGGCATGCCGTTCCATCAGGCGCACAAGGTGGTGGGCCGGCTGGTGCTGGAAAGCGTGCGTGCAGGCAAGAATGCGAAGGATTGGACCGCCGCCGAGCTCACCGCTTTCTCAGAACATTTCACCCCGGAAATGGCGTTGCTGCTGGATCCCGCCGAAGGGATCAAAACACGCGGACTCAAGGGCGGCACCGGCCCCGATGCCGTGGCCACAGCCTTCGCCGAAGCGAAACAACGTCTGGCGGCCATGCGCGGGTAACCTATGATGCTCAAACGGCTCAGGCAGCAGGAAATCGTGAAGCTGGTGCGGAGCCGTTCCATTCACACCCAGGAGCAACTGGCGGAAGCGCTTGGGCGTGCCGGCATCGAAGCTACTCAAGTCACGCTCTCGCGCGACATCCGCGAACTTGGCCTGGTGAAAACCGCCCAGGGCTACCAGGAACTTTCCTCCGCCAAGCCCGCGCCGGATGTCCATGAAATGGCCAACGAGTTTCTCCTCGATGTCCGCATCGCCCAGAATCTGGTTGTGCTGAAAACCACGCCCGGCAGCGCCAGTCCGATTGCAGTCGCGCTCGATCAGGCGAATTGGAGTGAGGTAGTGGGAACCATCGCCGGCGACGACACGGTGCTGGTGATCACGCCTGACACGGCTTCGGCGAAAGCGTTCCGCACCCGCCTCGCCGAGCGCTAGTCTGCCGTGGGTCTTTCAGCCGGCGTGTTTCGCTTCGTGAGCACGCAACCGGAAGAGCAGCATTCCATCAGCATCTCGAGTGCCTCGTCCGTGAGTGGCGCATCCCATCCTGGCTTGTAGGCCAGACCTACAACCGCGGATCCACCGGCTCACTCTCCAAAGCCAGCACGCCAAACACGCATTCATGCACGCGCCGCAGAGGCTCGCGGCGGACAAACCGCTCCAGCCCCTCTATGCCCAACGCAAACTCGCGCACGGCGAGGGAACGCTTCGCCCCTAACCCGCGTTGGCGCAACCGCACCAGATGCTCCGGCCGCGTGTACTCCGGCCCGTAGATAATCCGCAGATACTCCCTCCCGCGGCACTTCACCGCGGGCTGCGACACGCCACGCCGTCCCTTATGCACGAACTCCAGCGGCTTGACCACCATGCCTTCTCCACCTCTCTCCGTCAATTCCTCCCACCATGCGGTAGCCGCGGATACCGCTGCCGGATCGGACAAATCCACCACGCGGTGGGGCGTCGCCAGCAGGAACCCCGGATCCCGTCCGCACAACGATGCAATCGTCTCCATATGCCACTGGTGCGTGCGGTGAATGTGCACCTGTCCCTCCGTGGCCAACACATGAAACGGCGCCAACCGCAAATCCTCCAGCGATTCGACAGACCAGCAATAGCGACGGTACGCATCCACATACTTCTGCGCCAATCCGGCCCGCGAACGGTAATCCTCCAGCAGCGGAGCGATGTCGCTGTGTCGCACGGCTGCCTGCTCCAACACAGGAACAGCATCGGCAAAGAACGCCCGTGCCGCCGCGCCCGTGGGCGCATACTGGCTGCGCAACAACCCCTGCGCCTTGGCCGACCACGGCATCAATTCACAATCAAGACACACCCAATCCGTGGCCAATTCCTCCCAGTCAATCGCCCGCTGCACCCTCGCCAGGAACCTCTGCTCCAGCGCCGCGTCCTCAAAGAATCGCCGGCCCGTCCGCGTATAGCAGACACCAATGCCCTCACCCACAACGCCGAACCTGCGCCGCGCGACGTGTTCATCGCGGCAGACAATCACCACCGCGCGCGAGCCCATATGCTTCTGCTCGCACACCACCGAAGCCGCGCCTTCATGGCGGTAGTAAGCGAACGCCTCGTCGGGATACTCCAGCAGTCCTTCCTTCGTGGTGGTCTCCGGTGGAGACATCGTTGGCGGCAGGTAGATCAGCCACTTCGGATTCGCCGCAAAACGGCTCATCACTTCGAGCGCGGCAGCGGCATTTTCTTCGCGAATCGTGATCGTGCGATGCAGCCGCGTCTCCACAATCCGCTTCCCCAGCACATCCTCAATGTCCAGCAAATCGTCGTGCTGATGCTGTGCGCTCAACACCTGCACTTCGGTCACCACCGGCGTCAGTGGCCGTGCAGGCTCGTAATACACGCGGGCAGCGGGCACGTCCACCAGTTCCTTCTCCGGATACCGTAGCGCAGTCAATCGCCCGCCAAACACGCACCCCGTGTCGATGTTGATCGTACGGTTGAGCCACTCCGTCGTTCCCACAGGCGTGTGCCCATACACCACCATCGCCCGTCCCCGATACTCCGCCGCCCAGTTGACGCGCACGGGAAGTCCAAACTCATCCGTCTCGCCAGTGGTTTCTCCGTAGAGTGCAAAGTCGCGAACCTTGCGTGAGCCACGGCCCTGCATCTCCTCCCTCATCCCCGCGTGCGCCACTACCAGCCTGCCGTCATCGAACACATAGTGACTCACCAGCGCATCCAGAAACCGCGCCGCCTGCTCCCGGAACTCAGCAGGCTCACGCTCCAACTGCGCCACGGATTCAGCCAGCCCGTGTGTCAGTTGCACGTCATTCCCCTTCAGCTTCCGCAGCAGCTTCATGTCGTGATTGCCGGGAACGCAAAGCGCCTGCCCGGCTTCCACCATCTGCATCGCCAATCGCAGCACGCCCGGCGTATCCGGCCCGCGATCGACCAGATCGCCGGCGAACACCACCTTGCGCCCGTCCGGCGCAGCGATGCAGCGGTGGGCCTCCACGTCAATCTGGTATCCCAGTTTCTCCAGCAACCCGCACAGCTCGCCGTAACAGCCATGCACGTCGCCGATGATATCGAACGGACCCCGCTCCGTTCGCCGGTCGTTCCACAGAGGCTCCCGCTGGAAAGCCGCCGCCTCCACCTCTTCCAGTGACCGCAGGATGTGGACATGGCGAAAGCCTTCCTTCTCCAGATGCCGCAAAGACTGCCGAAGCATCTTCGTCTGATTGCGCACCACATGCGGGCCGAAGTCGCGGTCCGGCCGCGCTTGGTTCCGGTCGTGACACACCCGTTCCGGCAGATCCAACACGATGGCCACGGGAATCATGTGATACTCGCGAGCCAGCGCCACCAGCGGTTTTCGTGCTTCCGGCTGGACGTTCGTCGCATCAATCACCGTCAGCCGCCCGGCCTGCATGCGCTTTCTCGCAATGAAGTGCAGCACCTCAAACGCGTCCTTCGTCGCCGATTGATCGTTCTCATCATCAGCCACCAGGCCACGGCACGCATCAGAGGACAGCACCTCGGTCGCGCGAAAATGCTTCCGCGCAAACGTCGACTTTCCACTGCCTGAGGCGCCCACCAGCGCCACCAACGAAAGATTGGGAATGGTGATGATCATTTGGAAAACACCCCCATCTGCGTCGGCGCGCCCAGTTCCGCATCGGTATCACCCACCGGCGAATACCGAACGCTATATCCGAACCGTTCCGCAATCCCACCCGCCCAGTGCTCAAACTCCGCGCGAGACCATTCGAAGCGGTGATCGCTGTGCCGGAATTTCCCGCTCGGCAATGTTTCAAACCGCGCGTTATACTCCGCGTTCGGAGTGGTCACCACCACCATCCGCGGCTGTGCGCATTCAAACACGACGCGTTCCAGCGCAGCCAGGCGCGCGGCATCCATATGCTCGATCACTTCAATCACAATCGCCGCATCGAACCCGGCCAGCCGTTTGTCGCGATAGAGCAGCGAGCCGTGAATCAGTTCCATGCGCTCCCTCTGTGCAGCGGGCATGCGTTCCAGCCGCAACCTTCGCCGCGCCGATTCCAGGTTGCGCCAGGACACATCCATGCCCAGAATCCGCTCGAATCCGCGCTCCGCAAGCAGCGCTTCCAGAAACCGGCCCTCTCCACAACCGAGATCCGCCACGCTCTTGGCGCCGCCCGCGCGCAAAGCGGAAAGCACCGCCCCGATTCTCTGCTCCCACAGACGCAGCGGCTTCTCTAACTTCTGCTCATCTTCCTGATGGCGGCTTTCTGTCGCTTCCGATTCCTCGCCGCTTTCCTCCATCAATCGCTGCAGCGCCTGCCGTGTCAGTGTGCGATCATACCGCAGATACCGTGCGCTGATCTCCTCCTTGTGCGGGTGTTGCGCCAGCCATCCTTCTCCTTTGCGGATCAGTTTCTCCACTTCGTCGTTGCCAACCCAATAGTGTTTTTCCGCATCAAGCACGGGCACCAAAACATAAATGTGACTCAGTAGATCCTTCAACAACACCGTCCCACGGAGCGTAACGCTGTAATAATAACCTGGGCCCCATTCCGGAAATTTTTCATCCAATGGATGCTGCTTCGCCGTCACTTCATATCCCAGCGGTTCAAACAACTCCCGCAGCAATTCTTCCCCGCCCCGGCACGGCACCGCCGACAAAGTGGCCGTCCATTCACACGGTAAATCGGCCAACGATTGCCGTTCCTTGCTTTTCCCTGACATCGCCGTGCCGAACACACGCGACATCGCAACGCAGAGAAACGACGACGCGGCGTAAGGCCGGTCATTCACATACTGGTCCAGCGTCCCTTCCGACCCTTCGCGTCCCGATCCGCGCACCAGCGCCACTGGATCCACGTCCACCAGTAACGCCGCCAGCGCCCGCTCCGCCCCCGCTTCCGGATAGAACACCTGCGCTTTTCCAAATGGCAATTCAAAAGTGTGAACACGCTCCGGATGTTTGTGAAGCAGAAATCCCAGGTCCATTCCGGAGAGCTTTGCTTCAATCGTGAAAAGCATTCCCTATTATAAGTACAAAGCCCGCAGCCTCTCCCAAGAGGTTGCGGGCCCGGAACAGTCAAAACCGGCCTGTCAGCTAAGGCTTAATATCCTCTTCCTGCAGAAACGTCGTCCATTCCTCCGTCCAATTCACTAACCCCATTCCTCCAATCCACGTTGCCCACTGATCGAAGAACCCGTCATCCGGAGGCTGGATCCAGCGTGCGCTAAACACCGGCGATCCCGGCTGCGGACGGAAATCCGGATCGCTGTACTCCAGCGGCCGCCGCAGTTTCACATCCTGTGCATGAAAGTTCCGCAGCCCGTTGCCCACCAGCGGAGCCACCGCGGCAATCAACTGCGCCGCCACCGTGTTCGCCTTGCCGCTGTGCTTTCCGTTGTCAAAGAACAGCAGCCCATCCATCGACAACGTCTTGTTCCCAATCGCCGCCGTCAGCAGATCCGTATTCGCGCCACTCACCGTTCCCGTGCCCCAGTTGTAGGCCAGGATGTTGTTGAACGTGCCCTGCGCGCCGCGCCGCAGATAGATCGCCGCCGCATCCGTTTCATCGAACCCATCGCTATCCGAGCCCGCGAACGTCAGGTTGTACATCTGCGGCTTGCTCGCCGGAGTCGCGGCGAAATCGCGTTCGTAATTATCTCCTTCAATGCCGCGATTGGAGCGGTCCGCATTGGCAACCATAATCGCGTGCTGGACGCGCCCGCGATAGCCAATCTGAAAATCCAGGTAGTCATCCGCCGTGTAAGTCCCCACCAGATACTTCGCATCGTTGCTACCGCCAAACCACTCGAATGCATCGTCCAGCCCGTAATGGGCCTGCAAGTACGAACTCTGCGTCAATTTCCCGCAAGCGCCCCACGTGAAGCTGTTCGTCTCTTCATTTGGACGCAGCAGCGCTCCGGCGAACTCCACGCGCAGGTAGCGCAACGCGCCGCAATCGTGGTCATCGTTCGTGCCGCCGTACATCGTGTCCGGGGAATCCGGCAGGCCTTCAATATTCAACGCTCCGCCCGGATCATTCACAATCGCTTTGCCCAACATGATCAGCCCACCCCAATCTCCGCGCTGGCGGCTGCCGATCGGCTGCGACGAAGTCATGATGATCGGCCGCGCCTGCGTGCCGATTGCATCCAAACGGCCCGTGTTCGTGATCAACAGCACGCTCGGCGGCTGCGAACCCGGTGTACCCACCAGAAGCGTTCCCGGCTGAATGCTCAGCGTCGCGCCGCCCCGCACCTGCACGATGCCGTTAATCCGGTACAGCTTATCGTTGGTCAGATACCGGTTCGCCGAAATCACCGAAGGCAGATCCTCCGTCGCGCTCACGACACCAAACTTGAAATACGCGCTCTTGATAATCCGCGTCCCCGTGTAATCGCGCAACTGCACCACGATGGTGTGCATCCCCAGTTCATTCGGCACGCTCAGCGCCTGGTTCAGCAGCAGTCCATTCGCGCCCACCATCACAGCCTTCGCGAACGACCCTAGCTTCACCGCGCGGAACCCCTGCTCCACTCCGTTACCGAAAATATCCGTGGGCTCACTGGTCCCCTTCGGCAGATATGTCTTCACGCCATCCTGGTTATTTTGCCGGTAGGCGACCACCGTGTATGGATACGGATCGTCATTCGACTTCATCGTCATCCTCAATGTCAGCGCCTGTCCCGGCTGATACGAAATGCGATCCGCCCAGATGTACATGGCAGCCCGGGCATCGTAGTTCACATTGTTGCCAACCAGCGCTTGCGCCTCTTCCGCATTGACTTCGGAGAAGCCGGTTTGCGCGAAACTCTGTGCTGAAGCTGCCCCCAGACACACCACGAGCGTGGCAATCGTTATCCTCATGCGATGTGGTCCTTTCCTTTTTTCCTACTTAGAAAATCGACACGGATGTGCCCACGCTGAACGTGCGCCCAATCCGGAAATTGCGCACCAGGAAATCAGCCTGGCGCCATCGGTAGTTGTTGTCGGTGAGATTTTCGGCCGAGAAGCGTAAGCTCCACTTGCCGTTTTCCTTGATGTCGTATTGATACACGAAATCGAGGAATGTATTGCGCTCCTGATAAACGTCCGGCAATTGGAACGTGCCCACGTCCGTCAACCGGCGCGAAACAGAATTGAGATAGAAACGGGCGTTGCTGCGCCAGCTCGGGCGCGCCCACTCTCCAATGACGTTGTAGATGAATCGCGATTGCCCTACCAGCGGCCTGTTCCGCGACGTCAGCTGCGGAAAACGTTCCACCGGAATGTTCACGTTCGAATCGACGAACGTCAGGTTCGTTCCCACCATGAACTGCCGCAGCGGCGCACCCACGAACGACAGGCTCTTGCGCAGTTCCAACTCCACGCCCTGGTTGATCGCGCCATCCACATTCAAAAAGCTCTGCCGCAGTTCCGATGCCGTCGGCCGGTAAATCTGCTCAATCGGGTCTTTGAACTTCTTGTAGAAGTAACTCACCGCGATGATCTGGTTGCCCTTCGGAAAATATTCCCAGCGGATATCGAAATTGTCGATCACCGCGCGCTGCAGATCCGGGTTCCCCACGGTGGAGTAGCCGCCCACCACATTCGTGAACTCGAACGGCGAAAGCTCGCGGAAGTCCGGACGGTTCACCGTGCGCGAATACCCGAAGCGAATGTTCTGCCGCCCCGATACCTGGTAGATCACATTCGCCGCCGGCAGCGGATCGCGATTGTTCAGCATCGCCGAAGTGGGCCGCCCGTTCGGCACCAGCGGATCGAGCGTAATCACGTTGATCTGCGCGTCTTCCACGCGCACGCCGCTGATCAGGCGCCAGCGCCGTCCCAGCGCCAGGTCCACCATCGCAAAGCCGCCATAAATATCGGTGGTCGCATCATAAGAATCCGTCGCACGCGTGATCTCCCGCAGCACAAACCCATCCGGCCGGATGTTGCTTTCCCCCAGCACCTGGTTTGTCGGCTTTGAAAAATCGATGGTCTGCGCCCGCACCGGGAAATACCGGAAGCGCCGCGCTTCGAAATCGCGCCGCCGGATCGTGCTGCGAAAACCCACCTTGAACAATCCGCTCACCGGCCCCTTGAAGAACGGCTTCGAGATATCCGCCTGCGGTTCGTAAATCCGATCATGCAGATTATTGAAGAACCGCAGCCCCGACTCCGGCAGGTTCAGATATGAGTAGTTCCCATTGGCCTGCAAACCCCGGATGCTCTCCCGCATATCCGGTTCATCGCGCATCGACTTGGAATAAGTGAACTGCCAGTGCGCCACCACGTTGCCCAACTTCTGCAGTGCGTGTTCGCCCTCCACGCCGGTGGACAGCATCGATCGCTCAATGAACCGCAGCCGCGTCGATTCCACGATGTTGTCGTTGCCGCCATTCAACCCGCGAAAGATCCGAGCCTCTTTGTCCGTATCCCGCGTCAGCGTATTGCGCACAACGATTTTGTGCGAAGAGTTAAACCGGTAGGCGAGGTTCAACACCCCACCCAACTTCGCTGCTTCCACGTTCGATTGAAAGTCCGGATAGTCCGTGAAGATTCGCGCACGCCCGCCTCCGGAGTTCACCAGGAATCGCTGCAGTTCATCGGTCCGCTGCGGATGATTCGTGAACGTGATCGCGCCCACTACGCCCAGCTTCCCTTTCCAGAACGAGTTCCCACCCACCACCGAATAGGTCTGCGCGGGTCGCATGGAGTTGATGGGCGCCGCTTCCCAATTGTTCGAAAACGAGCGCCCGAACTGCTGGAACTGCTGGTCGCTATACCGCCCCACAAACAGCCGGTTGTCCGTCGGAATCGCCGATGGCAGCCCGCGAGTCCCATCATCGAAACCAAAGAAGTCCGTGCCTCCACCGGCGTAGCCATTGAATCGTTGAAAACTTGTAACCGTGTTGAAACCGTAGTTGATGCTGACGCGAAATACTTTCTGTGTCGGAAACTCAATGGTTCCCAGTTGCACCAGGCCACCGGAAAACTCACCCGGCAGATCCGGTGAGTACGTCTTCAGCACCTTGATGCTGTCGATCAGGCTCGATGGAAACAGATCCAGCGGCACTACGCGCCGCTCCGGCTCCGTTGTCGGCACCATGGCGTTATTCAGCATCGTGGCGCTATAGCGCTCGCCAAGGCCGCGAACATAGACGTAACCGTTGTCCACAATCGACACGCCGGTCACCTTCTCCAAAGCCCCGGCTGCATCCGACGCCACCGTATTGCGAATCTCTTCCGCGCTCATCGAGTCGCTCACCACGCCCGACAATTTGCGCTCCGACAAAGCGGCCTCCGCATTGGCGGCAACCGCGCCCACCTTCTCCACCACCTCCACCGTCGTGGTGGTGCCCTTCAACGGCATCACCGCCGAAGCGTCCGTAACTTCGCCCGCCTTCACTTCCACTTCATCCACCGTGGTGTCTACGTAGTTCTCCGCCGTATAGCGGAGCTTGTATTTCCCCGGCGAAAGCGTCAGTTGAAAGCCGCCACTGGGATTCGTCTTCAGTGATGTGTCGGTGTGTCCGTCCACGGCAATGGTGGCCCCAACAATGGGCCGCCCGGTGTTTGCATCGAATACCGATCCGATAACGGTGCCTGTGGTTTGGGCCGCGAGTGTGCTGGAAACGAGCAGCAAAAGGGAGGAAAGAATGTACATGTGCGAGTGACTACGCCTACCGAGTGTAGATTCACATCGCTACAGCCGAATGTCTGCTCTTTTTCAATTCGGTTACCGCGCCGCGGCCGTCAACAGGCAATCCCGCATCCGCAGGAACCACTCCGCCCCCAGCGTCGCCCGCTGCCCGCGAAACGCTTCACACTTCTCCTGCACCGCCGCATCCAGCGTTGCCCCCAACGCCTCCATCTCCTTCTGATTCCGCGTCACAATATCGCCCAGCGTCTTCGGCGCCGCCGCTTCCACCGTTGGCAATTTCACCGGCGAAATCCGCACTTCCATCGGCGCCACGCGCCACGTGTCCGACTTCACCAGCACCTCCAGCCTCACCCGTCCAGCCGGCGCCGACTCCGGCACGAACGCATCCACCACAAACACCTGCGTCGTTTGTTTCGGAATCGTGACATCCGTGTCAGGAGCAATGTTAAAAAACGGATCCCGATCCTCGGTCAGTTTCCCCGGTACCCAATGCGCGCCCGATTTCTCAAACGTCGCCTTGTACAGCTTCCACTCAAACACCCGTGGAGGGTTCGATTGCACTGCCAGAAAGTACGTCGTGTTCGGAGACGCGGTGACAGCCACCTGCAATGACAGATGCCCGTTCCGCGCCACGGCAGGCGAAAGAATCTCGCGCGGAGGCGTCGTCTGTTTCTCCCCGCGGTCCAGCACTACCAACTCCCCAAACGGCCCGATCCGCTGGAACTCCGAATACAGCCGGAAATCCTGCACCACCTGCGCCGGCGCAGCCAACACCATCAGGAAGAAAGCAACAACTACCACGCACCCGCCACGCGATATCCATACGGATCCGCGCCTGCCTCCAGCGCCCCATTCGGCAGCATCTTCACCACCACCGGCATCGCGCCTACGCCCCAGCGGCTGCGTGTCCCGATGCGGTGCCCGCGCACCATCAGATCCTGAAACGCCTGCCCCGACAGCCGTTCGTCAATCTTCAAATCGCCCGGCACCATCGCATGGTTATCGAAGCTATACACCAGGTGCCGCGTCTCAAATCGCGGCGCTTCCACTGCGTTCTGCGCGTTCATCCCGAACTCGATCATGTTCAGCAGCACCTGCAGCAAAGATTGATCCTGGTTATCCCCACCCGGAGTCGACAGCACCGTGTACGGCTTGCCATTCTGCGTCACCAGCGTCGGGCTCAACGTGATCCGCGGCCGCTTCCCACCGGCCAGTTCATTCGGATGCCCTTCAATCAGCAGAAAGCTCTGCGCCCGCTGCGTCAACGGAATACCCGTATCGCCCGCAATCACACTCGGCAGCCACGCGCCGGATGGCGTGGAAGAGAACATCACACCATCCTTGTCGATGGCGCTCACACACGTCGTATCCCGCGCCTGCAGCATATCATCCACCTTGAACCGCACCATGTCCACTTCCGCCGGATGCTTCCCGTTCAACCCCTGCCCATGGCCGGGCAGAAACTCCAGCGACGCCTTCGCGCCAACCAACTTCCGCCGCTCTTCCGCATACGATTTCGACAACAGCAAATCGCCCGGAACCTTGGAAAATTTCGGGTCGCCGTAGTACGTATCGCGATCGGCATAGGCCAGCTTCAAAGACTCCACCAGCCGGTGAATATACTCTCCACTCGATGGCGACAGCGACTTCAGATCAAACCCTTCCAGAATATTCAGAGCTTCCAGCATCGACGGCCCCTGGCTCCAGAAGCCCGGTTTGTACACCGTATATCCGCGATACGTCGTGGACACCGCCGGCTCGGGCTGCAGCTTGAACGAGGCCATGTCCTCATAGCGCAGAATCCCACCGTTGGCCCGCATGAACGCGTCAATTCGCTTCGCAATATCGCCGCGATAGAACACATCGCGCGCCGCATCAATCGCCGCCGCCCGCGGCTTCCCTGCCGCCAGCGCCTTCTTCTCCGCATCCACCAATTGCCGCAGCGTGCGCGCCAGATCCGGCTGCCGGAAAATCTCGCCTTGCTGCGGTGTGCGTCCATTGGGCAGAAACACATTTTGCGATGCGGGCCACATGTCGTAATAGCGCCGCGTGCTCCCGATCATCCGCGCCCGCATATCGTCAATCACCATGCCGTCGGCCAGATCGATCGCCGGAGCCAACACTTCGCCCAACGTCTTCGATCCGAAATCGCGCACCGCCAGCATCCCCGCATCCGGCAACCCCGGAACCAGCGCCGGCATCAATCCCGCCACCGGCACCATGCCTTTCAATCCCCCCGGCTCCATCATCCAGATCTCACCGGCCTGCAGCTTGCGCTTGCGAAAGAAGTCCGCCGTCGCTTCCTTCGGCATCGGGCCAACACCGGCAATCGCGACCACCTTGCCGTCTTTCGTGCGGATGAGAATCGGCGCTTCGCCGCCCATCCCCACATGCGAAAACTCAGACACAGCCGCCGCGAACATCGCCGCAGTACCCGCATCCACGGCGTTGCCGCCCTGATGCATCAGCCGCAATCCCGCTTCCAGCGCATACTCACTGCCCGCTCCCAACGCGCCGCGCGTTCCCCGTGAAGGCCGCCGCAGTGGCCGTTCCGATTCGCGCCGCTGCGCGTACATCGAAATGCCCAGCAGCATCACAGCCACAACAATTGCAAAGCGAGCAGTATTGCTCTTCATGGTGATACGCCCATTATAATGGGCACACCGGCTATGAAACCCGATCCTGAAGTTTCACAAGATCCACAGCCTTCCGATTACGTCCCCGCCGAGGCAATGTTGTATTGCCCCGTCTGCGACAACCGGCTCACCGAACGAAAGTGCAAGCTTCTCTGCGCCCGATGCGGCTACTATATGAGTTGCGCCGATTACTACTAAGAGATTCAGTATGAGTGAGCTCGCTACATTACTCGAACGCTTCCGCCGTGGCGGCGAATTGATCGCCGTCGTCACCACCGGGGTCGCCGGTGCCGAACTGGACTTCGAACCCGCACCCGGCAAATGGAGCATCCGCACGGTGGTCTGCCACCTCGCCGACACGGAGATCGTCATCTCAGACCGCTTCCGCCGCGTCATCGCCGAAGCGGAGCCCACCATCATCGCCTTCAATCAGGAAGCGTGGGCAGAGAAGCTCAATTACCGCAAACGCAAGATTTCCCAGGCCGTCGAAACCTACCGCCGGCTCCGCGCGGAAAACTACGAGTTGCTCAAAGACCAGCCCGAAGAAGTCTTCCAGCGCACGGGCATCCACAGCGAACTGGGCCGCATCACGCTCCTCAACCTGCTCGAAACCTACGCCCAGCACGATGAATCGCACGCACGGCAGATCCAGTCCATCCGCCAGGAATACAAACAATCGAAGGCATAAATGTTTTCGCGCCGCGCCTTCTTCCTGACCCTCCCCGCCGCGCTGCAAGCCGAATCCACGGCCGCCGCCCGCTGGTGGTCGCATATCGAATACCTCGCCGATGACAAACTGCAAGGGCGCGACACGGGCAGCGAAGGACACAAGCAGGCAGCCCGCTATGTCGCCCAGGAATTCGAACGCGCCGGACTCAGCCCCGGCGGAACGAACGGCTATTTCCAGCCCGTTGGCTTTCGTTCGCACACGCTCGATGAGCCCGCCTCCAGCCTCGCCCTGCGCTTCCCCGATCGCACCGAAACACTCACCCTCGGCCAGGATGCCTACTTCGGCCTGCGCGGCAACATCGTTCCCGAAATCGATGCCGAAATGGTCTTCGCCGGTTACGCATTCGCCGTGCCCGAACACCAGTACGACGAACTCGCGGGACTCGATCTCAAAGGCAAAGTGGTGGTCTATCTCACCGGCGGCCCCAAAGAGATTCCCGCCAACCTCATCAGCCACTACCAATCGGCCGAGCAGCGCTGGCGCAAGCTCAAAGACGCAGGCGCCGTAGGCGTCGCCATCCTCTCCAATCCCAAAGCAACCGACATCCCGTTTGAGCGCTCGCGCACCGCGCGCTTCATCCCCGCCATGAAGCTCAAAGGCTTTGAACCCGATGGCCCCGGTTGCAGCATCACCATCAACCCGGCCCGTGCCAATCTGTGGTTGGAAGGCGCCGGTCACACCTACGAAGAAATCACCGCCCTCGCCGCCGAAAACAAGCCGCTCCCGAAATTCCCGCTCAAACCGCGCGTCGTGGCGCGCACGAAGCTCAACCTCACCGAACTCGAAGCCGACAACATCATCGGCATCAAGGAAGGCAGCCACCCGCAGCTCAAAAACCAGGTGCTGGTCCTCAGCGCCCACGTCGATCACATCGGAACCAGCCGCAACCTCACCGGCGACCGCATCTACAACGGAGCCATGGACAACGCCTCCGGCATCGCCACGCTGATCGAAATCGCCAAAGCGCTCAAAGCGAAAAAGCTCAGACGCTCCGTCCTCTTCCTCGCCAACACCGGCGAAGAGAAAGGCCTCCTCGGCTCACAGTTCTTCGTCCAATCCCCAACAGTGGCCCGCGAAAGCATCGTCGCCGATCTCAACTTCGACATGTTCCTGCCACTGTTCCCGCTCGAGTGCATCATCATGTACGGCCTCGACGAATCCTCGCTCGGAGACAGTGTGAAGCGTGTCGCCGCAAAGAGGCACATCGAAGTCATCCGCGATCCCGAACCGCAGCGCAACAGCTTCATCCGCAGCGATCAATACAGCTTCATCCGCCGCGGCATTCCCGCCGCTTCGTTCAAACTCGGCTACAAGCCCGGCAGCCCGGAAGAGCGCATCTTTAAAGCCTGGCTCAAGGATCGCTATCACTCCGTCACCGACGATCTGCAACAACCGGTGGACAAAGAAGGCGCGGTGGGCTTCAACCGGCTGATGGCCGCCATCGCCGTCGACGTCGCCAACTCCCCGCAACGGCCCGCCTGGAAAGAATCCAGTTTCTTCAAGCGCTTTGCGCGCCCCTGACATGGCGCGGCTCATTCTCTTCTACAAACCCTATGGAGTACTGAGCCAGTTCACCCCCGAGCCCGGCGCTGCACATCGTACGCTGCAAGACTTCATTAACATCCCCAACATCTACCCCGCCGGCCGCCTCGATCACGACAGCGAAGGCCTGCTCCTGCTCACAGACGATGGCGCGCTACAGCACACACTCACCGATCCCCGCTTCGCCCACACACGCACGTATTGGGCGCAAGTGGAAGGCATTCCCACAAGCGAAGCACTCACCAAACTCCGCCAGGGCATTCAAATCCGCGACTACAAAACACGCCCCGCCCAAGTGCGCCTCCTCGACAACGAGCCCCAGCTCCCGCCCCGCGATCCGCCCATCCGCTTCCGCCAATCCATCCCCACCGCGTGGCTTGAGATCACGCTCACCGAAGGGCGCAATCGCCAGGTGCGCCGCATGACCGCGGCCGTCGGCCATCCCACGCTACGCCTCGTCCGCGTGCGCTCCGGCCACTACACGCTCGAAGGGCTCCAACCGGGCGAGTGGCGCGAGATCACAGCCGCCGCCGTTCCTCCAACAGGTAGTCCACCACGCGCGCGAAAGGATCGAAGCCGAAAGCCTGCCCGATCGGCGCGCGTAAATTCGAATTCGCGTTGATATCGTAAAAAATCCGCCGCCCATCCGCCGCTTCCAGATACTCAATCCCGCCCACATCCAAGCCACCCGCGGCCATGATCCGCTCGCCATCGGCCACGGCCTCAGCAGGCACGTCCGCGTAAGGATAAAACTCCACCGGCTTCACCGGAGCCGCCGCCGGCACAGGCACCGCGCAATGCGAATCCCCACCACCCTCGGGATTGCACGCCTCCGACGGGCACAGATTAAACGCGCCATGCGAGATCACCCGCATCGCATACAGCAGCTTCCCACCCACAAACTCCATCCGCACAATTCCCTTCCCCGCATCCACCGGGAAATACTCCTGCAGCAACAGCAGATTGTCCGGCAGCCACAACGAAGGTTGCTCCCGCAGTAGCCGCGCCAGTTCCTCCGGCGATTGCAGCAAGAACATCCGAGCCCCGCTCCCGCCCTGTTCCGGTTTCAACAACGCGGGCCATCCGCCGCGCCAAGCGTCCACTGCCGCTTCCGGATCATTGAACGCCAGCGATCGCGGATGCGCAATCCCCAGCCGCCCCAGCAGCGAAGCCTGCGCCGATTTGCTCAACTCCAGTAAAAACGCCCGCGACCCATTCAGCACTTTCGCCCCACCCGCCTCCAGAGACCGCATCAACGACAGCGCCAGCGGTACCGCCCTCGTATTCCCGCGCACGTACGCACTCGGGCTCGCCTGATTAAAATACAACGGAGCCGCCGGCATCGCATCCGGATCAAACGCCGCCCGCTTCAAATCAATCGCCGCAAAATCCACGCCGCGCTGCTCCAGCGCAGCCCACAACGGCTTCTGCCATTCCGGATGTTCAAACAAAACCACAACGTCAAGCCCCATGCCAATCATTCTATCGGACGGCGTCAATCCCCCGAACATTGACGCTCCACCCCCTCCGCGATACGATAATCACATACCAATGCATGAGTCACCGCATGCAGTGACGGGTCTGCTCAAACGCGGCAGAGAGGGAGATCCCAAGGCCATCAGCGACTTGCTGCCCCTGGTCTATGATCAACTGCGCTCTCTCGCCGACAAATACATGCGTTCGGAGCGCCAGGGCCACACTCTCCAGGCTACGGCCCTCGTTCACGAAGCCTACATGCGCCTCGCCGGCGCTGACGTCGATTACGAGAACCGCGTCCACTTCTTCGCCGTCGCTGCCGGTGTGATGCGCCGCATCCTCGTCGATCATGCCAAAAGCCGTGGCCGCCAGAAGCGCGGAGCAGGCGCCGCTCGCATCACCCTCAACGAAGCGGTCCATATCGGCGTCGATCCCGATTCCGCCATCGCCGATATCGACGAAGCCCTTACCATCCTCGCCAAAGTCGATGAGCGCAAAGCCCGTATCGTCGAGCTGATCTACTTCGGTGGCCTCACCTATGACGAAACCGCATCCGCCGTCGGCGTCTCCGCCGTCACCGTCCATCGCGAGCTGAAATTCGCCCGCGCCTGGCTGCAACAGCAGATGGCCGGAGGCGCATGAGTGCGGACCGCTGGCTCCGCATGCAGGAGCTCTTCCACGCAGCCAGCGAATTGACCGGCCCCGCCCGCGCCGCCTACCTCGACCAGTGGTGCCCCGACGATCCCGCCCTCCGCCGGGAAGTCGAAGCCCTCCTCACTTCCGACGAAGAGGAAGACCTCGTCGAAAAGTCCGTCCGTCAGGCCGCCAGTCATGTGCTCGAAGATCGCGACGATGCCACCCAGGAGCGCCTCGGCCCGTTCCGCATCCTGCGCAAGCTCGCCTCCGGTGGCATGGGCTCCGTCTTCCTCGCCGCCCGTGACGACGATCAGTACAACCAGCAAGTCGCCATCAAGCTCATCCGCTATGGCCTCAATCGCGAAGACATCCTCCGCCGCTTCCGCGCCGAACGTCAGATCCTCGCCAATCTCGCCCACGCCAACATCGCCCGCCTCCTCGATGGCGGCGTCACCGCCGAGGGCCTGCCCTACCTCGTCATGGAATTCGTCGATGGCGTCACCATCGATGCCTATTGCCGTGACAAAAGCCTCTCCATCAAATCGCGACTCCGCCTCTTCCTCACCGTCTGCGAAGCGGTGCAAAGCGCCCACTCGAGCCTCGTCGTCCACCGCGACATCAAGCCCGCCAATATCCTTGTCACCGGCGATGGCGTCGTCAAACTCCTCGACTTCGGCATCGCCAAAATCCTCCATCAGGGCACCGAACCCGAAGAGCCCGCCCTTACGCGCGCCACCGACCGCGTGATGACACCGGAATACGCCAGCCCGGAACAGATCCGTGGCGAGCCCGTCACCACCGCCACCGACGTCTACGCCCTCGGCGTCCTGCTCTACGAACTCCTCACCGGCCACCGGCCCTTCCGCCTCGAAAACACCAGCGCCGCCGAGGCCGAACGCATCATCTGCGAGTCCGACCCCGACAAGCCAAGCACCGCCGCCGGCAAACTCGCCGAAGGCGGGCACACCCTCAGCCGTCAACTCTCCGGCGATCTCGACAACATCGTCCGCATGGCCATGCGCAAAGAGGCCGCGCGCCGTTATCCCTCCGCCGGCGCCCTCGCCGAAGACATCCGCCGCTACCTGGAAGGCTTCCCTGTCGTCGCCGCCCCCGATTCCTGGAGCTATCGCTCCGGCAAGTTCGTACGCCGTCACAAGGCGGGCGTGGCCATGGCCGCCATGGTCGCAATCCTCATCGTTGGCTTCGCCGTCGGCATGGGCATCCTCGCCACTCGAGCCCAGCGCGAACGCGACACCGCCGAACAGGTCTCCCAGTTCATGATGGATCTCTTTTCCGTCGCCGATCCGGAGCGCGCCCGCGGCCGCGAAGTCACCGCCCGCGAAGTCCTCGACCGCAGCGCCGCCAAGCTCAAGGAACTCGACAAGCAGCCCATCATCCAGGCCCGCCTTCTCGATCACATGGGCCGCATCTACGAAAATCTCGGCCTCTACGATCAGTCCGCCTCCCTGCTGGAAAGAGCGGTCGCACTGCGCCGCAAACTCCCGGATACGGACCAGCGCGCCCTCGCGTCTTCGCTCAAAGCCCTTGCGGAACTACGCCGCCGCAAGACCGACTACGCCGCCGCCGAAGCCCTCGCCCGCGAATCCCTCACCATCCGCACGCGTCTCTACGGCCAACGCCATTTCGACGTTGCCGAATCCCTCAACACGCTCGCTCTCACCCTCGATGAGTCCGGCCATCCCAAGGATGCCGAAAAGTATTTCCGCCAGCTTCTCGAAATGCGCGATGTTCTGCGTGGCAATGACCCGAACCAGCACCTCGAAACCGCCGTCCTCAGCAACCTCGGCGGTGTGCTCCGCGCCCAGCAGCGCTACGATGAAGCCGAAAAATTCCTCCGCGAGTGCATCGAAATCCGCCGCCGGACCCTCAAAGGCGACCACCCCCGTCTCGCCCTCGTCATTGCCAAGCTGGGCGCCGTGCTGTCGGATGCCGGCCGCTACAAGGAAGCCGAGCCGCTCCTCCGCGAAGGGCTCGCCATGCGCCAGCGCGTCTACGGCGGCACACACCCCGATATCGCGGGCTCCTTCAGCGGCCTCGCCCACGCCTTAACCGGCCAGGGCCGGTTGGAAGAAGCCGAGAAGCTCTATCGCCAGGCCCTCGATATGAGCCTTCGCATGCACGGCCCCGATCATCGCAGTGTCGCCATCGAAGACCGGAACCTCGCCGGAGTCCTCCGCAAAACAAACAAGGAGGCCGAAGCCGAACGCCTCCTCCGCGACAGCCTCCGCATCACTCGTAAGATGCCGCCCGGCCATCCCCTCCTCTCCAACGCCTTGCTCAGCCTCGGCTCTTTCCTCATCGATACCGGCCGCGCCCGCGAGGCGGAGCCGCTGCTTCGCGAGGCGGCGCAGATCCGCCGCAAGCATTTTGCCGAAAACTCCTGGATGGTAGCCACTGTCGATGCCGAACTCGCCGGCGCTCTTATCCGCCAGGGCCGCGATGCCGAAGGCAAGCCGCTCCTCGACCAAAGCCTCGCCGTCCTCCGCGCGGACCGCGGCCCCGCCACCGCCGAAACCCGCTCCGCCGAGCGCTTCCTGCTTTCCAAAAAGTAGAACCCTCCACTTGCCGGAAAGCCGCCTCCCCCCAGGGTGGTAAAATAGCCTTTCGATAGCTAAGATGCTTCCCCGCCGCGGCTTCCTATCCATGGCGTCTCTTTTGCCCGCTGCCCCGCAGGCCACACGTCCCGCGGGCCGGCGCCGTCCCAATATCCTCTTCTTCCTCCCCGATCAACTGCGCGCCGATTGGGTTCTCCCCCGCAAAGACTTCCCCCTCGAAACCCCAAATATCGCTTCGCTGGCCAAAAGCGGCATGCACTGCACGCGGACCCTCGTCGCCTCCCCCCTTTGCGCCCCTTCCCGAGCCTGCCTCGCCACCGGCCGCGAGTACTCCCGCTGCGGCGTCCGCAACAACGGCCAGGATCTCCCCCTCGATCACCCCACGTTCTATCAGGCCCTGCGCGAAGGCGGCTATCACGTCATGGGCTGCGGCAAGCTCGATCTCCACAAAGCCACCCCAGACTGGGGCATCGACGGCCGCCGTTTCCTCCCCGAGTGGGGCTTCTCCGATGGCATCGACAACGCCGGCAAAATGGATGCCATCTCCAGCGGAGCCATTGAACCCCGCGATCCCTACATGGCCTACCTCCACCGCCGCGGCCTCGTCAACACCCACCTCGACGACTTCCGCCGCCGTACCGGCCTCAACAGCTATCTCAACACCGAATCCACCGCGCTCCCCGATGACGCCTACTGCGACAATTGGATTGCCGTCAAAGGCCTCGAACTGCTCCGCCGCGCTCCCACCGGCAAACCCTGGTTCCTCCAGGTCAACTTCGCCGGCCCGCACAACCCCGTCGACATCACCCGCCGCATGGAACGCACCGTCCGCCGCCGCCAGTTCCCTGAGCCCGTGGACTACGAAGAGCACTCCGCCGAAAAGCACATCGCCATTCGCCAGAACTATGCGGCCATGGTGGAAAACATCGACCGCTGGCTCGGAGCCTACATTGAGGAACTGCGCAAGCGCGGCGAATGGGAAAACACGATCCTCATTTTCTCCAGTGACCATGGCGAGATGCTCGGCGATCATGACCGCTGGGGGAAGAGCGTCCCCTATCAGCCTTCGGTCAATGTGCCCCTCTTCGTCGCCGGCCCAGGCATCACGCCCGGAGTCTCCGATGCGCTCATCAGCCACTTCGATCTGGCTGCAACCATCCTCGACTTTGCCGGCGCCCCGCACCTCGCCGACGCTAACAGCCTCACCATCCGCCCTCTGCTGGAGAAGAAAATCACGTCCCACCGCGAGTATCTGATGTCCTCGCTCGACCGCTGGCAAATGGTCTTCGATGGCCGCTACAAACTCATCCGCGGCTTTGAACCGGAGCCACCACCCAAAGGCCGTCCCCGCACCGAACCTCGTCCCATCCTCTTCGATCTCAAACTGGACTCGTCCGAGACCTCCAACATCGCCCGCGAAGCCCCCCACCAGGTAGAGCGCCTCTCCCGCCTCCTCGCCTGACACAAATAAAACGGCCCGGGCTCTTCACCCGGGCCGTTCGTCTGTTCAGGTTGTGCTTCTTCTTACGGGAAGAACGCGCGCACCAGGAAGGTCATCAACTGACCGCGGGTGAGCGGCTCGTCCGGTCCATACGTACCCAGGGCCGTGGCCGTGGAGTGCGATGTCCCGTTCGAAATACGCAGTTCGCGCATCTTCTGGATGAAGGCGAAGAACGTGTGGTTGTTCGGCACGTCGCTGAAGTACGGGTTGCAACCCGCATACAGCCCGAACTGATCGCCAACCTGCGTCACAGCCGTGCCGGTCGGCAAGCAGGATGCAGTGGCGGCGCCCGAAGTCACCGTCGGGAACACGCTGTTCATCTTCGCCCGGATGATGAACGCCGACATCTGGCCACGCGACAGGTTCTCCGTGGGGCAGAACCGTCGTTGCGCGTCCGTCGTAGCGTTGCAACCCTTAGTGTAGCCGCGGCGATACATCAGTTCGATGTAGCGCCAATCGCCGGTTACGCCAGTGGTATCCGTTACCGTGCCGCTGTTGCCCGGACAGGAGACATCGGCAAAACTACAGAAGATGCCGCCCGTCGCGTTCAGGGAATTGGTCACCGCTTCCTCGTTCATCTGCGCACGGATCACCCATCGGGCCATCTCGGCGCGGGTTACCGTTGCGTTCACGGAAAACGTGGTCGCTGTCCGGCTGCCGGGATTGATTTCCGTCTGCTTGGCAATCTGCACGTAGGTGAAGAAGGGGTGGCCCGGAGGCACATCACTGTAGCTGCTCACCGAGTTGTTGTAGGGGTCGCGCAGCGGGAAGCTCAGCGGATAGTGAGCCACGTAGGTGCCCCACTGGCCGAAGCCCGGAACCGAAGCGAGACGGCCCTTGGCATAAGCACCGTAGGTCCACATACCCATGTTGTTGGGGTCGGTGGCGGCGCCGCCGCGGATGCCGAACGGTACAATGCTGTTCGTATAGCCGGTCGGCTGTGTACGAACCTGGAAGTCGCCTACCAGGAAGCTGCCCGTTGTTCCATGACGAAGTGCGATTGGCGTGTCGTAGGAGTCTTCACCGCAGCGGATGTCGAACAGACCGGGGTAGGCCCGGTTCGCCGTCGATACGCTGGGTTCCTGACCTTTGCAAGCCTGCAGTGCCTGGCCCGAGATCAATCCGTAGGAGAATGTCCGCGGATCGGTCGGAGCCAGCGGCGGGAACGTCGTGCCAACAAACAGCTTCTCGAGGAACGGCTGCACGTTGATCGGCGAAATCGCGCCATACTGCACCACGTTGGCCGGCGTGTCATGCATCGGCGCATAGAAATCGCCGTTGCCCCATGCCGTGTTGTACACCTCTAGAGCAGTCGCGTTGCGCGACAGCTTCTGCACGATGTCGTAGATCACCGTGCTCGAAGACGTCGCACCACTGAACTGCGCAAACTGCGCCTGCTGGCCCACGCGAGCAATGTAGCGGTGGCCTTCACGCGAGATCACGCGGTGCGGACGGTTGTCGCCAACGTAAATGTACGGGGTCGGCAACACATTGTTCGGCGACGGCTGCGTCAGTTTGTCGCGCTGCGTTACCGTGTTCGGATTGGTGAACGCCGGAACCTGGTGCTGTGCACGATCCTGCAGCGTGGGAATACCACCCTGAATCTTCGTGTCATTCACCGTCGCCGGAATGTTGCCCCCATTGGCGCCCAAGCTACCCGCAACCAGACGGGTAAACGTGATCGCGCGATGGTAAATCAGGTGCTGTGCCGGAGTGTTCAGAGTCGAACCCTGGTCTACCGTGCCCCAGATCGAGTAGAACGCATTGGCATTGTTCCCATTCCCGTTGTAGCTCGCCAGCGAGCGTCCACGGACATGTTCCGGTTCGTAGTTCAGGCCCACCACGCTGCGAGTGGCGCCGTTCAGGATCGGTTGATCCGGAATCGTCTTGTCAAACGTGTATGGCGTCGTCGACGTGCCCCACATATC
>JAFDVS010000048.1:0-92112 GCA_018268935.1 Acidobacteriota bacterium | reverse complement strand
TGCCCGTGCAAGGCGCAACCGGAGAGCTCGTCGCTCCCGTGTAGAAACCAGCCTTCTTCAACACGCGAAGACGGGTCCCTTCCCATGCTGCCGAAGCAGTGTTCGGGGGCGCGCCGGTCCACGTGCGGTTGGCCAGTGCCACGTTGTCGTTCAATACGCTCGAAACAATGTACAGGTTGTCGTTGTCGATGCCCAGGCGCGCGCTCGTCGGCACGTAGCAAACTGCTTCCACGTTGCCCACTGCGCTTACCGCGCAATCGATCGCCAGCGCACCGTTCGGAGCGCCTTGGCCGCGCGTACGGTCGGAAATCGCGTTGATGTTGCCGAAGAGGCAGGTGTCGTCGCAGGTCCCGTCCGTCTTGCCGTAATAGACAATCCAGTTGGAATTCGCGCCGCCGCTGTTCGGATTGTTCTGCGTCGGGCCCGGAGGCTGCGGAGTCGTGAAGAATTCCGTATTGCCTACCAGCCCCGATACCGCCGGGTTGTTGTTCGGCGTGCAGGTGCCACCAACGTTCGATCCGCCGCTGCCCAGTGCAATCGAGCCCTGGCAACCGGTGGCCCACTTGGATACCACCAGAACCCAGCTCGCCTTGCGAACCGTGCCTACGCCGGCTCCGCAACCAAAGCAGTTCACCGAAGCATTGTCCACTACCGTGAACAACACCACATAGCGGCCCTGCATCTGGTCGTAGCGGATGCTTGCATTGTCCACCACGCAGGTCGCGTTCGTGCGCGGCTGCGTCGGGCAGAGTTCGTTCAACGCCACTTCGCCCAGCCATACATCAAGAAACTGGCGCGAGGACGGCGGGAAGTAATACGTGCCCGTAGGATTGTATTCAACCGACGATGTTCCGTTGTTATTCGTCCCGGACGGGGCGTTCGGGTTCGGGTAACGCGCGATCGTGCGATTCACGATCGTCACTATGTCATCCGGCCCAACGGCGATATCCGGGTTCGGCGCTACTGGCAGCGGCTCAATCGTAAAGTAATCCGTGGAGGCAATTCCTTCCCATTCACGGCCACCTTGAGAGTCGCACGCAGCCGAAGCCACCGCGGGCCCGCTGGTCAATCCGCATGTCGGATCGATCAATCCTGGCCGGTTCGCAGTGCCTTCACGCGCCGATACATTAAATGCTCCATCTGGTCCGCTGCCCACAAGGCGCGGACCCGTCTGTGCCTTCGCTGCCGGTGAGACAGCGAACGTCAGGCAGCATATGGCAGCTACTGGAAGAACTGCCGTTGCCCAAAGACGCTTCATTTCCCTCCTCCAAAACTCAGGTAAAATTTGAAAGCTCGATTCTCCAAGGATACAACACTCCTGGATGGTTCGTAAACGTATCTTCTATCCCAATCAGGCGCGAAAGTCAATCAAAACACGTCATTCCGCCGTCTTTTCCTCTTCCCTTCACGCCTCACCACTCCTCCCGCCAAAGAAAATGGCCTGTCTGGATAACGCTGCTTCGCGCCGTCCAGACAGGCCTTGAGGGAAGAAAAAGAGAAAAGACTAGTGCAATATTACCTATCGGCCCCGCCCACGCCCACCACCACCGCCACCTCCCTGCGATCCACCACCGCCCCCGCCACCACTCCGGCCCCCGCCGCTGAAACCCCCGCCGCCACCGGAAGAGCGCCCAAATCCGCCCGAATCACCCCTCGATCCCATCGACGGCGCCGAGCGCTGTGATCCCCCAAAACCGCCAAACCCGCCCGAGCTCTCCATACGGGACGAGCGCCCCTCATACCGGGGCGCCCTTTCCGCACTCGATCCCATCTGCCGCTCCCGCACCATCGGCGGGCTCATCCGCAATGTCCCACCGTCGCTTCGATCATTGTTGCGTCGGCGTTCCATGCCCGGCGAGCTCTCCCTCTGCGGCCGTTCCATCCGTGGCTCGCTCCGCGGCTGCTCACTCCGCGGCGCCGGCCGCTCCATCCGTGGGCTCGGCTGCGATTCCATCCGCGGCGCCGGGTTCTCACTCCGCCGGCTGCCGAATCCTCCCGAATTCGATCCGCCGTTGTTCGATCCGCCATTGTTCTCGAACCGCCGCCAACCCGAATCCCGGTTCCGTTCCGCCGGCTGGCTCGGACTCGCGTTCGGTGCAGACTGCTCCGGCCGTTGCCGGAATCCACGGTCGTTCGATTCCCGATTCATCGAATCCGAAGTCCGCGATCCGTTCCCCGAAGGCTCGCCAAACCGCCGCCATCCATTCCGGTCCGTGCTTTCCCGTGCTCTCGTGTTGCCGCCGTCGCGATTCTCAATCGTTGCCTGGCTGTCGGAATTCCGCGGTTCGCCAAAGCGCCGTGAGTTCCCGCTATCCCGGCCCGTCGCGTCCGGCTGCTGCCCGTTTTCGCCTAGACGGCGCCAGCCACGCCCGTCGCTGTTGCCGCCTCCCGGCTGCACGTTCGCTTCGGTGTTCCCTTCGCGTCCGCGCCGGATGCCGTCCATCCGGCCCGCTCCATTGCTGTTGCTGTCCACCAGCCCCGGCTTCCCTGCCCCGGCCGCCGTTTCCTCAGTCCGGCCCGGACGGTCGCCGAAGGTCCGCCGCGAAAGCTCCGTCACGCCCCGTCTCTGATCGTCAAAGGATACCCGCTCCGGTGTCGCGCCTCCCGGCGAGCGCCGGCTGAAAAACCGCGTGTTGTCCCGGCTCTGCGGATTCCCGTTCACTTCCCGGTCCGCCCACCGCAGGCTCGACCGCTCCGGCGCCACCGGCAGTTCGCCGCGCACCAGGCTCGCCCTGTTCAGGTCGTTATCCCGCATCGCCGTAATATTGTTGAACCGGCCCCGTGCGAAGTCGCCGCCGTCCACCCCGTGAACACCGTTGACTACCCGTGCATTGCGATAGCTGTTACGAATGTTGTAGTTGTTGACGATGGTCACGCTGTTATCGACATAGCCGCCACGGCCGCCATATCCGCGATACCGGTTCCACCCGTACCAGGGATGATAGGTCTCATAAGGCGCCAGCGGAACCCAGCCCACGCGGCCGAAGCCCACGCCCACCGACACTCCGTGCCCAAAGCCAACCCACGCCACCAGTCCCGGGCTCCAGTAGTGCCGCGTCCGGTATGCGCCCGGCCACCAGCACCACCCGCGCGAGCCATAATACCAGCGTCCGTAGTGATACGGAGCCCAGCCCCAGGGATCGTAGCTCACCCAGCTCCAGCCGTAGTAATCCACCCACGACCAGCGTCCATATTGATACGGAGACCAGCCTGCCGCCACTCGCGGTACCCACACATTCCCATAAGGAGCGTCTTGGACCCAATTGCCGTACGCGTCCAGGTCTTCGGCCCCGTATACCGACGAATCGACATATTTATAGCTGACCGAGCGCTCCAGATCGTCGTTCCGGCGATCGTTCCAACGGTCGAATTCATCCTTCGGAATCGCTCCGTTGACCTGAAACTCCACGTTCGACGCCGTTCCCCGCGCCACCATCGTGCGCCCGGACTTGAGCCGTTCCGAGCCCTGCGTCGTGAATACGTCCACTTCGCCCGACCGTACGGTCACTTCCGTCGTCCCGTCCGCCAACACCGTGATCCGGTACATCCCACGCTTGGTGGGCCGCACCGCCACGCTCGGCGTCGACACTTCCACGTCCGCCTCCGAATTGCGCAGCACGTTGAACATCACCGTGCCCGCCGCAACCTGCAGACTGTAGCGCCGGTATTCCAATTCCGCCAGCCGCAACTCCGAGTTCGGAGCCAGCCGCACGATATTTGCATAATCGAACTGCACTTCCGCCTGCGAATTGACTCCGGTGAGCACACGATCCTCGACCACCAACGGCGCATTCGGCGCCGCCGCCACCCACTCCCCGGAGTCTCCCCTCCGTACCGACACATCCCCTTGCAACAGGCTCATACGGGCTACCCCGCGGCCTGGTTCGTCTTCCGCCAGCAGGTTCGCTCCGCACAGTAGAGCCGCCATCAGCCAGCGCGTTTTTGTCATTCTGAGGATGTTTTCCGACATGGCCGGTTCTCCTTCCACGCCATCCTCATAGGCAATTCCCGTACCATTCGCCATCTCTTTGTTTTTCAATTGGATGTGCTAAGATGGCCACTTCCGGCCGATGGCTGAAAACCACCACATTGCTCTCAAAGCACCATGGAAGGGCAAAGCAAAGCACGCCCTCATGGTTCTTTTCCTGCTTCTCATGACGGTAGGTTTCTACTGGAAGCTTACCCTCACCCGCCAGTACAACTGGTTCGATCACCCCGACATGTGTTACCTCGAGATCCCCCGCATCCAGTTCCAGATGCGCGAGATCCGCCTCCATGGCAATTTCCCCCTCTGGGATCCGCACATCTGGACCGGCCAACCCCTCATCGGCCAAACACAACCCGGTCTCCTCTTCCCGCTCAACCTCCTCTTCGAACTCACCCCGATGCGCGATGGCTACATGAAGTTCGCCCAGTTGAACTACTATTGGGCCGCCATCCATTTCCTCGGCGCCTTGTTCGCCTTCTGGCTCGCCCGCGACATCGGCCTGAGCTATGCCGCTTCGCTCTTCTGTGGCGCAGTATTCGGCTACGGCGGCTTCGTCGGATCCGTCGCCTGGATCGACGTCATCAATGGAGGCATCTGGGCCCCGCTCATCCTTCTCTTTATTCTCCGCGCCGCCCAAGGCAGCCGCCCGTACTCCAACGCCGCGCTCGCCGGGCTGTTTCTCGGCATCGCCTGGCTCAGCGGCCACCACGAAATCCCGATTCTGCTCACCTTGATGAGCGGCCTCCTCTGGCTCTGGTTCGCCGCGCGCAATCGCCGGCTGATCCTGCCCGCCGCTGTCTACGGTCTGACAATGTTCTTGATCGGAGCGGTGCAAACACTCCCCACCTTCGAATTCGGCCGCATGGCCGTGCGCTGGGTCGGCCTCGAAAACAGCGTCAAATGGGATGACAAGATCCCTTACTCCGTTAGCGCACTCTACTCGCTTCCCGCCAAAGGCCTGCTCGCCACCTTCCTTCCCGCCGTCGGCAACTACGCCGATTCCAGCCCCTTCATCGGCTGCATCGCCGTCGCCCTTACCCTCTTCGCCATCGCCGCCCGCTGGTCCAATCAAGCCGTCCGCATCGCCACGGCAATCATGGCCGGCTCCATCGTGTACTCGCTCGGCGCCAACACCCCGCTCCAGGGCATCATGTATTCCATCCTTCCCGTGGTGGACAAGGCCCGCATCCCTTCCCGCGGCACACTCGTCCTCTCGTTCGCCCTTGCCATCCTCGCCGCCATAGGCCTCGACACCATCCTCCGCGATTCGCTTTCCCCCGCCATCGCCGCGCTCCGCCGCTGGCTCCTCGGCTTCGGCGTCCTGCTGCTCATCCTCTGCTTCGCCATCAGCCAGGCAAAAACGGAAGTGGACGATCGCCTCTTCCTCGCCGCCGGTGTCTCCATCGCCGCCGCGGTCCTGCTCGCCGCCTGGCAGCGCGGAGCGCTCACCCGAGGCATCGTCGCAGCCGGCCTTGTGTCCCTCACCCTGATCGAACTCACCGGAGCCGCCCCAGCCCTCTACAACGATGTCACCGCCAAGGATGGGAACAAATTCACCAAATCCCTCACCGAACACGCCGATATTGTCGAATTCCTGAAAAATCAGAAACACCTCGGCCCGCTTCGCGTCGTCGTCGACGATCAGACCATCGGCAGCAACTTCGGCGATTGGCACGGCATCGACATGCTCCACGGCTACGTCGCCGGAGTCAACCGCCAGCATATGGAGCACGAGCTCCACACCCAGCGCACGCAAAGCCTCTACAGCATCACCCACTTCATCGGCATGAAGCCCGACAAGCCCGGCCAGAAGGAAGTATTCACCGGCACGAGTGGTGTGAAGGTATTCGAAAATCCCGGCTATCTCCCCCGCGCCCGTTCCGTCCACGACACGAAAAAGGTCGACGACTCCGCCTGGATGCGCATTCACATACAGGACGCCAACGTCGATCTCGCAAAGACCGCGCTATTCCTCGAAAATCCCCCGCAACTGGAAACCTGCGCCGCCGCCGACACGGTCGCAATCCGCCAGCACGACACCGATCACGTCGCCATCGACGCAACCATGGCCTGCAGAGGAATGGTGATCCTGAGCGAAACGATGTACCCCGGCTGGCAAGCCACCATCGACGGCAACCCGGCCCGCATCTGGGAAGCCTACGGCGTCTTCCGCGGCGTCGTCGTCGAAGCCGGCAATCATCGCATCGACTTCCGCTTCCGTCCCCGCACCGTCTACTACGGCGCAGCCCTCACCGCGCTCGGCCTGATTCTCGTCGCCGGCCTCTGCCTCGCCCGCCGCTAGTGTTTCAGAGCCGCGCGCGTCAGCAAGCGGAGCCTACTGCTGGATGCAGTACAGACGCCCGCCGATGCCGCAAGTCGCGACGGTAGAGTTGGTCCATCCGGAGTTCGTAAATGTCGGATTGCCTCCCTGCCCCAGCGTAGGCCCCGAATTTGCACTCCAGTTGTTGCAGTGCGAGCCCCCCTGCACCCCGCCATTCGGCGCCGTATTCGTCCAGGCGACCAACGGCGCGCCAATCTCGACTCCCGCCGCAGTCTTGATAATCGGATTGTGTAACGTGCCGTCTGTCAGATCCGCCCAGTTGTAAGCCACCAGTGCCCCATCGCTACGCCGGTATGGCACGGTCGATTGCGTCATCCGGCTCGCCGCCGATTGCGTCCCATCCGACAACCAGGCCTTGAAGGCGCCACTGATTCCCGCCGTCACCGCCTCGCTATTGCAGGCCGCATCCGCGGCGCTGAACCCGCCGAATCCACCCGTCGAGGTGAATTTGCTCACGAACACCAGCTTCGACGGGCAATCGAGCCCCGCCGGCACCGGCGAATTCCCCGCCAGCAACGCTTGGCATAAACCAGCCTGCAGCGCGGTGCTCGCACCGCCCGCCGGCCCCGTCGGCCCCGTTGCTCCCGCCGGCCCCTGTAGCCCCTGCGGCCCCGCCGGACCGTTCAACACCACCCGGATCTCCGCCGCAAAGCTAGTCGCCGTATTCTCCTTGCTGTCGATCTGCACCGACAAACCAGGCGACCCCGACGAGGACGCCGACGGCCCCCCTGCATCCGACAACTCGATTCCAAACGCCGATGCAGGCGAAGCCACCCAAAGCTCCACGATCGGTGTAATGTCCACCAGATTCAATCCCGGCACAACGCTGAAACTCGGCCCGGTCCCCGCAGGCGGCGCATTCGTCTGCAGCACCGTCAACTCCTGAAACGGCCCGGCCAGCGGAGCCACCTTCATCGTCCCGCCCGCCGCAATCCGGTTGGCGTGAAACACGAGCGTCGCTTTCATCACTTGCGCCGGATTCAGCCCCGCCGGCAGCACGGATAAATCAAAACGCAGCAGCGCCCGGTTCCCTCCGCCCACCAGCAAGTTCGGCAATGCCCCACTCTGCGTGGCGCTCGCCCCTACGTGGACATCGGCAATCACCGGCAGATCAATTCCATATGCGGCACTCGCCGCCAGCATCAGCAACAACAAGCGATTCACGGTTTGATAGCTCCTCACTCGGGAATGCGACATCCCTCCGCCAAACACTTCAGCCGGCACAAGAAGCGTTACTGTTGCACACAGTACAGTCGCTGGGGAAAGGCGCACGGACGCGTAGTCTGCGATAACGTCCAGTTCTGATCACCGAACGTCACTGTGCCCACCCGCGGCGTGCCCGAAGCGTTCGTTGCCGTCCATCCGTTGCAATCCGGTCCTCCCGCACTCGCCCCGGCTACGGTCGTATTGGTCCATGTGTAAGGTTCTAATACTCGCGAGACGCCGAACTGCGTAACCGGAATGGCAGACTTCAGACTCCCATCCGTAAGGTCAGCCCAATTATCCGCCACTACAACCCCATCCACCCGGGCATACGGCCCGTTGGATTGCGTCATCCGGGAAGCTGCGGATACCGTAGCCGTGGACAACCACGCCTTGAACACCCCCGTATGCCCAGCCTGCGCCGCCTCGCTATTGCAAAGATTGTCAGCTCCATCAAGCCCGCCGAGATTTCCAAAAAAGCTCGACTGCGTGGCAAAGATGAGCTTCGGACACTCCATGCCTGCCGGAGCCGCAATTCCGTTTCGGAAATACAATGCGCAAACCGCGGCCAGCGCCGGCACGCCCGATGGCGCCGCGGCTCCAGCCGGCCCCGTCGGTCCAGTCGCTCCATTCAACCCCGCTACCCCCTGCGGCCCCGCCGGACCGCTCAGCACCACTCGCACCTCGGCCGCAAAACTAGTCGCCGTGTTCTCCCTGCTGTCAATCAGCAGCGCCGCCGATCCACTCGGATCCGCCGCCAGTTCGATCCCAAACGCCGCCCCCGGCGATGTCACCCATTGCTGCACCAGCGCGGTAATATCTACCAGATTGATTCCCTGCACCGGATTCACTTGCCCAATCAAAGCCCCTGCGGGCGGCGCACTGGCTTGGACCACCGTCGCCTCCTGAAACGGCCCTGCCAGCGCCGACAACCGGATTGGCCCCGCCGTCACCACCCGGTTCACGTGAAACACCAGTGTCGCCTTTGCCACCTGGCTCGGGCTGAGCCCCGCCGGCAAAACCGCAAGATCAAACCGCAGCAGCGCCCGAGCCCCGCCGCCAACATTCAAGTTCGGCAAAGTGCCCGTCTGCGAGAGATTGGCGCCCACATGAACATCGGCAACCACCGGAAGATCCACTGCCATCGCGGAACTACCGGCCAGAGTGAGAAATGCAAATACAATGGAGCGTGTCATGCCCCCATAGGCGACGCGCCGTGCCGGTTCCCTTCATTGCTGCACACAGTACAATCGCGCCTGCGAGGCACAACTCACAGTCCCATCGCTCGTCCAGCGCCCGTCCGTCACCAGCGGGTTCCCAACCGCGCCCGTCAGAGGGATCGAACTGTTCCACATCCCGCAGAACTGAAACCCCGTCGCTCCCCCGCCCGGCGTGACATTCGTCCATACTCGAAACACAGTGGCCACCGGCGCGCCCGTCGCCGTCGTAACGATCGGGTTGTGCAGCGATCCATCCGTAAGATCAGCCCAGTTGTAGGCCACCACCACCCCATCGGCTCGCACGTAAGGAACGTTGGCCTGCGTCATCCGCTGGCTCGGCGATCCGAGATCCGCCACCCAAGCCTTGTACGTCCCCGGCCGGCCCAGTGCCGATGCCTCGCTGTTGCAGGCCGCATCGGCGCCCGCCACGCCGCCCAGGTCTCCATGGAAAACGTTGTTCGTAACGAACACCAGCTTCGTGGAACAATCCAGTCCCGGCGGCACCGGCCGGTTCGTCGTGCGCAGAAAATCGCACAATCCAGCTTGCAGCGGCTGGCTCATTGCGCTGGCCGGCCCCGTGGCGCCGGTCGCGCCAGTCGGCCCCATCGCCCCCTGCGGCCCTGCCGGACCGCTCAACACCAGCCGGATCTCCGCCGGAAAACTCGTGGCCGTATTCTCCCTGCTGTCGACAAGCAGCGACGCCGCGCCCGATGGGTCGGCGGAAAGATCCAGCCCAAAAGCCAGGCCCGGTGAGGTCACCCACTGCTGCACCGTGGATGTAATGTCAATCAGATTCAGCCCCTGCACAGGCGTGAATTGTGCCACCGCGGCGCCCGCCGGCGGAGCCGTCCCCTGTGTCACCGCAATTTCGTCAAAGGGCCCGGAAAGCTGCGCCACGCGCACCGCACCCGTCACGCTGACACGGTTCACATGCACCATCAGTGTGGCTTTCACCACTTGGCTGGGGCTCAGATTCGGCGGCAGCACCGCCAGGTGAAAGCGCAGCAGCGCCCGGCTGCCGCCCCCAATCGCCAGGTTCGGCAATGTGCCGGCCGCCGTCGCGGAAGCACCCACGTGCGCATCGGCGGCAACCGGCAGATCCAGTGCTTTCCCGGAACTCGCGGCAAAAAAGGCAAGAAACAGTAGCAGGCGGTTCGTCATCAACAGGGTAAACGGCATCCCGCCGGCTATTCCCTCACCCAGCCGCTCATAAACCTCACTCGGCGCCTTCTCGCCGCCCCCAGCAACCCTGCCGCCACCAACAACAGCGATTGAGGCTCTGGCGTCTGCGCCTCCGGATCAAACGAATTCCGGTAATCCGTTCCCGACTCGCTGGCAATCGAGAACGCGCTCACCGGCGAGCCATCCGCCGTCGTGCCAAGTATCCCCGCCCAATACAGCGAGTGCTGGATCGTCCCAATCGAACCGGTCGGCATCCCTCCGAACACTGTTCGCAACGTCGCCCGGTCCGCCGTCCGCACCATGAATTCAAAGCTCGTCCCCCACACAAAATTGAAGGTCACCGTGTGGAACTCGTCAATCGTCTCCAGTTGCGGATCCCCAGGCAGCGCGAATTTATCCACGTCCATCCGGAAATCGGCAAGCGTCGTATTTGTAGTCGCTGTGTACTTGATCCCCGCCCCGCCATACGGCGCCCCCGCAAATACCGTAGCCACCGAATGCAGCAGGAACGTCAGTTGCCCCGGCAATCCATCAAGACCAGGCGAGGAAAGCGTGATCGTGTCAAACCACCCCGCATCCGCATACGCCGCCGAAGCCGTCTGCGGAGGCGCATCCCCGTGCCCGAACTCCGATGTGATCGACGCCATCCCCAACGACGCACTCGCCGTCGCCGCGCTCGAATTGTGCGCCGTCGATGCCCAAACCGCACTCGCGCTCTGCGGCGTCGATCCCGTCGACGTCACAATCTGCCCCACATTCACGGCGTAATTGTTCGCGCCAAACGGACTATAGCTGTTCCCCGTGTTGTTCCCCGCCGCCGCCATGGCGAAAATCCCATGCGTCGACGGCATCCCGTACGGCCGCACAAACAACGCGCCCTCCGCATTCGCCACCCACAAAAACGCACCAGCCATCCAAACCGTGATTCCCAGCTTCATCTTTCCCTCCCTTCGCCGGCCCGGTCTTTTCCGGGCTCCTACTGTATTGCGCAAGAGAAGAAAAAATCGCTCACCAAAATCTGCTTATTTCTTTGCCTGCCTCGCGGGACAATCTCGATACAGCTTCTCCGCGCTCACCGGCGGAGTCCCCTCCGGCCCGCGAATCTGCCTCCAGCGCTCCGCTGCTTTCCACGACAACTCGCAGGCGCGTTCCCGCCCCTTCAGCCGCTCATTGGCCTCCGCTGCCCCCGTCAGTGCGTCGGCTGCCATCACCCAGATCACCCGGCTCGATACCTTCGCCCCATCCATCCGCGCCACCTGATCCTCAATCTTGCGCGACCACGCCGCCACTTGGTCCCGGTCACCGCCAATCGCCAGCGCCCGCACATGCACCCCGGAGGCGGAAAACATCCGCGTCAACGATTCTCCGCTCTTCGGAGCATCCGCCAGCAACGACTCGGCTTCCTCCACCGCGCTGCGCGAATACCGCAGCGCCTCCGCAAACCGGTTCTGCTGCAACAAAGAATTCGCCAGCCGTTCCTTCACGAAACTGCGGTCCCCGCGCAGCACAAGATTGTGCCCATCGGCCGCCATCAGATTCTCCACCAGACCAAGCGCCCGCCGCAGCACGGCATCCGCTTCCCCAAAGCGCTTCAACTCCGCCAGCGTTACCCCCATGCGGATCAGGCTCTGGCTCAGATCCGACAGGGTACGCCTGTCCTTGGCGTCATTGCTCGCCTGCGCTTCCGCAATCTCCAGCATTGGTCGATAGTGTGCCAGCGCTCCCGCATTGTCCGCTTCCCCATGGACCCGGCTGCGAAGCGAATCCCCAAACAGGCTGTACGCCAGCATCAGGTTCCGCCGGTGCCTTGCATCATCCGGATGACTCGCTACCAGCTTCCGGCGAATCTCCAGCGCCGCCCTGTATTCCCGCAGCGCCGCTTCCCTCCGGCCTCTCTTCTCCAACGCCGTGCCCAGAAATCGGTGCGCCACCGACAACTCGGATAAAAATACCTGATTGTCCGGCTCCGCCTCCGCCAGCCTGCGGTATGCCGACAGCGCTTTCTCCGCGTGCACTACCTGATTGTCAATGTCCGCCGCCCGGTTCAACGCCCGTGCGATTCCGTTGTGAATGTGCGCCACCGACTGCATCACCCGTTGGTTGCCGCTCTCCTCCACCGGTTCCAGCACGGCCAGCGCCTTGCGCAGCGCCGCCACCGATTCCTCGGCCCTCCCGCGCCCCCCATGCACCTCCCCCATCCCCGCATGGGCATCCGCCAGCGACAGCCGCAGTCCTGCGGTCATTGGCCCCCCAATCCGTTCCAGAATCGCCGCCGCTTTCCCGTAACTCGCCAGCGCTGCTTCCGCATCTCCCAGATTGCTCTGCGTGGGATTGCCCTGCAAGTCCCCAATCCTCGTGTACCCTTGCGCCAGCTCAGCCATCAGTTCCCTATCCCCGCCTCCTTCCTTCTCCAACGCCGCCAAATACTCCAGCCCCGTTTCGATCGCAAACTTCCGAGTCTCCGTCGACCCCTGCAACCCCCGTATCCGGTCATTCAGATCGAATAGAAACACCTTCGCCAGCTTCCGCGTCTGCTCAAACCGCCGTTCCGCACGCCGCGCCTGGTACGCCGTCGCCCACAATCCCGCGCACAACGACAACACCGCAAACCCCGCCGCCGCCGAACTCCACTTATTGCGCGACAGAAACTTCCCCGCCCGGTAGAGAAACCGGTCCCCCCGCGCCTCCACCGGCCACCCATCCAGATAGCGCCCGATATCCTGCGAGAAATGCTCCACGCTCGCGTAACGCCGCTCCGGCTCCTTGTGCATCGCCTTCAGCACGATGTTGTCCAGATCCTTCGCCAGTCGCGGCGCAACCTTGCTCGGCGCCTCCAGCGGCGCGGCGCAAATCGCCTGCTCAATCTCCGCCGGCGTGTATTCCTTCAGCCGGTGCGGCTTCACCCCCGTCAGCATCAGGTACAGCACCGCCCCCAGCGAGTAAATATCCGCCGCCGTCCCGGCGCGCACGCCCTTCACCTGCTCCGGACTGGCAAAGTCCGGCGTGAACATCGCCGCCCCCAACACCGTGTAAGACTGCTTTGCCTGTTCACTCGCCGTGTCCAGCACCTTCGCCAAACCAAAGTCCAGCAGCTTCGGCATCCCCTCCGCCGTCACCAGAATATTCTGCGGCTTCAGATCGCGGTGAATGACCAGATTCGCATGTGCGTATTGCACCGATTCGCACACCTGCCGGAACAACCGCAGCCGCTCGGGCACCCCCAGCGACTTCTGTTCGCAGTAGTCAATGATCGGAATCCCGTCCACATACTCCATCACAAAGTACGGGCGTCCCTCCGCCGTCGCGCCGCCATCGAGCAGCCGCGCAATCCCGGGATGCTCCAGTCCCGCCAGTATCTGCCGCTCCGCCTGAAAACGCGCCGTCCACAGCGCCGTATCCATTCCCCGCTTCACCAGCTTGATCGCCACCTGCTTGTGAAATTCATCATCGTCGCGGATTGCTTTGCACACCACCCCCATCCCGCCACGGCCCACCACTCCCGTAATCCGGTAGGCGCCGATTCTCTCCCCCACACTCACCTCTGCCTCACCCTTCGTCATCAACGCCGCGACGCCGCCTACGATCGATGGGATGCTCACGCTGTGTCCGCTATGCGCGATCAGGGAAAGCACCTCGTCGCGCAATCCGCCGTCGCCGCCGCACTCCCGCTCCACAAACGCTTCCCGCTCCGCTCCCTCCGCGATCCCCATCGCGCCTTGATAGATGCGTTCCACTTCTCCCCACCGCTCCGGAGTCATTGCTGCGCCCCCTCCCCCGACATCGCCCGGTGCAGCCACGCCTCGGCCAGGCGCAACTCCCGCCGCATCGTCGCGATGGAAACATCCAACGCCCGCGCCGTTTCTTCCACCCGCATCCCGGCAAAGTATCGCAACTCCACGGCTCGCGCCTTCCGAGGATCAAACGCCGCCAATTGATCGAGCGCCGTATCGAGCGCAATCATATCCGCCGTCCGTGGCGCCGGAATCGCCGGCTCGCTATCCTCGATGAGAACCCGCACTCCGCCATCGCGCTTCGCCGCCCGATGCTTCCGCGCGTAGTCCACCAATACTTGCCGCATCAGCCGCGACGAAAAGGCAAAGAAATGTTCGCGCGAGTCCCACTCCGGAGTCGGTCCCCCAAGCAATCGCACGTACGCCTCATGCACCAGCGCCGTAGGCTGCAGCGTGTGCGGGTGCCGTTCTCCATTGAGGTAGGCAGCCGCCAGCCGGTGTAATTCCCCGTACACCAGCGGAGTCAACAACGCCAGCGCGGACGAGTCCCCTCGGCTCCACCGCAAAAGAAATCCGGTGATTTCGTGGCAATCCGGAGGCATCAAACTCGCTCCCAGAATTGAATTCCCTCTATCATAACGGGAAACGAAACTCCTGCCGCCCTGCCCGACTCCTGTATCCTGAGACGGTAGCCGGAGCCTCCGATTGATCATTGCCTTCAGCGACCTTCATCTGGAATGCGCCAGAGCGATGCATCCCGTCATCGCTGCCCGCCTGTTCTCCGAGTTGCGCCGCATCTGTGCCAATGCCGCCGAGCGTGGCGTGCGCCAGATTCAAATTCTTCTACTTGGCGATATCCTCGAATTGCTCAAGTCCGACACCTGGCTCGCCGGCGGCGCCACCAAAACGCTCAAACCCTGGGACCGTGACCGTGCATCCGAACTCGACCTTGCCGTCGCAGCCGTCACCGAGCGCATTTTCCACACCAACGAAGAAGTCTTCTTCGCCCCGCTCCGCAAGCTCCTCAACGAATATCCCGCCGCGCTCCACTACGTCTACGGCAACCACGACGCTCTACTCCGCACGCACGGCGATACCGCCAGAGCCTTCCTCCAAAGCCGCTTCCCCGAACTCCTCTTCCTCGCCGGCGGCACATGGATCGACACCGATCATGAAACCGTAGCCAAGCACGGCCATGAATGGGATCCCTATAACCGCGTCGCCTCCGATCATGTCTCCCCCTTCGGCGACGCCATGGTGGTAGAGTTCATCACCACCCTGCCCGTGCTCGTCGAAGCGAAGCAGACATGGGATCTGCCATTCCTCGATGAACTCGACGACGTGCGCCCGCAAACGCCGAAAGCCCTCGCCCAATGGTTGGACTGGAACATATCCCGGCTGCACGCCAATCAGCAGGCCGTGCGCAACCACGTCAATCTCGCCCTCAAGCAAACCGCCGAATCCCTCTACACACTCCCCAAGGACAAATTCAGCCAGGAGGCAGGCTTCAACAAGCTACAGCATGCGGCCTTGCGAGTCGGCCCGGCTCTCACCATCATGGCCAATGCCGTCCCCGAATGGATTGAAGAAGCCCCAGACTATAGCCGCCTCGCCCACAGCCACCTCAACGCCTCCGGTTGCCGCTTCCTGCTTTGCGGCCACACCCATCTCCCTGAGCATCAGCCCATCTCGGTATCCACCAGCGCCAGCGGCACTCCCGTCTACTGCAACACGGGAACCTGGCGCAGGGTCCATGCCCGCGTCAACCGCGGTGGCGACTTCTCCCATTTCCACAGCATGACCGAAGGCTGCATCGTCATCCTTTGGTCACTCCGCGAGCGGCAGGATCTTCGCCTCCCCGCCTACGAATTCGTGAGATGCTCCAATGGCTTCTGACCGCGATCTCCGCTCCGCCTCGCTCGAGCAACTGCTCGCGGACCTCCAACACCCCGACCGTCTCACCGCTACCAATGCCATTCAGGAACTCCTCCGCCGCTTCCGCCCCATGCTCTCCAGCATGTTTCGCAAATGTCCCCCAACCCTCGAATTCCGCGATTTCTGTCAGGAGGTGATCGTCCGGGTTCTGGACCACCTCGATGCCATCGACCCCGCCATCTTCCCCGGCTATATCCACTCCATCGCCCGTTCCATCGCTGCCGACGCCATCGCCGCCGCCATGCGCCGCCCTCAATCCGAACTCGATGAGGCTACCCTCGCCTTCTCCGAGCCGGACATCGTCGAGCGCTTGCTCGTCGGTTCGCTTCTGGATAAACTCTCAGCACGGGATCGACAGGCTCTGGAACTCTACTACTACGACGGGCTTTCCGACACGGATGCCGCCCCTCTGCTTTCCCTCAATTCCCCAGGGGCCGTGCGTAAGCTGCGCTCGCAAGCCTTAGCCAGACTCAGAGACATTGCGCTCCGCCGATTGCGCGACAGGGAAAAAATGTGACGCACAATTCCCCCATCGGGCGTATTCCCTTATGAGCACACAAACCGGGGCCCCCTCCGGCCTGCGAAAGCTCGGAAAGGAGTTCGTCTCATGCTCGCAAACCCTCGGGCGCTGGAGTTCCATCAGTTGGATCATGAGTCCGTGGGATTCCTTCCGGGCCTTCTTCTTCCGCTCCCGCCTCGAAAAACGCCAGCGCACCCTTTCCCTTCAGTTGCTCGACGCCTACAAACCCCTTCTCGCCGAGGCCTATTCCTTCGCCGCTCCGTCTCACCCCAAAGCAGCCTGGCAGCAATCGCTCTGGTCCGACCTTCTCGACAGCGCCATGATTCCCGGCCCCGAGTCCCTGTCCATCCGCCTCTGGCGCATCCTCCGCATCCGCATGCCCGCCGCCGAAGCCTCACGCTGGGAGAAAAAATTTCTCCTCTTCCCCTACTTCGCCGAAATGCGCCCCGGAGACGACAAGTCTGTCCTTTGGATTCTTGTCTATCACGGCGGCGGAGAAATTCCACCAGGCAACCAGCAGTTGCTCCCGCTCGATCAGGCCTACTCGTCTTTCCTCGATATCTTGAACCGTTACTACGAGGAACTAAGTCTCGATGCCCGCTTCTCCCGTTCCGAGTTGCAGGCCATCGAATCCCGCAACATGGACCAGATCGATCTCTGGTTGTTGGTCGACTAACACTGAGGTAACCCATGGATTCGAATCGCTATTCCCGTTCCGATGACGAAAGGCTCCGCGCCATCGAGGCCAGCCGGTTGCGCTCCAGTGCGTTCGACGACCTCGATCTCCACGCTATCGCCGATGCCGCCTGGCAGGATCACCACGCACGCCTCGCCGCACGGCGGGAAACCGTCGATGCCGCTGTTCCCTCGCTCGTCTCCGCGTTCTCCCGCCCTGCACCGCAAGCACTCAACAGCTACACCTTGAACCTCCTCGGCCCACAAAGCGTCTTGCAGCGCACCACCTTCGGTGTCTTTCTCGTCTTCGCCCTCGTGGCCGCGATCGGCTTGGCCGTCCAGTTCGCCTCCGGACCCGCCAACCTGATCTCCCAACAAATCTCCGCGGCCTGGCCGTTGTTCCTCGGCGTTGCCGCCACCGGCATTGCCGCCAGTTGGTTACTCAGCTCACGTTACCGCCGCATCCCCTGGTTCGATGCCCTCGCTGTCTCGCTCTGCCTCGTCGTCTATTTCTCCGTCGTCGGCGCCAAGGTCACCCGCAGCCTCTATCTCGAGAGCGCAAAGGCGATCGCCATCACCAACGCCAGCGAGAAATTCGGCCTCGCCATGGCCAACGGAGACCGCAGCCTCAACCTAGCCACCCTGGCACAGCCCGTCTCCATAGACCTCTATGAATCCTTCACCCCAAAATTCCTGCGCAAGACCGAACCCCGCGTGACCATCCCGCCCATTGCCGCCATGCTCCATGAGCAAGCCCACACTGCCTCGCTCGGCTTTGAAAAGGAACCCGCCTCCATCGAATTCCGTTTCGCCCAGTTCCAATCGAGCGACGGAATAACCTTGCGCTTCCTCGCCACCACCAAAGACAAACAGGAAACCCTTCAGTTCGACGCCGCCGGCCTCGACACCTCAAAACTCAAGCCCAACGAATGTGCCACCCTCGGCTATCAAACCAAAACGAAAAAGCTCCTGTTCCTCCAACCGGCAACCGGCGCCACGAACTGCGCCGAACTCTACCAGCAGAGAATCAGGAGCTTTCAAGCCGCCTTTCGATAGCGTCCAAACTACCGCAGAAACGCCTCTGACAATCCCGCGTCCACCGGAATCACATTCCCCGTAGTCCGCGCGCTCCGGTCGCTCGCCAGCCACACAATCGCGTCCGCGCAGTGCTCCGGCAGAATCGGATTCTTCAGCAGCGTGCGGCTCGCATAGAACTGCGCCAGCTTATTCCGCAGTTCCTCCGTCGAATCGCTTTCCGCAAACCCGATCCCATACTTCGTGAGCGACGAAATCACGCGATCGCGAGGGAACATCGTCGATCCCGCCACCACCGTCGCCGGAGCAATCCCATTCACACGCGTCAGCGGAGCCAATCCCACAGCCAGTTCCCCAATCAAATGGTTCACCGCGGTCTTGCTCACGTCGTACGCTTCGCTCCCCTTCTTCGGCACCACCGCATTCGCTGAGCTCGTCAGCACAATCACCGCAGGCAAGCCCTGCTCGGAGAAAATCTTCTGCGCTTCCTTCGCCAGAATATAATTTCCCGTCACATTCACATCAAACGTCAGCCGCCAGTGATCTTCCGGAATATCGCCATTCGCATCCGGTGGAATAAAAATCGCCGCCGTATTAATTACGCCATCCAGCCCGCCGAACTGCGCCACCGTGGCCGCCATCGCCGCCGACACCGACTCGCGATTGCGCAAATCAATCGCGCACGACGCCACGGCTTCCTTGTCGAACTTCGCGCACAGCGCAGCCGTCTCCGCAGCGGCCTCAGCCTTGATATCGGCGATCATCAGGTGCGCGCCTTCCGCCGCCAGCCGCAGCGCCGACGCACGCCCAATCCCGCTCCCGCCGCCTACCACCAGAATGATCCGCCGGCTGAATTCCTTCTCCGCGGGCATCCGCCGCAGCTTCGCTTCTTCCAGCGCCCAGTACTCAATCCGGAACGCTTCGCGCCGCGGCAGCGCCACGTAATTCTTGAAGCTCGTGAAATCCCCCGCCCGCGCCGGGTCCTTCGCATGCGGCAGCGGATCGGCAGGCTTCTCTTTCCCTTCCATCCCCGTCGCGCCCATCATCACCCGGATCGCATTGCGGTAAAACTCGCCCGTAATCCGAGCTTCTTTCTTTGACCGTCCGAAGCTCACCATCCCCACGCCCGGAATCAGCACCACCGTCGGATTCTGATCGCGCAAGCCCGGCGAATCGGGCTCGGCAAACGCCTCGTAGTAAGCCTTGTAATCCTTCCGGTATTGCTCCAACCCCGCGTCAATCGCCTTCTCCAACCCAGCCACATCACCCGTCTGCGGATTCCAATCCACCAGCATCGGCGAAATACGCGTCCGCAGGAAGTGATCGGGGCAGCTTGTCCCCAGCGACGCCAGCTTCTTCGCGTCCTTCGACCCGATAAACGCCAAAGCCTCATCCGCGCCATCAAAGTGAGCGATGGAGCGCTTCGCAGAACCCACGCGCCCGCGCAGCTTCGGCAAAATCGCCGCCATCACCGCGGAAGCATCTTCCCGCGCCTGAACCTGCAACCCGCCGAAAACCTTCTTGCCCGCCGCATGCTCCGTCACAAACTCGCCCAATTGGTCGATGATCGTCACGCTGCTTAAATACGATTCGCGCTGCGTATTGCCCCACGTAAACAACCCATGGCTGCCCAGCACAATCCCGTCGCAACCCGGATTCGCTTCCACCGCCGCGCGCAGCATCAGCCCCAGCTCAAAGCCCGGCCGTTGCCACGGCAGCCACACCAGCTTGTGGCCAAAGCGCGCGTTGAACTCTTCCATCTTCTCTTTGCCGTTGCGGCTCGCCGCCATCGCGATGGCCCAGTCCGGATGCAGATGGTCCACATGATCGAACGGCAGAAAGCCGTGCAGCGGAGTGTCAATCGACGCCGCCACCGTATTCCCCGCGAACGAACACGACGGGTACAAACCCACCATGTCATCCTCAAACGCTTCGCCCTTGTAGACGCCTTCGAGCGCCAGCAGCCGGTCCATGTACAGCACCGCGAATCCGCCCGTGGTGATTGAGCCAAGGTCGCCCCCGCTCCCCTTCACCGCCATCACGCGGGTGGTCTTCCCGGTGAGCGGATCGATTACCTCATATTTCGAGCTGGTGTTTCCACCACCGAAATTCGTAATGCGCAAATCGGCGCCCAATAAATTCGAGCGGTAGCGCAGCAGTTCCAGTTGGCCGCCCAAAGAGGCAGCGTCGGAGTCATTCCACAAATCTCGCAGGTATTTCAACATTACGTTTTGGTTAAAAAAGGAGTAAATAGCCGTGGTCAGCGGGCAGACTTTTATTATACCAAAACGTGCATTCCCTTCTTGCCTACTGCTCCAAACAATACAACCTTCGGAACGTGCTGCAACTCGCCGCCCCATTGTCCGTCCACGTCCCTCCCAAACCCGACACAATCCCGTTCAGCCCCGCCTGCCCCGCCGACGCGTCCGTCCAATTGACGCAATTCTTCGCTTCCGCGTTTCCGTTCGTCAGCGTCCCCGTCCAAACCCCGCTCGTCAGCGACACACCCGTCCCCGCTGCCGTCACTTGGATCCCTTTATAGATCGTTCCATCCGTCAAATCGGTCCAGTTGAACGCCACCTGGACCCCGTCCCGCTTCAGATACGGCACCTCAGAATGCGTCAGCCGTGCCGCCGCCGGACTCGCCGCTGTCGAAAGCCAGGCCTTGAACATTCCGCTCAACCCCGCCCGCGCCGCCTCGTTCTGGCACTGTGCATCGGCCCCTGCTACACCACCCAGGTTCCCGTTGAACATTCCCACCGTCACAAACGCCACCTTCGAAGGGCAGGAAATCCCCGCGGGCACGGCCAGACCTTTCTGCTTGTACAAATCGCACATCGCCGCCGCCACGATCTCAAAGCTCCCATTCATCGCGCCCGTCGGCCCCGGCGGTCCGGTCAAACCCGCCAAACCCGCCGCGCCAGTGGGCCCGTTCAGCACCACACGCACCACTGCCGGATGGCTCGTCTGCGTGTTCTCCTTGCTATCCACCAACACCTGCGCCGCCGACCCGCTGGGCACAGTCAACTCCACGCCAAACGCCGCTCCCGGCGCTGCCACCCACTGCTGCACCAGCGATGTCACATCCACCACATTCCAGCCCACCGCCGGATTCATCGTCGACAGCACCGAACCCACGCCCGGAGCATCCGCCGCCATCACCGTCATCTCCTCAAACGGCCCCAGCAACTGCGCCACCTGCACCGGCCCGCCGGCGCCCATCCGGTTCACATGAATCATCAGCGTCGCCTTCATCACCTGCGAAGGCGTCACCGTCAAAGGCATCACCCCCACGCCGAAGCGCAGCAGCACCCGGCTGCCTCCGCCTACCGTCAGATTCGGCAGCGCCCCACCCTGCACCGAGCCCACCGTAACGTCCGCCACCACCGGCAAATCCAGCCCCCAGGCCGCACTCGCCATCGCAATTGCCCAACCGGCGATCAGTCTCTTCATGTCGCCTCCTATTGCTCAAAGCAGTACAACCGCCGGTAATAGTTGCACGCGGCTTGCGAATCCTGCGTCCAGAACCTGTCTAAACGTCCCAACATTCCGCCATGCGCCGACGATCCGAATCCGAACTCCGGATTTGCAGTCCATCCCTGGCAGTCGTTCGCTAAGTAAGTCGCGCCCGAGGTAGTGGTATTCGTCCAGGTTCCGGCGTCCTGGGTACTGGTAAGTGTGAGTCCACTCGCGGTCACGGTAATCGGATTCAGCAGTGTTCCATCCGTCAGATCATCCCAATGCATCGCCACGCGCACCCCATCCGGCCGCACATACGGCAGATTCGAATGCACCAGACGGCTGCTTGCCGAAACTGTTGCCGTCGAAAGCCAGGCCTTGAAAATCCCCGTCTTCCCATTCGCCGCCGCCTCCGAAGCACACTTCGCATCCGCGCCTGCCAATCCCCCCAGAATCCCGTTCCACGTGCCATCGGTGAGAAAAACCAGCTTGTCGGGACACGGATACCCCGGCGGCGCGGTCGTCCCGTTCAACCGGTATAAATCGCACATCGCACCCAGCATCTGCGCGGTATAAGGAGCCACAGGACCCGTCGGCCCCGTCGGGCCCGTCGCTCCCCGTGCCCCTGCCACTCCAGGCGGCCCGCTTAACACCACCCGGATCACCGCCGCGTAACTCGTGGCGATGTTCTCCTTGCTGTCCACCTGCACATTCGTCGACGCCGCTGGGTCCACCGACAAATCCAGCCCGAACGCCGACGCAGGCGATGAAACCCACTGCTGCACCACACCAGTCACATCCACCAGATTCGGCCCCGCCACAGCGCTATAGGTCCCCACCAGCACTCCCGCCGGAGGCGCAATCGCAGCCGTCACCGCCGGCTCCGCAAACGAACCCTGCAGCAGCGACAACTTCACCGGCCCAGCCGCATTCACCCGGTTCACATGAAAAATCAGCGTCGCCTTCGCAATCTGCCCCGCTGACAACCCCGCCGGCAGCACGCCCATCTCAAACCGCAGCAGCGCCCGGTTCCCTCCGCCTACCAACAAATTCGGCAGCGCGCCCGAAGGAGTCGCACCGCCGCCCACCGAAGCATCGGCAATCACCGGCAGATCCACGGCCAACACCGGCATCGCCATCCAGACGGCGGCCATGAAGGAAACCCAAAATATCCTCATGCCCGGAATGCGACATCACCTAACGATCTCCTTCATCCGATTCCAGTGCAATCATCACCCATCGCTTCTGCCGCAACCCGAACTGCCCCCGCGCCAGCAGCGGACTCAACACGTCCGTCACATTGAGATACCCGCGCACGCCATCCCCCGTCTCCACCGGCACAAAACTCGCCAGCCCGCCCATCCGCACCGCCTCACCCGCCGCCCGCACAATGTCAAACGACAACACCGCCCGCACCGGCGCCGTAACCGAGGGAGCCTCTCGTAAAGCCGCCTTCTCCTTCGCCACCACCAGATGCGTCCGCCGGTTCAGATCATCCGGAAATCGCCACACCACATAGGGCGACAAATACAACTGCGGATGCTCGCGCAAAAAACCCAACTGCAGCAACTCCGCCAGCGCCCCCCATACCGGCGAATCCGCTTCATCCGGCCGCCACCGCTCCACAAACTTCTTCCACCCCTTGTCTTCCTTCTCCGGCCCCACCACCACATCGTCATCCGTCAATCGCCGCAGCGCCCGCGTATTCCGTTTCTCCACCGCCGCCCGCAGCCGCTGCGTATAAGCCTGAAACGACGCATCCCGCAACGTCTCATCCACCGGATACAGCTTCGGCAATTGCCCGAACGCCGGCCACACCAGCATCAGCCCAAGCCATATCCCAAGCACACTGCGATTCTGTCATTTCTCCCCCACGGTTTACTACTATGGATTCTGATGCGCCGCACGATCCCCATTCTTCTACTCACCCTCTCCGCCTTCGCCGAAACCCACCAGATCGTCGCCACCGAGTACCACCACACCTTCTCCGCCGCCCATAAAATCCTCAAACAGATCCGCTCCGGCGACACCGTCATCACCAAAACCGTCGACTCCGCCGGCTTCGACTACCAGGGCGTGCGCCGCACCAAAACGCACGGCAATCCGCTCACCGGCCCCTTCTACATCGATGGCGCGCAACCCGGCGATACGCTCATCGTGCGCATCCGCCGCATCAGCCTCAATCGCAACAACGGCTACACCGGCCACCGCGTCCCCGTAAAAGATCTGCCCGAAAACCTCGCTCCGCCCAAGCCGCGCCCCGACGCCGTCATCCCCGGCTACGATTACCTCATTCCTTGGACCATCGACATCCAGCGCGGCATCGTCCGCCTCGCCGAACCCGGCACCCGCCGCCTCCCGCTCATCAAAGCCCAGCCCATGCTCGGCTGCATCGGCGTCGCTCCCAAAGGCGATTTCTCCCCCCGCTCCGGACCCGCCGGCTATTGGGGCGGCAACCTCGACTACAACCTCGTCCGCGAAGGAACCACCGTGCTCCTTCCCGTCCACCACCCCGGCGCGCTTCTGTTTTTCGGCGACGGCCACGCCGTTCAGGGAGATGGCGAGGCCGTCGGCTCCGGCGTCGAGACCTCCCTCGACGTCGAAATCAATGTCGAACTCCGTAAGGGCGGCAAGCTCACCGGCCCACGCGCCGAAACCGCCACCGAGATCGTCTCCATCGGCGCTGCCCCCGATTCGACACTCAATCAATCCCTCGAACTCGCCAACCGCGACATGCTCTCCTGGCTCATCGAGGAATACCAATACCCGCCCCTCGAAGCCCACCTCCTCATCGGCACCCAGGCCCGCTACGACGTCCTCACCCAGGGCGGCTCCATCGCCATCCGTATCCCCAAAGCCGCCCTCTCGCGCGAATGAAGCCCCGTCACTGCTCGACGCAATAAAGCCGCACGGCAGCGTTGCACCCCAAGGCCACCGCGTGTGTCCACAGCGCGTTCATCTGATGCGAGTAACCAGCGGTCGCAATCACAGCGGACGACGAACTCGTCCACCCGTTGCAATCCTCTCCACTCGCGCCGCCCGGCGCAGTGGTGCCCGTCCATACCACGTTCGTCGATGAAACCACCTGATTTGCCGCCGTCCGATTCACCGGAGTGAACAATTGCCCATCAAGGAGATCCGCCCACCCGTTCGCCACGATGGTTCCATCCACCATTCTGTAAATTCCCGCCGATGGAACCAGCCTTTGGCTTACCGGGTACTGCGCGGTGGAAAGCCAGGCCTTGTAATTCATCCCCAATCCGTTCGCCCGAGCCTCATCCACGCAACGGCGATCGGCCGTGGAAAGACCTCCGAGGTCGCCGGTAAACGTGGCTGCGGTAATGAACACGGTCTTGGGCGGGCAGTAGAACCCCGTGTTCAACGCCAACTTCCCCATTGCCGCGCACAAGGCACTCACCAACTGTGGATCGTTCTCCCCACCGGCGCCAGTTGCCCCGGTCGCTCCGGTAGGCCCTGTGGCCCCAGTCGCGCCCCGCAAACCGGGAACACCCGGCAGCCCAGGCGCCCCCTGCGCCCCCGTTGGCCCCACCATCCCCGCCAGCACCACCCTGATCTCCGCCGCGAAACTCGTCGCCGTGTTCTCCCTGCTATCCACCATCACCGAAGTGCTTCCACCCGTCGGCGCAGCCAGTTGCAGCCCGAATGCATTCGCCGGTACACCGACCCACGCCTGCACGTTTGCCGTAACATCCAACATGTTCAAACCTTGCACCACAGCCATGGGGATCGGCATTGCCGAACTGGGCGCCACCCCCGTCGCCGTCATCTCGTCAAACGGCCCGTACAGCGTCGAAACCTGAATCGGCCCCGCCGCCACAATCCGGTTCACATGAAACACCAGCGTCGCCTTTACCACCTGCTCCGGACGCAATCCCGCAGGCAATACGCCCATATCAAACCGCAGCAGCGCCTTGTTCCCGCCGCCCACCAGCAGGTTCGGCAGCGAGCCCGCCTGCGGAGTCGAAGGCCCCACATGCACATCCGCCACCACCGGCAGATCCACCGCAAAACAGCTCGCCGATACCACGAGCGTCGATATCAAAATTTTGTTTCTCATGCTTCTTTCCTACTGCTGCACGCAATATAAACGCTGTGAAGTGTTGCAAACCAGAGATGACTGATTTGTCCAACCGGGACGGTTATTGAAAATGTACAGGCCTACAGTTCCACTAGCTGCATTGGTTCCAACACTCCACCCACCGCAGTCCGACCCCGTCGAGGCCCCAGGGGCATCTGTCCCCGTCCATACGGTCTGTGGCGTTCCTACGTTGAACCCGTTCGCCGCCATTTGGATCGGAAAGGATAGCGCCCCATCGGTCAGATCCGCCCAGTTGTTCGCCACTAACGTCCCATTCGGCAGTTGGTACGGCCCGGGCCAATGCCCCAATCGTTGCGCCGCCGAACTCTGCGCCGTCGAAAGCCACGCCTTGTACTGGCCGCTCAAACCCGCCGCCGCCGCCTCCCCCTGGCACAGCGCATCGGCGCCCGCCAATCCCCCCATATTCCCGTTGAACAGATTGTTCGTGATGAAGATCGTCTTAGCGGGACAGGGCACATTCGCCGTAACGGTCGAAGCCGAAAGCAAATTGCAGACGGCCGTCAGGATTTGCGGATCGGTTCCCCCTGTCGGCCCCGTAGGCCCCGTCGCTCCAGGCGCTCCCGCCGCGCCCGCCAATCCCTGCGCCCCCGTCGCCCCGGTAGCTCCCACAGGCCCGCTCAGCACCAGCCGGATCTCCGCCCCGTAACTCGTCGCCGTGTTCTCCTTGCTGTCCACCATCACCGACGCACTCGACCCGCTCGCCGCCGACAATTCAAACCCGTAGGCCGCCGCAGGCACAGCAATCCACTGCTGCACAATCGGCGTCACATCCACCAGATTCGGCCCCTGCACCGGCGTCACCGGAAACGCAAACCCAAACGCCGGCGGCGCATTCCCACTGCTCACCGTCATCTCCTCAAACGGCCCGTTCAATTGCGCCACCTGCAACTGGCCCGCCGTCACCACCCGGTTCACATGAAAAACCAGCGTCGCCTTTACCACCTGCGCCGGATTCATCCCCACTGGCAGCACGTTCATCCCAAAACGCAACAGCGCTCGGTTCCCGCCGCCCACCAACAGATTCGGCAGCGCCCCAGCCTGCGGAGTCGAAGGCCCCACATGCACATCCGCCACCACCGGCAGATCCACGGCCGAACAGCCTGCGGCAAAGGCCAACGCGGAAATCAGGAGTCGGTTTCTCATACTAACCGGGAAGCGACATCCCGGTAGCACACACTTCACGATTAACGCTGAAATGTTGACCCCTGTTTTCACCAACCACCGCAATCTCTCATGTCAGACCCTGCTCAAAGGAATCTTTCACATGAAACCTACGTTCCGATGCTTCGCCTGCGCGGCGCTTCTCCTCGCTGGCCTTACCACAGTCCACGCCGAAACCATCGTCTTCCAAGAGGACTTCGAATCCGGCGCCGCCCCATCGCAAGCCATCGGCGGCAGTGTCGAATCAACCGGAGCCATCCACCCCAGCACCGGCAATTATCAGTGGCACTATGGCGCGATGGTTGCCCTCACCGGACTCCCCGTCCACTCCCAGATCCGCATCAGCTTCACCCTCCTTACCTGGGACTCCTGGGATGGCCTCGGCTCCGGTAACGGCCCCGATTACTTCAATGTCAAACTCGACGGCACTTCCCTCTTCGCCGAAGCCTTCGCCGTCACTGAGGGCACCACGACCTTCGTCACCAGCGGCGGCGCCGGCTACTCCGGCTCCATACTCGTCGCTCCGTCTTCCTCCGATTACAACTACCTCGGTTGGCCCGATGCCGCTTACACCGTCGACATCGATTTCGTCAACCACACCAGTTCCAACGCCACGTTCCAGTTCTTCCGTTCTCTCGCCAGCGAGGCGCCCAACTTCGCCGCCGATGAAAGCCATGGCCTCGACAACATCACCATCGCCGTCAGCGACACGCCGGAGCCGGCTTCTTTCGCCCTCTCCGCGCTCGGCATCTCAGGGCTCTTTGTGCTCCGCCGCCGCCTTGCCGCCTAGCGCTCCCCATCAGCGGCTGTCGCATCCCGCTCCCCGGTGCGCAGCCGCCTTCGCCACCACCCCAGCCAGTTCCGCCGGCAGAAACGGCTTCCCCAAACATCCATCCCCACCTCCAGGCATTGCCCCAGCACTTCCTGCCCCACACTCGCAGTCAACGCAAAAATCGGCACCCGAGCCCCCGTTCCCTCTCCCCTCCGAATCTCCGCCGCCGCCTCCATCCCGCCCATCTCCGGCATCTGCAAATCCATCAACACCAGTTCGTATCCACCCTTCCCCACTTCCTCCACCGCCTTCCGCCCCGTATCCACCACCACCACCGTATGCCCCCATTTCTCCAAAAATCGCACCGTGATCCGCTGATTCACCACATTATCCTCGGCCACTAATACCCGCATGGGAGGTGTTTTCCAAACCTCCACCGCAGCCTCCTTGGCCGGCATTTCCTCCGCCTGCCCCAACGGCAGCGTGAACCAGAACGTGCTCCCTTTCCCCTCTTCGCTCTCCACCTGCAACCGCCCGCCCATCGCCTCCACCAGCCGCCGCGAGATCGATAACCCCAGCCCCGTCCCCCCATATTTCCGCGTCGTCGATTCGTCCGCCTGCCGGAACGCCTCGAAAATCGACTCCAGTTGATCCGCCGCTATCCCAATCCCCGAATCCACCACCGCGAAATGCACTGCCATCTCATCCAACGTGTTCGTCTCCCGCGCCACCCAGATCGCCACCGCCCCCTGGTGCGTGAATTTCACCGCATTTCCCACCAGGTTCATCAACACTTGCCTCAGCCGTAGCGGATCCCCAATGACATAGGCAGGCAAAAATGCATCCACATCCACCGCCAATTCAATCCCCTTATCCCGCGCCTGCTTCTGAAATACCTTCGCCACATCCTGCACCGTCTGCCGCAACGGAAACGCCGTGCTCTCCAAATCCAGCCGCCCCGCCTCAATCTTCGATAGATCCAGCAAATCGTTCAGCAACGACATCAGCGCCTCGGCCGACGACTTCGCCGTCGCCACATAGTCCTTCTGCTCGGCATTCAACGGCGTGTCCAGCGCCAGCGACGTCATCCCGATTACCCCCGACATCGGTGTCCGCAACTCATGGCTGATGTTCGCCAGAAACTGGCTCTTCGCCTGGCTTGCCTGCTCCGCCTGCCGCCGCGCCTGTTCGAGTTGCCGCGCCTCGTTCTCCAATAACTCCTGCGTCCGCAGTTTCTCCGCATACTCCGCCCGCAGACGGAAGTGCACCAGATAGTGATACGCGGTGCTCACCACCGCCATCAGGCTCAAACTGTACCCGTCCCGCGTCCCCATCATGATCCCGCCCGCAATCATCGGCGCCATGAACGGCAGCAGAAACGCATGGCATAACGGTGTGTACGGAGCCGTCACGTGCGGCACCAGCGATGCACTCGCCACCACAATCGCCAGCACGACAAAGGAATCAAACGAGAGAAAGCCCTCTTCCATCCAGATAAAGGTCGCCAAACAACCCCACACCATCCCCGTCAGCAGATACACCACGCCCAGCAGCCCCCGCCACGAAGCAGGCTCACGTACTCCATAACTCTCCGTCACCAGAAACACCCCATAGCGAGCCACACAGAGCAGAAACGTCCCCACCGCCAACACTTGAAACCCCACCAGATGCCGCTCCGGAAACTTCGTGAACAACCCCACCAGCAACACCATCACAAAATAACCCCACACCCCAGGCATCCCCCGAGTGCGCAGATCCAGGTGGATCTGACGGGTCGTTCGCTCCGTTACACTCTCCGCGATCATCAGGCTCTCAGTCTGCTCATCGGCACTATCGTGCTAAGACGCCCGCAAGAATTCCTTCCTTCAATCCAAAACTTGCCCCCACTCCCCCAACTACGCAGTTCCTGCGCTTCAGCCCGATGTGCCGCCGCAGTTCATACACAGCTTCAATCCCCGTGCAGTGCGCCCCCACGAAATTCTCCACCCCCATCTCCTTCATCTTCCCCCCAGTCCACCCCAAATGCTCGTCCGAGGCCGCAAAAAGATGCCATCCCCCGATCGCCGCGTGCACCGGAGCCTTCCGCACCACCCGCCGCGCCTGCTCCAGCGTATTAATGATCCCCGCATGCCCGCACCCCGATACCACCACCAATCCCTTCACCGTGTCCAACACCAGCGACATATCTTCCGGCAGGTTGTCTTCCACCTTCTCCCCACCCGGACGCACCAGCAATCCTCCCCCACTCCAGTTCCGCTCCGGATGCACCCGCTCCACCGGACCCGTTAACCACGCCCCCGGAAAAATCTCCTTCGCCCCGTCGTACTCCACAAACGATCCCCCCAGCTTCAAATACTCCTCGCGCACGTTTAGTAAATGATTGCGCTCGGCTCCATTCGGCCCCGGCCGTGGATAAAATGCTCCCTTCCCCACATGCGCCCGTGTCAACGCCTTCGCATTCACTTTCCCCAACTCCCGCCGCAGCGTGATCAGCCCACCCGTATGATCTCCATGATTGTGACTCAGAATCACATCCGTGATCCCGCTCAAGTCCACCTTCATTTCCTGCGTATTCTTCCAAACTGTCTCCGGCCGCGCTCCTGTATCAAATAGGATCCGCCGCCCGCCCGCCTCCACCACCGCCGCGAAGCCCCATTCCCCCACCCCCGCCGAATCGGACAACATCGTCGACAGAATCCGGATCCGCACATCTTCGAGCGGCGCCGCGCCCTGCGCCAGCGCCATTCCCGCCACCAACCAGGCCGCAACTGATCTCATGACCCCATCATATTCCTGAAAACAAACTCCGTGCCGTGAAAAAAGAGGATTCCCAACGAGAGGAAAAACTGGTACAGTATCCTAGCAACCTGATCAAACCGGGTTGGACCGGCGTTGTTTGCCGTATCGTTGGCCAGTGACTCAGAGTCGGAGCTCTATCCAGTTGACTGTGGTGAGTACCGTTTGAGTTGGCTGGATTGGAGTTCGTAACGTGAAGAATATCTTTGTTGGAAACCTGAGTTTCACCGCCACCGAACAAGACGTGCGCGGTATGTTTGAGGCATACGGTGCTGTCGACCGCGTCAGCATCATAACCGACCGCGAAACGGGCCGCTCCCGCGGCTTCGCATTCGTGGAAATGTCTGACGACACACAGGCCGAGCGCGCCATCAATTCGCTCAACGGCGCTGCTCACGGCGGCCGCACCCTGAACGTCAACGAAGCCCGCCCCAAAGGCGAAGGCGGCGGTGGCGGTGGTGGTGGCTCCCGCCGCGGCGGTGGTGGCTTCGGTGGTGGCCGTGGCGGTGGCGGTGGTTTCCGCGAACGCCGGGGTGGCGGCAACTACTAACCGTAGTTCTGAGCCGCGCGCGTAAGCAAGCGGGCGCCTTGGCGGTCGCCTCCGCGGTCACCGTGGCGTGATCAGCCCACCAAGCTTGTCACTCTCCCCGCCCGCTAACCGCGGAAAACGGGTGGAGTAAGCTTCCAGATACTTCAAACCGGCGCCCGTATTGTAAATCACAATGCGGGCGTCTGGCGTTAGTACCCCGCTCGCAATCAGCTTCGGCACCGCCGCCACGCAAGCCGCCCCCTCCGGAGCCGCAAAGATCCCTTCCGAAGCCGCCAATTCCACCCCCGCGTCCAGCGCCTCTTCGTCACTCACCGCCAGCGCCGTCCCCCCACTCTTCCGCACCGCCTGCAGAATCAGAAAATCCCCCAATGGCTTCGGCACCCGCAACCCGCTCGCCACCGTCGACGCATTTTCGAAAAACTCGCTCCGCTCCGCGCCCTTCTCGTACGCCCGCACAATCGGCATGCACCCTTCCACCTGCACTGCGATCATCTTCGGCCTCCGCGCCCCAATCCACCCCAGCGCTTCCATCTCATCAAACGCCTTCCACATCCCGATAATCCCCACCCCACCCCCCGTCGGATACAGAATCGCATCCGGCAGATTCCAGTGCATCTGCTCCGCAATCTCGTACCCCATCGTCTTCTTCCCCTCAATCCGGTACGGCTCCTTCAACGTCGAAACATCAAACCACCCCTCCACCGGAGCCTTAGCCGCCACAATCTTCGCACAATCACTGATAAGTCCATCCACCAGAGTGACATGCGCCCCAAAGCTCTTGCACTCGATGAAATTGGCTTGCGGAACATCCTGCGGCATATAGATATGCGCTTCCATCCCCGCAGCCGCCGCATACGCCGCCAGCGCGCTCGCCGCATTCCCCGCCGACGGAATCGCCAGCTTCGTCACCCCTAACTCCTTCGCCATCGACACCGCGCACGACAACCCGCGAGCCTTAAACGACCCCGTCGGATTCACCCCATCGTCCTTCACCCACAGGTTCCCCGCCCCGATCTTCTCCCCCAGCCGCTGCGTCCGCAGCAACGGAGTCATCCCTTCCCCCAGACTCACAATCGACGTCGGCTTCGTTACCGGCAACACCGGCGCATACCGCCACATCGATGTCGGCCCATTGGCGATCCAGTCCCGGCTCCACCCCTGCCGCGCCTTCTCCAGGTCATACCGCACCAGCAGCGGAAAACCCGCCTTCGACAGATTGTGCAGTTGCCCCGCTTCGTACCGCTCGCCCGTCTGGCTGCATTCGAGATGATCCACTGTGGTCATAGAACCGACCATGATATCGCACCCCGCATTTGTGGGCTGAGAATTCGTTTCCCCTCGCGCCACTAATTGGATATCCGGGAGGTGGTGGATGCCCCAAATCGGGATCCTCTTCGATGCTCAAAAACTCGGGTCTGGCTTTTACGGCTACACCGCGTTTCGTATTTTGTTCACGCAACTGCCGCCACGCGAACTGGCCGGGTGTACGCTCTACCACGGTGAAGTAGGCGACGGCCGTAACCGCCCCTATTGCATCGCTGTCGAGTGCGACAGCCCCACGCTCCTCGCCCGCGTCCGTCAAACCTTCGCCGCCTCCACCGCCCGCGGCCTGCTCCCCGGCTCACAGCGCTTCCTCGACGACTTCGCCCTCCAGGAAGAAGTGCTCGCCATGGCCGCCCGCGTCACCTCCACCGGCGACATCGCCGATTGCCCCTCCCGCTGGCTGCAGGAAGCCTTCCAACGCGCCCAAGGCCAGGCCAATCTCCAAACCCCTGACCCCGTTCGCGCCCCCAAGGCCGCCACTCCGCCGCGCCTCTCCCAACCCCGCCTCCCTGACCGCGTCCCGCTCGCTCTCCGTTGGTCCAGCACCGGCCGCCGCGCGATTGCATTCCTGATTGCCTTCGCCGCGGCCGGCGCCGCCTTCCCCTGGCTTGGCCTCGGCATCTCCCTCTGCCTGCTCTTCTTCACTGCCGGAGCCATCCAGGGGATCGCCATCCGCTGGCGCCTCTGGGCCGAGGAATCCATCTCCGGCCCCGACACATTCGCCGAAGCCCGCAAACTCCTCGCGGCAAAACCCGTCCACGAATTCCTCGACAAGCTCAACACTCCGGCCTCCCATGCAAGCCCCCTGCTGCGGCGTGTCCTCTCGATCGCCCGAACCCAGGATCACGCCGCGGCTTGCCTCCTTGCCGACCAGCATGACGCCGCCGACCGCGACACGCTCCGTGCCGACGCCCTGGAGATCGCTCTCCTCGCCGGCACCGTCTTCGCCGTCGCTTCTGGCAGCGTCCTCGCCATGTGGAATTTTCAATCCGCCATGGCTGCCCGCATGGAACTGGCCCGCCTCTCGATCTGCGGTCTAGGCGGCTCCGCGTTACTTGCGCTAATGTCATCCATGCTCCTGATACGCGGAGCCCGCCTCCGCGGCGACCTGCGCCGCGAAGTCTGTTCCCAATGGCTGCCCATCGTCATGAAAACGGTGCCCGCCGCCAAATCCGAACCCCAAGTCCTGTCCCTAGACAACTCATTAAACGAACTCCGGGGCGAATTCCAAGCGCTGAGAGCAGCCCTGGACTCCCGCCGTGACCGTGAATTCATAGACACGATAGCGGGACTCCGCGACTCCCTGGAGCAACTATCGCCAGTCCTAGCCGGCTTCCGAGAGCCATTCGTCCTGCAAGCGGTCCCCACAAAGCCAGTAACGAAGGCGATGAGCGCCACCGCCTGAGGTGGCGCGACATAGTAGTGGCGGGCCCCCCGGCCCGCATCCCTCTCAACAAAAAATGCCCAAATCCCGCCGTCATCTCCCGCACATCCACGAAATCGGCCATCCCATCTTCCTAACCTGGCGACTCCACGGCACTCTCCCCGCGCATCTTTCATCCAAAGAAACCCTAACCTCAGGCAATGCCTTTGCCGCAATAGACAACATCCTCGATCACTCCCAAACCGGCCCCCACCATCTCAAAAACCCACACATAGCCAACATGATCGTAGAAGCCATCCACTACAACGGCTACCGCCTCAATCACTACAAACTCCACGCCTACGTAATCATGTCAAACCACGTCCATCTCCTCATCACGCCCAAAGTCCCGCTCCCCAAGCTAACCCAATCCCTAAAAGGCATCACAGCCAAACGAGCGAACGAAATCCTAAACCGCACCGGCCAGCCATTCTGGCAAGAAGAAACCTATGATCACCACATCCGAAACGGCCGGGAGTTCAACAAGATCCGCATCTACATCGAGCAAAACCCAGTGAAAGCCGGCCTGGCCACGGAGCCCGCACAATACCCTTGGTCAAGCTCATGCTATGATAGAAATTCCCCCCAGGTGTAATTCCCAGAGGGCCGGTAGCTCAGTTGGTAGAGCATTTGACTTTTAATCAAAGGGTCGCGGGTTCGAGTCCCGCCCGGCTCACCATTTAAAGAAAAGGGTTCAAAACAGTCACACCTTCCACCACCTGGCCATGCGCCATGTCTTCCGTCCACACCCGCTCACAGCCAAGCGCAACCGCCGCGGACAGGATGGCGCTATCCCAATACGAGTACCCATACTCCCTCCGGATCCGCAGTGCCCCCATCAACACCTCCAAATTGATCTCCTGCACCCGTAACCGCGTCCACGCTTCCATCAAACCCGCAGCCAGTTCATGCGGGATCGCATCATCTCGGCTGGCCCGCGTCGCCTGCACGTAAAACTCCTGCAGAACCTGAACTGAAATCGCACTCGAGTCATCCTCCAACAACGCGATCGCCCGCTCTCGCTTCCCCGACTCTCGCGGATCTCCACTGATGGAGTAGAGCAACACGTTCGTATCAAGAAACTGACTCACCGCTCATGAACCTCATCGCGGCTCAACCGCGTGCGAGCCGTGAAGTTCGAAATCTTTTCCCGAATCTCCCGCTCCTGCCGCTTCAGCCGTTCGCTCTCCGTCTCCACCGTGGCCAGTTGCTGCAAGTAGGCTTTCACCAGTGCCGACACAGAAGTATCCAACGCCGCCGCCGCCACCCGGGCTCGCCGGTAAGTCTCATCATCGACACTTACTGTGATATTGCGCATTTCTCCACAGTATCACACCCACTCCCGCTCCCAGGCCCGGCCGCCATTAGCAATTTCACAAATTTGTGAATAGACTGATAGCGGTATGGAGATCCGCTTCATCCCCATCCATCGCTAAGCCGAACTCATGCTGATCCCTCTCCTCCTCACCCTGACCCTCCAGGCCCAGAACTGGCCCCAAGCCGCCGGACCCAACCTCACCTGGCGCATCCAACCCCCCAACGCCCCCACCCACTGGAGCGTCGCCCTCAACAAAAACATCGCCTGGCGCACCCCGCTCCCCAACGGCGGCCAATCCGGCATCGCCGTCTGGGGCGACCGTCTCTTCCTCACCACCTTCCCCCCCGGCGATTCCAAATTCAGCGCCACCATCCAAGGTCACTGCCTCAACGCACGCACCGGCAAACTCCTCTGGTCCGTCACCCTCGAAGGCGCCGTCCCCAGCCCAATGATGTACGCCTACAGTGACTCCACCACCCCCACCCCCATCACCGACGGCACATACGTCTTCTTCTTCAACGCCAGCGGCGCCATGGCAGCCTTCGATTTCCACGGCAAACCCATCTGGACCCGCAAATACACCCCCTGGGGCCCGCCCTTCCCTTTCAACAAGCAGCACGAGCCCATCCTCGCCGGCGACGCCATCCTCAACGTCGAACCCCTCGACAACAACCCGCCCGAAAAGCAAGGCTGGAACTACCTCCGCGCCATCGACAAACGCACCGGAAAAACCCTCTGGATCGCCGAAGACGGCACCACCGCCTACGCCACCTCCGTCTACGGCAAACGCGCCAACGGCGACCCCGCCATCCTCACCGGCCGCGGCGGCTGGCACGACGTCCCCGAGCGCCCCGTCGGCCTCTCCCTCCTCAGCCTCGCGCCCGCCAACCCTGGCAAATCCCTCTGGCGTTTCATCGCCGGCGACGGCAGCACCGGCGGCCCCACCTGGCAAGCCCTCTACACCCTCCACTGGGACGCCCGTTACGCCTACTGGTTCCGCCTCAATCCCGAAGAATCGCACCTCGTCCTCGACGCCAACACCGGCGCCCTTCTCAAAGAACAATCCCTCATCCGCAACGTCGATTACCGCCAGTGGGACCCCGCCAAACAAACCTACATCACCCACAAACAAGTCAACCTCCGCGAAGTGAAAGACCTCTCCCCCCGCAACAAAATGGCTCCCAACGAGGTCATCCGAGTCATGCCCGCCTGGCACGCCAACATCGTCCACTCCGGCTATCATTACTTCCTCACCACCACCGCTCACCGCCGCAATCGCCTCCCACCCGCCGGCCGCGCCGGCCCTTCCCACTGCATGGCCCGCATCCACATCGAATCAGGAAAAGTGGAATACCTCGAAGTGCCCGTCACCATCGTCCGCAAGCCCGGCGAACCAGAAAAACCAATCTACGGCCTCGCAGTCGCCACCAGCACCGTCAACTCCGCCGGCCACGACGTCGCCTCCGAAGCCCGTTCCCGCACCGACGGCTGGGAAATCCCCGCCTTCTGGGGCAGCCCCATCGCCATCAACGACAACCTCTACTTCACCACCATGCCCGGCATCACCTACGTAGTCAATGCGAAAGCCCCCGTCCTCGATCAAACCGCCATCCTCGCCATCAACGACCTCGGCCCCTCCGGCGACACCTGGACCCTCAACACCCCCAGCTTTGCCTCCGGCCATCTCTTCCACCGCACCTTAAAGGAAGTCATCAGTATTCGCTCGCGCCAACCTTGATGCAACACCGCCGGGCAGCCACAACTTTCGTGGATAGCCTGCTGAATCCTCCTTGAGACATCGGTGGATATCGGTCGGCATCGGCCCGAATCGGTGCATTGCCTTTTCCGACCCTGTCCTGCATCTATTAATTTCCCCAGCCCCATAGGCATATAATCGAAAAATCCCCATGCCCCAACCCGGCCAGGATTTCCCGCCCGCCGAAATCCAAGCCCAACTCGCGCGCATCCTCGCCGCCCCCTCCTTCGCCCGCGCCCACCGCTCCTCCCAACTCCTCTCCTACCTCGTTCAATCCGCCCTCGACAACCGCCTCGATCAACTCAAGGAATACCCCATCGCCATCGACGTCTTCGGCCGCGACAAATCCTTCGATCCTCGCATCGACTCCCTCGTCCGCGTCGAAGTCAACCGCCTCCGCAACCGCCTCGCCGCCTACTACGAAACGGCCACCGAAGCCGACACCATCCTCATCACCCTCTCCCCCGGAGCCTACCTCCCCATCTTCGAATACCGCCGGCCTCATCCCCCGCCAACACCCCCACGCCGCCCCAACCTCTATCTCATCCTCCCGGCAATCGCGCTCGTAGCCCTCATCGCCATCTCCCTCTTCCGCTCCGTCGGCAACGCGCACATCGGCCTCGCCATCGAACACCCCACCATCCGCCGTCTCTCCCTCCCGCAGGAAGTCCTCTTCTTCCCCGCCCTCGCCCCAAACGGCAAAGAAATCTACTTCGCCTCCAACCGTGGCCAAGGCCCCTTCCGCATCTGGCGTCAACAATGGGACGGCGCCGCAGCCGTCTCCCTCACCCCGCCTGACTCCGATGCATTCGATCTCGACATCAGCCCCGACGGCCGCTGGATCGCCTACCGTTCCGCCCGCCTCGGCGGAGCCATCTACCAGCAACCCGCCGCCGGAGGCGAAGAGCTCCTGGTCGTCGCCGATGCCCGCTCCCCGCGCTTTTCCCCCGACAGCCAGTTCATCCTCTACTGGCAGGAAGGCAAACCCGGCGCATTCAGCAAAGTCTTCAAAAGCGGCATCACACCCGGTCGCCACGACCGTGAGCCCATCCCCATCGCCCCAGATTTCGACGACGCCCACACCCCCCAGTGGACCCCCGGCGGCCGCATCCTACTCTGCGGCACCCTCCGCACCAACGTCCCCAACATGGAGCACGATCTCTGGATCGTCTCCACCGGCGCCCCCACTCAGCCCCATCACAAAACCGGCATTCTCCCTTTCCTCGCCCAACGCGGCATCTCCCTCCACACGCGCATCTTCCCGGCTACTTCCTTCCGCCTCCTCCCCGGAAGCCTCATCTTCTCCGGCCTCCACAACGGTCGCTCCGCCGTCTACAACCTCCCGCTCTCCACCACCTACCAACCCGCCGGTGAGCCCATCGCCCTCCACGACCCCGCCCTTTCCGCCGACAACCCCGCCATCAGCGGCAATCAACTCGCCTTCGCCACTCTCGCCACCAACCTCGATATCTGGGAAATCGCGCTCGATTCCGGCACGCCCCGCCGCCTCACCAACGACCCGTCCGACCAGTTCTCCGCCACCACCTCCTCCAACGGCCGTTTCGTTTTTTACACCACCACCGCTCCCGCCATCACCCAGCTTTGGCGCAAAGACACCGTCTCCGGAGTCGAATCCCTGCTTTACCAATTCCCCAACCTCACCTCCCCACGCGCCGCCCCCGACAGCTCAAAAGTCTACTTCCGAACCCTCGCCGGCCCCCCGCCCCAGCGCCAGGCCATCCACTCCATCCACACCGCCACCGGCGCCCTCGAAGTCGCCTGCGAAGACTGCGGCACCCCCACCTCCGTCTCACCCCAATCCACATTCGTCGCCTACGAAACCGGCAGCCGCATTCCCCGCATCGCCATCCTCGATACCCGCTCCCACTCCAAACAAGACATCCTCACCCACCCCCATCACGGAGTCCTCGCCGCCCGCATCTCTCCCGATTCCCACTGGCTCGCCTTCGAACTCGACAAAGGCGTCGACGGGCGCCAGATCTTCATCGCCCCCTTCCGCGGTATCGCCCCCATCCCCGAAAACGAATGGATCCCCGTCACCTCCTCCGGCTTCAATTGCGAGCCCGCCTGGAGCCCCGACAGCACATCCCTCTACTTCCTCTCCAATCGCAACGGCTCGCGCGATCTCTGGCGTCAGCCCCTCACCCCAACTCATAAGCCGCAGCACGGCCCCGAGTTGATACACTCCTTCCGCAACGCCGCCCTCACCCCCGTCTCTTACTCCGAACGCAACACCCGCAACATCGGGCTCTCCATCGTTCCCGGCCGCGCCATCCTCACCTTGAGCGAACTTTCGAGCGACCTCCAACTCGTTCGCCTCACTGCGGATAACCCCATGTAACCCCGCTTGTGTAACGTTACACCGCCAAACCGAAACTTCAACATCCCCAAGCCATTCCTTATCCTTACCGGAACAAGGCTATGTTCCGGCAACTCACACTCGCACTCCTCGTTTCCCCCTGCCTGATGGCGCAGGTGCTCTATGTCCCGAACCAGACCGAAGGAACCATTTCCACCTTCATCTACGATCAGCAGACTGCGGCGCTCTACGAACTCCCGCGCAAAGACGCCGGAGGCGCGCCCGTATCCGTCGCCATCCACCCTTCGCGCAAATTCGCCCTTATCGTCAGCGGCGGGAACCCCAGCAACACGCCCAACCTCGCTTCCTATTCCATCGATCCCGCCACCGCCGCGCTCACCCTCGCCAGCCGCTCTCCTCTCGTCCCCGGAAGCGGCCCCTCAGCCGTCACCATCGATCCCTCCGGCAACTTCGCCTTCGTCGCTCATGGCGCAGTCAACAATGGATCGAGTACCTTCGCCTCCTTCACTATCGACGCCACAACAGGCGCCCTGACCCCTGTCCCCGGCTCCCCCTTCTCCGCCCCAGCCTCTCTCTCCTCCACCCTGGCCCACCCCAACGGCAAATTCGTTTATGCCGCGGCTGCCACCGCCGGCCAGATCGCCGCCTACTCCATCGGCGCCGGCGGAGCCCTCACCGCTATCGAAGGTTCCCCCTTCCCCGCCCGCGCCAACGTCGCCTGGATGGCCATGGACTCCGCAGGCAAGTTCCTCTTCGCCGCCGTGCGCCAGGAAAGCGGCATCCTCGCCTATTCCGTCAATGCCACCACCGGCGCACTCACCCCGGTCGCAGGCTCGCCCTTCCTCTTCCCCAATTCAGCCCTCAATAACCTGGTCGTCGATTCCACCGGCAACTTGCTCTACGCCACCGATGGGTTTGGCACGATTCAGACCTTCGCCATCTCCACCACCGGCGTGCTCACCCGCCGTATCAATCTCCCCGCTCCCCTCGGCGTGAACTCCGCAATCCTCGATCCGGCCGGCAAATTCTTCTTCGCCACCAGCAACCAATCCAGCCTGCTCGCCACCTGGTCCATCGCCCCCACCTCAGGAGCCCTCACCTCAGTCGGCCGCCCCGTACCCACTGGCGCCGGCGTCGGCCGTGGCGCTGCTGTCGTCTTCGATCCCCCCGTCATCGCCCCCATCGAACTCACTGCCGTCACCAACCGCTTCAGCAATTCCCCCTATGGCGCAACAAACTCCGGCATCGCCCGCGGATCCTACATCGCCATCACAGGCAAGAACATCGGCCCAGCCAACCGCGCCCAACCTCCCTCCGGCATCACCATCGAGATCCGTTCCGGCGACACCGTAACCCGCGCCATCCCCGTGTCCGCCGAAGCCAACCTCGTCACCGCTGTCGTCCCTTCCAACACACCTGCCGGCGAAGCCACTCTCACACTCACCTACAACGGCCGTAGCGCCAACCCCGTCCCCCTCACCATCGTGGAAATCTCACCCGGCATCCGCAGCAATACGGAGACCGGTTACGGCACCGCCATCGCCTGGAACGTCCCGCCAGGCATTCCCCTGTCGCCACCGAGCGAGGCCCTCATCCAGGTCTTCAACACAATGAGCAACCCTGCCCGCCCCGGCCAGCACATGGTCGTGATGGCCACCGGCCTCGGCCCCGTCGACGCCGACGAAACCAAGCCGCTCCTCCTCGAACTCAACGTCGAGGCCGAAGTCATCGTGGGTCACAAAGCCGCGAAAGTCCTCGCCAAAGTCCGCGGCCAGGAAGGCGCCGACTTCATCCTCTTCCAACTCCCGCAAGACGTCCCCACCGGCTGCTATGTCCCCATCGCCGTCCGTGCCGGAGGCGCCCTCAGCAACATCCCCGGCATCTCCATCTCCGCCGATGGCGCCCCCTGCTCCGACCCCACTGGCCTTTCCTCCTCCGATATCGAATCCGCCGAGCGTACCGGCTCACTCAGCGTCGGTGTCATCCAACTCAACCGCCTCGAATTCAATGGCGAAGCCGACAGCGAAATCGGCGTCCGCTTTGCCCGCTACAACAAAAGCGATCTCTACGCCTCTTTCTCCGCCGCTACCGCCGACATCGGCGTCCGCAGCGGTCTCGCCGTCCCTCCCCAGGGAACTTGCACGGTCACCCCCGTATCCACAGCGAAGGAGGGTCTGGACATCTCGCCCGACCCGGCCCCCTTCCAACGCTTCAACCCCGGCCCCTCCCTCGCCTTTTCCGGCCCCTCGGGGAATCTCCAACTCACGCCCCCGGATTATTACCAGAATTCCCCACGCCCCTTCGTCCCAGGCGACTACACCGTCGACAGCGGCACTTGGAAAGCCGCCCTCACTCTTCCCCCGCCCATCCAATGGACCAATCGAGCCGCCCTCAACGCCATCAATCGCAACGAAGATCTCACCGTCACCTGGACCGGCGGCACGGCCGGCAAAGAATTCGTCATGATCGTAGGCCTCGCGCAAGGCAACGGCATCACCGCCGCCTTCGCCTGCCTCGAAGCGGTCTCCGCCGGCAAATTCACCGTCCCTTCCTGGATACTCTCCAACCTCCCCGCATCCACCGACATCGTCGATGGCAACGACACCTTCCCCGGAGGCATCCTCGGAGTCATCACCATCCCCGCCACCTCCGCCGGCCGCTTCACCGCCCCCAACACCGGCTTCGCCACGTTCACCTACGAGCAAGGCGCCTTCAACATCGCCCCCTATCGCTAACCTACTGAGCCGCGCGCGTCAGCAAGCGGTCGAATTCCTCGCATGTAGCGAAGCCGCCGGAGTACACTGTGCAAACGATGTTTTTCCTCTGGCGCATTTGGAGATTTTTTGAGCTTTTTATCTTTACCCAGCGCTTTGCGTGGCTCAGTTCGCAGCTCGCATTTGTTGACGCCAAGCGCCGCCAGGGGCTGGTGGAAAGACTGGCCAGGCTGATCATGTCCAACTCCGTTTTACGGCAAATCGCCGCCCACTATGGCGCGGACGCGAACACACTCACCCAACTGTACATCGAGTTCGTTTCCAATGGGTACGGCGAGTTGGTCAACAATCTGTGGCTCCCCTCGGCCCTGTTGGGCTACAACGCACCATTGGAGTTCGTTCTCTTTCATTGGAAGACGCAGCGCCCTTTGCCGCGAGCGCTCATTGTGGAATATCTCAAGAACCGCCGCAATGAGCCATTTGTCGATAGAGAACAGGAATTGCGAGTGGACGGCCTGAACCTCCAGCGCCAATACAATTCCAAACCGTCCAGCCCTGCCGGCGCCACCGCATCCCTCGCTCTTTATCTCCTGATCCTACTTCCAACATCACAAGCCATCTCCGGAACGGTACTCGATAAAGCAGTGAAGGGAATTCTCTACCTCCTCATGATCCAAATGGCATTGGTCGCCGTTGTTCAGGCACGTTGCTACACCCAGTCATTTCGCCAGAATCTGCGGCCTTTCATGGCCCTCATGCGGCCGCTTTATGCCGGCAGTATCGGACCCTTTTCCACTCCGCGCAGCGCCATTGCTGGTGCATGCGGTCTCGCTCTCATCGCCGTTGCCCTTTTCCTCGATTGGAATTGGTTGCACCTTGGCCTCTTCCTCGTCGTCAATTCCTGCTGCAACGAACTGAACCGGCTTTGGCCTCCTCTTATATTGCTGCTCTCCAGTTCCAGCGTGCAGGCCACGGCCCTCAACAGAAAACTCGCCATGGCCATCCAGCCAATGCAGTGCACCTCCATGATAGAAACCGATGTCCGCCGCTTGGTCCTCGATCTTCCCAGCAGGTTGCGCACCCTTCGCCAGGTCCCAGGCCGTCCCTGGCTCTCCGTCGTCGAAGACGCCATGAAAATGTCCGCGCTCATCGTCCTCGATTCCAGAGACGTATCCACAGGGCTGGTGGAAGAGATCGCCGCATTGAAGCGCTTGAAATTTGAATTCAAGACTGCCGTAATCGTTGCTTCCCGAAATCACCTCACCGAAACTTCCGTGCGCAGAAAACTCGGCCTCACTGCAACCTTCCTTCTGGAATCGGAAGCCGTAGACCTCGCTCGTTTGTTACGAACCAACCGTACAATTCGCCTCAGTCTGGCGCATCCGGTGTCTGCCTTGGCCAAACAAAGCATACAACCCCGCAATCCCGCGAAAATCTGACATTTCAATCTCTTGCACCGCACTTCATCCTTTGATATATTGCCCCGGTGCTTCGAACACTTTTCTCCATCACGATCCTGAGCCTCGTCTCGCTCCCCGTCTTCGCACAGGGCGAACGTGGCACCATCACCGGCACGGTCACAGATACCTCCGGTGGCGTCATCGCCGGAGCCAGCGTCACGCTCCGCAACACCAGCACAAACATCTCCACATCCGTCAAAGCCAACACCGCCGGCATCTACGTCTTCCCCGCCCTTAACCCCGGCGGCTACGATCTCAACGTTGAAGCCCAGGGCTTCAAATCCAAGCGCGTTACTAACATTCCACTTGCCACCGGCACCACGGTCACTCTCGACGCCCAACTCGAAGTCGGCGCAGTCACCGAATCCGTGCAGGTCGAAGCCTCCGCCGTACAACTCGAAGTGCAAACCTCCGGTCTCAGCAAAGTCGTCGAAGCGCGCAAAGTCGTCGAGCTCCCCATGCTCGGCCGTAACCCCCTCAACCTCGCTTCCCTCGCTCCCGGCGTCATCCCCACTTCCGCACAGGGCGGCAACGGCGCCGGCGCCATCGGCTCCGCCACCAACTCCCGTATCTCCGGCGGCCTCGCCATGCAAAACGCCGTGCTCATGGACGGCGGCGAATCCCGCGGCTTCACCAGCGGCGGCCAGGCCTACTCCGTCCCCATCGAGTCCATCGAGGAATTCAAAGTCGAAACCGCCACCTATTCCGCCGAATTCGGCCGCTCCGGCGGCGGCGTCGTCAACGTCGCCACCAAATCCGGCACCAATAACTTCCACGGCGTCGTCTACGAGTTCCTCCGCAACGACCATCTCAACGCCAATTCCTGGAGCAACAATCGCACCCGCGTCCCCAAATCGCTCTTCCAGAACAACAACTACGGCGCTGCTCTCGGCGGCCGCATCAAACGCGAAAAAACCTTCTTCTTCGCCAACTACGAAGCCGTCCGCGCCGGCACCCCCGATCAATTCCTCTCCACCGTCCCCACCGCTGAACAGAAAGCAGGCGACTTCTCCCGCACCCTCGATCCCACCGGCCGCCAGGTCGTCGTCTACGATTACCTCACCAGCCGCGCCGATCCCAACAATCCCGGCAAGTTCGTTCGCGATGCTTTCCCCGGCAATCGCATCCCCGACAATCGCATTCACCCCATCTCCAAAAACGTCGTCGGCTATTGGCCCACCGCCAACCGCGCCGGGGAAGGCCCCGTCGGTGTCCGCAACTACTTCCTCGCCGGCAAGAACATTCAGGACGTCGATATGTGGTTCGCCCGCATCGACCATTACTTCAGCCAGAAGCACCGCCTCTTCGGACGCTTCGGCGGATCGCAAAACAACTCGCAATCCACGCTCGCCGAAAAAGCCTTCCCCGCCCGCGCCATCTCTTCCAACCCCACCCGCACGGGACTCATCAGCATGACCTCAACATGGACCGAAAAGCTGCTCGGCGAAGGCCGATTCTCCTACACGCGCCTCCAGTTCAATACTTACCCCGTGAGTGAAGGCTTCGACATGGCTTCGCTCGGATTCACGCAAAAGGTCACCAGCAACGTCCTCTATCAGCAGTTCCCGCAGATCACCGTGCAACAGTACAACTCCGGCTCCGGCCTCGTCGTCTCCACCTTCGGCGCCGATGAAGTCGGCCAGCTCGGCGGCGCCACCAAGACTCTCGCCCCGCAGGACACCTGGCATGGCCAGTATCACTTCACCTACATCTCCGGAAAACACAAAGTCCGCTTCGGCACCGATCACCAACTCCTGCGCATGAACGCTTACAACTCGCAGTTCTCCGCCGGCCAGTATTTCTTCGATCGCACCTACGTCCAGGGTCCCGATCCCTCCGTCTCCGCCGCCAACAGCGGCCACGGCTTCGCCAGCCTTCTGCTCGGCGTCCCCCAAGCAGGCACGCTCACCTTCACCCCGCGCATGTTCCTCTACCAGCGCTACAAGGCCGCCTACATCCAGGACGATTGGCGCATCACCTCCCGTCTCACCCTCAATCTCGGCTTCCGCTACGAATACACTTCCCCCTACGCCGAAAAGTGGGGCAACATCGGCTACATCGATCCCTACGAAACCGAACCCGTCACCGGCGGCAAGGGCGTCTTCAAATGGGTGCCCGAGGGCGGCTACCACACCAGCCCCAACTACAAAACCTTCGGCCCCCGCGTCGGCCTCGCCTATCGCGTCGCCAACAAGACCGTGATCCGCGCCGGCGGCGCCATCTTCAACGCCGCCAACAACGGCCTCAACGCCGCCGCCACCGACTTCGGTTCCGGCACCTTCGTCTCCAACTTCATCACTCTCGGCGCACCCAACCCCATCCCCTTCACGCCTCCCGTCAACGGCTCCTGGACCGATCCCTTCGCCGGCGGCTTCACCTATCCGCAGAAAGGTCAGACCACCTTCGCCGGACAGAACATCCGCGTCGACGTGAAAAATCACCCGCTCGCCTACCTCGGCAACTGGAACTTCGGCATCCAGCATGAGCTCTCGCCGACAATGATCGCTGAAGTCGCCTACGTCGGCAGCAAGATCACGCACCTGTTCTGGAATCGCCAGGACAACGCCAACGACCCGCTGCTGCTCGAACAGTGGGGCACGCGCCTCCTCGATGCCGTGCCGAATCCCTACTTCGGTAAAGTCACCGTCGGCGCACTCAGCTTCCCCACCGTCCAGCGCCGCCAGCTCCTGCGCCCCTTCCCGCACTATCAGGATGTGCTCCACATCCGCGCCAACTACGGCGATTCGCACTACCAGTCCATGACCGCGCGCTTTGAAAAGAGCTACACCAACGGCCTCACCATGTCCGTCGGCTACACCCTCTCGAAAACCATCTCCGACATCGGCGGCGATTCCAATACCTGGGTCGTCGGCCCCTCCAACGCCCTCTACAACGTCGCCTACAATCGCGGACTCGAAGCCAATGACCTCCCCCACCGCATCGTCATCAGCCACGTCTACGATCTCCCCTTCGGCAAAGGCAAGCGCTGGGCCAACACCGGCATCGCCAATCACATCCTCGGCGGCTGGCAATGGAACGGCATCACCATCTTCCAATCCGGCCGGCCCATCCTCATCACCGCTCCCGACGACACCAACCTCTTCAACTTCCAGTACACCAACGGGCGCGCCGACCGCCTCAAGAGCGGCGTCCTCGACAGCGGCCAAACCCTCGACCGCTGGTTCGACACCACCGCCTTCCGCCGCGCACGCCCCTACACCGTGCCCACCGATTCGCTCACCCAGCCCGACCTCCGCGGCCCCGGCCGCAAGAGCGTCGACATGTCGCTCTTCAAAAACACCCGCTTCCGCGAGCGCTACAACGTCCAGTTCCGCGCCGAAATCTTCAACCTCACCAACAGCCCCTTCTTCGAAGCGCGCAACCAGACCACCGACGTCACCAACCAGGACTTCGGCCGCATCATCTCCGGCTCCAACCCGCGCAACATCCAATTCGGCGTCCGCATTCTGTTCTAAGGAAAATGCCAATGAATCGCCGCAATCTGATCAGACTGGGGTCCGCTGCCATCGCGGCGGGCCTCCTCAAACACGCTCATTCGCAAACGAAAACCCCGGGCATCATGGTCGGCATGTCCTTCACCGACCGCCCCAAGGAAGAGGACTTCAATCTCCTCGCCCACAACGGCATTGAAGCCGTCTCCATCTGGACTTCCCTCGCCAACAACAACGCCGACTGGATGATCGGCATGCGCAAAAAGCTCGAAGCCCACGGCGTCAAGCTCTACAACATCGGCATGATCGATCTCCATTGCGACCCGACCATGGTCCTCGGCGCCAGCGGCGTCGAAACCAAAATCGCGCAATACAAGGAGTACCTCACCAACCTCGGCCGCGCGGGCATCCCCTACACCACCTACGCGCACATGTCGAACATCAAAAACCAGCCCATACCCGGCTTCTACGCCACCGCCATGGGCGCCACGCGCAACTCGCCCACGCGCGAATTCGACGTCGCCGTCGCCCGCAAACTCCCCAACTCCTTCGACAAAGAGTACCCCGCCGAGCACATCTGGAAAACCTTCACCACCTTCATCCGCGCCGTCATCCCCGTCGCCGAAAAAGCCAAGGTGAACATCGGACTCCATCCCGACGACCCGCCCGTCTCCCCGCTCGGCGGCGTAGCCCGCATCTTCACCAACTACAACGCCTACGAGCGCGCCTTCGAAATCGCCAACAGTCCCAACTTCGGAGCCTGTCTCTGTGTCGGCACCTGGGGCGAAGGCGGCAAAGGCATGGTCAAGGATCCGGTGGAAGCCGCGCTCAGTTTCGGCCAGCGCAAGAAGCTCTTCAAGATTCACTTCCGCAACGTCAGCGCCCCATTACCCAAATTCCGCGAAACCTTCATCGAGAACGGCTACCTCGACATGTACAAAGTGATGAAGGCCCTGAAGCAGGTGAACTTCACCGGCATCACGATCCCCGACCACGTCCCCGGCGGCGGCGCCATGTATCCCCAGGCCAATTACGCCTACACCCTCGGCTACATGAAAGCCCTCCGCGACCGCGTCAACGCCGAAGCCTAAGTGCGTGCGGCCTCCAGGCCGGCACGAGTGGAGGCCGGGAGGCCTCCACAGCAGCAAACTTCCACCCTTACAACTGCCCTGCGCTTCTTGCCACACGCACACATCTGTGCGAACATCAGTTATGTGAAGGGAAGTGAGTTCCTCCGCAAGCTTCGCAAGTTGGCAGCACAAAAAGGAACCACGGTCCATCTCTCCGTCCACGGCAAAGGTAGTCATTCCCGCATCTATTTTGGCGGGCGATTCACCACGCTAAAGGATCCGATGGGCACTGGACTTCTTCACGCCATGTGCAAGGATCTAGGAGTCGACCCAAAGGAGCTCTAACATGGACTTCGTCTATCCCGCCCGCTTCCGCCGCGACTGCGATGGCCGCTGGGTTGTCCATTTTCCCGACCTTCCTGAGGCTCACACCGACGGTGCCACCCGCACCGAAGCACTCACCGAAGCGGAGGACTGTCTCGGCAGCACACTGGCCGTCCGCATGGCTGAAAGCGAACCGCTCCCTCGCCCATCCCCGATGCGAAAAGGGACCACACCAATCCCTGTCCCCGTTTGGCTCGCCCCCAAACTCGCCATCCACTTCGCTCTTGAAGACCAGCGCATCTCCAACTCCGAACTCGCCCGCCGGCTGGGAGTCCGCGAAACCGTCGTCCGCCGCCTCCTCGACCCCGATCACGCCAGCAAAACCCAAAAACTCGCCGCCGCGCTAGCCGCGCTCGGCAAACGCATTACCATGCGCCTCGACGACGCCGCCTGAGATCACACTGATGAAGCAGCGTCGGCGGCTTCCGGAGCGGTGTGGAACACGTGCATTTCTCTAGTCTCCACCAACTTGGTCAAATCGAGTCTGGGAATGAGGTAGCCGATATCTCCGTTTCGCATTTTGAAAGTCCATTCCCAACTAATGGTCCCCTGGTCGTCGTCAACAGACAGAGCGGAGACTTGCGCTTCAATAACAGCGCTTTGGTCCTTGTCGTTGATGATGGTTACCCCTGACTGCCCAATCAACCCCGCATACCCAACAACGAATCGGACCCATCGTTCATCTGTAAGGAACCGCGGCAATAGACTTTTCTCAGATAAGAACCGAGTAAGAAGGCGCCGGAACTCCGAAAAAGAAAGGAGAGACCCAAGTTTGTTTTCTGCATCGATCGACCTTGGCTGACCAGCTCTTGCCGCCTGGATTACGACTCCCACGTTCTTTTCAATCTCATCAAGGAATCTCTGCGCCAGCTCCCTATCCATACGGTGATGAAGCGGCAGGTCCAGATAGAACCTCAACCGCCTCCCGTCGTTACTGGAATCGGCCTCGATCTCGGCGATCTTTCGAAGCAGCACGATGAGACTCAGGACATCCGAACCCGTCCAATTGTCGGCCCGGATCATCCGAACAAGCTCATGGGCAACAAACAGAAGCAGTTGCTCATCCTGTATCGCCATCTGAACTCACCCCTTCTTCACCACCACCCCCCGCACCACCGGAATCAACCCCACTCCGCCCCGCCCACTCTCCCCCACCACCGGCTGATTCGCCAGCTCCACATTCAGCCGTGTCACAAATTCCTCAATCTGCGCCTGCATCGCCGCCATCTTATCCCGCATATTCAAAATAATCTCCACCCCCGCCAAATTCACACCCAATTCCCGCGTCAATTGCAAGATCACTTCCAGCCGTTCCAAATCCTCATCCGTGTACAGCCGCGTATTCCCATCCGACCGCGACGGCGTCAGCAATCCCTCGCGCTCATACAACCGCAGCGTCTGCGGATGAATCCCGTACTGCTCGCTCACCGAGCTGATCATGTACACGCCCTTGGAACGCTTTTTCGCCATCGCCCTATGCCTCTTTCCAGATCTCGGCCCGCGGATCGTCCGGATGCAGCGCCGCCAACTGCCGGAATATCTCCCGCGTATGCTCGTCCTGCGTCTTCGGCACCGCAATCTGCACTTCCACAATCTGGTCCCCCCGCGTGTTCGTCCTTGCGTTATACACGCCCTTCTCCCGCAACCGGAACTTCTGCCCCGTCTGCGTCCCCGGAGGAACCTTCAACAGCGCCCGCCCATCCACCGTCGGCACTTCCACCTTACCCCCTAAATAGGCCTCGCTCATCGAAATCGGCACCTGAATCAGAATATCGTCTCCGTCACGATGAAAGAACCGATGCTCCTCCACCCGGATCGTGATGTACAAATCCCCCGCCGGAGCCCCCATCACGCCCGCGCTTCCCTTCCCCGCCACCCTCAGCCGCGACCCGTTCCGCGCCCCCTGCGGGATCCGCACTTCCACCGCTTCCGGTTGCGCCGTCCGCCCTTCCCCCATACAAACCTGGCACGCGTTCACCGCCTTGCCCGATCCCCCACACCGGTTGCACGTCAAACTGAACTTCATCGCCCCCGCCATCTGCGTCACACTCCCCGACCCGTTACACTCCGGACACACCACCGTCGCCCCGCCCGCGCTCCCCGAGCCATTACACGCCCCGCACGTCTCCTGCCGGTTGATCGTCAACCGCACCTGCGTCCCCTTAATCGACTGCCAGAAGTCGATATTCAGCGCATACTCCAGATCCTGACCGCGCTCCGGCCGCCGCGTCTTCTGCTTCCCGCGATTGAAAAACTGGCTGAATAAATTCCCAAACCCGCTGTCTTCCTCCCCATGCCCGCCCATCCCGCCACCCATCCCGCCGCGCGCGCCCGCATGAGGCCCACCCGCGCCCCCGCCGGCTTGCCCGAAAATATCCCCAAAATCAAATCCCCCAAACCCGAATCCCCCCGGCTGCCCCTGCCCTCCCTGCTGCGGAAATCCCTGGTCCGAATAAAATCCAAACCGGTCGTACATTTGCCGCTTTTTATCATCGCTTAATACATCATAGGCTTCCTGAACATTCTTGAATTTGTCCTCCGAAGCCTTATCGCCGGGATTCAAATCCGGGTGATACTTGCGAGCCAAACGGCGGTAGGCCTTGCGAATCTCCTCGGTGTTCGAGCCCCGATCCACCCCGAGCGTCTTGTAGTAATCGTTCTTCGATGCCATCCGCGCCTCCACATTCAAAAAAGGCGGCGCACCCAAAAAGCACGCCGCCCTTCTTTCAAAACCAGCAGTTACTTCTTATCATCGACGTCAACGAACTCGGCATCCACCACGTTGTCCTTCGGTTTGCCGCCATCGCCCGCCGGACCCGCGCCCGGAGGCGGAGGCGCACCCGCCCCGCCAGGTCCGCCGGCAGCACCAGCCGCGCTATACATCGCCTCGGCCAACTTGTGGCTCGCCGTGGTCAACTTGTCCAGCGCCGCATTGATCTGCTCCGCCGAGCCGCTCGCGCTCACCTTCTTCGTCTCCTCCAGCGCGGCTTCGACATTCTTCTTGTCCGCCTCGCTGATCTTCGACCCATGCTCGCGCAGCATCTTCTCCACGTTGTAGACCATGGCATCAGCCCGGTTCCGCGATTCAATCTCCTCGCGCCGCTTCCGGTCGTCCGCCTCATGCGACTTGGCGTCCGTCGCCATCTTGTCCACTTCGTCCTTGCTCAAACCCGAGCTCGACGTGATCGTGATCTTCTGCTCGTTGTTCGTCGCCCGGTCCTTCGCCGTCACGTTCAAGATACCGTTAGCATCGATATCGAATGTCACTTCCACCTGCGGAATCCCGCGCGGAGCCGGCGGAATGCCCACCAGTTGGAATACGCCCAGCAGCCGGTTATCCCGAGCCATCGCGCGCTCGCCCTGGTACACCTTGATCTCCACCGACGTCTGATTGTCCGACGCCGTCGAAAATACTTCGCTCTTCCGCGTCGGAATCGTCGTGTTGCGCTCAATCAGCTTCGTGAACACGCCGCCCAGCGTCTCAATGCCCAGCGACAGCGGAGTCACGTCCAACAGCAACACGTCCTTCACTTCACCGGCCAGAACGCCGCCCTGCACGGCCGCGCCCACAGCCACAACCTCGTCCGGATTGACGCTCTTGTTCGGATCCTTCCCGAAGAACTCCCGCACCATTTGCTGGATCTTCGGAATACGCGTCGACCCGCCCACCAGAACCACTTCCTCAATCTGCGATGGATTCATCCCCGCGTCATGCATCGCCCGTTCGCACGGCCCGAAGCAGCGCTTCAGAATATCGTCCACCATCTGCTCAAACCGAGCCCGCGTCAGCTTCATCTGCAGGTGCTTCGGCCCGCTCGCATCCGCGGTCAAAAACGGCAGGTTGATCTCGGTCTCCAGCAGCGTCGACAGCTCAATCTTCGCCTTCTCCGCCGCTTCCTTCAGCCGCTGCAGCGCCATCTGGTCATTGGATACGTCAATCCCCGCTTCGCGCTTGAACTCCGTCACCATCCAGTCGATGATCCGCTGGTCGATGTTGTCGCCGCCCAGGTGCGTATCGCCGTTGGTGGCCTTCACTTCCACCACGCCATCGCCCACTTCCAGAATGGAGATATCGAACGTACCCCCACCGAAGTCGAACACGGCAATGGTCTCGTCCTTCTTCTTATCCAAACCGTAAGCGAGCGCCGCCGCCGTCGGCTCGTTGATGATGCGCATCACCTCAAGCCCGGCAATCTGCCCCGCATCCTTCGTCGCCTGCCGCTGCGCGTCGTTGAAGTACGCCGGCACCGTGATCACGGCCTTGGTCACCTTCTCGCCGAGGTAGGCTTCGGCGGCTTCCTTCAGCTTCTTCAGCACCAGCGCCGAAATCTCCGGCGGAGACATCTTCTTGCCCGAAATGTCCACCCGCGCGTCGCCATTGTCCCCCGGCGCAATCTTGTAAGGAACCAGCTTCGTTTCCTCGCTCACTTCATTGAAACGGCGTCCCATGAAGCGCTTCACCGAGTAGATCGTGTTTTCCGGGTTCGTGATCGCCTGGCGCTTGGCCACCTGGCCCACCAGCCGCTCCCCGCTCTTCGTGAATCCCGCCACCGACGGCGTCGTCCGCCCGCCTTCCTGGTTCGGGATCACCACCGGCTGCCCGCCTTCCATCACGGCCACAACCGAATTCGTCGTTCCTAGGTCGATTCCGATAATTTTGCTCATATGTGTTCCTGCGTTCGCCTCCCCGCTCAAATCAAAACTTAGTCGCGCTACGTTGCGCTCGTTACCAGTATCTTAGTTTAGTGCCTTATTGTCAAGTCTGCTTCTGCTACACTCACCCTTATGCGGCACGCTCTCCTTCTGCTTGCCTTCGCAACCCCTACCTCAGCCGCTGAACTCTTAATCGCCTGCGCCTCCGACCTCGCCCCCGCTCAACCCGCCCTCACCGCCGCCTTCCGCCAAGCCACCGGCCACACCATCCGTTTCACCACCGGTTCCTCCGGCATGCTCGCCCGCCAGATCGCCAACGGCGCCCCCTTCGACCTCTTCCTCAGCGCCAACCGCGCCTACATCGACTCGCTCGCCAGCCAATCCGCCGTCCGCCCCGACTCCATCCGCCTCTACGCCAAAGGCCGCCTCGCCCTCTACCCGCAAAAAACCCTCAACGAACTCCGCGACCCCAAAATCCGCCACATCGCCATCCCCAACCCCAAGCACGCCCCTTACGGCGTCGCCGCCCAGCAGGCCCTCGAAAAAGCCGGCCTCTGGAAGCTCCTGGAGCCCAAAATCGTCTACGCCGAAAACGTCCGCCAGGCCCTCCAATACGCCGAATCCGGCAACGCCGACGCCGTCCTCACCAGCCACACCCTTCTCCAAGGCAAAGGCGCCCTACTCCCCGAAAACCTCCATCAGCCCATCCTCCAAGCCGCCGCCATCACCACCGCCACCCGTCAACAAACCCTGGCCGCCCGCTTCCTCGACTTCCTCACCTCCGCCCCCGGCGCCGCCATCCTCCGCCAAAACGGCCTAACCGCCCCGGTTCCGTAGCGCACCCCCAACCCTCACACTAAACGACTCTGAGCCCGAGATATGCAGCGAAGGCATCGAAATCCCGGTCGCTGTGAAGCAAATCGAACCCGCTCTCAATGCAACGAGTTGCAATCATGGTGTCAATCGTCTTACGAACAGTGACGCCGTGTCTTCGCAGGAGGCGATAATTCCTGGCTGCCTGGACGGCAATCTCGCGCCCGCCGATCTCCACGATCAGCAGTGACGTGAGCAGCCTCTGTGCTGCCTTGAAATCCCGTTCGCTGTCGAAGCCCTGCAGCACCTCCGCAAGGATCAGATCGCCGATGGCCAGAGGTTCGCGGCCAAGGAGGCTATCCAACTTGTCTGTCTGCGCCGTGATGGTGCCCCGGAAGTAATCCACCCACACACTGGAATCGACAAGGATCAACGATCGGTCCTCATATCATCCAAATCGCCGCGCCAGGCCAGTTTGCCACGAACTTTGCGAATCTCCTCCTGGCGCTTGAGACGCACCAACGTTCGCAGGCCCTCTTCCACTGCTTCGCGCTTCGTTTTCATCCCGGTGGCGCGCAACGCATCGCGCATCAGCTTGTCGTCGATCACGATGTTCGTTCGCACGATGTGTATACCTATCGAACAGTATACACATTCACATCAGGAGTTGATGGCTTCTCACTGCTGCCTACAGGTTCTTGACGGAATCGGGACTCGGCATCGGCAAGAACCTCAAAACGCTCTCACTGCATTCCTACCAGGCGGATCAAGCCTATTGAGAGGACACCCCCAAAATTCACCCCGAGCTACGCCCCTGCCATCGAGCAGCCCACTCCAGATCCAGTTGGGATCGAATGGGGTCAATCTGCGCCCTCACGAAATAGACAATAGGATCTAGTCTTCCGTCCGCGACAAAACCTTACAGTCGCGATCAACACCAATGAACCGTGATCTGCATGGATCGTACTGTTCCATCGGCGTTTATCTGCGTACATCTGTGGCCCAATTCTCTTCTTCAACTCCCGGCTACTCTCAATTGTTAACGCGGACACCACACTAGGCCACCTCCCGCGGCTGTTCGACATGGCAGTCATGGCCACTATTCACTTCATCAACTCGCCAACCGATTGCGCGCGCTTGATCGGCAAACCCACCCGCGGCCCTCTTAACGGCTCAGTGTAACCTTGGTCGTTTCGCCCGCCCTGATCTCAACCTCCGGAGCAGCCACAGCCCTCTTGCGAAGGTAGTTCGAATCACGATGCAGCGGTCCTTCCTCTTCCGTCAAGACCACCGCCCGATACTTGCCTGCCGCGAGCCCCGGCAAAGTGAAACCGCCTTCCTGGTCTGGATGACTGATTCGCAACACAACACCATTCACCCGCTCGCCAATTGGTTCCTGAAACAGGATCAACATTCCACCAACCGGAGACGCGCCTTTGGCGCCGGTGATTGTTCCACTAAGCGTACCGAGCCCCGAAGTCACCACAAAGGTAAGCGATCGTGGCGCGGCTTCAACCCGCAACGGCTCCACCAGCTTCTTGCCTTCCGCGAGAATCTCGCTGACGGCGTACCCTTGCGGCAGTCCCCGCAACGCAGGCCAGTATTCGCCCGGATGGACCAATACCTCGTGCGGTCCATCCCGCAGATTCGAACGAACCTCGCCTTCGCGGTAGATTCGGTATAGCATCATCTGAACCATTGGCGATGGGCCGCCATTCTCCATCCGCACGGCGCCACCCACGGGAACCGCGAATCTTACTTCCAACGGCACATCCAGATCACTGACATCCCCGCGGATGGGAAGCAGCCGTTCATGGATCAATACCTCTTTCGGCAGTGGCGTAGTTGCCTCGTTCCACATCGGAGCAAAGATCGGCCCCGGTGTCCTCGGAGGCGTAACGGTAAGGTAGTAATCGCCGGCCCCCAATTCGCCAAGATGGAAAGATCGCTCCACCTGTCCGCTCCCAACGAAAAAGCGCTCTCCATTTCGGCCGATCTGACTTAATGTGATGTCGAACCAACGAAAAGCAGTACCGTCTGGCGAAGAAATAGAACCAGATATCGAATGCAGTTGCGGCTGCTTGACCCGGATCGTCAGGTTGGTATTACCGGCATCGCTCACGGTAACCGTCCCCCTGATTTCGGGTTCGCGCGACTCAGGGAAGTAAATCAACTGACGGCATCTCTTCTCATTGGCCCGCCCTCTTCGGCTCCCCAGGACCGTCAGAACACCGGCGACTTCAATCGAGTATTCACCAGGCTCCACCCACTCCACGCGGAACTCGCCGCTCTTGTCCACATCAACGGCATGATACACACGCGCATAGAGAACTTCGCCCTCGGAGACGATTTTGCGGAGCGCGGTTACCCGGCAGCCGGCCAGTGGCTCACCCGTATCGGCATCGACGATTGCTCCGCTAATACTAGGGGCTGGAGTGAGTTCAAAATCCTGCCGGACCGTTTCCCCCGGGCGAAGATTCACTGCAACGCTGCGAGGCTGCGGACGCAGATATCCCTTTCCAAAGATGGAAATGTACACGCGTCCCTCCCCGGCATTCTCAATCGTGTATTGACCGGACAAGTCCGTGAGTGCGTCTTTTGACGTCTGCCCCTTCGGCGCCGCCATGACCCTGGCGCCCTGAATCGGCAACTTCGTCCTGAAGTCATCACAGCACAGGGATAACTGCCCGGCTCCCCCCACCGGGCAGTTATCAGGCTTCTTCTACTCCACTACCATCTGCTCAGCAACCCTCAAACATTCCTCCCGCGATGGACTCATTACAGCAAATACCCGTTCTTTCCCCCCAAATAGCAACGTCACTCGCTCAATTCCCCCGCGATCTTCGTTAAACTCCTCCACCAACATCCCCGAACCCCATCGCAGGCGCACTTCCTCGATCTTCGCCGCTTCGTCCGCCGGAATACCCAGCATCAGCGATGGCTGCGCTGCAAATCGCCTTGCCACCGCGCGTGACTCCCACCACGACAACCCCACGCTCCGCAGCAACGTCTCGGCGAACCGCTCCAGCGACAATCCCGCAGGCAGAAACAACTGTGCCGGCTTAGCCTGGAGAATCTGAATCTCGTTCGCGTAGCTGGCGCTCACCATCGGTCCCATCGAAGCCCGTATCGTCATCCCGTCCCATGCCTCCGGAACGGCGACATCCGATGCCCCCGCCCGCCCAAGCGCTGCTTTGATTTCGCCCGTACGAACCGTCTGCTCGAAAGTCATCGCCCCAATGACCGTCAGTGCCGGCGTCCCGGGCCAAGCCGCCGCTGGCGGCAGTTGCGGCCGGAATCCAGCCAGTGCCCCCGCCTCCTCCATTCCCGCCGCCGCCCGTTGTCCCGAGCCAGTCAGCTGAGTACGGAATGGCAAGTCGGACAGGTCAACGCGCACAACCTCCACACGATCCAGAAACAGACGAAACCAGACTTCCTGTGCGATGGCCCGGCCTTGCGGAATGGCCATCACGGCCACCACCATCGCGGCCAAACCAGTGGCCGCCAGCCTCCATCCCGCCAAACGCGGCCGCGGCGCCGATCGCTCTTCCACCAACAGCCATGCCTTCGCCGCCTGCGGCTCCCAAGCGGGCTTCACATGGGCCAGCCGCTCGGCCACCCATCCCTCGTTATTACGCACTTCCATGTCTTTTTTCATACTCCTTCCGGAATGCTGCTTGCGCACGAGTAAGCAGGCTCCCAACCGAAGTCGCGTTGACCTCCAGAGCGGCGGCGATCTCTTGATAACTCAATTCCTCAGCCCACAGCAGCAATGCCTGGGCATGTCTGGGCTCAATCGCTCCCAGTACGTCCCGAACATTCCGTTGCGTGGCGTCTGTTTCGTATGTTTCCAGTGGTGTGGGCGGCGGCCGGCGAAAGGCTGAGAACAAGCTCTCGAATCGCTCCCTGCGAGCCTGCTTCCGCCATTCGTCGATCGCTGCTCTCACCGCTGTCCGGTAGAGCCACCCATCCGCCAGATCGCCGTTCTCTCCACCGTTGCGCCGCCATTTGACAAACACATCCGCCGCCAATTCCTCCGCGCGGGCCTGATCGCGAACGACTCGGCCAATGACGCGGGCGATGCGCCCATAGTGGGCGCGAAAGAGCGTGTCCAGGTCCTTCTTCCCCGAGTTCTCAATGGTTGCCATTACCGTGCTGATTGCATTCACACTACAGGAACGCTTGCAGCCCGCGATTTGTGCTGGCGCGCCTCGGGAAAATGTTCCTCTCCTACCTCCTCCGCGGTTGAAGTTGCTCCCACGTATTCCACTCCTCCACAATCTTCCCGTCTACGATGCGGGCAATGTTGATCCCCAGTAACGTAACAGGCTCGCCCGTTTCTCGTGATCTCACATTGGCTGTCATCCGCGTGACGACTTTCTCGCCGTCAACCAACTGGTCTTCAATGCGGAACGTGTCCTTGGTATAGATATACAGATTGTGAAAAAACAGGATGCTTTGAATGAAGCCTTCCCGGTCGCGATCCCCTGCTGAGGTGTGCCCGACATAGTCCGGCGGGATCACTTGCTCCAACGCCGAAACGTTCCCTGCGGCATAGAGCTCAACCAGGGTTCGAAACACCGCTTTCCGTGCCTCCGGCGAGTTGCAATCGACTTCGTTCTGCATGGCTGCCTCCTCAAAAATCCAGTTCCGAATATACTACCGAATCGGCAAGAGCCGGATCCTCTGTCTACTGAGCGATACGCCTGGGGGAAACGAGCGGCTCGTGCAGCGAGCGGCAGTATACACTGCTATTCATAGCAATGCTCCTCCCACTTGCCCTACTCACAACCACCCTCCTGCCCGCCCAAACCCGTCCTGCCGCCACCGCCGCCGACTTCCACCGCTGGATGAAGGATCTCTCCAACTGGGGCCGCTGGGGCAAGGCCGATGAGCGCGGAGCCCTGAACCTCATTACTCCCGCCACGCGCCGCGCCGCCGCCAAGTTAGTCCGCGAAGGCTTCGCCGTCTCCCTGTCGCACAACGTCGAAAAGGAAAAGGCCCCCGAACTCAAAGGCCTTCCCTACCTCGACACCAACTACGCCATCTACCCCGAAGACCTCGATGCCTGGGAAAAGAAGACCGGCCTGCGCGTCCGCACCGGCCGCTTCGCACGCCGTGCCGAAAAGGGCCCCTGGTCCATGGCCGAGCGCGCCGGCCTGCATGCTTCCACCGCCGCCTGGTTCCGCAAACGCGACATCGCCATCCTCGGCAGTGACGCCTCCTCCGATGTCCGTCCCTCCGGCATCGAAGGCATTCAACAACCCATCCATACACTGATCATCGTCGCCATGGGCACCCCTATCTAGCCACCGGCTCCCCACTCAACCCCATCGCCATTTTCTAACCCATCCGTGTGAATCTGTGTGAATCGGTGGCCAAAAAGCACTGCCCGGCTAACCACGTCACCCCCCGGGCAGTGGTAAGCTCATCCAATGCAAAGACGCCATTTCCTCGGCTCTTCCCTGCCCGCGATGTATCAGGGTGCGCCTACTCAAGAATTCGTTTCCGGCGGCACCGGCAGTGTGTCCTATCAGCCCACCGTCACCATTGAACGCAAGCAGTCCGGAAAGCCGCACAAAGGCAAGAAGCTCGCCGCCATCCAACCCCACTGCGACGACATCCCCATCTTCGCCGGAGGCACCATCGCCAAGCTCCTCGACGAAGGCTACGAAGGCGTCCTCATCACCATGTCCGATGACTCCATGGCAGGCACAGGAACCTCCATCGCCGATATCGAACTCAAGAACGAAAAGGACACCGTCGAGATGGCCCGCCGCCTCGGCCTCAAGGAAACCTACTTCCTCAATTACCCCAACCACAACATGGACGCCTGGCCCATCGTCGAAATGCGCGCCCGCCTCGTCTTCCTCTTCCGCCTCCTTAAAATCGACACCGTCTTCGTCTACGATCCTTCCGCCCTCTACGAGCGCAATCCCGATCACTACACCACGGCCCGAGCCGTCGAAGCCGCCTGTTGGATGGCCCGCTCCGAATGGGATTATCCCGAGCACTTCAAAGCCGGTCTCACCACGCACGGCCCGCAAGAGAAGTATTACTATGCCCGCGGCCCGCAATTGGTCAACCGCGTCGTCGACATCAGCGACTACTTCGAAACCAAGGTCTACGCCAACATGGCCAACGTCACGCAAGGCCCCGCCGGCAACCTCGGCGCCGAACTCCGGGCCAAACTCGCCAAGCAGGGCAAACGCCTGCCGCTACTCGGCAACGATGACGACACAGCGAACCGCCAGTACACCCGCACCTTCGCCTTGGGCCGTGACAAGAGCCGCGGCCAGGCCCACGGCCTCCAATACGCCGAGTACTTCCACCACATCGCCCCCGACGATGACGGGATCAACGACTACGTCACGAAGAACGCCGTGTCCTTGTAACGGCCCGCAGCAGCACACCCGCGGCAACCGCCAAACCGAACGTCGCGGGTTCCGGCGTGTCTGTCGCGGGCACAACCTCGGCAGTGGTGAATGCACCCACCTCCAGCAACTGTGGAGATGCGTCCGGGGAGTTCCCAACAACATACAAGCCGTCCGGTGGGCTGATAATCCAGGCAATCGACGGAGAAGGCGGCGGCCCGATGAGGAATCCATTGGTACAGGTGGACGATGCGTTGGAACAGAAGCCAAACGAGAACACGTCCACCGTCCCTCCCGTAAAACTCGGCACGTCCGTGGCGGCAGTCGGAAGACTGCTTGCGATGTGGATGGCACGAGACAGCTCGGATGGAGGTCGCCGCCCAGGTATCCCAATGTGGACGGGTTCGTCGCCATCGCCGAAAAATTGTAGACGCCTCCTTTCCAATGCACAAGGAAGTTAGTGAATGTTCCAGTGGCCGGGTCGTAATCGAAGGTAGTATCGTCCGGATACTCCAGTGGCAACACCGTCGTTCTCTCTTCCCCTCCGATAGGAATCGCGTATCTGTTCAGCATATGCCATGTTCGCCCGCAGGCAATAAAGGCCGTATCCTTATAGCATATGGTCCGCGTGACCGCGCTGCTCCTCGCGCTGGCGTTCGCCGCGCACGCCGCCGGCTTCGATGAAGCCCGCGAAAACGGAAAACGATTCGAACAATCCCTCGCCGCCATGGAGCGCCTCATGCAGGCCTGGCTCCGTCATGCCGATCCGCGCACGCTCCTGCTGCCCGATCGCATTGGCCCCAACGACCCGCGTCTCTACACGCCCCACAACTCCGGCGCCGACCTCTACCCCTACCTCATCCTCACCGCGCATCTCACTCATCGCGACATCTATCAAGGCCGCATGATGGACATGCTGCGCAACGAAATCCGCTACACCAACGCCGAGGCTTCCATCCCCGGCAATTACGATCTCACCAAAGGCGAACTCGGTCCCCCGTCCATGTTCGGCGCCGGCGAGTATGCCAAGGACGGGCTGCTCTCCGTCACCGAATACCTCGGCCGCACCCCGTGGTTCTATCGCATGGTGGACATGATCGCCGATGCGATGAACCATGCGCCCATCGAAACGAAATACGGCAGGCTCCCTGCCTCCGATGCCGAACTCAACGGCGACTACCTGCAAGCCCTCATGCGACTCGCCACCATGACCGGCGACCCGCGCTTCCTCACCTGGGCCCGCCGCATCGGCGACGCCTACATCGAAGAGGTGCTCCCCGGCAATCACGGAGTCCCCAGCTCCAAATGGGACTTCGCCACGCACAAAGGCGACGGCATGCTCCGCCTCCGCGATCACGGCAACGAAACCGTAGTCGGCATGGTGCTGCTCTATGCGCTCGAAAACTTCCAAGGCACGGAGCGCGCCAAACGCTATCGCCCCGTAATCCAGAACATGCTCGACCGCATCCTCTCATCCACCAATGAAGATGGCATGCTCTACAACCAACTCGATGCGGCCACACTGAAACCCGTCAACACCGGCCTCTCCGACAACTGGGGCTACGTTTACGGCGCCGTCTACACCTTCTATCAGTGCACCGGCGAAGCGAAGTATCGCGATGCCGTGCGCAAGGTGCTCTCGAACCTCGGCAAGTACCGCAACTGGGCCTGGGAACCGCGTAAGGACTCGAAGCTCGGCTCCTTCGACGGCTACGCCGATTCCATCGAAAGCGCGCTCTATCTCGTCAATCGCGAGCCCGTCCCGGAAGCGCTAGCCTGGATCGATTCAGAAATGCAAGTAATGCTCAAGATGCAGCGCCCCGACGGCCTCGTCGAGGATTGGTATGGCGAAGGCAACTTCAATCGTACCGCGATGCTCTATGCACTGATGAAGAGCCAGGGCGTGCGGCCCGAAGAGTGGAAGCCCGGCATCCGTGTGGGCGCGGTGCGCGACGAAAAGCGCCTGCTGCTGTCTCTCCAATCCCCACAGCCCGTGAAGCTGCAATTCGACTACGCCCGCCACCGCCGCGTGTTGAACCTCGATCGTAATTACGTCCGCCTCAACGAATTCCCCGAGTGGTACACCGTCGATGAGAACACGCTCTACCGTGTCCGCGCCACCACATCCGAACAGACATACTTAGGTTCGCAACTCATCGCCGGCATCACAATGACACCCGGCGAATGGACCATCGAGCCTATTTCTGGAAAGTAATCTCCCAATTGGAGATCCCGTGGATATACAGCCGCGCCGTCTGTCCGGCCACCGAATCCGTATCGCCATCTTCCAGCCCCAGCACCTGAGGATAGAACCCCGGCGAGAACCCGATGCCCTGTTTATCCAACAGCCGCTTGGAATCGCTCCACGTGTTGGGATTGCTCAAGTCCTTGGCATAGGCAATGTAGATGCCTTCCTGCGGCCAGCCCGGACGGCAGCAGGCCCGGTTCATGAGCAACACATACTCATCCAGGTAGCGGTTGTAGTGCGTCGAGGGCCCCCACAGCGAGTCGGCGTCTTCGCGTCCCCATACGGAGGCCGCCGGATAGATCGCCGTCATCCGTCCACCGATGCCCGGCTCCGTCCATTCGCCCTGAAAATACTTCAACACCGCGCCGGCCGGTTGATAGCGGTCTTCAAACGCCAGCCGCGCGGCCACAATTCCTTGCTGCGAAGCATCGCCGCCGTAGTTGGTGAATAAGAAATAGAAGTATTTCTTTTCCCGGTCCGGAACCACCGAGAAATCCCCATGCCCGCCGGCGAAAAAGCCGTTCTTGGCATTGCAATCGGCAGGCTCGCCGGACTCCAGCACGATGCCCAGATCCTTGAACGTCCGCCCGCCATCGAAGGAAATCACCGCGCCGATCTTCGGGGCCGTGAGGTCATTGTCCCGGCACACATCCGAAGGCTCGTGATGATACCAGCCGAACAGTGTTCCATCCTCATCGCGCCAGACCGCCTCCACCCACATCGGCATATGATTCTGCTGCGACGTGTTCACCCAATCGCTCTCCCAGGGCCCGAATTGCCCCGGCGAGGTGTGGATCATTTCCGGATTGCCGGTGGAGCTAAAAAGGACAAAATTGCCGTTATCCCAATAGGCCGGACTATTGCCGTCAATGATGACCGGCATCACCACTTTCTCCACTCGTTCGAGCGAAGCGCTTTGCGCTCCCAGATGGGGCAGTGTGGCGGCGCAGATGACCAAGACCAAAGTACGCGTCATCGAAATCTGTATGTTTAGGTGCATCCCAGGACCGAAGCGTTACCAGTACTATTCATTATGAACGTAAAATAGTTGGCGGCATGCGTACCTCCATCCTTCTGTTCGCCTTGGCGGGGCTCTGTTGCGGCGCCGAGACACTGGCTCAGCGGATCGCCCGCAACGATCCATCCAAGTATCGTGCGGCGAAGCGCGTCCACGCCGGCGCAGGCGAACTGCACTTCTCCGGCATGTTCGACGCGCAAACCTTCCGCACCAACCTCATCTTCCTTCATCGCGGCGTGATTCCACCCGGAGGCGGCATCGGCCATCACTTCCATAACCACATGGAGGAGATGTTCGTGATACTCGATAACGAGGCGCAGTTCACCGTCGATGGGCGCACGTCCACCTTACAGGGTCCCGCCGGCGCTCCGTGCCGCATGGGCCACTCGCATGCCATCTACAATCCTTCCAACAAGCCGGTGCAGTGGATGAACATCGCCGTCGGCTCCATCAAGGGCAAGTACGACGCCTTCGACCTCGGTGATGACCGCGTCGATGCCCAGCAGGATAAGACACCGGTCTTCATCACCATGCGCCTCGATAAGAAGCTGCTGCGCCCGGTGGATCGTATGCATGGCGGCACCGGCACGGTCCGTTATCGCCGAGCCCTGCCCCCCGAAGTGTTCTACACCAACTGGTCCTACGTCGATCACGTCGTCATCCCCGCCGGAGCATCGCTCGGCATGCACCGCCACGAGGGTGTCGAGGAGTTCTTCTACGTCATGGATGGGGAGGCCACGGCGAAGCTGGGCTCCGAATCGGCGCCGCTCAGGAAGTGGGATGCCCTGCCCGTCTTCCTCAACGAAGCGCATGCCATTGAGAACCGCTCGACGGCCGATGTGGAGCTGATGATCGTCGGGGTGGCCCGCACGAAATGGGCTCTCGATACGGTGGAAGTAAAACCATAATCCCCTAGGGTTGTAAAAGGACTACGTTCCTTTGCCAATTTATCCCCTTCCCTGATTCGTGTTAGAAACAGGTAGGCGGGGTAGTATTTGTCCAATTGTCTACATTGCGGACGGAAATTAGGCTTGATGGAGCGCCTGCGCACGGGGTCTTATTGTTCCCCTGAATGTAAGGCGGATGCAAAGCAGAAGGAAGACCAACTGGCGCTTGAGTCGCTCTCGCTATTTGGCCCTCGCAAAGCGGCGGGGAAGGAGCCCGAGAAACCGAAGCCGGTGAAGGCGCCGGTTATGGCGAAGGAGCCGCCGCCCGAGCCCCCGGATCCGCCCTTCGCCGATCCGGTACCCCAGGTGGCGCCGTGCTTTCACGACTGTGCGGTGCGTCCCGCGGGCTTCCCCAAGTGGGTGCCTCCACCGCCATCGGCGAAGAAGAAGTCCATCGAAGATTACCGTCCCGTGTCGCGTGTTCCCGACGAAGTCATGATGGAGCAGGAGCGGCTGTTGATGGCCGCCGTGATGTGGATGCCTGTAGACGGGGAGAACCCGGATAACGCCGATGGCTATCGCTCGGACTTCCGCTGTATGCTGGCAGTGCCTCAGGTGGAGTTGCCCCGGCGGAAGCGCGAACCGGGGGCGGAGACGCTCTGCGCACTCGGCGAGACGGGCGCCCGCCACTGCGAGACGCCGGCGCTGGTTGGCCTGGATCTGAGCATCGTGACCGTGGCCGATATCGAACGGCCGCGGCTCCAAGCTGCCGTGATCGCCCCCGATTGGAACGGGATGCTGCAGGAGGCGCCAGAGGCGCCAGAAGCTCCAGCACCGGAAGCGCCGCCACCACCGCCCGTTGCTCCGAAGCGGCCCAAAGTGGATGCGCATCGCATCGCCGCCTCGTTCCCGGCCATGATGCAAGCAGGCCTCGTGCGTGTGGAGCCGGGCTTCGCAACAGCGGTGCTCGAGTTGCGCCCGCTGCCCGCGCCCGCCACCCGGCGCATGGATCCGGAAATGGTCGGCATCACTGGCACGGTGGCCAATCCACAGTATGGAGACGGTTTGCCATCCTCCCTGCGGCAAGGCGCCCCGCAGCGCATGGAGGCCTGCCTCACCCAGAGCTTCCGTTCCCTGCGCCAGGTGGAGGAGATCCCCGAAACGCTGCTCTCCCCTGCCGCCATGCCGCCGTTCTCCATCCGGAAGCTTTCCGCGGCCCGGGTCCGGCCCGAGGTCCGCGTCCCTCTACGATACTTGCCGATGCCGCACTTTCAGCTTCCCTGCGCCGCGGCAGATTGGAGCAGTTGACGGGCCATGCAATCGGCAAAAGTGATTCCTCTATCGGCCGGCTTTCGTCAACCGCACGCGGAAGACACAGTGGCGAAACGGCTGTGGGAGGAAGGACGAGTGGAAGAGGCCATCGCGAGCTGGCGCGAGTTGCTCGAAAGCGATAGCGAATGTGTTGCTCATCGCAAGCACGTGGCGCAGGGACTGATGTTTCTGGAACAGTGGAAGGCGGCCATCGAGGAGTGGAATCTGTGCCTGCCTCTGGAACCGGACTCCGCCGATCTGCTGGCGCGCATCGGAGTCTGCCATCTGCACACAGGAGATCAGGCCAACGCCTGGCTGCTGCTGCAGCAGGCGCTACGGCTCGATCCCGCCCACCGGCTGGCGGCCGCCGCACTGCTGACGCGGCCCGTCGCTCGCTATGGCTTGCACGTGGTTCCCAACGGCATCCTCACGCTCGATGAGAGCGAGACAGGCAGTTGCGCCGGCCATCCGGTAAGCGGCGATCTCTACCAGCAGGCCCGCCTGCGCATGGAGAATCACCAGTTGGAGGCAGCTGCCGAGTTGCTCGAAGAGGCCGTTTGGATCGATCCGCTGCATGGACCATCGCTGCTGGCCCTCGGTTGGATCGAGGAGTCGCGAGGCCGCAGGGTATGGGCGCTACGTTACTATGAGCGTGGCGTGAAGTGCGCGCCACAATCGTGGTCTGGCCACTACAATCTGGCCAGGCTCTATGCGGCGGCGGAAGACGATGCGCGGGCGCGGCCCCATCTGGAGCGGGCGATTCTGCTGAAGCCCGACTGCACCAACGCCATGTGGCTGCTGGCCCAGGTCTGCGAGCGCCAGCTCGACATCAGCGAGGCGCTCATCTGGCTGGAGCATCTGCGCGAGGCCGACCCGCGCAACGCCGAGGTCTGCGTGGCCCTGGCGCGTGTCGATCACGCCAACATCCACAAGCATCTGGAAGCCGCCGTGGCCATGGGTTCCAAACGCTATGAGGTGTTGTTCAATCTGGGAGTAGCACGTTGGAAAGCAGGCGACACCGGCGGTGCGGAAGCCATCTGGCGGCAGGCCGCCGATGCCCCCGATGCCAAGCGCGAAGCGGCACACGCTCTCAGTGCACTCGCCCTCAGCGGCCAACAGTACGGCAAAGCCCCAGACTACCTGCATCAGCATCCGCATGCCGGGCTGCTGTGCCTGCTGGCGCATGTCTACGAAGCGCAAGGGGAGCAGGATCTCGCCTCGGACGCCTGGAAGCAGGCGATCGAATTAGAGCCGGAATACAGCCGGCGCTACTTCACTTAGTGGGGAATCAAAGAGGCAAAAAAAAAGCCCGGCACGCTGTTTGGGAGGGCGTTAAAACCGGGCTCCAGTCCAAGGTTGAGATGAAACGGAGTGAGAATCTCTCCACTTCTGATGCTACGCCTGGACGGCCGGTTTTACGATTCGCAGAAAGCCCCTAATTGAATTTGCTGATTGCTTAGTATTGCGCGGTGGGGTACTAGACTGCGGAGCGGCAGCGGTCCAGTTCCACGCCGATGCGCCGTAAGCCTTCGCACAGATACTCTTCGCGGCCACCGATCCAGATGCGGAGATAGCCTTCGAGACCCAACTGTGCTCCGGGGACGATCAGTGTGCTTTGCCGTGTACGGATGCTTTCGGCAAGCTCAATGCTTGGTACTGGGGAGCGATAGCGTACCAGCGTCAGTGCCGCCGCGGCGGGCTCGGTCCATTCGAGGAAGCCATCGAAGGAGGCCACCCAATCGCGGGCGATCGGCAGGTTGTGTTGGAGGATGGCGCGGGTGCGGGCGAAGCAACGTTCCCGCTCCTCGATGGCGATGCGGGCAATGCGGTCAGAGAGCTTGTTGGGACCGATCGTGATGTAGTCGTGCTGGCTCCAGCATTGGGCGATGAAGGACGGTGGGCCGGCGATCCAGCCGATGCGGACTCCGGGGATGCCGTAGGCTTTGGACAGCCCGTTGTTGACGATGACGCGGCCGCCCATGCCCCAGAAGCTTTGCGTGCGAGGCGAGTGGATCTCGGCGCCTTGATAGACCTCGTCGGCGAGCAGCCAGGCGCCCACTTCGTTACATCGATCGGCGATGCGGCGCATGGCTTCCGGGCTGAGCACAGAGCCCGTGGGGTTGTGCGGGTTGGAGAGATAGACGAGCTTCGTGCCGGGTGAGACCGCGCGCTCGAACTCCTGCCAATCGGGCTGCCAGCCGGTTTCGGGGATGAGGCGGAAGGTTTCCACTTGGGCCCCAAGGCTGCGCACGAGACCGGGGTACTGCATGTAGTTTGGTGTTTCAATGGCGACGCGGTCGCCGGGCTCGATCAGCGCGAGGGCCACGATGTAGTTGGCCTCCGAGGACCCGTTGGTCACCTCGATGTGATCGACCGTGGCTCCGGGGTAGAGCGCGGCGAGCGACTCGCGCAGTTCCAAGGTGCCGTTCGACTGGCTGTAGCCGAGTGGTGTGTCGAGCAGGGCTTCGATGTCGAGGCCCATGGCTGCGAGCTCGCGCAGGGTGAGCGGGCGCACACCGCTTTCGCTCATGTCGTAATCAACGAGGTTCTCCCAGGTGGACTGCATGCGCTCCATGGCGAACGGTTCGATCCTCACAGGCCTTGCTCCTTGTAGAGACCGAACTCGGTGATCCTGGCTGGGCCGGTCGATTGAGTCACACGATGGCGGACCTTCTTCGCGGTGACGGGCTGATCGAGCTTGATGAGGCGGCATGCGCCGACGCTGGTAGCACGGGCGATGGTGCGCCAGCCGGAGGGCTCTTCGATGTCGATCTCGATCGAGTCGATGCGCTGGCCGTGGCGGATGTCTTCGCGGAGGCGGATGACATCGAAGGTCTGATCGCGCTTCAGGAAGGTGGTGCGGAGTGCGTTGCCAAAGGCTTTCAATGAGGCTGCATCCGCTTCGTGAATGAGGCCGCGGCGATCGGGCGGAACGTTGAGCAGGAAGCTTGCGCCGCGTCCGACGGACTTGTAATAGAGGTCCATCAACTGGCGCGGAGACTTCACCTTGACGTTCTGATTCTCATGCCAGAACCAGCCGGGGCGGATGGAGACATCGCATTCGGCGGGCATCCAGTGTGCGCCGTTGCGATGGCCCGTGCCTCCTTCTTTGTAGCGGGTGTGGCCGGGCGCGGGAGGGCCGCCATCGGGGCCAACAGGTGAGTAGGTGGCCCAGCAGGTTTCATTGGCGAAGCCCGACTCGTTGCCGACCCAGCGGATGTCGGGGCCGACGTCGGAGAAGATGACGGCGTTCGGCTGCAGCTTACGCACCATGTCCCATGTGCCGGGCCACTGGTAGTAGCTGTGCTTGTCGATGGTGCGCTTCTCGCGCGCGCCGCCGTAGAAGCCATCGCCGCCGTTAGCGCCATCGTGCCAGACCTCGAAGATGGGGCCGTAGTTGGTGAGCAGCTCGCGCAGTTGGGCGCGATAGACCTGGACGTATTCGGGCTTGCCGTAGTGCGGATGGTTGCGATCCCAGGGCGAGAGGTAGACACCGAAGGCGAGTCCCTTGCGGCGGGCGGCGGCGGCGATCTCCTTCACGACGTCGCCCTGGCCGTTGCGCCAGGGGCTGTGCTTCACCGAATGCTCAGTGGTCTTAGTAGGCCAGAGGCAGAAGCCATCGTGATGCTTCGCGGTGAGGATGACGCCTTTCATGCCTGCCGAGGCAAGGGCTTCGATGATCTGATCGGCGTCGAAGGCAGTGGGGTTGAAGAGCGATGGCTGCTCGTCCCCATAGCCCCACTCCTTATCGGTGAAGGTGTTCATGGTGAAGTGGAGGAAGCCGTAGAACTCGAGCTTGTGCCAGAGCAGGTGGCGGGCCGAGGGAGCGACCCCTTGCGCGGCAAGCGACAGGGGCAGCGCGGCGAGCAGTTCGCGGCGGGTCATTCGACGTCCCCATGCATGCGGAGCAGCTTCATGCCTGCCGATTCGAGGCGCTGGCGGTCGAGGAAGTGGCGGCCATCGAAGACCACTTTGCGGCGCATGGTGGCGCCGAGCGTCTTCCAATCGAGCTCCTGATACTGCGGCCATTCGGTAACGAGCATGGCGGCGTCGCAATCGCGCAAGGTGGTGGCGATGTCTTCGCAGAAGACGATGCCCTGTTCGGGGACCGCCTGTCTGGCGCGGGCGAGAGCGACGGGGTCATGGGCTTTGACCTTCGCCCCGCGGAGCATGAGCTTCGAGGCGATCTCCAGGGCGGGGGCATCGCGGAGGTCATCGGTATGGGGCTTGAAGGCCAGGCCAAGGAGGGCGATGGTGCACCCTTTTAAGACTTTAAGCTCTTGTTGTAGTTTTTCCACGGCGCGCAGGCGGACGCGCTGGTTGACCTGGCGCGCGGCTTCGACAATGGGCATGGGCAGGTTGTACTCGCCGGCCGTGGTGATGAGCGCGGCGGTGTCTTTGCCGAAACAGGAGCCGCCCCAGCCGAGCCCGGCTTGCAGGAAGCGGGTGCCGATGCGGGTGTCGAGGCCGATGCCTTTGGCCACCTGATGGATGTCCGCGCCGACGCGTTCGGCGAGCTGGCCGATTTCATTGATGTAGCTGATCTTCAGGGCGAGGAAGGCGTTGGCCGCGTACTTGATGAGTTCGGCCGAGGCGAGGTCTGTTGCTACCAGCGGCACTGCACCGAGGCCTTCCGGACGGCGCAGGAAGCTAGGCGCGTTGAAGCTCTGCTCGATCAAGGGGCGGTAGAGACGGTACATGGTTTCAAGCGCCCACGACTCATCGGCGCCAACTACGATGCGGTCCGGGTAGAGGCTGTCGTGCAAAGCGGAACCTTCGCGCAGGAACTCGGGATTCGAGGCCACGGCGAAGCGCATGCCGTTGGCTGTCTCTTCGACCAGCGAGCGGACCCAGTTGCCGCTGCCCACGGGTACGGTGGATTTGTTCACCACCACGGCGGGCTTCTTCAAGTGCTGGCCAATGGAGAGCGCGGCCGAGCGGAGGTAGCGCAGATCGGGGTTGCCATCGGCGCCGGTAGGCGTGCCCACGGCGACGAAGATGACGTCGGATTCGGGGATGGCTGTTTCGTAGCTGGTGGCGAAACGGAGGTTGCGCGAAGCCTCGGCCATCACCTCGGCAAGGAAAGGCTCATAGATGGGGATGTGACCCTGTTCGAGTTGCCGGATCTTTGATTCGTCGGTGTCAAGACAGCAGACGTTGTGCCCGAGGTAAGCGAGGCAGACGCCAGTGGTAAGACCCACGTATCCAGTGCCGATGATGGTGACGTTCATACCCTCCTATCGTACGGCCTGGACAGGTACAATAGCGGCTATGTCGCAAATCCAACGCACCGCGGAGGTGCACGATGTGGTGGTCATCGGGTCAGGGGCCGGAGGCGGCTCAGCGGTCCAGGTATTGACCGAGAAAGGCATCAAGGTTGCCTTGCTTGAGGCCGGGCCGATGCTGGAAGTGAACAAGGAGTTCAAGGAGCATAAATGGCCCCACGATTATGATCATCGTGGCGCGGAGGAAGGCGGCAAGTATTACTTCGGCAAAGGCAAGGACTTCGGCTTCTTCACCACGGTGAGCGGCGGGTGGCAACTGGAGGGCGAGCCTTACACAGTGGGCGAAGGGAGCCAGTTTCAATGGTTCCGGTCGCGCATCATCGGCGGGCGCACGAACCACTACGGGCGCATGTCGTTCCGCTTCTCCGATTACGACTTCAAGCCGTATTCGAAAGACGGGCTGGGATGGGATTGGCCGATCTCGTATGAGGACATCGCTCCTTACTACGACAAGGCCGAGGACTTCATTGGAGTATGCGGCAGTGTGGAAGGGATACGCAGCGCTCCGGATGGGAGGTTCCATACTCCGCCTCCGCCGAAGGTGCATGAGACGTTGATCAAGAAGTCTTCCGAGAAGCTGGGCATTCCCTGTATTCCGAACCGGCGGGCGGTGATCACGAAGCCGCTGAATGGACGGGCGGCGTGCCACTACTGCGGGCAGTGCGGACGCGGGTGTTTGACGGCGTCGGCCTATTCGTCGAGCCAGGTGCAGATCTTCCCGGCGATGAAGAGCGGGAAGCTGAAGGTCTACGACAACGCGATGGTGCGCGAGGTGCTGACCGATGGCAACGGCAAAGCGACTGGCGTTGTGTTCGTGGATAAGCGCACGCGGCAGGAGAAGACGCTGAAGGCGCGGGTGGTGATTGTGGCGGCGAGCGCGTGCGAGTCGGCGCGCATTCTGCTGAACTCGAAGACGAAGGAATTTCCCAATGGCGTAGCCAATGGATCGGGGCTGGTGGGGCGGTACCTGATGGACACGGTAGGCTTCGGGTTGTCGGGCTATGTGCCGGCGTTCGAAGGGATGCCGCATTATGACACCGAGGGTTACGGCGGGGCGCATCTCTACATGCCGTGGTGGATGTGGGACAAGCACGATCAGCTCGACTTCCCGCGCGGGTATCACATTGAGATCGGCGGCGGGTACGGGATGCCGGGAGTAGGCAGCTTCCATGGCGCGGCGCGGACGTATGGATACGGGAAGAAGATGAAGGAGGAGATCCGGCGCGAGTATGGATGCCGAGTTGGTTTCGCGGGCCGCGGGGAGATGATTCCGAATCAGAACTCGTATTGCGAGATTGATAAGAATGTCGTCGATCAATGGGGCATTCCGGTTTTGAAGTTCCACTTCAAGTGGAGCGACCACGAGTGGAAGCAGGCGCGGCATATGGAGAAGACGTTCGCCGCGATCATTGAAGGCATGGGCGGCAAGGTGAGCGGGCTGAGCGCGGCACAGCGCGAGAGCCAGGGGATCTCAGTGCCGGGCACGATCATTCATGAAGTGGGTACGGCTCGGATGGGCAAGGATAAGCGGGATTCGGTGGTGAACGGCTTCTGCCAGGCGCATGAAGTGAAGAACCTGTTTGTGTGCGACGGCGCGGTGTTTGTGAGCAATCCGGATAAGAACCCGACGTTGACGATCAATGCGCTGACGTGGCGCGCGATGGATTATTTGGCTGAGGAGATGAGGAAGGGCAATGTCTAAGACAACTCGACGGACGGTACTGCGGAACATCGCGTTGACCCTGGCTACCGGGGGTGTGTTGGATACGGCCATGGCTCAGCATGTGCATGAGGCGGCGGCGGCTTCGAAGGCGAAGGGGCCTTATAAGCCGAAGGCGTTTCCGGCGCATCAGTATAAGACTGTGCAGCGGCTGGCGGAGTTGATTGTGCCTAAGGATGAGCGGTCAGGGAGCGCGCTGGATGCGGGGGCTCCGGAGTTCATTGATCTGCTGTGCAGCCAGAATAAGGAATTGGCAAACATTTACTATGGTGGGCTGGCTTGGCTGGATGCCGAGATGCGGCGGCGGCATGGGAAGACGTTTGTGGAGGTGAGCGAGGCCGAGCAGACGGCGATGTTGGATTTGCTGGTGAGTGCGGAACGGGGCGAGCGGGCGCGGCGGGCCGAGGAGTCTGTGTATGAGCGGAGTTCGGTGTATCGGGATTTCGCGGGGTATTCGACCCATGCGCGGAATGATCTGGCTCCGGGGGTGGTGTTCTTTGATTGGATCCGGAAGATGACCGTGGACGCTTACTATACGAGCCCGATTGGGATCAAGGATGTTGGGTTTAAGGGGAATGGGGCTTATGCGAAGTATGAGGTTCCGGTGGCGGCGCTGGAGTATGCGCTGAAGCGGAGTCCGTTCGGCGGGTAAGTTACGCGCCGGCCTGGAGGCCCGCGCCACTGAGGCGGCGGCCTTTGGCGATGGTGGCGCGGCTGATGAAGCGCTGCCTGGCGGTGACCACGTTTTTCTGCGAGTCGATGAGGCGGAATTCGCCTTGTTCGAGTTCGAGGAGGGCGAGGTCGGCGGGGCCACCGACTTTGAGTTGGCCGAGGCCATTGATGCGGTTGATGATCTTGCCGGGGTTGGCGGTGGAGCGGAGGAGGACGTCGTCGACGCTCATGCCGAGGTGGAGCAGTTTGCTCATGGTGGTGGGCATGTCGTAGACGGGGCCGTTGACGTTGAGGCCGTAAATGTCGGTGGAGATGGTGTCGACGACGAAGCCTGCGTCGAGGGCTTTGCGGGCGGCGGGGAAATTGAAGCTGCCGAGGCCGTGGCCGAGATCGAACCAGACGCCGCGTTCGCGGGCTTCCTTTACGCCGGGTTTGAGTTTACCGCTGGCATCGACGATGCCGAGGGTGTGGCCGTTGTAGGCGTGGGTGACGATGTCGCCCTTGCGCATGAGCTCCATGACGGGTGTGGTTTCGGGCGGAGCGAAGCTGATGTGGGCCATGAGCGGGCATTGGTATTTGTCGCAGACTTCGCGGGCCATCTTGAGGAACTCGTAGCTGTATTTGCCGTTCATGTTGGCGCCGACCTGGAGTTTGACGCCGAGGATGATGTCGCGGTTGGCTTCGACGGCTTTGCCGGTGGCGGTGAGGCCGCGGCGGACGTATTTGAGGACGTCGTCATCGGGGTTGCGGTTGCTCGGGTAGAGGTAGACGAAGCCGAAGACGCGGCATTGCGCGGGTTGGACGATGAAGCGGCGGAAGCCGATGGATTGATCGGAGGCGAAGCTGCCTGCGTCGACCCAGGTGGTGACACCGCTGCGAGCGGCGATGGGGTCGGGGTCAATGCCGAGTCCGGTGGCGGAGTGATAGCAGTGGGTGTGCAGGTCGACGAGGCCGGGGGTGACCATGAGGTTTTTGGCGTCGATGGTTTCGGCGGCGTGTGTGGGATCGATGTGCGGCTCGATGGCGGCGATCTTGTCACCGAGGATGGCGATGTCGGCAGTGCGCTTGAGGTTTTGGGATGGATCGCGGAGTTCGCCGTTGCGGATGAGGAGGTCGTAGGGGAGACCGCGTTGGGCACGGAGTTGGGATAGGGCCGCGCCCGCGGTGCCGAGGAAGGTTCGCCGGTTCATGGGGATATTCTATCGGCACGCGGGGAAGGTGTGTTGGAGGTATTCGGTTGTCAAAGAGCGACTGCATGTTCAGCCTTCCCAGGCTGAACTACGACCGGCCTGGAGGCCCGTCGTCACTGTGTGGGCGGGGGCTGGGTGCGAAGAGTTGGATTGAAGGAGGGGGGCTTGGGTTCGTTTTGCAGAATTGGTTTTGGGGCGATAGGGGGGAGGGGGGCTTCGACGGCGGCTTTGAGGGCGGAGGCCATGGCCTGGTCGGTACGTTTGGCGATTTCCTGGCGATCGAGGGCGGATTTGCGGCGGGCTTCGGTGAGATCGTGGAAAGCCTTTTCGTATTGGCGCTGGAAATGGCGTTCGTAGCGGAGGGCGAGGGAGAGAGTTTGGCCGGTGGAGGCCATGCGATGGAAGGCGGTGGCGCAGGCTTGCTCGGGGGTGGAGTCCGGGGCGGCCTCGTTGGCGAAGGTGATTTCGAGGAGGGCCATGCGGGTGCGGACGGCGTTGAGGCGCCATTCGGCGTTGACCATTTCGCGGACACAGCGATTTTCCTGAATGGTGGCGGGTTTGTATTCCTCGATGTAGGCTTCGAGGAGTTCGTTGTAGGCGTCGGACTCTTCGGACGTGTGAAGAATGATATTGCCGAAGAGGCCGTGCTTGCGGGCGTTCCGGGCGGAACGGGCTTTTCCTTCGTCCGTGACAGGACCGTGGGATTGTGCGCCGTTGTGACGGGCGGCGGCGGAGTGAGCGGCGGAAATAGACATCTTCCCTCCTGGGGTGGTTGTACCACTCCAGGAGGGATCTTACAATTTATTTTTTGAATTTATTTTCTATGTGATTGATTTATTGGACACAATAGTTTTAATTCAGGCAGCTGCCCCTCGGGCGGCGGGGGTCTGCGTGGAGTTGCGGCCTTCCCACATGACGAGGAGGGCGCTGGCGACAAAGATGGAGGAATATGTTCCGGCGATGATGCCCATGAAGAGGGCGAAGGCGATGCCGTTGAGGACTTCGCCGCCGAGGAAGTAGAGCGAGAGACAGGCGAGCAACGTCGGGCCGGCGGTGAGGAGCGTGCGGCTGAGCGTTTGGTTAATGGAGAGGTTCACGAGGTCAATGAGTGAACTGCCACGCATCTTCTGACGGTTTTCACGGACACGGTCGAAGACGACGATTTTGTCGTTCATGGAATATCCGATTAATGTGAGCAAGGCGGCGATGATATTGAGGTTGATTTCACGGCCGGTGAGGGAGAAGAGGCCGATGGTGATCAACACATCGTGGATAGTGGCGATAACTGCCGCCGTGCCGGAGATCCACTGGAAGCGGTAGGCGATGTAGGCGAGCATGCCGGCGAGGGCTCCGAGAGTGGCGTAGATGGCTTGGGTGCGCATTTCTTCACCGGCCTTGGGACCGACCATGTCGGCGGAACGGAGGGTGAAGCTGCCGAGGGCGAATTCGCTTTTGAGGGCGGGCATGATGGGGCCGGCGGCGGAGGCGAGTTCGTCGAGGTTAGTGACGATGCCGTTGCGCTGTTTGTCGCGGTAGTCGAGGATGTTCTGGACCGTTTGCTTGAGGGCGGCGTCGTCGAGGGTGACGTTGGCGTTGCGGAGGCGCTCTTCGATGGCGGCGCGGCCGGAGTTGTTGAGATCGAGCTTCGTGCCGGTGTTGCCGTATTTTTCGCGGAGGGCCTGGCGGACGGTTTCGCGGGTTTGATCGAGGGAACGCTCGTCTTCGATGCCAGTGCCGATGATGAACTCGCCGTTTTCGCGGGTTTCCTGGACGGAGATTTCGCCCTTGAGTTTGGTGGAGAGCAGCGAGCGGACTTCATCGATGGATGGCTTGGGATCGAACCGGACGTAGATGAGCGTGCCGCCACGGAAGTCGAGTCCGTATTTGAGGCCGCCTTGCGCGACGATGCTGCCGAGGCCGATGGCGATGGCGAGCACGGAGAGGCCGAGAGCGAGGTTGCGGCGGGAGAGGAAGTCGAAGTTGGTGACCTTTACTTCTTCGTTGCGGCGCGCGCCGATGCTGAGTTGATCGAGGCGCGGGTTGCGAGCGAGTTGCCAATCGAAGATGGCGCGGGAGACGAAGACCGCGGTGAAGAGGTTGGCGATCAAGCCGATGACGAGGGTAACGGCGAAGCCGCGCACGGGGCCGGTTCCGAATAAGAAGAGGAAGAGCGAGGCGACGACGGTGGTGACGTGCGTGTCGATGATGGTGACGAGGGCACGATCGAAGCCGAGGGAGATGGCGCTGGCGACGTTGCGGCCCGCGCGCAGCTCCTCTTTAATGCGCTCGAAGATGAGCACGTTGGAATCGACAGCCATGCCGATGGAGAGGACGAGACCGGCGATGCCGGGGAGGGTCCAGGTGGCGTCGACGTAGCTGAGCGCGGCGACGGTGATGATGGTGTTGAGAATGAGCGCGAGGACGGCGTTGATGCCTGCGCCGCGGTAGTAGAGGACCATCGAGGCGATGACGAGGGCGAGGCCGAGGAGGCCGGCGGTGACGCCGCGGCGGATGGAGTCGGCACCGAGGGACGGGCCAACGGTGCTTTCGGCCATGACTTTGACGCCAGCGGGGAGTGAACCAGCGCGAAGGTTGAGAGCGAGGTCGGCGGCTTCCTGTTGCGAGCCCATGCCGAGGATGCGGCCCTGATCTTCGATGCGGCCCTGGATGACGGGAGCGCTGATGACGGCTTTGTCGAGGACGATGGCGAGGCGCTGGCCGATGTTGGTTTCGGTGTAGCGGCCGAAGCGTTTGGCGGCATCCTGGCTGAGGACGAAGCCGGTGTCCCATTTCGAGGGCGCGTCACCGGATTGGGCTTTGGCGTCGCGAATGTCTTTGCCCATGACGACGGGGGAGTTGGCGACGAGCCACCAGGACTCGGTGCCGCCGTCGGTGGCGGTGCGGGATCCGCGAAGGAGTTTGGTGCCGAGGGGGAGGACACCGTTGTTGGAGAGGTAGGCTTGATCGCGCGAGGCGAAGGGCCCACCTTTGACGGGGTAGAGTTCGAGGAGGGCAGTGGTCTGGAGGATGGCGCGAACGCGGGCGGGGTCATCGAGGCCGGGGAGTTGGATGAGGAGTTCGGTTTCACTGGAAGAGCCGCTGCCGCCACGGAGTTGGACGGTGGCTTCAGCGACGCCGAGGCCGGAGATTTTGCGCTCCATGGTGTTGAGGGTCTGGGTCATGGTTTCGCGGCGGAGTTCGACGGCGGCTTCGGGTTTGAGGTTGAGTGCGTAGTCTGAGGAAGAGGTGGAGGAGAAGGTCCACTGGGTGCCGGCAGCTTCGGTGATGGTGCGGCGGGCGTCGGCGGACTTGTCGGCGGGAACGCCTTTGATGGCGATTTGGATTGCGCCGGCGGTTTCGACGGTGGTGGGGTCGTTGCGATCGACGGTGGTGTAGTTGACGTTTTGTTTGTTGAGGGATTCTTTGATGCGGGCGATGAGCTGGTCGGCTTCGGCTTTGAAGGCGTCCTGGACCTGGACTTGGAGGACGATGTGGGCACCGCCTTGGAGGTCGAGGCCGAGACGGATGTTGCGCTTCCAGTTGGCGATCAATTCGTCTTTGGATTTGGGGAGGCCGACGACTCCGGTGATGCAACCGAGGATGACGACGGCAATGAGAATGAATTTGTAGAGCAGGGACTTAGACATGGGAATACCTTTCCTTTGACGGTGACCGCTTGCTTACGCGCGCGGCTCAGTAGGATTGTTGTCGCTAGGAAAGGGAGGGTGGGGCTCGGGCGGGGTGGCGGGCGGTGTGATGGGATGTGGGAGTTGGTTGGGTTTGGCCGGTGAATGCGCCCGAATGGAAGTTCGGGAGCATGGTGGCAGAGGTGGCCGCTTCGGCGAACGGGGAGAAGGCAGGCCGCGGATTGTGACATTCGCCGCGCGAGTTGGCCCAGACGGATCCGCTGAAGGGAAGCGGCGAAGTGCCGCAACTGCGGGACTCGTTGGCGCCGTAGACTACTCGATCGGCGGAGGGAGTGACACCTGAGGTGACGGAGGCGGAGACGAGCCACAGCAGGCCGGCGAAAATGCCGGCGGGCCAAATGGTGCTGCGCCTTGGTTTCAGGGGTTTACTCCGGTGAATCTCTTCTTATCATAGCAGGGTTGTGAGTTTTTTGAGGCCTTTGAGGTTGAGGGTGAGACTTTCTTCGGCGTCGAGTTCTTCGCGGTGGCCGAGGATTCCGATGGGGCCTTTGTAGCCCGATTTGACGAGGGTGCGGAGCATTTCGAGTTCGCGGTCGCCGTCGCCGACGGGGAGGATTTTGGTTCCGGCTTTCATGCCGTTGATGTTGACGGCGTAGAGGTGGGGGAGCATTTTGTTGAGGAGCGCGGGGAATTGATCCATTTGCTCGTGGGCGTGGTGGAAATTGTAGACGATGCCGATGTTGGGGAGGTTGACTTTTTTGATGATGTCGATTTGATTGGCGGGCTCGCCGAACCAGCCTCCGTGGTTGTAGAGGCCGACTTTGCAGTGGATGGCTTGGGCTTCGGTGGCTAGTCTTGTGATTGCGGCTGCGGACTGGTTGATTTTTTGCTCTTGCGAGAGGGTGGCGAATTCTTTGGTGGGGTTGAGCATGGTCCAGAGTTCGGTGCGGAGGTTGCGGCGTTTGAGGAGGTCGAGGATGGTTTTGGTGTGGTGGGGACGGGTGGGGTCCATGGGGTAAGGGGTCCAGAAGCCCTGGAGGTGGATGCGGTGTTTTTGGAGGGCGTCGATCTCGCGGTCGAAGTCGGGGATGTCCTTATCTCGCCAATCGTAGACGAATTTCGTAAAGCCGAGTTTGTGGAGGAGTTCGGCGCGCTGTTCGGGGTTGCGCTTTTTGGCGTCGAAGGGGACGATGCACCAGGCGACGAGATTGGATGGGGCGAAGAGTTGGTTAGGGGTTGCGGCGAAGGCTGCCAGGGGGAGTGGGAAGAGGGATCGGCGAGTCATGCGGGATTAGTATACTAGGGCTCGGCTGTGTGAGGTGAGCCACAGATGAACGCAGATGAACACGGATGTACCTATGTTTATGACTCGGTGCCTTTGAATGGGTGGGTTGGGCGGACGAATGGTGGACCGTTGGTGATGTTGCATGGGGTATTGCGGAATGGGGGGTGCTTTGCTCCTTTGTTGGCGGGGTTGGGGGCTCGGCATGAGGTGCATGCTTTGGATTTGCGGGGGCATGGACGATCGCGGGCGGGGAGTGGGTATCGGGTGGTGGATTATGTGCCGGATGTGTTGCGGTATTTGCGGACAGAGGTGTGTGGGCCGGCGGTGTTGTATGGGCATTCGCTAGGGGCGATGGTGAGCGCGGCGGTGGCGGCGGCGGAACCACGATTAGTGAAGGCGATTGTGATGGAGGATCCGCCGTTTCATACGATGGGCGAGCGGATGAAGGGGACTGCGCTGCAGGATTACTTTGAAATGATCGCGCGGTTTGCGGGGAGTTGTTTGCCGGTGGATGAGCTGGCGCTCGTGTTGGCGGAGAATTGGGTGGGGCCGCCGCGCGAGGCGACGACGCTGCGGTTTCTGGCGAGTTCGTTGCGGCAGGTCCGGCCGGAGGTGTTGGCGCCGATTGTTGCGGGGGAGTGGTTGGATGGGTATCCGATGGATGCGGTGTTTCGCGCGGTGCGATGTCCGGCGTTGTTGATGCAGTGCGATGGCGCGGTGGGCGGGATGTTGACGGATGAAGATGCGTGTGCGTTTGTGGAGCTGGCAAGGGATTGCACGCTGTCTGTGTTGCGGGGCGTGGGGCATCAGGCGCATTGGATGGCGACGGGGGAAGTGTTGCGGCGGACGTTGGAGTTTGTGGGTTCGTTGGAGGGATCGCGATGAAGATTGCTGCGGGATCGACGTTGATCCGGAATGGACAGATGGTGGATGGGACGGGCGCGGCGGCGGCGCCGGATGCGGCGGTGTTGGTGACGGATGGGCGGATTGCTTATGCGGGGCCGGCGGCTGGGTGTCCGGTGGTGGAGGGCGTTTCGGTGATTGATGCGTGCGGGGGGACGATATTGCCGGGTTTGGTGGAGGCGCATTATCATCCGACGTATTTCAATGTGGCGGCGTTGGAGGATCTGGATATCAAGTATCCGGTGGAATATGTGACGCTGCTTGCGGCGGCGAATGCTCGATTGGCGTTGGAGTGTGGGTATACGGCGGCGCGGAGTGGCGGGAGTCTGTTCAATATTGATGTGTGGCTGAAGCGGGCGATTGAGAATGATGTGACGGTGGGGCCGCGGCTGGCGGCGAGCGGGCGGGAGATCTGCGGGGCAGGCGGATTAATGGATTGGAATCCGGATTTCCGGAAAATCGGGATGGAGGGGTTGATTTTATTGGTGAATGGGCCGGGGGAGGCTCGGGCAGCGGTAAGAAAACTGGTGAAGGATGGGGTGGAGTGGGTGAAGACGTATCCGACGGGGGATGCGGCGGCTCCGGATACGAACGATCATCACACGCTGTGCATGAGCTTTGAGGAGATGGAGGCGGTGGTGACGACGGCGCATAATCACCGGCTGAAGGTGACGGGGCATTGCCGGGCGACGGAGGGGATCAAGAATGCGCTTCGGGCGGGGTATGACGCGGTGGAGCATGCGACGTTTATTGATGATGAGGGGTTGGAGTTGTTGTTGCAGCGCGATGTGCCGGTGGTGCCGGCGCTGCAGTTTGAATGGGCGAGCGTGGAGTATGGGAAGGAATGGGGGATGTCGCAGCGGGTGATTGATGGGCATAAGGAGACGCTGGAGGGTGGGGCGGAGAGTGCGCGGCGGATATTGAAGGCTGGTGGGCGGATCGGGATGGGCGGGGATTATGGGTTTGCGTGGAATCCGCATGGGGATTATGCGAAGGAGTTGACGTTCTTCGTGAAGTATGTGGGGTTTGGGGTGCTGGATGTGTTGCGGTGCGCGACGAAGGTGGGCGCGGAGATTATGGGGCGCGGCGGGGAGATTGGGACGCTCGAAACAGGAAAGGTGGCGGATGTTTTGGTGGTGGATGGGGATGTGGTGAGGGATGTGTCGGTGTTGGAGGACCGGCGGCGGATTGTGGCGGTGATGCAGGGTGGGGTGGTGAAGGCGGGGAGGGTTGCGAGATGACGTTTCCTGCCGCTGTGCCTGAAATTCCTGTGGCGAATGTGGAATTAGCCACGGCTTATTACGTGGACCGGTTGGGGTTTGGGTTGGACTGGGGGGATGAGGCGGGCGGGATTGCGGGGGTTTCGCGGGGGGATTGCCGGTTGTTTTTGACGAATGGCTGGTTTCGCGGGTCGTATGGGAATGCGGGGCCGGTATTGATCTGGCTGAATGTGAGTAGCAAGGCGGAGGTGGATGAGTTGTTTGGGGAGTGGCAGGGGGCGGGAGCTCGGATAGTGGCTGGGCCGGAGGATAAGCCTTGGATGCTGCGTGAGTTTATGACGGCTGATTTGGATGGGAATTTGATTCGGGTGTTTTATGATTTCCGGCGGGATGTGGGGAGCCACGGATGAAGGCGGAGGAACACGGATTGAAGGCTGCGAGTGAGGATGCAGTTGCATCCCATGCCGACGAAGAGGCTTGGAAGCTGCGCTTTGGCGAGAAGCGGGATGTGATTCGGCGGATGGCGTGTGAAGCGCTGGAGGAGGACGAACGGGGTGAGACCATGCCTTTGGACGATTTGCTTTGATGCAGTCGCGCACGACTCGCCGGTTTTGGCGGCTCTTTCGCGATCTACCACCTGCGGTTCAGCAAGATGCAAAACGGGCCTACCGGCTCTTCCTTGCGAGGAGAACATCTACTCTGTGCGAATCGGGCTTGATTACCGTGCGCTCGGGGTGAAGAGGAATGAGCGGGTGGTTTGGTATTGGATCGGCAGCCACGGGGAATATGATCGAATGGTCTGACTGGGTAGGGCCGTGGGCACTGGTGGACGTTAGTTAGCCTCCCTCGCCTTCGGTGATTTGGCGGCACTGAGGCAGCAGATCGCTTAGCCGCTGCCGTCCCGATTGCGTGACCGCCGTCTTACCAAGGGCAATCTCGCGAAGGGACCTTAGCTGCGACAGCGGTGCAATGCTTTCGTCGGTGATGCGGCAATTGCTGAGCCATAGAACTTCCAGCCCTTTCAAGCGGGAGAGTGCCCGCACACCCTCATCGGTAACGCGTGGGCAACAGACATCGAGATGCTTGAGAGTAGTCATGGTGGAGAGTGCCTTTATCCCGCGATCGGTGATCGGCCCACCCAGCCACAGGACTTCAAGGGGGAGGCTTGCGAGGTGAAGTAGGCCATCGTCCGTCAAGCTGGTCATATGGATTTCCAACTGCCGGAGGCTGGAAAAAGACGCAAGGGAGCGGGCGCAACGATCGCCCACGCGGCGGCAGCCCTCCAAGCGGAGATCCTGGAGCGGTAAGTTCGCCAACGCAGTGAAATCGCCCTCAACGTTCGTGTAGGCGAGGTTCAGATGAGTGAGATTGTGCAGAGGACGGAGATGCTGGAAGACGCCATCATCGATGGGCATCTCGCCCAATACGAGATCCTTCAGGTGGGCGAGTCGACTGAGGGGTTGGAGTTGATCGTTGGTGACGGGGCCGCCCCAGATCACCAGCTTTTCGAGATCGTGGTTGGAGGTGAGCGATTCGAGACGGGTGGGGGTGAGGTCCTGGCCTCGGAAGCTTATTTCCTTCACGCGATGGATTCGAGTTTGCGGGCGGCGGTGGGGAAGCGATCGATGTTTGCGCCGAGGACGTCGTTGGCTAGCGCTAAGTAGAGTTCGGCCATGGTGCCGGTGGTTTTGGTGTGGGCTCCTTTGCGGAGCTTTTTGTGGCCGGCGAGGATGGCGACGAGTCCGTTGTTTTTGTGGGCGTTGGCTTCGGCGTGCTCGTGGATGTAGGCGAGCGCGGTGTTGTCGAGCAATGTGCCATCGCCTTCGCGGATGGAGGCTAGCTTCGAGAGCAGGAATGCGAACTCTTCGACGTGCCAGCGGCAGATGTCGCGCATGATGCGCTGGGCGCGCGGGCTGTCGGCGTTGGTGTGCGTGTAGTCGTGATGGCGGAGCGTGGTGTAGCCGAGCCAGGGGAGACGGACAAGGCTCTGGCATTTGGTGAGCATGTAGGTCGCGACGTTGGTTTGACGGGCTGCTAATGCGTGGACGAGGAGTTCGGATTGGAGCTTGGCGATGCGGGGGTAATCCTTTACGTCGCCACCTGCGGTGATCTCGGTCGAGTTGCCGTATTCCGGTGGCAAGGAGAGGATGGCTCGCTCAAGGTCGCGGATGGAGGAGAGATAGCCGTCGAGGCGGGTTTTGTCGGTCGTGCCGAGCCCGGAGTTGAGGTCTTTGAAATCGTCTTGGACGGCGTCGAGGACGCTCTTTTTGCGATCGAGCCAGTCTTGCGGCTTGGTGCCGAAAATGCGATCGAATAAGTTTTGCGGAACGAGTTCGGGCGGGAGCGCGCGCTCATGGCCGGCCCAACTCATGTTGCGGTGAATGCTTTCGCCGTGCGATTCCTGGCAGACTCCGATTTGCAGGGAGCGGAAGCGGGTGGAGGTTCCGATCTTTGCAGCGATGACTTGATCGATGGATGCGCCACCGGCGCCGCGGCCGGTGAAGGGGGTGCCGGACATGAGTCCGCTCATGGAGCGGTGATGATCGTTGCCGGGGCCGGGCATGCGGGCGGCGGGGTTGTCGAGGCCGGAGAGAACGTGGATCTTATCCTGCATGTGGGCCAAGGGCGAGAGACACGGGGTCATCTGATAGCCCTTGCCGGTTTCGGCGGGGATCCAGTACCGCTCGGGGATGCCGTTGCCGTTGAACCAGAGGACGAAGCGCGAGGGGATGGATTGCTCGGCGGCGTAGGCGGTGCCGTGGCTGTTGAACATGGCATCGAGCGGCGGGAGGCCGATGCGCAGGAGCGTGCCTGTGGCGGTGATGCCGCGCAGAAGGCGACGGCGGGAAACGGATGGGGGTTTGGTCATCGTTTCTGATCCTCGGCTATCCATATCATAAGCTCTTTGAATCGGAATTGGGAGGCGGCGAATCTGGTGTAGAGCTGGGTGATGAGTTCGCGGTCTTCGTTCGATTCGCGGCGGCCTTTGGCGTAGCGGAATAGCTGCTTGACGACGCATTCCTGGCATTCGCGGCTGTTGGCGAGAATGCGGCCGAGTTCGGCGGGTCCGGCGAATTTGCCGTTAGGCATGCCATTGATACTGCCGGAGGTGTCGAGGGGGAGGTCGACGGTTTTGGAAGTGTCATTGCGGGTTTCGCGGGTGGGGAAGAAGGTGATGCGTTCGGTGTCGCGCTTGCGGCCGATGGCGTCGAAACCTTCGAGGCCGAAGCCGATGGGGTCCATCAATTGGTGACAGCCGGCGCAGACGGGATTGATGACGTGTTCGGAGAGTCGCTGGCGCGAGGTGAGGGCCCGGTCGGGAGAGAGCGGAGGGAGACTGCTGTTGGTGCCGGGAGGCGGGTCGGGGACGGTTTGGCAGAGGAAGCGATCGCGGACGAAGAAGCCGCGGACGGTGGGCGAGGTTTCGCCGGGCTTGCTGGTTTGGGAAAGGAACATGGCCTGGCTGAGGATGCCGGCGCGTCCGGAGGCCGATGGATATTGGGTTTTGGTGAACTCTTCGGTGGGCGCGGGGAGTGAGTAGAGCGAGGCGAGGTCGGGGTTGAGGAAGCCGTAGGGGGCGGTGAAGATCTCGGTGAATGGGCGATTGTTCCAGACGGTGTCGGCAATGGTGCGGCGGGTTTCTTCGGTCATGGCCGCGGCGAGCTCTTCGTTGAACATGGGGAAGATGCGGCGGTCTTTGACGGAGTTCCAGACGAGATCGAAGCGGAGCCATTGGGCGAGGAATTCGTCGAGGGCGGCTTTGGAGCGCGGGTCGTTGACCATGTTGCGAATGATGGCTTCGCGCGCGGCGGGGTTCGATAGTTTGCCGGCTTTCGCGGCTGCTGTGAGTTGCGCGTCGGGCATGGTTTCCCAAAGGAAGTAGGAGAGGCGGGTGGCGATTTCGTAGGGTTCGTTGGGGCCGCCGGTTTCGATGCGGAAGAGGAATTTGGGGGATTGGAGGAGCGCTTCGACGACGGTTTGGGCGCCACGGATGAAGTCGTTGCGGCGAGTGGCTTCGGTGGTGAGGAGGTGCGTGTAGCGGCGGTGTTCGGCTTCGGTGAGGGGGCGGCGGAATGCTTTGTCGCCGAGGCTGCGGACGAATGCGGCGGCGCATTTTGCATCGGCGGGGGATTGGGGTTTGCAGGGGATGAGGTTGTTGTCGTCACGGCCGCCGAGGAAGGCGGTGCGGGCGAGACGCTCGGCGGCGTTGGCGTAGGTTTGCGCCAGCAGTGGCGAGATGTCTTGCGCGGAGAACTGGTTTTTGAAACCGTTGACGTAGTCTTCCGGTGGGAATTGATCGGCGGGACGCGTGCGATCGTTGAGGAGATCGCGGACGGTGTTGTTGTATTGATTGTGCGTGAGGCGGCGGAGTGGTTGTGTGGACTCGGCGTTGAGTACGGAGATCAGCAATAGCAGATGAATCATTTGCCTAGCACCTTGCAATGGGTGAGTTGCTTTCGCAGAGTGGCTGCGGCTTCGGGCGTGATGGATGTATCGGCGATGTCGAGTAACGTCAGCTTGCGGAGGGCGGCGAGGTGGGGGATGGCGTCGTCGTTGATGGCGGTGGCTTTCCAGAGTTTGAGTTCGGTCAGGGCGGGCATGGCGCTGAGCGTGGCGAGCGCGGTGGATGTGATTTGCGTTTTGCTGAGGTCGAGTTCGCGGAGAAGGGTGAGCGTTTTGAGACGGGCGAGGCCGGTGTTGGTGACGCGCGTGCCGCCGAGGTTGAGAGATTCGAGGTTGGTGAGCGTGGCGAGTGTGCCGAGGTCGGCTTCGGTGAGAGTGGCGCCCCAGGTGCCGGAGTTGCGTTTTTGCGCGCCGCTGAGATTGAGGTGTTTGAGGTGTGGGAGCGATTTGAGGATGTGGAGGCCGACGCCACTGATCTTGTTGCCGCCGATGGAGAGTGTTTCGAGCTTGGTGAGCGGGGCGAGGAATTCCATGCCGTTGTTGGTGACCTGGGTGTAGCTGATGTCGAGGGATTCAAGGTTGGGGAGGTTGGCGATGTACTCCATGGAGGTGTCGGTGATGTCGGTGCCGCGGAGGTTGAGGGAGCGGAGTTGCTTCCAGGGACGGATGTGGGCGATGGCGGTGTCGGTGAGGAGTTCGGTGGATTGGAGGTTGAGGTGTTGGACGTTGCGGAGGGGGCTGAGTTGCTCGAGGCCGGCGTCGGTGATGAGGGTGAAGGAGAGGTCGAGGGATTGGAGTTGGGTGAGGGTGGCGAGGTGGGCGATGTCGCCGTCGGTGATCCAGGCGTGGTTGAGGTTGATGGTGGTGGTGGTGTCGGCGGCTTGGGTGAGGATGGGGACGGTGAGGAGGAGGAAGCCCAGCGCCGCAGATTTGGCTGTCCAGCCTTCCCAGGCTGGACTGCGACCGGCCTGGAGGCCCGTCGCCACTCGATGTTTCATTTAGCTACCCCTCCTTACGGGCTGGGCGGAGTCGCGCTCCCAGACGATTTTTGTGGCGGGGAGGGATTTGCGGAGTGTGTCCATACCTTTGTCGGTGACTAGCGTGTGATAGAGGTTGACGAATTTGAGTTGGGGCATGGAGGCGATGATGGCGGTGCCTGCGTCGGTGATGGTGGCGCTGTCGAGGAGGAGTTCAGTGAGCGCGGGGAGTGTGGTGAGTTGAGGAAGGCCTTTGTCGGTGACGGCGGTGTAATCGAGGTTGAGGCGGGTGAGTTTTTTGAGTGAGGCGAGGGTGGCGAGGCCGGTGTCGCCGATGCGCGTGCGGACCATTTCGAGGCGCGTGAGATTGGTGAGCGTGGCGAGTGTGGCGATACCTTTGTCGGTGAAGCGGCCGTAGCCGAGGAGGAGCACTTCGAGTGAGGGAATGGCGGCGATGTGGGCGAGGCCGGGGTCGCCGATGTCGGAGCCGGTGAGATGAAGTTCGCGGAGTTTCGGAAGCGATTTGATGTGGGCGAGGCCGTCGTTGGTGATGTCGGTGTGGGAGAGATCGAGGATTTTGAGATTGGTGAGTTGGGCGAGAGGTTTGAGGTCTTCACTGGTGACGGTGGTGGAGGCGAGGTTGAGTTCTTCGAGTTCGGTGAGTGTGGCGAGATGCGCGAGGCCGGGGCCTTCGATCAATGTGTGAGAGAGATCGAGGCGGCGGAGATGGGGGCAGCGGGCGAGGTTCCTGAGGCCTGGATCGGAGACGGTGGTGTTGGCCATTTTGAGGCTGACGAGGGCGCAGTTGGCGGGGATGGCGTCGAGGGAGGGATTGCCTGCCTGGGTGACGGAGATGTCGAGTTCCTTGAGGTTGGCACGGGAGATGATGGGGCGGATATCGGCGTCGGTGGATTGTGCGCCGGCGGATGTGTCGAGGAAGGCGATGGTGCAGTTGGGGAGCGCGGTTTTGAGGGCGGTGATGCCTCCACGATTGACACGAGAGTAGCGGAGGTCGAGCTTGGTGAGCTTGGAGAGGGCTTTGAGTTTTTCGAGGCCGGCGTTGGTGGTTTTGGTGCGGTAGAGATTGAGCTCTTCGAGTTTGGTGAGGCGTGCGAGTTGGTCGAGGCCGGAGTCGGAGATGTCGGCGCCGGTGAGATTGAGGCGGCGGAGATTGGTGAGGTTGGCGAGGTGGGTGAGGCCGGCGTCGGAGATGCGCGTGCCGTAGAGATCGAGGTCAGTGAGCGCGGTGAGATTGGCGAGGGCGGAGAGGCCTTCGTCGGTGACCATGGTGTCTCTGAGGTTGAGTTTTTCGAGGTTGCGCATGTTTGCGATGTTGCGCACGCCTTCGTTGTCTGTGGGGGTATTTTTGAGATCGAGCTCGCGGAGGTTGGTGAAGGGGGTGAGGGTGCGGCCTTTGACTTTGGTCTGGGCGAGGCGGAGTTCGCGGAGATTGGTGAGAGGCGCGATGGCGGCGATGGCGGTGTCTTCGAGTTGCACGTCGGTTTGCACGGGAAGGCTGAGGACGAGGCGTTCGAGTTTGGTGAGGGGTGCGAGGTATTGGAAGGAGTCTCGCGAGGTTTTGGTGGGGAGGGAATGCCAGGTGCGGCCGGAGATGTAGAGTTCGCGGAGTTCGGTGAGCGTGCTGAGACGCTCGAACTCATTGGGTTGGAGGATGAGCGGGACGAGGTTGACGGTGTGGATGCGGAAGTCGGTGTTGGGGAGTTGCGCGAGTTCGGTGATTCGTTGTTTGGAGCCGTGGAGGATGATGGAGCCGCCGAGGCGAAGGATCCATTCGGCGGCTTCGCGATCGGCGGCTGCGGATAGTGTTGCGCAGAGAAGTAGTCCCAGGAGAGTGCGCATTTTCTTAGAATACTTTCCTTTTCGATTCCGCTCAGGTTGACCGCTTGCTCACGCGCGCGGCTCTGAAGTTAGAAGACATAACGCAGGCCTAGTTCGACGCTGCGGGGGCTGTTGATCTGGGTGATGGGGACGACACCGAAGAGCGGAGAATTCGGATCGGTGTTGGGGAAGTTGAAGATGGGCGAATTGGTGGCGTTGAAGGCAGAGACTTTGAATTGGAGGCCGTGACCTTCGCGGATGTAGAAGTTGCGATTGAGGGAGAGATCGAAGGTGGGCGCGGTGTGGCGGCGAATGTTGGGGCTGCGGAGGGGAGAGGTGCGAAGCGAGTCGGCGGGGCGCTGTTGCCAGATGGCGCGATTGGTGTCGAACCAGCGGTTGAGTGTCTGGCCGGATTCGAGCTTGGGGTTGCCCTGGATGTAGAAATCGGGATAGCTCATGGGCGTGCCGCTTTGGAGGATGCCGATCCAGTTGGCTTGCCATCCGCCGACGATGTGGGACATGAGGCCCTTGTTGAGGTAGCGCTGCTTGGGGCCGATGGGGAATTCGTAGAAGCCGCTGAGGACGAGGCGCTGCGGGGTGTCGAAGGTGGTGAGTTCGCGGTTGGGATTGATGTCCTGGTTATTGAGGAAGGCGACGGCTTCCATGGTTTTGGAGACGGTGTAAGAGACGAGGTAGCTGAGCCCGTTTTTGAAACGCTGCTCGAGTTTGAACTGGACGGAGTTGTACCAACTGGAGCCGAGGTTTTGCTGGCCCATGGTGAGGCCGGAGAAGTGTGGGTATTGGGTGATGAGGTTGCGGCGCTGGATGGTGGATTGGCCGCCGCGCGCGGTGGTGATGGGGAGGACGCCGAAGAACGGGTTGGGCACGACGGTGTTGAGGTAGGGTGTGCCGAGGGCGAGTTGATCGTTGGTGAGGAAGTTCAACGAGCGGGCGGCCTGGATCTGTTTGGTCTGGCTGCCGACGTAGGAGACTTCGGCGAGGAGGCCGGGCTTCAGCTCGTATTCAAAGCCGGCGGAGTATTGCCAGACGTAGGGGACGCGGCGGGTGGGATCGTTGAAGGTGGCGGAGTCACCGACTTGGGTGGCGAGGCCACGCTCGGCGGCGGGGGGCTGGATGAGGCCGTTGGGGAAGGGGTCGCCGAGGGTGTGGAAGGGGAGGAAGCCGGGAGTGATGGTCTGGGCGTTGGTGGTTTGGGAGAAGCCGATTTCGCCGCCGAATTCGACGGTGGGGAGAAAGTAGCGGCCCGCTCCGGCGCGGAATACGAGGGGCTTGGTGCGGAGCAGTTTGTAGGCGAGGCCGAAGCGCGGCTGGATGTTGTTGTAGTCGGTGTTGAATGCACCGCGAGGGAGGCCGTTGACGCCGGCGAACAGGAGACCGCCTTTGAGATCGAGGCCGGGGACTTGATAGGGACTGCGCGCGGCGAAGTCGAAGCCGCGGTTCTGGCGGTTGTAGCGTTCGGAGGGCGGACCTTCGATGTCCCAGCGAATGCCGAGGTTCACAGTGAGATTGCGATTGATTTGCCAATCGTCCTGGAAGAAGACGACGGGGTAGCGGGAGCTCAAGTAGGGCGTTGAGTTGATGACGGCGGAGGCGGAGTTCATGGTGCCGAGGAGGAACGAGGCGATGGCGTTGCCTCCGGCGGCGTCGTTGATTTGCGGATTGGAACTGGTGAAGCTGCGGGTGAAGGAGTAAGTGCCTTGCCCGTTGGCGCGGCCGATGGAGGCGTAGCGCATGAGACGGAATTCGGCTCCGAATTTCATGGAGTGGGGGCCGGTGGTGCGAATGACAGTTCCCTGCCCTGCCCATGTTTCGCTGGGCAGGATTGCCGTTTCGTTGTTGCCGGTTTGGAGGTAGTTTTCGAAGGTGACGATGGGGTATTTGTTGGGGATCTGGAGTTGGCCGGCGAGTTTGGCGGGGAAGCCGAGGGAGGATACGTCGGCGGGTGTGAAGAGCGATTCCTCTTTGAAGCGATTGAAGCCGAGGCGGAGGCTGAGGACGGTGGTGGGGCTGAGTGTGGCGACGGCGTCGACGGCGGCTCCATCGTTGCGGCGTGTGAGGTGCGTGGCGCGGCGGGCGGGAGTTTCCCAACCGTCGTAGTTGATGCGGCCTCCGTTGCGGTAGTTGTAATTCCAACGGGCGAAAACTTTCCAGACGTTGTTGATGTTGTGATCGACGCGAGTGATGTAGTTGGTGTAGTCGAGTTCGGAGCGGATGTCGCCTTTGTACCAATTGTTGAGTTTGGTGACGGGGTCGCCGGGCTGGTTGGGGAGTGGAATGTCTTTGAGGATGTTGAGGGCGATGGGATTCATGCGCGCCTGAGGGATGCGGTTGCCGGCGAAGGGGGAGCGGATGTACTGGAGGTTGGTTAGTGTGACGGCGCGGGAGGCATCGAAGGCGGGGTTGAGGGCAACGGTGAGGGGATCGTACATGGTGAAGGGACGGCCGGCGCTGGTGAGGGTTTGGGAGAAGTCGCCTGCTTTCTGTTCGGGGGTTGGGACTGCGCCGAGCGAGTTGGCGGGGTTGCGAGTACGAATGCCTTCGTAGGCGAACATGAAGAATGTTTTGTCGCGGCCTTTGTAGAGGCCGGGGAGCCAGACGGGGCCATCGATTTCGAAGCCGTACTGGTCACCTACGCGTTTGGTGCGGGGCTGGCCGGTGGCGTTGTTGGAATAAGCGTTGGCTTCGAAGGGAGTGCGGCGCGCGTATTCGTAGGCTGCTCCGTGGAAGCTGTTGGTGCCGGGTTTGATGGAGAGGCTGATGACGCCGCCGGAGGTGCGGCCGTATTGCGCGTCGTAGGTGTTGGTTTGGATTTTGAGCTCGCCGGTGGCTTCGATGGGCGGGACGTAGGCGAGGTTGGAAACGGTGGTGATGGATTGATCGGGGAGGCCGTCGATTTGGAAGGCGTTCTGGCCGGGGCGTCCGCCGTTGATGGAGTAGGAGGACATGGCACCGGAGTCGGTGGGGCCGAAGCCGGTGAGTGCTCCGGTGTATTGGACTCCGGCGGCGAGGTTGGTGAAGCCGAATGGATTGCGGCCGCTAAGCGGGAGGTCGGTGATTTTTTGATTCTCGATGGATTGGCCGCGGCTGGCGGTGGAGACTTCGAGGAGGGGGGCTTCGCCGACTACGGTGACGCGATCGGTGACCTGGCCGACGTCGAGGGTGATGTCGAGGCGAGAGCGATCGTTGACGCGGAGTTCGATGGGGCTGCGCTCGAAGGATTTGAAGCCGGACATTTCGACGAGGATGGAGTATTTGCCGGGATTGAGGAACGGGACGAGGTAGGAGCCGTCGCTGTTGGTTTTGGTGGAGGCGACGACGGCGGTCTCGATGTTGGTGACTTTGATGGAGGCGTCGGGGATGGTGGCACCGGTGGAGTCGGTGACGATGCCGAGCAGGTTTGCGCGATATTCCTGGGCGCTTAGGATGGATGTCGAGAGGAGGAGGATGGGTAGCATCCGCATGTGTTGTGGCCCTCTTTCTTGGGGGACATTTATATCACATGTGGGGAGAGTCATGGGTGTCAGGGGCGGCGGGTTTGGGACACCGATGAAGAAGATGGGCACAGATGGACACCGATTGCGATGCAAAGTGGGGATGTCACCGTTAGAGCGGCGGATGATGAGAGTCAGGGACGGCGGACTCGGACTAATGACCCGGGTTCAGGGACCGGATCGACGGTCTAGGAACGTTTGGTGTCAACTCCGGCTGAAAAATCC
>JAFDVS010000047.1 GCA_018268935.1 Acidobacteriota bacterium | reverse complement strand
CGACGAGGAGGCCGGCGAGATCCCAAAGGCGTTCGTGGTGCTGAAAGGCAACGTCACGTCGGCGGAAATATTGGACTACGTCGCAGCGCGCGTTGCGCCGCACATGAAGATCCGCGCCATCGAGATCGTGTCCGAAATTCCAAAGTCGCCTACCGGAAAGCTGCTGCGCCGCGTGCTGGTGGAACGCGAACGCGCAAGGCGCGCCATCTGAGTCGGGGACGACAAGGGGATCGCACTGGCGCGCCTTGCTCCGGCATCCACCATCCGTGCCTACGCAGATCATATGTGGAACTTTCTGTCGGCGGCTATCGACGCGAATCCGGCTGTCCGGCCGCGCAAGATAGAAGCACTGCTTCCCAGCGGGAAGCGGGGCGGGTAATCTCGGCGGCATGAAGACCGTCTTATGGGCCGAAATCATGGCCAATGGGTTCTATCCAGTGAACCCGACCTCCTTCGATACCCCGGCGGAGGTGTGGACTCATTTCTATGCCGACATTGCAGAAGCGCGAAACGTAATCCTCGGACGGAAGACCGTGGAGGAAGTGCTGGCCGCGGGGAATGGATTCGGCGTCGGTGACGCGCTCGTGGTCGCGGTTTCCTCGAACGACCGCGCATACCCTGGAACCGTTTCCGCGAGATCCCCACGGGCCGCGCTCGACTGTGTCGCGGCCGCAGGTCATCAGACCGCACTTGTAGGAGGCGGGGTGGCCATTCTCAACGCGTTTCTGGCGGAGAATCTTGCCGATGAACTCATTCTGCTTGTCGTGCCGGCGCTAGGCAGCCGAGATACAGCCTTGACGCTCGGAAGAGACAAGCATCGCATCATGCGCCTCCTTTCGTCCACGGAGATCGGATCGGGAATTGTCAGGCTGCACTACGCTATCGACCGATCGTAGCCTCAAAACGCCGCCGATTGGCTCTTGGCTTGGTGAAACGCATTGGGGGCGCGGCATCGCCACCGCCGTGGTAAATGCCTACGTTCCGTACGCATTCAGTCTCGACGACTTGCAACGAATCGAGGCGCATGTGTTCGCGCCAAACGTCGCGTCGGCTCGCGTTCTCGAGAAGTGCGGCTTTACCATGGAAGGCCGGCTCGCGCAGCGGGTGGTAATCGACGGCGTTTGCGTCGATGAATTCATGTATGCGCGCCTGAAGAACTCGGTCGCAAATCCCAAGTAGATGTTGCAACAACGGGCGTTGGCTCACGCTGGGAGGATTGTGTCCACTCGACCTCCCCAATCTCTGCTTTTCGCCGAGCCGGACGCACCGCCGGGTTGATGCGTCATGGCCTGACCGGCATACTGCGCGCGTTCCGAGACGACGGGGGAGTCCTGCATGGAGTGGCCCACGATCGCGCAGATCTCGACGCTGGCGCCGCTGCCCGACGGCTATCGCTACGAGAAGCTGTCGGCTGCGGACGTACTGCCGCTGATCGCCGGCATCCGGCGCTGGCATCCCGACATTGCCGTGGGCGGCGGCAGCTGTTACCTGCGCGAAGCCTTCTACGCGACCAGCGTCTGCCTCGACGACGAGGCCCACAAGGATGTCTTCGTTTGCGTTTTCAAGCGTGCGGACGAACTCGTCGGCATGTGGTCGTGGGAGCGCATTCCTGACACGCGTTCGATGTACGGTCGCTTGATCGTCATCGCGCCCGAGCATCGCAGCGCCAAGCTCGCGTCCCAGGTCATGCCGCTGGCAGTGACGGCCGGACGAGCGATGGGCGCGGAGTTCCTGTTCGGCCTGGCCACGTTGAAGATTCCACACATGCAGAACGCGCTCGAGAAGGCCGGCTTTCAGCTCATCGGCTTTACCTCGGGCTACGACTGCGAGGAGGTTGCGCCGGGCGACATTCGGCGCGTCTTCGAAGGTGTCTTTTGCAAGGTTCTGGTGCCCGCGGACGAACTGATGCGGCCGGATCCGGCAAACCTCACGCCGCGCGCCCGCGCATTGTTCGACGTGCTGTTCCCGCAGCCCGGCGCTGCCGTCCAGCCATGAACTGGTTGCCGTGGGACCAGGCGCTGGGACTCATCGAGCTGCCGCCCGGCTTCGACGTCCAGACGATGCGATGCGATCACATCGACACGGCGATCGCAGCGCTACGGCGGTGGTATCCCGACATCACCTTTGGCGTGAACAGCTGCTTTCTGCGCGAGGACTTCTACCGCGAGCGGGTCTGCCTCGACGGCGCGATCGACAAGGACGTCATCGTGCTGACGCTCTGGCACGGCGATGAGCTCGTAGGCGTGTGGTCCGGCGAGCGCGAGGTCGATTCGCTGGCCCTTTGGGGCCGCTTGGTGGTGATCGCTCCCGAGCACGCCCGTATCGGGCTGACGAGCCGAACCATCGCAGGCATGGAGGAGGCCGGACGTCGCATGGGCGCGGCATTCATCTACGCGTTGGTCACGCTCAAGCACCCTTACATGCAGCACGGGCTCGAACAGGCGGGCTACCGCCTGCTCGGCTTCTTCCCCGGTTACGACCGTGAGCTGGTGGCACCGGGCGTCGTCAAGCGCGTATACCAGGCCGTCTATGCGAAGCTGCTCGCACCCGAAAACAAAGTGCTGCGGCCCGACCCGAAGAACATGACACCCAGGACGAAGGAGTTGTACGCCCTCCTGTTCCCTGGTTGAACCATCCAAGCATGACCGCTTCCGGCTTACGCTGGGAATGACCGCTCCTGGCCGACAGCAGAACGAAAGCGATCGTGAGATCGGCGCATTTGTCCCGCCGCGCGGCCTTCGGGTCGGGGGCTCCAGGTCGCAATGCCACGCCCGCACAAAACAAAACGGCCTGCGATTCCGCAGGCCGTTGTCTTGTTGGTTGCGGGGGCAAGATTTGAACTTGCGTCCTTCGGGTTATGAGGCCGACGCGCGCGAGCGTGCTCTATTGGGCTCATTTGGTGTTGCGTTATAATAGCAGAAAAATCAAGGCTGCGAGCCTTTCCCGGGCTCAATGTTTTCTGGGCCTACTGACACCCTTTTGCGCCAAACGGTAAGAGCATTGTGTCACACTCGTATGCGCTTCCAAACACAGGTATTGACCTTCGGTCACCGCCAGCGCGGCACGAGTCGTGACGCGCTCGGATAGAAGTTGGTGGCGACGGCGAATGGCCGCGGCGCCTTGGCAATGACCCTCGCCCAGGCGGCGCCGGAGCCGCGGAGAAGCCTATGCCTAACGGTGTCCTCAAGATCCGAACGCAACCGCAGCCCCGGCGCTGGGTGTCCGTTCCGTTCAACGCCACGCGGGGCCTACACCCTGCGCTTGCGCGCCTTGGTTGGCTGGGTCCGGAATACCTTCTCAACGACCTCCGCGAGGTCACGCTGGACGCGGTTGCCGAGTTGCTCCGGGCTCACCCCGTCGTGCTCTGCGCCGCCGTTTCTGCCAAAGCTACGCCGGACAGCAACGCGAAACAACCTGCCTGCCAAGAGGATGGCGATCTAGGTGGCGATCCAGCAGTTGCGGATGCTTATGACGAGGAAGACGACCACGGGCGTGATTTGAACCGGACCGACGCGACACCGATCCCAGACGCCGCTTCAATTCACGTCCAAGCTGCCTCAGCCGACGTGCGCCGACGCTCCGCACCGGGAGGGTCGCGAGCATATTTCGTTGTCGGCGGGTTACGCAGTTGGCAGGTCGCTGCCGCAGTCAACGCGCGCCTCCCCAACGGAAAGGGACGCGGGCTGTGGCTCCCCGCCTTGGTGGTGCCCCGCGAGCCTGACGAGATCGTAGTGGCCCGAGCCCGCGCAGAGCGCTATCTCGAACAACTCCTTTACTGCCTGAAGCCTGCAACCGCCGCGCGCCAACTGGCGGAGACCTGGACGGAGTTCTTTGAACAGGGTGAACTCGATTTGCGCAAGCTCACCCCCCATTTCACTTCGCAAGAGAGACACTCCGCCGCCATAGGGTACGCGTCGCGGTCTGCGTTCCGCTCTTTGCACAAGGCGGAGGCGACCGTGCCGAGCCAGAGTCCGGATGGCCTAGGCGCGTCAAGCTCTAGCTCGGCTGTAAGCCACGCTGAGATCGGAGCCGACGGGCCGGATGTGGGCCCGGTAACGGTCGAGGCTTTCCAGCGACCGATCGAAGGCGAACAGTCCCCCGACACGCAGTCCATCGCGGAGGACTCCGTTCCCCATTCCTCAGCAAGCCCGGACGCTCGGTCATGAGCTTGCGCGACGAACTCTCCCGCACCCTCCCTCTGCCTGAGCGGGCGGCACTGGATGAGATTCTCAAACAGATCGACGCTCCCGATAACTTGTTCAATCTCGCCGGCGTGCTGGCGGAGTTGGCGCGAATCCGAGCGCTTGTTCCACCCCCCCTTCCCTGGCAGGGGGAATTGCTCTCGGTGCACGTGTTCAGCCACCTTTCGCCTCTTGCCTCCGCCATCCAGAGACTAAGTGTGAGTCACGAATTCGCGACCCTTCAGACTCCAGATATTCGGAGGAAGGAGCCGATGCACGGATACATTCAAGAGTACCCGGTCTATTCGCTACTGCCGTACTGCAGTTCGGCTTCAGACCGAGCAGCGCGGTTCGACCGTCTCAAGGCACAAGTTCTTGCCGCGGCCCTGCAACTCCGCGGGAACCCCACATGCCGGCCAGTGGTTCGTGGCGGTACTGCCGCGGCTCGTTGGTTGCGAGACAGCAGCGTTGTGTCCGAATTTCCGGACTCATCGATGGCCGCGGACGATTACCGCGCTCACGTCCACGCCATCTTGCCTCGTCTTGATCAGGGAAGTCCCGAACAAGCCCACGTCGGCGAAGTACGACGGCTGCTCGAGTGCGCAATCCATGGATACGGACGGTATGCCCATGATTGGATTCCGCGCCAGCCAACGCAAGCCGCGAGCCTGGACAGTTCTTCTGACAATCCTGGTGCCGATGAAGGAGCCTCGCCGCGAGAGCAAGCCAATACTGGCATTGCACAAGTGCTGGACGAGCACAGGCCCGCACCGAAGCCCGATCCCGTCGCGGAGGAACGACAACTGCGATCTAGCTTCCGCGAATCGGTCGAGGCGGACAACGATCCCGTATTGCCCACGCCGGGAATCGTCATCGAGCGTGCCTCGACGCTCTCCACCAAGGCACTAAGAGACGCCCTCACCAGCGGGCTTGCGCTCAACGAGCTCGCCGGCGAGGTGGAGTACATCACCGAGGACGCCGAGGGACCGGAGGTACAGGAACCTCCCCAGATCTCCGGCGCGACGGTCGCGCGGCAAGCCGCCACCATGAAACAACGTCTGGTGCAGATTGAGCGCTCGGCGCAAATGCTGCCGGGCTCGTGGTCGCGTCTGTCGCCCGCCGAGGTCGCGTATGGCCTGCGCGACATGCGACGCTGGTTGCGGACGGCAGAGACCACCGCCAACCTCTACACCAGCGAAGACGAGATCACGCGAGACGGGAATGTCGAACTGACCGCCAGCCCTCACGAGCCCGACGATGAGATCGATGGCGCCGACGGCCAAACTCTCGCCCGGGCAACGATCGTTGAAGCTTGCGCCGCGCTTGCCACGATGCTTTGGCTATCCAAACCGTTGGAAGACGCGCTTCAGCTGCGGTTCTACGCCACCCCAGCCGACGCGGAGCGTGAAGCGTGGATCGGCGTTGGTTACGTGACGGGCACTCGAACTTGGGTGCTGCCAGCCATTCGTCCCAAGCAAGAACCCGTCCACAGGAGTTCCGATTTCACTTTGGCCGAGCCAGTCTCGCGTTGCTTGTTTCTTCCGGATCATGGGGCCGCGTGGGCGTATTTCCAGCGCTTGACCGGATGGGCGAGCGCACGCCCAGGCGCTCCAGCCGCGGCCTTCGCGGTCGGCGAAGAAGCTATCGCCGCCGCTATAGATGAGTTCTTTCTTCGTTGTCTCGCCGCGACTGAAAGCCGGGTAACGCATGCGCGATGGCGGGACACGCTGTTCAACCGCGTCGTCGACCAGACCGGGGACACCGCAACCGCCGCAGCGATGCTGGCGCGTGCCCACCGCCTCGGCGACACGCAACTGCACTACGCGCGCTTTCCAGTCAAAACACTAGTCACCCAATACCAAGCGGCGTGCGCGGAACTGATCGACGCAGTACTGAACGAACTGGCGTACAGCGACCCACGCTTGCCGAGCAACGATCCCCGCAAGCTGCGAGGCGCACGGCCGTCACCCAGTGTAGTGAAGGAAGCCGTGGCCATCGGCACGCGCGTCTGCCCCACGGTCCCCAGCGTCACGCGTCTCATAGAGGGATTAGCCGAGCTGCACGAGGAGACAGCGGGCCCGGCGACTGAGTTGCAGCCGCTTATCGATTTTCACAATGCGTTGACAACCTACACCTGCTGGCTCCTCCGATTCGGTACCGGGTATCGCGATGCGCGGACACTCATCCCCCTTATCTCAGATCTCGACCTCGAAGGGCGCTTGCTGTTGGTGAGCGACAAAGACGATTCGACCGGGTTCAATACTCGGATACTTCCACTCGCGGATATTGTCGCCGAGCAGCTGGAGCATTACCGCCGGCATCGCCAAACGCTAGCGTCCCGACTGCTGCTACGGTCCCCGGACTTTGCACTTGCCATGATTCAGGGTGACGTGCGCGGCGCCGGGATCGCGAATGACAAGCATCCTGCCTCTCGCTTGCTGAGGTTTATCGTCCCACGTGGTTCCAATTTGGTCGCGAAGCCCGTGGGCGGCAAGGCTTTGCTAGCTGCGATGAGTAAGCGCTTCAGTTGGTTCCGTCTGCCGACGAACTGCAACCGACACTATGTCCGCTCGCGATTGGTTGCCGATGGCTGCCAGCCGGAGTACGTCGACTATCTCATGGGGCATTGGGTGCGTGGGCGCGAGCCGCTATCACCGTTTTCTACGCTGCCACCCCGGATGTATCTCGATGATGTGCGTCCTCGCCTCGACCGCATCCTCGCCGGCGACGGCTGGAGTCCCGTGCCGGGACTGACGTGACGACTCCAGCGTCCTCCTCGACGGAACAAGAGCATATGGGGGAGGAAAGTGCCCACGATTCCGCCAATGCGTCGCTCGCAGCCCCCAATACGCATGTCACACAACAATCCATCAAGACCGACCCGTACAACCGCAAGTACCGACTCCCGGGCTTGGCAATGGAAGCGAAGGAGTGGGTAGAGAAAGACGCAGAGCGCCGCTTCGGACCACTCAACACACGCAAGGACGCGCGCGTGGACGATCGCGCTATCCGCGCGTGGTTAAGCGACATCGAACGGGAGTACACCGGCGATCCTCGACACTTCCGACGCAACGTCGTGGTCGACTGGGTGATGCACCACAACAACGTGTTCGGCTGGACGTTGAAGGTCCCGGAGAAGAGCGTTCGTCTTCGCCTACCTAACCCGCCGATCACGGGGCGGAATTTTGCCGACATCGCTCGCTTCCGCCGACTGCGCGATGCCCTTACGGAGTACCTCAATCCGACCACCGGGACAGGTCCCGGACCGTTGTTCGCAGGTACCGCCGACGGCGAAGTTCGTGACCGGGTCGTCGGGCTCTGCCTCTTGAGTGCTGTCGCATACGGAGGCTTGTTAACCGCTCAAGATCTCGGCGCCGTGGCGCGCGGGAGCGTTTCCGGCGCTTGGCGGGACGACGAATTCCTGATGTGGATCGAGTGGACAGCACCGGAGGTGGGCGGCTGCAGACGCTGGCTCGCGGACCCCGTCACGGCGCTGCTAGTGCTGCGTTGGAGAGAGCTGCAATCAGGACCGCTGCTCGACATCAAGTTGCTCGTGAACTTCACAGCAGATGTGACTTGGTCGAAGCTGCGCAACATCATCTCGCAGTTGCACCTCGACCCCGAGGATCGGCCCCAGTCGCTTACACAGTTGCTGCATTGGGCACGTGCCTGGTATTACGTGGAAACTCCCCCGTTTCTCGTGGCGTTCGCGAGCGGCAAACTGCCGAGCGCGTCCTTGCCGTTGGTGGCATGGATGCGCTTGCTCACGAAGCGTCCTGTGAAGATGGAGTCATCCCCCGCGTCCGCCGACAGCGTGTCGGAGCTTCCGCCGGCCGTACGCGGCACTGGCAACCCTCAACAGAGCGAACTGCGACGCACGTTGCTGGGTCCGGCCGGCAAGCAGCCGGGACTGCGGACGGCGCAGGGCAACCTGGATCAGTTCTTGCAGCGGCCGAATATCTTGCCCCTGAATCGTCTGCTGGCGCGCTGGTGCAAGCACCTCTTGCGCGCCACGTCCGCAGTAAGGGCCGACCGCCGCGCCAGTACTGTCTTGGTTTACCTCCAAACCGTCGATGCTCGTCTGTCAAGGCAGTTCGCTTCCAACGATCCCGCAGAACTGACTACTGATCAACGTTCAGGAGCCTATGAGGCCATCCTGGGGGAAGCGAGCACGGAGTCCACGCGAGCTCGAGTCATGTCGGCGCTGCACCTCTTCGAGGAATTCCTTGATCCAGGCTCCCGGCTAGCGCAAGAACTGTCCAAGCGCGCAGCAGACGCCGAGCGAACGTCGAAGGTAGACGCGAACTTCATCAGCAACCCGTTCCTTGCCGCGATCATGGATGCCGTCGGACCGGAGCGGAATCCGCATGACGCCGTGGATGCCACGCTGCGCGAGGCGACTGTCGTGCTGGCCGTTCGAGCCAAGTTGCGCCGCCTCGAGGCTTGGCGCCTGCGCCTCGGCAGCATTACTGGCATGGCTCGACCGGAACTCTTGATCCGGTCGCGCCCCGAAGAACCTCTCAAGAGTATCTCAGGCACCCGCAAGGCGCCGCTATACGCAACATGCACTCCCGAAGAACTTGGCCAGGTGCTTGCCTTTCTGCGGGACCAAGTAGCTGCAGCACGCAGCGTAACCGCAAGCGAAGACGGTTCGGAACTACCAGTGGATATTGGCAACGACCCACTGTTTGCTCGCTACCAGCACGGCGCCGACCCGATTCCTGAGTCCAGCCTGTTCGACCTGATTACTGAAGCGATACAACTGATTTGTGGAGACGAAGACGCGCGCTTTCATCACCTGCGCCACACCGGTCTGAACCGCGACTTGGTTCTGCTCATGTCAGCAATTCTCCCGGGGTGTGCGCGTATTCTCGGGGAGAGTGAATCCGAACTGCGCGCTGAGATCGAGCGCCTTCAGACGGCCTTGGTCGGTCGCAACGCGCCGACGAGGACGGTCTTGTGGGCTATTGCGGGTGAAGCAGGACACGCGTCGCCGAGCACCACCTGCGGGAGCTACCTGCACTTAAACGATTGGTTGCTCCATTGCGCTGTGTCGCGGTTCGCGCCCGTCCTCAGTACTAGGGCAGTTGCGGCGCTCTTTGGTACCACGGACGCCGCTGCGCGCAAATGGAAGTCGCGCAGTGACGGAGCGCATCGTTGGCTGGACATTCTCGCGCGCGTCCGCGCGAAGTTAGCGCACGCCGTATATCCATCAGTCACCACGTCCACCTCGGGCATCCCACCCCAAACTGAGAAGTTGCCGATGGCTGCGCCAGTTTCGTCGGCCGCGCTATTGATCGACGTGCTGGTCGCTGCAGGGCAGCCTCCGGATGACCTCGCCGAGCTGCTAGAGCAGTGCGGCGCGCCAACTCAACGCCTTCTGTCTACCATCCGCGCATATCCGCCACCATCAGAGGCAGTGGCGCGCACGATGGCGACCACGTTGACGGGCCTGGAAGGAGAAGGGCTGGAAGCGGTGGTTGAGATTGCCGCCGATCCTCAACGCTGGATCGTCGCAGCCCGGTCGGTTAGATTGACCTTGTCCCCCGTTTCTGTCGCTCTGGTGCGAGACAACGCCCGCGCGCTGAACCGGCTTGTCGGCACCTCACGCAATGTCACGGGGCGCGCAGCCTGGTCTGGCATGGGCATTCCCCTCCTCGCGAGCGCCACGTCGGGGCACATGAAGCTGATCCGCCCACTTCCTTACCCGCGCGCAGGCATCGGGCACACCGACGAGCGCTTGACGGTCGACTACCTGTTTGCTGCCGCGTTCATGTTGGCAGATGAAGATCGAGAGAGTGCAGAGCACGCAGTCGCCTTGATCTTGCACCACTACAGTCTCGATGAACATCGCCTGTCATTCGATAAGCCTAGCGATGCCGCCAAGGCTGCAGCCTTCTTGCAGAAGCTGATCGTGCGCGCCAAAACTGCCGGCCTGCCTCCTGAAGTGGAACTTGCGTTCGAGCACGTGCCGCTCGTTCCAAGGTTCCGCAAGTCTCCCTCTTCCGACGAGCAATTGCTGCTCCCCGCAGCCCAACGCGATGCGTGGGCGTCGGCGGTCGGCGTCGAGGCGCGGTCCCTGCGGCAGGTCAGCGACCGAATACTTGAAGCGCGTGGTCGAGCCCACGGGCTACTTCACATCACCCTTCCGTTCCACGCGGGCAAATCCCCGCGGCCCCGCGCTGGCAAATCTCTGCGGCCACATGGCCCCCGAGTAAAGCGGAATAGTGCGGCGCTCTTCCTCAGCTTGTATGCGTTCTGTTTATTGCAGGAGTGGACCTATGTTTCTTCAACCGCCGAAGATGCGTTGGCCACATTCGCGTGACGTAACGTATCAGTACTGTCGTTGGCGGGCGTACGTTGCACAGCGATGTGGCAGCGGAAGAGCTGGCGGGTGAAGCAGCGATTCCGAGCTGCGGTCGGTGCTCTGCCGGGCATCGAAAGCAGACCAACATCTCCGATCCTCACCTTCTTGCTCCTGCCACGTGGACGTCCAATTCCTTTGCGCATCCTCGAAGCTTCTTGACTGCGTGCTTTTGCAGACTCGAACGCGAGCGCGAGGCATCCATGCGATGACAGGCCCCGCCGGCGGCGCCGCGAAGCGGCTTCCCTCTCGCGCGTAGCGCGTCCCCGGCGCGAAGCGCCTTCCCGCCGCCGTAGGCGGCTACCATGCCGCGGAGCGGCTTCCCCTTCGCGCCCGATCTTCGCGCCGGGTGCTAGTACCCGACGGTGTCGGCTCATCCGGTCGCGCATGCCGTGGTGCAGCGCGGCTTGACCGGTGCGGTGCGCGCATGAGATGCTAGTTCCACTGCTCGGCGTCGGGCGGGCCCGCTTCCTAGCGGGCGAACAGACGCTGCAGTCCGCTGCAGCCCGGTCTGAGCGCATGTATCTACCTAAGTTCACCTTGGTGAGCGATGGAGACATGCGCGATGCCTCGACGCACCTCTCCTGACAGTTTCGAATATCGAGGCCAACGCTGGCGCTTCGTGTCGCGCATCGACTCGCGACCGGAGCCCGGAACGTCGCCATGCGCTGACGCGTGTGGGGACCTAGTCTCAGGAGAACGTGATGCGCAAGCTCCAAGCAGTAGCTAGCACCGAGTACCAAGGCGCGGAGAGCCAGACACTATCCAGCCAAGACGTTGCCGACTTGTTTGTGCGTTTGAAGACCGTGGGCGACGCCGCCAAAGCACATGGACCTGGCAGGACGGAGACGTCAGTCGCCACACTGTGCCCCGAACACACCGTGCTCGCCGACATCGCGAGGCTCACGAGTGCCAACTCGGACCTGCCGGTTTCGGCAGCCGTGTTTCCTGCCCTGGCGATGATCGGCGCCGCACTCGCGCAGAACGACTTCCGCGTCGCGCTGAGCTCAGGCCCTGCGTATCCGAATCTGGGCTTTACTATCGTGACCCGCAGGGGTGTCGATACACCGTTCGCGCTGGAAGGGATCGTCCGGCCCATCTTGTCGGCAAGTCGAATCTATGTTCTGCCCGCCGCACTATCCTCGGCCTCGCTGATATACACGGTCACGGCGCCGGACGACGCGCCATCGGAAGGTCAGCCGACTGACCAGCGCCGCCCCCGCGGGCTCCTTCTTCGCGACGACTGTGGTGCGTGGCTGGGTTCTCTCTACGCAACCCGGGGCCAAGGCGATCTGGGGACCCAACTCGCCAGCGCCTTTCACGGTGCTGCGCTGTCCATCTGGACAAAGCAAACAGGGCTGGTGACAACGCCGCCGATGCACATCTCCGCGGTGCTCACGGCGCGCTCGGACAATCTCTTCGCCTCTGTGCGGCAAGAGGCATTGTTGTCCGGGCTTCTTTTCCAATGCCCGCTGGTGCTCGCCTCGGATCGGCCGGCGGCCCGAAGGGACTTCTATGGAACGAGCGGCATTGCTGAGGCTGCTGCCAGTTGGGCATCCGCCTGGCAAGACATCCTCCAGGGCCCGCGTGTTCGCTTGTTCTCGCCGGAAGCGCGAGCTAGGCTCGGGGAATGGTGGGATGGTTACGTACGGGCGATCCCCGAGCGCGAAGACTTTCTGCGGTCTTGCCTCCTAGCCGCCGCAAAGATTGCCCTGGTGCTGGATTGCCTCTCCCATTCCTCCGGCGAGATCACGTTGGCGACCACGGAGAGAGCGCTCAACTTCGTCGACTGGTTGATCGCCGACCTTGTCGACGCGTTGACGCGCTACGCCGGGATCACTGAATGGCACCACGCTATGCTGCGCGTGATGCGGTACATCCAGTCCGATCCCCCGCCCTCACGCGTCGCAGTGCTCAAGAATTTGGGCATCCCGGCCAAGATTCTCGACGCCCATCTTGAAGCGATTATGGGAATCGCGCCGGACGACCTCGCGGGTCAGCGGGCCCGGCAACTGCGTGCCGAGGGACCGCGCAAGGTGAACACGTAGTTACCACTCACGGGCAAACATTCGGGGCCGTTTCGGCCACCGTTCGGGATCTTATCGGAGCGTGCCCTTCGTGAGATCGCGGAAGATCGGAGTGGCTTCAGTCACGTCCTACGATTGGCGATGAACGAATCCATGCTTCGATCGCGGTCAGGCACCCCAGGGATATTGCGGATGAAAGAGTCAATCGGATTGTCGGGATGCGAGTATGCTAGGTGTCGGGCGCACTGAAAGTCATCCGTGATCACGGGCGCCTCGTGCCTGTAATACAGCGCCTCCCGCGAGTAGACCTGAACGGCGGAATTGAACGTCTTGACCTCAGCGGCGTTGAGTAAGGTGGTCGTTAGACGCGGCTCTTGCATGTAAGACATCGGGCGGGCGATGACGACCGTGATGTGGGGCGTGACCGGCGCCACGATCTTGGGCAGTTGCGGGGGCATGACGGTCGCTTCAACGTTATGGAAGAATCCGTCTCCATAGATGAACTCGTTGCTTTCTGAGTAGACAACCGCGAACTTGGCATCCGCACCGATCGCGTCCGAGACAATACGCTGTGAAGAATGCATGTTCGCGCCGATAAGGGCCTCCCTACGGCGCCGCGTGAGACGCACGGAACTCAGTAGTTCCGCCCGGGCCACCGATGCCTCCCGGTTACGCGGGCTACGTACCGCCAGCGAGACAATACACTCGGTTAGGGCGCATAGCTGCTCATGTGTTGCTGGCTGGGATATAAATCGATCAGTGACGGATCGATGGCTTCGGGGTAGTCGCTCGAGCCCCTCGAGCCATGCGATCACGTCTGGAAATTGGCTGTCCGCGAGATTGAAGGCGCTTTCAAAATCAGTGTCAAAGGCTGTTGTTTCGTCAGCGCGGTCAGCAAGCTTGATTTGGTGTCCATTCCGAATCGCGCCGAGTTTGCGCGGGGGCGCTCGGAGGCTCGTGCCATCCGGTTTCATCCAGCCAATTGATCCGTCCTCGGAGGTCCAGTGCCGTGAGACGCAGCAAGGCCACCAGTGATGCAACGCTGACTTTAGCTTCATCGGGATTGGTTCGTGTGCCACAGGTGCCGATACATGTTAGGTCGCGCTACGCATTCTTCCGGGCGGCGTAAGACTTGCCACATACATGCCACTAAGGAATCTGAGCGCTTCTGAGCCGCGACGAACAGCCGCACGCGGTTCACGACGACGAAAGATCACGCTCACTCTGTGTTCAGTCCGTGCCCACCGCCACCGCTGCGGGGCGATTTGCTTCCACGAGCCTTCAGTTGCACGTGCCGACACGAGTAGCGTCGCCGGGCCCAAGAAACGGCGAAGGTGTCGGAGACCTCGTACCAGTTGTCTCCCGGATGCCCACCGCCATGGTTTGCACCCATGCACGAACACTCACAGTGGAATCCCTCTGCATTCCAGCAGGCTGGCGCACACTTCTGTTGATCGCGGTACACCTGGATCACATAAGCATCACCATACCTCCTCAGGGACAGCTTGATCGCACTATCGAACCATGCAGCTGGAATCTCCCAAGCCTTGAACCTCGCATGCCATTTGGGCTTGTCGCGCCGGCCGTCGCGTAGCCATTCCATGTTCCCCTCTGCGAATGGGAGTCGCGCGAGAACTGGCAGGGGCTTGCTGCGCTTGAAGATGACAGGGACTCGACCTTGCCTCCAAAGGGCCGTCAGCTGCGAGTCAGTCACGTTCTGCGGCGAGAGGACTGCTTCTGCCGCCTTCAACGTTGCTTATTGGCCTGGGACAGAACCGATGCCGCCAACACCTTCGTGTCCGGAGCGTAGTGGTCGCTGGCTAACACGCGAGCAGCCGTGTCTTCGATCTGTGAGCCGGTCTGCCTTTTGCCACTTCGCTGAGACAGCGCCGAAGCGGCGAGGCTCTTTGCAACTTGAGACGAGCTGCCGCTTTGAAGCGTTTCCGATGCAAGCCGACCAATTCGCGGAGACGTTTGCTTCACATTTCTGGACATCGCGGGTCCTTTACGTTATGACTTCGTTGAGGGGCGAAACGGCACCACCTTGTTATCTCCATCGGGACGGTTATCAACTGTCTGCTGGGTAGACTTCAGTCGCGCAAACTCCACCACGTTTGTCTTGCTTTCGAAGTAGCCTCGGGGTAGCCCAGCGAGTGCTTCGATGTCCCCAGCCGCCAATCCGAGGTGTCTCGGAATCGTCTCCATGGGCATGACTTTCTGCTCGACCAGTAAGTCGATGGTGCGACGAAGCAGACGGGGTTGCTCTGGCTGGCGATCGCCGTCACCAGGTTCCACCTTCGCCCCCCAGCGGGCGGATCGCCGCTTGAAAAGCACAAGCGCACCTTCCTCATCCAGCAGGTCAAGCGCCTTCAACCGCATGATGATCGCAGCAGCCGACACGCCCCAACGACGCTTCAGAAGCAGCAAATCATCCAACGTTGGCGGGACGTGTACCTCTGCGGCAAAGGTTTCGGCCGGGAGCAGAAATGCACCTGCAAATCGGTGCGCCTGCTGTTCCATCAGCTTGTGGCGGGCGCTATCCGTCGTGCGCTGAATACTACGATGCAAGGCGAGGTGCCCGATCTCATGCGCGAGATCGAATCGACTGCGATATCCATTGTCCTTGTCGGCCGACAGGAGGATCAGCGGACGGCCCAAGACTTCGCTCCACGCTGAAAGCCCTTCAATCTGTGCAACTCCGGTCTCCTCGCGCACAAGGATGATCCCAGCGCCTTCCGCCGCCAATGCCAAGTCTTGAATTGCCGAGCGTCCAAGACGCCACAGGTCGCGGCATTCACAAGCGGCTCTCTCAATATCCGTGGACGTGATTTCTTCCGGATTGGAGTACGTGCGTGTTGGTAAATTGACGTCGGGATAGTCGACGTACTCCATGAGTGCTGCAGCCACGTCTTGGGCCCACTCAAGTCGAGCCTCTAGCATCGCGCGCGCGGCAACGTGTGCGGATGCGTTGCTGCGAAACAACGGCATCGATACCTTGGCTCCCGGTGGACGCGTGAACCACTCGGGGGTAACGTTCACCACGCGCGCAAGACGTTCTAGGGCGTCTCGCTCAGGTGCTTGGGTGCCCGCGCGCCACTTGCTGATGGTTGCAGGCGATACCTCCACCATCGACGCCAGTTGTACTTGGGTCAAACGCCGAGCCGCCAGGATCTGGCTAAGCCGATCATTCTGAAACCCCTGCACTCCTCCCTTGCTCATGGCGCGGTTCCGTCCTTGTCCTGCTGCTTGCGGACGTTCTTCTTCAGCTTCGGCATAGCGAGGTCGTCCTGTTTCTGCGAAGCTTGGTTGTACCTCCTCAGGAACTGTTCCAGGGACTCCCTAAACAGCCACCCGCGCATGTGTCGATCGGGGACTGCAATCTGGATGGATACCGGGGTTTCTGGTTGAAGGTTGAGATTTCCGGAGAAACAACCCACAAAAAATGCCACACCATCGGATGGGGGCTGATAAGCGGTAAACAGCTCCGGCTGTACTAAGGGTTCGATGGCCGCGTTCGCCAGCGACATGAGCCTGCGTGTCCGGCTACGGCGACCATTGATCCAGAATCCGGCGGCAATGTTGAATCGTGCGAGTGTGAAGACGCCGGTACGACCCGTCACGATACCGTTCCCGCGAATCGGCGATGGGTTGGCCGCATTGGCGACCAAAGCGCGCTGGAAGGCCTCATTCATATGGAAGTGCCGCAGCTGCCCGACGATGTGAGGGAGATGCCCTTCATTCATACCGCGCGCTGCCGCGTAGGCTCGCTGCGCCCCCGCCGCCAAGGCATCTTCGACGCTCATTACAAGTTCGCGCGACACGTTGTTCACGAGCAGATCGGGAATGGTTTCCTGTGTCAGCTGAGACATAATGAGAGGACTTGGCCAGTTTCGTTATTACAGATACTAACATAAAATTATTTCGTTTAACTGGTGCTCGCCCGTAAAAAACACCATTCTCATGTTCTATTTGTTCGTAGAAATATTGCATTCGACGAATTTAAGGAACACATGCTCACGCGTACCCACGCCCAGCGCGTTCTCCATCTTGCCCGTCAAAGAGGGCTGCTGCGCGCAAGCGATCTAACCGCCATTGATGCGCCTCGGGTGGTCCTGACCCGCCTGACTGCGGCCGGTCGCCTGGAGAAGGTCGGGCGGGGCATCTACAGGCTGGCTAACGCCCAAGGATCCGAGAACGAAAGTCTCATCACAGTCGCAACCAAGGTGCCGCAGGCGGTGTTTTGCCTACTTACTGCGCTGCAACTTCACGAGCTGACCACCCAACTGCCCCGCCAAATATGGATCGCCATGCCGCGCGGCAGCCATGCACCTCGAATCGGCTATCCCCCATCCGGATGGTGCAGTTCACGGGCGAGGCATACACGGCCGGCATCGAGGAAATTGAACGAGACGGCGTCAAGCTGCGAGCCTACGAAGTGGCGAAGACCGTGGCGGATTGCTTCAAGCACCGCAACAAAATTGGCCTCGATGTGGCAATGGAAGCACTGAAAGACGCACTGGCCCGCGACAAAGCATCGATGGATGACATCTGGCGCTTCGCCAAAATTAGCCGGGTAGCCAACGTGATGCGCCCCTATCTGGAGAGCCTTGGATGACTTCGGCACGTTCCTCCAGCGCCGTGAATGTGGCAGCCTCGGTTCGCGCCCGCTTGCTCAATGTCGCAAAAGCGCAGGGCCTCGACTTCAACCAGGTGCTCGTACGTTTCGCGCTCGAACGCGTCCTCTACCGCTTAGCCCAATCGCAGCATGCCGAGCGCTTTCTGCTCAAGGGCGCATTGCTGTTCACTCTTTGGTATGACATGCCACATCGGGCGACGCGCGATGCCGATCTGCTCGGATTCGGCGCGAGCGACGCCGACGACGTGGCCCAAACATTCCGTGAAATCGCCGCCATCGTGGTGGATGACGGCATGTGACCTGCCCTCGAAATTTCGAACAATCATTCCTGGGGAATGGCTCGGGGTTGAGGGGGTAACAGCAGCGGATGTTGCTGCTTGAACTCCTGCGGGGTCAAGTAGTCGAGGCTGGAGTGCGGACGCACCGCGTTGTAGTGCTTCGGCCACGCCTCTATGATGACTTGGGCTTCTCGTCGCGAGCGGAACCACTCGACGCTTAGGCACTCGTCGCGGAACTTGCCATTGAACGACTCGTTGGTACCGTTCTGCCACGGCTTGCCAGGATCGATGAGCGCCGTCTCGATGCGCGCGTCGGTGAGCCATTTCAGGACGGCATGGCTCACGAACTCCGGACCGTTGTCGGACCGCAGGTGCGCCGGCACACCATGGATACTCATCAGGCGCGTCAGCACCTCGATGACGCGCGCCGATCGGATGCTGCCGGCCACGTCGATGGCTAGGCTTTCATGAGTGAATTCGTCGACCACGGTCAAGCACTTCAACTGCTGGCCATTGGCGCAGGCGTCGAACACGAAGTCATAGGCCCAGACGTGGTTGGCAGCCCGCGGCGGCAGCGGGCGTTGACGTGAGGTCGCCACACGCCGCCGCGGCCGCCGTCGGGGAAGCTGCAGCTGTGCCTTACGCCACAGCCGTTCGGCACGCGCCGGACTCATCGCCATGCCCTCCCGCCGCAGGAAGATCCGAATACGGCGATAGCCGTAGCGCGGATACTGCGCCGACAGTCGCTTCATGGCAGCGATCACCGGTTCGTCCTTGGCTGGCTGGCGCAGTTCGTAGACCAACGTCGATCGAGCGATTCCCACCAGCCCGCAAGCACGCTACTTCGAGATGCCTCGCCCACAGGCGTGGGCAATCTGCTCGCGGCGTCCCTGCGGGCCTAACATTTTTTCGGTTGATCTCCTTCATCACCTCGATCTCGAGATCCCGCTCGGCCAGCAGCTTCTTCAGCTTCGCGTTCTCGGAGGTGAGCGCCTTCAGCTGCTTCACATCCGCCGCCTCCAATTGCCCGAAGTGCTTGCGCCAGACGTAGATCGTCTGCTCGCTGACCCGGTGCTTCTTGGCGACCTCGGCCACGGGCGCCCGGTCGGCCTCACGCAGGATCGCCACCATTTGCTCGTCAGTGAATCGGCTCTTTCTCATCGGCTCTTCCTTCTCGGCGAAGAGCCATCTTTCCAGAATCTAACTGATCGAAAGAGCCGGGCAGGTCACATGGTCTTCGACACGGGCTCGGTCACCGTAGTGGAGATCCGCAAAGGGGCCAGCTACGGCGGCATCCGCGTGCTCATCATGGGCGAGTTGGCCAAGGCGCGGTGCAAGATCCAGATCGACGTGCTTCGGCGACGCGGTCACTCCCGCTCCAGTCCATTCGGTATATCCCGTTCTCCTCGAAGATTTACCGCCGCCCAAACTGCGTGCGTATCCCACTTATACCGTCGTCGCGGAAAAGCTCCACGCCATCGCGCTTCTGGGTATTACCAACACCCGTCTTAAGGACTACTTCGATCTGTTAGTACTGATGGAATGGGAAGCCCTGGACTCGGAACTTCTAGTCAAAGCAATCCGGGCCACCTTCGAACGACGCGGCATGGCTGTTCCCGTGGCGCTCCCGATCGGACTGTCAGATGAGTTCGCTCACGATCGGACAAGGCAGTCACTGTGGCTCGCATTTATCAGGAAGAACGAACTCGCCCCCGAGCCGCTGCCGAACGTGGTTGCACGGATTCGGGTGCTCGCCGACGCCGGCAGCCAGATGATTGGCGATGTCAACGCCTTGACTGTAAGCGTCCGGTCACTACCGTCTTGACGTGCCCCGATTCTGCACCGGCACGTTGACTTCGTCGGTCATCGTGTCGTTGGCCTCGGCGAGCTCGATTGCGGCGTCCAGGCGTTCTAGCAAGTGGCTCAAGGTCTCGCGCGGTCTGCGCTTCAGCATTGCCAGGCAACGATGTGAGTCGCTGGCAGAAGCCACGCACTTGATCGGGTACAGCGCGCCAACCGTCACATCGCCGCCGGCGTCGATCAGCGCGACGATGTTCGGCAGGAACTGCGCTTGCGCGGGAGCGTCGCTGCCTACGCGGCTTGGCGCAGTGGTTCGGCGGATGCGCTTGCGAGATTCCACGGCAGCAGCTCGTCGACGCGGTTGATCGGATGCTCGGCGATGCGTGTGAGCACTTCGCGCAAGTATGCCTCCGGATCGAGCCCGTTGAGCTTCGCCGTCCCGATCAGACTGTAGAGCGCGGCGGCGTGCTCGCCGCCGGCATCCGAGCCAGCGAACAAATAGTTCTTGCGCCCCAAGGCCACGGCGCGCAGCGCGCGCTCGGCCGCGTTGTTGTCGATCTCCAGGCGGCCGTCCGTGGCATAGCGTGTCATCGCGCTCCAGCGCGACAGCGCGTGGCGAATGGCCACCGCCAGCTCCGACTTCTTCGACACCCGCGCCAGTTGCCCTTCGAGCCACGCCTTGAAGTCGATCAGCAGCGGCGCGGCGCGCTCCGCCCTTGCTTGGGCGCGATATTCCGGCAACTGCCCGCGGACCTGTTCCTCGATGTCGTACAGCTGCCCGATGCGCAGCAGCGCCTCAGCGGCGATGGGCGAGCGATTGCCTTCGTGCAAATCGTAGAACTTGCGCCGGACATGCGCCCAGCAGCCCGCCTCCATGATGCGGCCGTCCGCATACAGATCGTTGAAGCCGGCATAGGCGTCGGCTTGCAGCACGCCGGCGAAGTCCTGCAGGTGCCGACGTGGATGCTCGCCCTTGCGATCCGGCGAATAGCGAAACCACACTGCCGGCGGATCGGTGCTCCCACTCGCGCGGTCATCACGCACGTAGGTCCACAGCCGTCCGGTGCGGGTCTTGCCGCGTCCGGGCTCCAGCACTGGCACCGGCGTGTCGTCGGCGTGGAGCTTGGCGGCCGCCAGAACATGGCGACCGAGCGCCTCTACCAACGGCCTGAGCAGTCGGCTGCAGTCGCCCACCCAGTCGGCGAGCGTGGAGCGATCGAGTTCGATGCCTTGCCGGGCGTAGATCTGCGCTTGTCGATACAGCGGCAGGTGATCGGCGTACTTCGATACCAGCACATGCGCGAGCAGGCCCGGACCGGCGAGGCCGCGCGCGATCGGTCGCACGGGAGCTGGCAGCTGCACGATGCGCTGGCAGTCCGGGCAGGCGAGCTTCGGCCGCACATGGCGAATCACCTTGAAGTGCTGCGGCACGTACTCCAGCACTTCGCTGACATCCTCGCCGATCCGGCACAGCGCGCTGCCGCATTCGGGGCAGGTGCACGCAGGTTGATGCAGGATCTGCTCGCGGGGAAGGTGCTCGGGCAACGGCCGGCGCACTGGCTTCTCCGCAGCTATCGTGGCCGGCATCGCCGACGGCTCGACCGCCACCTGCGCCTGCGCGGTCTGCAATTCTTCCAGTCGCAGTTCCAACTGGTCGATCTCGCGGGTGATCTTCTCCGAGGAGCGGCCGAACTGCAGCCGCCGCAGCTTGGCGATCACCAGCTTCAGGTGCTCGATCTCGATGGTGTTCGATGCGAGTGCGGCCCGTTGCTCCAGCACCATCTGCTTGAGCGCTTCGACATCATCGGGCAGCGGCGGGGGGGAACCTTCGGCACCTACGCAGTGTAGGCCGAGATCCGCGCAGTGCAAGT
>JAFDVS010000046.1 GCA_018268935.1 Acidobacteriota bacterium | reverse complement strand
TCGGGGTCCTGGCGGACGATGTGGCGCAGACCGGAAGCAAACGTCAGCCCGATTTGCGGATTGACGTGGATCTGATTGATGCCGTCCATCTGGTATTCCACCGGGTCTTCGATGGTGATGATCTTGCGCTCCGTGCCGTTGACTCGCTTCAGTGCGGAATAGAGCGTGGTGGATTTGCCGCTGCCGGTGGGGCCGGTGACCAGAAAAATACCGTGCGGAAGCCCGGTGAAATGCTCCATGCGATCGAGCATGCCATCGTCGAAGCCGAGGTTGCGCAGATCGTAGAAATCGCCGGCGGAACGATCGAGCAAGCGCATCACGACGCTTTCGCCATACAGAGTGGGTAAGGTGGAAACGCGCAGATCGACTTCGCGGCCCAGGGTCTTGATCTTGATGCGGCCGTCCTGAGGCAGGCGCCGCTCGGCGATGTTGAGCTTCGCCATCAGCTTGATGCGGGAAATGATGGCGGCCTTCATTTCGCGCGGCGGCGGATCCTGGCTCTGCAGCACACCATCGACACGGAAGCGGATGCGGAATTCCTTCTCGAAGGGCTCGACGTGGATGTCACTGGCGCGTTTTTCCACGGCTTGTCCGATCATGGAGTTCACCAAGCGGATGACCGGGGCTTCGCTGGCCATGTCGCGGAGGTGCTCCAGATCTTCTTCCGATGCACCTACCGCTTCGGCTTCGCTTTCCGTGCGGGCGCGCTCGCCCATGTATTTGTCGATGGCGTCAGCGATCTCCTGCTCATTGGCGAGCAGCGGCTGTACCTTGAGCCCGGTCACCGATTCGATCGCATGGATGGTTTCCACATCGAGCGGGTCGGCCATGGCAAGGCGCAGCGCAGAGTCATTGAGCCCTACGGGGAGCGCGCGCACCTGGCGTAGGAACCGCGGCGCCAGCGCTTCGGTTTCGGGGGTGATCAGCGGGGGTCCGTCGATGGCCACCAGCGGAACTTCCAGTTGTTCGCTGAGCACCTGCAGCAGGTCACGCGCGCTCAGGAATCCAAGATCGAGCAGAATCTTGCCGATCTTTTCGCCGCGTTCCTTCTGGATCTCCAGGCCGCGGTCGAGTTCTTCCTGCGAAATCAACTTGCGCGCGATGAGGCGCTCTCCGATGCGCATCTAGAATTCCTGCACCTTGATGAGCGAGTCGAGTTGTGTACGCGGACGCTTGCCGGTGGCGATATCGAGCAGGTCGCGCTTCACGCTTTGCATCAGGATCTGGCCCGGAACGCCGGTGGCGTCTTCACTGGGATGCGTGGTGAGGGTGACGCCAAGGACAATCTTTTCCTCAGCGGGGACACCATCGAGCGAGGAGGCGCAATCGAGCATCATCTGCTTCATGGCTTGGCGCAACGCTGGAAGGCGCTGGAGCTTTTTCTGCCGGACACGGGCCCAATCCTGCTGCGTATGCTGGCGGTGGAAAGGGCTGATGCCGGGAATCTGCGCCAACTGCACTTCGGCCGAGTAGACGACACCGAAGCCGTCGATATACATGCCGCGTGTCCACCCAAGCAGGGAGAAGGTGTCGTTTTCCAGCACCTCCGACTGCAGGCGGACGTCAAAGGTCTTTTCCAGCGCGACCACCGAGGCGCGCGAAACACGGCCGGCGCCGGTGGCGGCCAGCGAAGATGCAATCAGGAGAAGAGCAGCCAGTCCGCGTCTCATTGCGCACCGCCCCGTTCATAGCTGGCGACATACATGGCGCGGTTGAGCTGTTTGCGCATTGTGTCGATGCTGGCCTCAACGGCGAGCCAATCGGCGCGGCGCTCGATGGCGAATTTCTTCTCGGCATCGGCGAGCGCGGTTTGCACCAGCTTCTGCGATTGCGCATTGGCTTCAGCGCGCACTTCGGCGACAGCCTTGGTGACGGCGGCGTTCACTTCCTGAGCGATGATCTCTTTGGGGACAGTGGCGGTGGCGGTGACAGCCGGAGCGGGCTTGGGAGCAGTGACAAAGCCGTGCGCAACGATGGAGAGCGCCAGCATGGCGGCCGAAGCAAAGGCCGCGCGCGGGCCGGTGGCCCATAGCCGCTCATACCACTTCGGCTCGAAGACCTTGTCCGACACGAAGGCGATGCGCCGCGGAGGCTCTTCCTCGGGCAGCCGCTTCAATGCCGCAATCACCGTGCCGAGCCGCTCGGCTTCCTGCGCTGCTTCCGGGTTTGCGCCAAGGTGCTGTTCCGCTTCCTTGCGCTTGGCGGGGCTGAGTTCCCCCAGCATGTAGGCTTGTAGTTCTTCGTTCGTCATGCGCCGCTCCGAATGGGAGCCAGGCTTTCCTTCAGCAATTCCAGGGCTGTGTAGACCCTCGACTTGATGGTGGAAACCGGCGTATCCAGCACCTCAGCGATTTCTTCGAACTTGAAACCCTGATAGACCTTCAACAGCACGGCTTCCCTTTGCTCTTCGGTGAGTTTGGAGAGAGCGCGTTCCACGGCGAGCGAGGTTTCGATGGGGAGCATCTGCCCCCACACGGTGCGCTCGGCACGCTCGGCGACTTCCTGCTCGGTTTTCGGCTTGCGCAGCAGCGAATAGGCTTCGTTATGTGCGATGCGGAACAGCCACGGGCCGAAACGGGCGGGGTCTTCGAGCTTTGCCAGGTTCTGGTAGGCTTTCAGGAAAACGTCCTGGCTCAAGTCCATGGCGTCCTCGCGATTGGCTACTAACCTTAGCAAATAGTTATAGATACGCTTCTCCCACCGGGAGACAAGGAGATTGTAGGCGTCCACGTCCTTGCGGCTGGCCCTCAATATCAAGTCCCGGTCTTCAACTTCCCGGAAGATCAAATTCTAACCGGCTCCAATGGGATAGACGCACGGGTGGCGGAAAAAGACGAACACCCGTGCTTTGTATTTTCCCACGAATGAGCGAGTTCACTCCTCGCGCAGGCTCGGCAGGATGCGGCCGGCGATTTGGTCTAAGGATAAGTACTTCACAGAACATCCGTCGATTCGGAGTCTATGGGGATGAAAAAGTCTTTGTGCGGACAGTCGAGTAGCCATTGAATGGCGCCCTCGTTGGGCGGAACGGTACGCCGCACGAAGCGATACTCTCCACGATCCACACGCTCGACGTCGAATTGCTGCCCCGGCTCGACCTGGTCCATCTGCCGGAATTCAGCCGGCAGAACGATTTGTCCCTTGGAGGAGACGGTGGTCGTCACGTGGGTAAGGTACCGTCTTGCTTTCTGCCAGGTCAAACGAATCGGCCGCTAGACTCAGGTGTTCCGGTATTCCTTGTGCAGGCGCGCCAGTTCCTTCGTCAGTTCTGTGGCACGGGGCGTAGGGAAGGCTCGGCTGGGTTACACTGAGGCTCGTGATGCCTCGGGTGTTACTTATTCTTCTGATTGCCGCCGTTTGAGGCTCTGGCGAACCGCTGACGACGAAAGTCTCGAACTTTATCCTGGCGCGGTTGAAAGCGAACCCACAGATCCGTGCGGAGGAACTCGCCGAGCTATTGCCGCGGGTGATCGGAAGAATCGATCCTGAGCAGAAGCCGTTCGTTGAACGCCGACCTTCGCAGTGGTACCCCAAGGAATCCGACACAGTGCGCTGGTCTGTTACCTATAGCTACCCGCAGCACACCGGTATAGGGGGAAACCGAATTGTGATCGAGTCTTATGTCGTAGAAGGGGGCAAGCCCAGGCTGGCTGGGCGGGCAGGCCGTGAGTTGGATGGCGTTTCCCTCCGGGCGGAGCGGGTATTCCATCCCAAGTCCGGCTTGTACGTGCTGATCCACGGTGTCGTGATGTGGGCCAGCGGCCATTCGATCGCGGGGAGGGCAGCGGTATACGAGATCGACGCGACCGGCGTGCGGATGGTGTGATCGAGGTCTGCGTGAGCGAGCCAGCGGGGTTACGCCGCATCGTTTACCAACGCTACTGAGACTCAGGTGTTCCGGTATCTAGCCGCTTCTGTCTCGATATCGAGATGGAAGCGCGTTTTCGGCCTCTGTATCGCGGTCGAGCCGGATACTGCCGAATCCTCAGCTTGCTCCGGCTTCGTCGGCCAAGTCGTCAATAAGGTCCTGTAACTCGTCTTCGCTGACTTGCTTCCTGGCCCAATGCCGAACGTAAAACACCTATACCGCTGGAAGGCATGTCGTAGTGGATGGCGTAGCGGACTCCGGCGCGACGGGACACCTTGCGGGCATCTCCTTCAGTGACCCGATGTCGTCAATGATGCCGTTGAACCACTTCTCGGCGATGGCAAAGCTGCTGTGCTGTCTGACAGAGCCGGCTATGGAATCGAGGTCGTCAAACGCCTGTGGCGTAATCTCAACGCGAAAAGCCATGCTTTTTCCGGAGTCGCTTCTCAGCTTCTTCGAGTGGAATGGACTCACCGTGCTCAGCTTGTTCCATGCCGCGGCGGATGGCGGCAACGGTCTCGGCTCGTTCGAGCCGGTCGAGCATGAGTTGATAGCTCTCGGCATCCTGCACGACGAGTTCGGCCCGGCCGTTCACAGTCAGAACAAGCGGCGTCTTCTTTTCCTTCAGCCGTCCAACGTAGTCCTTAATGTTCCGCTGAAACTCGGTAACGGAGCGAACTTCTCTCAGGTCGATCATGGGAAACTTCAATCATGCATTAAGCAGACAATTCCACGCTATCACGCCCTGCGGGAGATCGCTCGCGGTCTCGATTCCGCATTGAGACTCAGGTGTTCCGGTATTCCTTGCGCAGGCGCGCCAGTTCCTTGGTCAAGTCCGCGCGCACGGAGGCGTAGGCTTTGTCGTCATAGACGTTCTTCAGTTCGTTGGGGTCGCTGGCGAGGTCGAACAGCTCCCAGTAGTTGTTCTCGCTGAAGTAGTGAATCAGTTTATGGCGCTCCGTGCGGACCCCGCGATGCGGGCTGACACGGTGAGGGGTGAAGTATTGGAACGATGGATCGGCCATCGCTTCTTTGCCCTTGCCGCGCAGGCGCCAGGAATCTTCGTAGTAGGTGTAGTACATCGATTTGCGCCAGTTCGAGGGTGGCTTGCCTTCGAGTAACGGCTTCAGACTGCGGCCCTGCATCGTGCCTGGGACTTTGATGCCGGCCAAGTCGAGAATAGTCGGCGCATAGTCGATGTTCAGCGCGAACCGCTTCTCGACCTTGCCACCGCCGAACAGCGCCGGATAGCGGATCATGAGGGGAATGCGCAGCGATGGCTCGTACATGAAGCGCTTGTCATACCAGCCATAATCGCCGAGGAAGAATCCGTTGTCGGAGGAGTAGATGACCACGGTATTCTCGGCCTGCCCTGTCTGATCGAGATACTCCAGCACGCGGCCGAGATTCTCATCCACGCCATACGCGGCGCGGTAGTAGTCTTTGACGAAACGCTGGTAAATCCAGTCTTTCTTTTCTCTCGCGCTGAGGCCCTTCGGCAGGTCCTTATAATCGGGCTCCAGGCTGATGTCGAACTTCATGTCTTCGGCTTCGCGGCTCAGCTTGCGCGTGGCGTAGTCGTCGTCATAGGTTGCCGGATGCGGCAGGGTGACATCGTTCAACAGCTTGGCGTGTCGCGGAGCGGGCTGAAATGGCCGGTGCGGCGATTTGTGCTGATACACCAGGCACCATGGCTTCGTGTCCTTCTGCTTCAGCCAGCCGAGCGCGATGTCGGTGGTGATATCCGTGCAGTAGCCCTTCATTTGCTTCTTCTGTCCCTGTTCGATGAAGACAGGATCGAAGTAGAGGCCCTGTCCGGGCAGGATGCAGTGGTAATCGAAGCCCACCGGATCATGGGAGAGATGCCACTTGCCGATCATCGCCGTGCGGTAGCCGTTCTGCCGCAAGACCTGAGGATAGGTAGGCAGCTTCGCATCCAGCTTCTCGATGTTGTCCGCGCCTTCCGAGTTCCCGATAATCCCGTTGACGTGCGAGTAAGTACCCGTCAGCACCGATGCCCTGCTGGGCGCACACAGCGAATTCGTGCAGAAGGCGTTGTCGAAGCGGCAGCCCTCGTTGGCAATGCGGTCGAAGTTCGGCGTCTTGAGGATCGTATTCCCATAGCAGGACATCGCACGGGGCACATGATCATCGGTCATCACATAAAGAATGTTGGGGCGGCGCGGCGCAGCCATCACGGCAGGCGCGGCCATCAGGCTGAGGGCTTGGCGTCGATTCATGTTGACGCCATTACTGTATCAGGGCCGCTGGCATTTCGGACAGTAATGGGTGCCTCGCTGGGCGATGACAATGCGCCGGATGGCATGCCCGCAGACAACGCAGGGGTCGCCTTCCTTGCCGTACACCTGATGCAGCAACTGAAAGCCGCCACGCTCGCCCGATGCATCGACGTAATCGGAGATGGAAGATCCGCGGTGCTCGATGGCAAGCTGCAGCGTGTCGCGAATCGCCGTGTGCAGAGCGGTGGCTCGCGGGCGGCTGAGCCTGGCCGCAATCGCCTTCGGATGAATGCCGCTGCGAAACAAACATTCATCGACATAAATGTTCCCAAGTCCGCGGAGGAATTTCTGATCGAGCAGTACTGGTTTGATGGCGCCCCGCTTCGCTTTCAACCGGGCCATGAACTCATCCAAAGACACCGCCAGCGGATCCGGGCCAAGCCTCGCCAGGTGCGCGGGAAGCACCGGACTCCAATGCAACCGCCCGAACTGGCGGATATCGTCATACAGCAGGACACCGTCATCCAACGAAAAAGCAACCCGCGTGTAAGGTGTGCGCGCCCCGTTCACCAACAGTTTCCCCGTCATGCCGAGATGGATGGTCAGCACTCCCGCCGAGCACTGCAACACCACGGTCTTTCCGTGTCGATGCACCTCACGGATCGTGTTTCCTTCCAGCCCCGCAAGCGGCGTCTTCACCACCAGGCCGGCCACCACCTCGCAGGCGACAATCCTCCGCGCGGCCAACAACGGGGCCAGGTCTCGAACAATCGTTTCGACTTCGGGAAGTTCCGGCACTATTCGATGTCTACGAGGATATCTTCGCCCTCCACCTTCACCGGGAAAGTGGCAACGGCGATGCTGGGGTTGTAGTCATGCTCGCCTGTGGTGCAATCGAATTCCCAGGCGTGCCAGGGGCAGACCACCATCTTGCCGTGCAGCGCTCCCTGTCCGAGCGGAGCATTGCGGTGCGGGCACACGCCTTCGATGGCATGATACTGGCCGTCGACGTTGCAAAGGGCGATGGATTTATCTTCAAGAAGGATCTCTGTGAGCGCTCCGGGAGGCAACTGGCCCACAGTACAGACCGGACGAAAAGCCATACTACAATTAACCTACCATGCGTCGTGTTTTGCTCCTTTCCTTGTTGCTATTGGCTTCGTGTACGCGCGAGAAAAAGACCATTGTCGGAGTGGTGCCGAAGGGGGCGAATCACATTTTCTGGCAGACCGTGCATGCAGGGGCTATCAAGGCCGCACAGGAGTACGGCTTCGAGGTGGAGTGGAATGCTCCCACGCTGGAGATCGATTCCAGCCGCCAGATTGAAATCGTCGATTCGATGGTCAACCGCAAGCTCGCCGGGATCGTACTGGCGCCAGTGGACAAGAAGGCGTTGGTGGGCGTGGTGGAACGTGCAGCCAAAGCCGGCGTACCCGTTTCCATCTTCGATTCCGGCATTGACACCAGGCAGCGCATCGCCTACGTCGCCACCAACAACGAAGAAGGCGGACGCATGGCCGCGCGGCGTCTGGGCGAGGTCATCAAAGGCAAAGGCAAAGTGGTGGTGATCGGCTTCATGCCGGGCAGCGCGTCCACCATGGAACGCGAGCACGGCTTTCAGGATGAGATGCGCACCAAGTTTCCCGATGTGAACGTGGTCGGCCTGCAGTTCGGCATGGCGGATCGCGCCAAGGCGCTGGCCGTGACAGAGAACGTGCTCACCGCGCATCCCGATCTGGCCGGGCTGTTCGCAGATAACGAATCCAGTTCCGCGGGCGCTGTGCAGGCGCTGAAATCGCGCAATGCCAAAGGCGTGAAGATGGTTGCCTTCGATGCGTCCGACCAGTTGATCGCCGATATGAAAGCCGGTTGGATTGACTCCATCGTGGTGCAGAACCCGTTCAAGATGGGCTACGAATCGGCGAAAGCCATCGGCATGCACTTGAAAGGTGAGAAGCCGCCGGAGACGGTGGATTCCGGCGCCACGCTGGTGAAGCCGGAAGATTTGGAGAAGCCGGAAATGAAGGAACTACTCTTCCCGGATATTCAGAAGTATTTGAAGGGGCAAAGCGCCGCCCATTGAAAACCGCAAGAATCGTCAAGCGCTCCCGCGGTACCAACCATAGAATGTGAGGATGATTCGAAACGCAGGGCGCGTTGTGTTGGCCGTGCTGGCGGCCGAGGCGATCATGATTGCGGCGACCATCGCCTGGGTGGCCTTCTACAGCTATGTCATTGACACGGGCCATCCGGCCGCGTATTACGAGGCATACGCGCAGCGCGCAGGCCCCTACGTGGCGCTGACTCTCGGATTGCCGGCGTTCTACCTTGTCTGCAGGAAGATCAGCGGGCGCGGCGTCGCCAAGGCGATGGCCGTGTTCGTGGTGTACTGTGCGCTCGAGATTCCCATGTTGGCCGTCAGCGATCTTTCGCAGCTTCCCGGCTGGCTTCTGCCGGCGAATTTCGCTACGAAATTGCTCGGCTGCTATCTTGGCGGAAAGCCATGAACGGGGATTGGGAGACGCTGCTTCCCTTGCTGGTGCATATCCAGGCGAACCTCGAAGCGGATTTGAGTCTCGGCGCCTTGGGCAGGAAGGCGGGGTTGTCTCCCTTCCATTTGCAGCGCCTATTTCGTGCCGTAGTGGGAGAGACACCGAGAGCCTACACCGAACGGCTGCGCCTGGAGCGCGCCGCATTCCGTCTGCTGATCCACGAAAGCGCGCTGCTGGAGATTGCGCTCGATTGCGGATTCCGCAACCACGAAACCTTCGCCCGCGCTTTCCGCCGCCGCTTTGGGCAGGCGCCGCGCTCATACAGGGAGTGGGCCCGGTGGCGAGCGCCGGAGGAGCCCGGTGAGCCCGCTGAAGTCACCACGCCTTACTCGATCTCCGCCACCAAGGTCATTCGCTTGCGGCCCATACATGTGGCCTTCCTCCGCCACACGGGTCCGTATGAAAATGTGCCGGAATCTCTGTTCGACGATCTGCAAAGCTGGCGCTCAAAGCGCGGCTACCCGGGTCCAGCCGTGTGGCTGGGGATCGGGCATGACTCACCATCGTCAACCTCGCCCGAGAAGCTGCGCTTTGATGCTGCGGTGGAAGTGCCGGCGCCATTCGCCTCCGAAGGCCGCGTTGCGCACCAGCTATTGCCAGGGGGCGAGTTTGCCGTCACCACGCACGCCGGGCCGTACGAAACATTGACGCAAGCCTATCCGCAGATATTCCCTCGCCTCATGACCCTGCCGCGGCACCGGCTCATCGGACTGCCGGTAGTGGAGATTTATCACACCACACGCGTCACGGTGGCTCATCGGATGAACCACACCGACATCTGCCTGCCTGTCGAGGCGAAGTAGCGGCTTTCAGGAAATGGTGGGAAGCGGGTAGCGGTAAGAGTTGGAAAAAATCTCGCGGAACAACTCGATCAACTCGTCGTGAACATGACCGTTGTCGGCCACCACATGTGGAGAACGAAGATGCATCGGCCCGCCGTGCATATCGGATGTGCGACCACCCGCTTCCTCCACCATCAGCATTCCGGCCGCCATGTCCCAGGGATTGAGGGTAAACTCCCAGAAGGCGTCCAGCCTTCCGCAGGCAACGTAGGCAAGATCAATGGCGGCCGCGCCACCGCGGCGCACGCCATGGGTGCCCATCGCCAGTTGATGGTAGAAGTGGACGTTGTAATTCAGATGGCGTTTGCGGCTGGGGAAGCCCGTGGATACCAGTGTATCGGCCAGCGTGGATGTCTTCGATACGGAAATGCGGCGATTGTTGAGATACGCGCCAGCGCCGCGCTCCGCCGTAAACATCTCCTGGCGCACGGGGTCGAAGATCACGCCACACAGCATCTGCCCGGCATGTTCCAGGGCGAGCGTGACGTTGAACACCGGATAGCTGTGGGCGAAGTTCGTGGTGCCATCCAGCGGATCGACATACCAGCGGTACTCCGAGGTCCCATCATGGCCGCCGCCTTCCTCCGCCACAATCCCGTGCGAAGGAAACCACGAGCGCAGCCGCTCGACAATCAATCGTTCACTGGCGCGGTCGGCTTCGGTAACCAGATCGAAGTCGCCTTTTAACTCGAACCCAATGCGGCGCTCAAGGAAGTGCGAGAGAAGTGCTCCTGATTCGCGGGCAATCTCCACCGCGCTATCCAAGAAGGAACGGCTCATCCGATTTGTTACAACTCCATGATGTATTTAATAAAATGTTTGAACAGAAAGAGGTTTGGTTCCCCCTCGCGGGTGAGGCGAATGAACGAGGAGTCGTAGTATTCGATGACCCCTTCCACCTCACTGTCATCCACGAGTTTCACCCGCACCGGGTGCTTATCATCGATCAGACTTTTGAGGTATTTCGGCTCCTCACCGGTCTGCTCCTGGGGCTTCTGCTTTTTGATGGGAAGTGGTGGGGGCATCGGGGACCTGCGTTACTCATAATATCCGCTGCGTGTCACCGCCCGCAAATCGCGGCGCGAAAGATCGAGGCGGATGTTGTGAAATTTTTCTTTTGTGTACGGGATATTCTTCGGGTAGTAGCCAATCAGGTATTGCGTACGGAGATCCTTGAGAATTTCCGCCAGAGCCTGATCGAGTTCCGCGCCGACGGTGGGGGTGAACAGACGGCCGCCCGTACTCTGCCCCAGCGTGGTCAACGCGTTCTCGCCGCCGATGTTGCGCCCCACGTCGTTCAGAATAGGCATCAGTAACAGCGAGTAGATGGGAGCGTCCACCATGTGCGCCGCTTTCAGCGCGTCATGATAGCGGTAGCTGCTGGTGGTATCTCCACCATCGGTGACAATCACGATGACGCGGCGGCCCTCGCGCGAATCCAGGCTTTGCGCGGCTAGATAGATGGCGTCGTAAAGCGACGTACCCGCTTCGGCCTTGAGCGGCTTCACCCGGTTCTCAATCTGCTGGATTTTGCGCGTGTAGCCGGTATGCTGGCTCACTTCGTGATTGAACGTGAACAACGCAGCCTCGTCGTTAGGGTTGCCGTCCTGAATCACGGCTTGCAGGAAGCGCTTCACCGACGCGGTGGCAATCTTCAGATCCTTGGCAATCGACGCGCTGGTATCGAGCAGAACCGCGATGGAGAGCGGCTGCGCCGTATAGCGCTCAAAAACCGCAATCTCCTGTCTCACGCCGTTGTCGAGGATGGTGAAATCGCTCTTATCGAGCCCGCCGATCATCGTGCCATGGAAATCCTTCACCGTGGCCAGAAGGCGTACCAGTTTTACCTCAGAGCGAAACACCGGTGGCGCCGGCTGCTGTTGGGCAAAGGCGGCGAAGGCGATCAATGAGAGGCTACAGAGTCGTCCCATTCTCCCTCCACCCAGACTTCGCCATCTTCGAAATATTCCTTCTTCCAGATGGGAACGGTGCGTTTGAGCCGGTTGATGCCTTCGAGCGCCGCGTCGAAAGCAGCCCTGCGATGGGGCGAAGTAACGATCACCACCACACTCGCTTCATTGATTTCCATGCGGCCCAGCCGGTGGACCAGCGCGATACGGGAAATGTCATGGTTGGCAGCGATTTCGCGGCCGATCTTCGCCAAGACCTCGATGGCCATGGCTTCGTAGCATTCGTAGTCGAGGTAGCGCGTTTTGCGCCCCTTGCTGTTGTCGCGCACCACACCTTCGAAGGTCACGATGGCGCCATCGCAATTCTGCAGCATCTCGCGGCGCACGGCGCGTTCGTCAATCGGCTGCCGGGTGAGGGCGAAGAAGTGCCCCTCGGGGTCGCGGATTTCGTGCGTGTAGGGCGAGGAACCGCCGGAAACAGGGGGCAGGAAAGCGATCTCGTCTCCGTCGTTCACTGCCGTGTCCCGCCCCGCAAACTGGCGGTTATGGGCGATGACAATGCTCGGAGACAGGCCTCGCATGCGCGGAAAACGCTCCGCGTATTGGTCGAAAATAGCTTGCAGACTGCTGCCGGGACTTACTTCCAGATCCTCGCGGGTGAGGCCTGTTACGTCCTTCAGCAGGCCGAAGAACAGAACTTGGACGCGCACTGTTTCTAGGGTATCAGACGCGCGGCAACCCCTTTCGATTTCAGGCTTTTTGGAGCCCGGGCTTGCCGTTCAGCACAACGTAGGAAGCACGGGTTTGGAGTGGCGCACCGGGTTTGGAAACATACGGCACAATCCGATAATCGGCCCGCACCTGGCCGGGAGTGACCGTGCAGGACACGTAGCCCCGCTGGCGGTTGTGGAAGTGGATGTGCGGGTTCTCTGCAATCGCTTTGCGCGCCTCTTCGGCTGCATCCTCCCCGTCACCGGCCGACGAAATCGACGTGCCGACAAACTCCACGCCCACCGTCTGCGACTTGGGATTGGCGAAATCGACTTTCAGATCCGCCGCCCAGTTGCTGTGGATATCTCCGGTGACGGTGACGAGGTTCTTTACTTTCTTCGCCGCCATGAACTCCATCACGTTCTTCAGTTCGCCCGCATAGCCGGTCCACTTGTCCATGCTGTAGCCGATCTCAGGCCCCGGCTTGCGATCAAGCCACGCCATCATCACCTGGTTGGCGATGATGTTCCAATGGCCCGGCGATTTGGCCAACCCGTCGAGCAGCCACTGGCGTTGCGCCGCTCCCAGAATCGACTGGCCCGGCGCCAGCGCCTCCGGACACAGCGGGCCGACGCCAGCGCCACACGGCTTCCTGCTGCGGTACTGGCGCGTGTCGAGAACAAAGATCTCGCCCAACTGGCCGAAGCGCAGCCGCCGGTAGAGTTGCATGTTGGAACCACTCGGCATCGACGTACGGCGCAGCGGCATGTGCTCGTAGTAGGCCTGGTAGGCGCTGGCCCGCCGCTCGAGAAACGTCGTGCGGGGCATGCCGTCCTCTGGAAAATCGTTGGCGTAGTCGTTGTCTACTTCGTGGTCATCCCAGGTGACGATCCAGGGAAAGCGCTGGTGAGTACGCTGCAGCAGTTCATCGGTTTTGTAGAGTGCGTGACGATTGCGGTAGTCGGTGATGGAGAGAATCTCCGCGCCGGTGTGCTTGCGCGGCCGGCCCGGTTGTGTGCCGATGCCACCTTCGTAAATGTAGTCGCCCAGATGGATCACCAGGTCGAGATCCTCTTCCGCCATGTGCTGATACGCCGTGTAGTAGCCCGTCTCGAAGTGCTGGCAAGAGGCAAAGGCGAAGCGCAGCTTGTCGGCTTTTTCCGGCGCGGTGCGTGTGCGCGCCACCGGGCTATCCCAACCGCCCGCCGAAAACTGGTAGTAATACCATGCGCCCGGCTTCAGCCCCGTGACATCGACGTGCACTGAATGCGCCAGGTCGGGGGACGCCGTCACTTTGCCCTTGCGCACAATGTTCGCCATCTTTTCATCGCTGGCGACGCGGTAATCCACGGCAACGGCTTCCGGGTTCATCCCGCCGCCGTGAATCGGATACTGCGCAAGGCGAGTCCACAGCACCACGCCGGTAGATGTGGGATCACCGGAAGCAACGCCCAACGTGAACGGGTTCTTCGGGAATTTGGCCGCGGCCAGAACGCGTTCGCAGGGGTTCAGCGCAGTCAGTGCAAACCAGGCGCCCGTGCGGGCAAGGAACTTGCGGCGATTTTCGGCGGTACTCATCTTAATGAGCCTATCATTTCGATTCAGGATCACGGGACCTTCTTTCAATTGAGGAATGCGCGAACAAGGAAGATGGCCATCTGGCCTCGAGTGACCGGATCCGCCGGGCAGTATTGCGTGGCGGTGCAGCCGGAGGTGAGTCCAAGTTCACGGAGTTTCTGTACGTGCCGGAATTCGGTGGCCTGCGATGCGACGTCGGTGAAGAACGGCGTGGTGGGCGCAGTGAAGTTGTCGCCCTGCAACTCCATAAACTTACCGCGCACGATGAACATCGCCATCTGGCCGCGAGACACTACGCCATCGGGGCAGAAGGTAGTGGTGGTGCAGCCGAGTGTGACCCCCATCTCGCGCAATTTCTGGATATAGCGGAAGGCCCAATGGTTGGATGGAACATCCGTGAAATAGGGTTGCGAAGCCGTTGTGAAAGTGTCGCCGATGATGGAGCGTATCAATAGCACCGCCATCTGGTCGCGAGGGATCGGGTCGCCGGCGCAGTACTTGGCGGGTGTGGCCTGGCAACCGCTGGTGATCTGCCACAAACGCAGGACGTTGATAAAGTCGAATTGCGGTGAGGTGGATGGGACATCGGTAAACATGGTCGTAGTGGCCCAGGGGAAATAGGCCGCCCAGGTGCCCCATCTGCCGCCTTCGCCGGTATTACGCGTCTTGGCGTACTCTCCGTAGGTCCAGAGGCCGCCGTGGACCGGGTCGACGGCCCCGCTGAAGTAATCTCCCCAGCGGGCGCTGCTCGAAATGTCGAAGGGCGCTTCGCCCGGCTTCACGCCTTTGATTCCCATATAGGTGAGTGCTCCATTGCTATCGGTGTTGGTGCCGGAGATGAGATTGTCGGGGAGCACATTGCCGGGACCAAGCGTGGCCGGCAGATCGAAAGCCGGGTAGAAATGGCCGCCGTTTACCATTCGGGCCTGCAGAGTGATTTTGTTCGACGTCAGATCAATGCGGTGATAGGTGAATGTGACTGGTTCATCCGCATAGCCGGTGTTGTGGGCCACGTGAATGACATTGTTCCGGAGGATGGCGTGTGGGATGCGCGTATCGCCGGTGTCAAGGATACGCTGGGTTCCGAGTTGCGTGGCAAACAGTGGAATATCGTAACGCCAGGTGCCTTTGACCGAGATACGGTTCAGCACCGGATTGGTGCTGACCGGGTTGTCGATCTTCCACAACGTGAGCTTGTCGGATGGCGTGTTGTAGGCATTGACCATATAGCCGGGACGTGATTTGTCGCCCGGTTGCCCGCGCAGACGGATGGCGCGGAGGCTGGAGACAACCGAGTCGTCTTCATTCTTCATGTTCCAGAAGTCGCTGTAGGTGAGGGCGGTTGTTGCCGGGTTGTACAATTCGGACTTCTTCACAATGCGCACTTTGGCGTAGCGGAAAGTGACGACAAAATTAAACATGTTTCCGGTGAGATACACCGCCTGGTTGTCGTAGCCCAGTTGGCCGAAGTCGAGGACCGCGTTGGTGTCCCTGACCGAACCGGTGGTGGTTCCATCCAGCACCCAGGTGCGCCATCCGCCAGAGTAGGAAGCCGTGTTCGACACGGAAAGCAGGAAGTGGGAGGTGCCTGCGATGTCGTCTGCCACAGAGACAAGGAACAGGAAGCGGCCGTGAAGCTGATCATAGTGGATGGCGGGATCGAAGAAGAAGCAAGGATTGGACGGGCAGACCGCCGGCTTCTGATCCTGAAACCATTGATCGAAGGTCACAATGTCGGTCTGCAAGCCTTCGCGCGTGTAACGGGCGATGCTGTTGTGGACGGTGGCCAGCACTTCCGTGGGACCAACCGCGATGCCAGGAGAAGGTGGAGTGTATGCGGTCTGCTGAATCCCTTCCCAACTGAGCGACGGCGACAATGCCAGCGGCTGGCGGGAAGGCACGTCAGGCCGCAACAGGCCACTCAGATCGAGCACTTGAAGAGCCGGGGGACCTGGCATCACAGGACGGCGCGGCGGCGTTGCACTTTTGATGCGGATGTAATCTTCGATTGGGATGACAGGACGCAGCGGCTTCACGCCGGATGTGGAACTGGCAGGGGAACGCGGCGCGCGCGGGTCGTAATTGTAAACCAGATCTGCGCGTCCGTTGCCGGACTGATAAGCCTGTGAGAAAACGATAGTTGAGAACAGGATATAAGCCGACGTCAGGCGGGAACGGAAGGACATCCTTGCAGCTTAGGCCGCAAAGTAGATCTACTACCAGACCTCGATACTACAAAATCACCACTCCGAATAAGGAGTCCCTTCGAGGCTGGTCTTGTCCGATCCGCTGCGCACGTCGAAGATTCCAGGCTCGGATTGATTCACGGTGTTCGAGGCGTCTTCCATGATGATCTGCCAGGAGCGCTCATTACCCGTCAACGGGTCGATCGGGATCTTGCGCAAATAGCCGGCCGTCACCAGATCTTCCAGCGTCTGTGGCGCTTTCCCTTTGTCGTAAGTGAACTCGTCGATCACCGTGCGCAAGGTGAATAGATTCTGGCGAAGGATGGTTTCCTTCGATCGCATCAGCGCCTTGTTGTAGAGCGGTACTGCGGCCGACACCAGGATCGAGATGACCGCCATGGCGATCATCAGTTCGATCAGTGTAAAGCCGAGCCTACCACTCCGAGTACGATGTGCCATCGGGCGCCCTTTCGGTGGTTTTGCTGTAAACATCGAAGACATGCTGGCCACCCCAGGCAAGGCTCTTCGGATCGTCCTGCATGCTGCGCATCCCCCACTCCGCATTGTTCGTGAACGGATCTTTCGGGATGCGGCGCAGATACTTCTTCTTTTTGTCGACATCGCCGGGCAGCTTCACGCCATCCACCAGCGATTGCAGTGTTTCCGGATAGCCTTCCGTTCCCATCTTAATCTGGCCCAGCTTGCCCGCATCGGCATCGTCTTTGTACTTGTCGATAGCCGTGCGAAGTTCGCGCAACGCATAGCGCAGTTCCTTTTCGCGCTCGCGGCGGACCTTGTAACGAGCCAGCGGAACAGCCATGCCGGTCAGCATCATGAGGATGCTGAAGGCGACAATGAGCTCCACCAGCGACATCCCGCGTTGGCGTTTGCGGCGAAGCATAGGCGTTACTCCACGGTCACCGCGACGGTGGGAATAGACACCGGGATCGGCTGGTTCTTCGAATCGGTGAGACGAAGTTCGGGCAACATTACGTTGGTAGTGCCCTTGGCCAGCCCTTCGAATTTGAAGAGCACGAGTGGGCCGGAGGTAGTGACTCCGCCGGAGCCCGGCAGGCGGCTGATCTCCACCCGGGCTTCGCCCTTATCCTGCTGAATCGTGGGGACGAAGTTTACCTGTTTGCCGTCGGGCGACAGCGCATTGCCCTTGATCACTTCCACCAACTTGAGCATCTTCGGATCATATTGGACGCGCAGTGGAGCGGAGAACACGTCGCTGCCCGAGTTCATTTGCAGCACCAGGAACATGGGCGACCCGAGCGAACCCTTCAGCCCCGAAGGCTGGAACGTGAATGCGATCGGCGATGCCGTGGTGGCAGGCGCTTTCGGTGCATCGGCAGGCGGCGCGGGGGGTTGCGCCGGAGGCGGTTGCGGCAGCGCAGGGGAGGGTGTGGCCGGCGCCGCGGTGGGCGCGCCTGGCTGCGGTTTCTTCTCCTCGCGCGGAGCGTAGGTGAGCTTCACCGTTGCATCGTTGCCCGCGGAAATGCCGCGCAGGTTGGCCGGAGTGATCTCCGGCGATCGCACGATGTGCGGAACCAGGGCAATCACCAGTTCCGTTTCGATGCGCTCTTTGCTTTGGCTGCCGAAGAGATGCTTCAGGATGGGGATCTGACCGACTCCGGGGATACTGTTCACATTCAGTGATTCGGTAAGCCCCTGCAATCCGCCCAGCAGGTTCACTTCGCCTTCCCGCATGCGAATGTCGTGAATGATCTTGCGCTGTCCGATGACCGGCTGTTGTAGGCCGCCGATGTCGATACGCTCACGCACTGTGGAGAGTTCCAGTTCCACGTGCAGCGACACTTCTTCGGGTCCATGCACCTTCGGCATGATATCGACGTTCACGCCGACCTCGGCAAATTGGAACTGCGTGCTGACCAGCGGGCTGATGCCCGTACCTACCGATCCGAAACCGGGCTGGAAGCTGCCCGATGCGAACGGAATCTTGTCGCCCAGGCGGAGCGAAGCCTTCTGCATTTCCACGGCGCGCACCTGTGGGGATTGCAGCACGCGCCCTTCGCGCTCCGTGAGCAATGCTTTGAATACAGCGCCGGGAAGAGTGAGGGAGAAGTCGTTGGTGGAAATACGCCCGATGCGCGCCAGCGAAATGCCGGAACTGGTGGATGTGCCACCGGTGGAACCTGTCGCCCCGCTTACGCCACTTAGCACCGGGTTGCGCGGTGTAAACGACACGGGAATGTTGAGGCCTGGGGTGCCGCCGCTCGCGATGGATGCAGCCAGATCGCGCGTGCGCGTCTTGCTCAACTCCATCACCACCACGTCAACTACCACTTCGCTCTTGGGCTTGTCCAGATCCTGAATCAGCTTTTCAGCCAGCGCCACCTGATCGACGGTGCCGCGAATGATGATCACGTTCTGCCCGTTGTAAGTGAACAGGCGCCGCACTTCGGTCACGGCGCGGACGGCGGTCGCGATTTCCTGCAGTTCTTGCACCGTCGTCGTGTTCGACAGATAGAAAGTCTTGACCACCATGTCTTCGTAGTCGCGGCGTTTGGTGACGTTGTCCTGGGTAACGAAGATCGTGTTTTCGCTCAGCGGCTTCCAAAAGCTCTTGGTCTGGATGGCGACGAAATCGAGGGCCTGCTCCAGCGTGGAGCCGTTCAGATCGACGAAGAAATTGCGTCCGGTGGGCTGGTATTCGGAATCGAAGATGATGTTCACACCGGCCAGCTTGGCGATGGTTTCAAACAGGATGCGCGGCGGCTGGTTGCTCATCTTGAGCGTGATGGCGGTGCGGGAGATGGGGCGCAGTTCCGGCGCTTCCTGCATGGAAGCAACCCGTTCCTCACTGTCCTTGCGAGCCTTCTGGGCGGGCGTAAGCCCTTTGTCTTCTTCCGCAGCAGGAGTCTTTTTGTCCCGATTGATCATCTCCAACGTGCGCTTGATTTCCTGGTCGGCGATGGTGGAAGAGGGATCGATGGAATAGGCTTTCTGGAATTCGGCCAGCGCTTCGTCCAGCTTTCCCTGTTCGCGCAGCTTCTGGCCTTTGTCAACACGGGCTTGCGATGCCTGAAACCGCACCCGGCGAGCCGCCATCTGGTAGGCGATATGGAATGGATCGTCCAGCATGGCCTGCTCGTACAGGTCCAGCGCCTTCTCCCAATCCTTCTTCGTTTCAGCAAGGCGGCCATCTTTATAGAGCTTGTCGCCTTTGCGGCCCCAGGCGCCGGCATCGGGCGCCAGCAGCAGAAAGACCAGGGCGAGGCTTGTCCAGGAGCGCAAAATTCCGTGCATCTTATTGATTCTTCAGCATCGAGCGATTAGTTTCCGGGAAGCCTCCACGCCGGGGCGGGCGATTCTTCCCTCATAACGGATTGACGCAGGGAGGGTTACGAGCGTGGAGAGGAATTTTCCCCCCTTGTTATCATGGTGTCTGGATGGCCACAAAAGAACAGGGCGGCATCAAGATCCTCAGCGACAACCGGCAGGCGGGTCACAACTTCTTCCTGCTCGACCGCTTCGAGGCCGGACTCGTTCTCACCGGCACGGAAGTGAAGGCCGCGCGTTCCGGCAAAATCCAACTCCGCGACGCCTACGCTGAGATCCACAACAACGAGGCCTGGCTCTGCAATGCCCACATCAGCGAGTACAGCCACGGGAATCTCTTCAATCACAACCCCGTGCGCCGGCGGAAGCTGCTGCTGCACCGGCGGGAGATCGACAAGCTGCTGGGGAAGACGCAGAACAAGGGGCTGACCCTGGTGGCAACGAAGCTGTATCTGAAGGATGGACGGGTGAAGTGTGAATTGGCCCTGGCGCAGGGCAAGAAGATGCACGACAAGCGGGATACGGAACGGAAGAAGACGCAGGAAGCCGAGGCGAAGGCCGGGATGATGCGGAACAAGCGGTAGCGATCCTGGAGTTCTGCCGAGCGCCATCCCGATGGCCAAATCTCTTCCACGCCCCATTCGCACCAAGGCCGAGTACACCCGGCTCATGGAGCTGCTGTTGGAGTTCGACGAACGCGAGGATCTTTCGCCAGAGGAGGAGGCTCTCGCCGAAGTGTTCACACTGCTCATCGACGACTACGAGAGCAAGCACCATCCACTCCCTCGCGTTTCTCCGGCCGATTCGCTGAAGTCCCTTATGGAGGAGCGAGGATTGAAGCACAAAGACATCTGGCCCCTGCTTGGCAACAAAGGCGCGGCAACGGAAATTCTCAGTGGCCGGCGATCCATCAGCAAGGCTCAGGCAAAGCGGTTGGCGGAATTCCTCCGTGTTCCACTCGATATCTTTGTCTAGGCTCGCCGGCTACTTCGGCCGCACATAGAATCGCTCCGGCTGCGCATCCGGCGGCAGCGCCACGTCGACATATCCCACCATCATTTCATCCCGCGTCTGATCCCCCCAGCGCACGGTCGCCGTGGGATCGGGATTCCATGGGTTATTCGCGGAATTATCGAACACGGCCCGGCACTGGATCCACGACCCCTTGGCTAACGACGGCGGAGACGCGAGCACATAGCGACGCTGCCAGTTGCGATCGTAACGAGGCACGCTCAGCAATGCCTGCCGCGACTTGTCCGGCAGAATCGCATCGCAAGCGAACGACCTCCCCCGCAGATGCATATGCGGGGCAATCCCCAGCACACGCAGCGGCATCGACACAAAAAAATTCGCCCGCGATTTATACTCCGCCTCCCCCGGCGGAATGACGATCGTGGGATCGCCCACCGGCACGGTATGGATCAACTCGCGCACGGGCTGCCTGGCAAACACAAACCCGATGCGGCTCCGATCCTTCGCCGGCTTGCCGGTGGTGATGTAGTGCAGTTGGAACACCAGGTCCGCCCCCGCTGGGATCTTCCGCGCCTGGCCGGGCTCCAGAACTTCGCCGCCATAACCCGGCAAGTACATGGCAAAATGTTCGTCCACCGGAGTGCGTCCCACCGTGCGGTCGCGCAGTGGCAAGCCCTTGCCATCGGCAGTCAATTGAGGAAGCCAGGTTGACCCCTTGCGCCGGATATACACCCCGATGTGATGCACGCTGGCTCGATTCCCCGGCCGCACTTCCATGCGCTCAATCCAGCGATCCTCGGCAAAATTCGTTGGCACCGCGAAGTGGATGTAATCGAGATCGCCTTTCGCCGGGATCTCAAAATCCACCGGCATTTCGAACACCGCATCGGGCTGGCCGATCGTCCAGCCATCCGTAAATCGCAGCGGTTTCGGAGCATCCGCCGCACGTCCACGCGGCGCGCCGCCATCCACCCATTGCCGAAATGCCTCCACCGCCTCAGCCGGCAGACGGCTATCATTGGCGAACTTGCCCACCGCCGGGTCGGCATGCCACGGAGGCATCGCCCCCTGCACCACCGCCTGCCGCATCGCCTTGGCCCACGGGCGCACCTGTTCATAGGTCAGCAGAGGCATCGGCGCGGCTTCACCGGGCCGGTGGCATTGTTGGCAATGCTTCTGCAGCAGCGGCTCAATGTCTTTATGAAAAACAACAGCGGCCAGCAACAACAACGGGGAGAGCATTATTTTTGAGCGTATATCAGAAAATTCGCCTGCGTTGGAGGATCAACGGTAACGATTGTTCCCGCAGCCACCGCCACCGGCCTGCGAAAGACGAACACCTGCTTCCATTCGCCTTTGTACTTGCGGAGCCAGAGCAGCGGCTCCACGCGCCCATCGGGCTGCTGCGCCGTCACCCGTACCTGCTCCAGTTCGCCCTGCACCTTCGGCTCAATCGCTGTGAGGCGCATCCCCGCGGCCAGCTTCAACGATTGCTGCAACCGCAGCCGCGTGGCCGGCAATTTCAGTTTTTCCACTTCCGGAATACGCAGTTCCGGGTAATACTTGGGCTCGCCTTCCGGCGCTCCGCCTTCCACCCAATCGGCAATGAGGCTGATCTCCTCCTGCGTCAATCCACGGTCATGCTGGAACTCTCCGAAGCCTTTCACGGCGCCCCAGGGAGGCATGCGCCGCTCCAGCACTTCTTCCTTGATCGCCTTGGCCCACGGCCGCGCCTCTTCGTACTTCACCAGCGACATCGGCGCTTTGCCGCCCTCCTGATGGCAGGAGAGGCACCGCCGCTGGAACAATCGCACGATCTCCACGCTGAAGGTGACCTTCGTGGTGATGGGATCATGCGCCAGCGAGGAGCCGGCGCACAGCAGTACGGCAATCAGGGCCGCGCGCTTCATTGCGCTATTCGCCACCCGTCGTCGGATTGGCAGGCTTGTCGGCACGATACAGTTTGATCGGGCTCATCGTGGCATCAAAGGCCACATCGAACCAGCCGATCATCATCTCCTCCCAACTCTGATCGCCCCAGCGCACCTCCTTCGAAGGATCCGGATTGAACGCGTTGTTGGCGGAGTTGTCGAAATAGGCCACGCACTCGATGCGCGTGCCCTTCGGAAATACCTTCGGCTCGGCCAGGTAATAGAACAGTTGCCAGGCGAAATCGTAGCGCGGCACGTTGAGCAGAATCTCCGATTCGCCCGTGGGATAAACGGCCTTATATTGGAACGCCTTGCCGCGCAAATGCATGTGCGGCATCAATCCAGTGAGCCGCGTATCGGCCTGCAGCGTGAACTGCGATTCCACGCGGTGGTTGCCTTCGCCCGCCGGAATGACGAATTTCGTGTTCGATGCGGCCATCGTCATTACACGCTCCCGCGGCGGCTCCTTGGCGAACGTGAGCCCGATCTTGGTTCGATCGAGGCTGGCTTTGCCATTGGCCGTATAGTGCATCTGGAAAACCACATCGGTGCCCGCTTTGAGCAGCTTCGCCGTACCCGGACGGAAGATCTGCGCCTGCAGCCCCGGAGCGTAACCCACCAGCAGTTCCGAGCCCGGGCCGCCGGCTTCGCTCGCCCCGCTATTGCGCGAATTGCGCGCAGTCTTGTTGGGCACGAACGGCACGCCGTAGTCGACATCGCGCATCCACTTCGAACCCGGTTCGCGCAGAAACGCAATCACGTGATGCACCACCGCGCGGTCCCCTGGACGCACTTCGGCTGCCTGCACCCAGGTGTCCTTCGTCAGATTGAGAGGAAGCACAAGGTAGGTGTATTCGATGGTGCCTTTGGCGGGAACGGGAAAAGCTTGCGGCATCTCCACCACCAGGTCGGGCTTGCCGATGGACCAGCCTTCCGTCCACTGCTTCATCGGCGGCGCTTCCCGCTTATCGCCGGCCGGAGCGCCCTTGTCGATCCACTTGACGATCTTCTCCATCTCATCGGGCCTCAGCATGCGTTCATTGTGGAACTTGCCGTAGGCGGGATCGGCGAACCAGGGCGGCATCTTGCGGGACAGCACGGCCACACGCATCGCCTTCGCCCACGGGCGCACTTCTTCATAAGTGGTGAAGGCCATGGGAGCAACCTCGCCCGCGCGATGGCACTCCTGGCAATTCTTCTGCAGGATGGGCAACACGTCTTTGTAGAAGGTGACCGAGCCGGGCTTCATCGCCGCACCGGCAGAGAAAACGACCAGGGAAAAGAACACCGGGAGCCTGAACATAACGCCCTCCCAAATGGAATCTGCCGGGCGTTGCGGCCCGGCAGTTTACGATCCTCGATTAGTGTAGCCGATTTTTTAGTCGTCGGTACCGGTGCGCTTCTTCGGACGGAACAGATCCATGGGGTCCTTCTTCGCGTCGAAGGCGACATCAAAGAAGCCCATCATCATCTCTTCCCAGCTCTGCTCGCCCCATTTCACATCCTTGGTAGCGTCGGGATTGAAGCGGTTGTTGGCCGAGTTGTCGAATGTGCCGGTCACCTCCAGCCGCGTGCCTTTGGGGATGCGCTTCGGGGAGGCAAACTCATACCAGAGCTGCCAGTCGAAGCGGTAGGCCGGGACCTTCAGCAGAACTTCGGTTTCCCCTGTCGGATAGACAGCCCGGTATTCGAACGCCTTGCCTCGCAGGTGCATATGCGGCAGCAACGAAACCAGATCAGCATCTTCCTGCAGCGTCATCGAAGCCTTCACATCGTGACTTGACGCCCCGGCCGGAATGACGAACTTGTTCGTGGTCACCGCGGAGGTGAACACGCGCTTCTCCACTGCGTCCTTGGCGAAAACCAGTCCGATCGCGCTCTTGTCCGTACCCGCCTTGCCGGTGGCCGTGTAGTGCATCTGGAGCACCAGGTCGGAGCCGGCTTTCAGCAGTTTTGCCGTTCCGGGGCGCAGCACTTCCGGTGGCGAGCCGGGAGCAAAGCCCACCAGGAATTCGCGCGAGGCTTCATCGTTTCCGCCCTGGCGCTGGCCATTCGAGGCCATCGTCTTCGGCGAAAACGCCACGCCCGGCTTCTGATCGGCGAACCACTTTGAGCCCGGCTCGCGCACGAAGGCAATGATGTGATGTACGGTCTGCCGGTTGCCTGGCCGCGCCTCCGCCATCTGGATCCACTTATCTTCCTTCAGGCCGGTGGGGATGATGATGTACTGGTATTCGATAGTGCCGCTGTCGGGCACGGAATAGCTTTCCGGCATCTCCAGCACCAGGTCCGGCTTGCCGATGCCCCAGCCCTGCACAAAGGTCACCGGCGCGGGAGCATCTTTCTTGTTCCCTTCCTTGGCGCCGTTGTCGGCCCAGGAGCTGAGCGTGGCGATCTCATCGGCGGACAGGGTGCGATCATTCGCCCACTTGCCGTGTGCCGCATCGGCGAACCAGGGAGGCATCTGTTTGCCCAGCACAGAGGCTTTGATCGCCTTGGCCCACGGGCGGGTCTGTTCGTATGTCAGGAACGCCATCGGGGCGGCTTCGCCCGGGCGATGGCAGGTCTGACAGTTCTTTTGTAGAACGGGGAGAACGTCTTTGTAATAGGTGACAGACTTCGGATTAGAAGCTGCCAACGCCGCCCCCGCAGCGGTTAGCGCAAGTAGGAAACGCATGGGTAGTGCTTAAGCCCTCTCTTCTCACTATAGGCGAAATTTCGAGGCGAAAAGGATCGTGGCAATTCACGTGCTAAGACAATCGAGGAGGTTCCGTATGGCCACTCTTGTCCATGAAGTGGAGGTTGCGGCGCTCTATCTGAATCCCGGCGACGGAGAAATCGCGGCGCAGACGCTGCGGGAGCGCGGTTGTCAGGAAGTGGATGTCTTCCCTGTCAACGAAAAAACCATTCCGTTATTGCACACCCAAGAGCGAGGCAGACTGCGCAGAATCTGCCTGACGGCTGCCGCAATTCCGGGTGGGTTTATCCTGGGTGCGATCTGTGCCTCACCCATTGCGCTATTTTTCGGCCCACTCTTCACGGCTCCGATCGCGGTGGTCACCGGAATCGCCGGAGCGGTGCTGACCACCGACTGCGCCCAACGCCGGGCCCAGCCCAAGGTGCAAGCCCACGAAGGCGAAGGGGTGATTGTCCGCGCCGAATGCCCCCGCGAGCAGGAAGCCGCCGTCGTCGATATCATGCGGCAGGCGCACGCGGATGATATCAGCGTCGACGAGTACGACGAGACGGACGTCATCTACGCGTAGCTGGACTCATTGAGCCGCATCCCAGTCTCGTGAGGAATGAAGGATGCGCAGCACCTCGACATTCAGCTCACGAACCTGGTAAACGAGGATGTAGGGCAGCGGCAGCACCAAGAGCTCTCGAGTGCCGTCTTTTCTCCCCGGACGGCCTCGATGAGGTGTACTCTTTAGCGAACGAACCTCCGCGTAAAGGCGAGTAATAGTGCGCTGCCTATATCCAGGTTGATGTTCTGCCAGATAAGAGTTAATTTGCTCCAGATCGTCAGCAGCGGCAAGCGACCATCGGATCCGCATCTCGCTCAGGAACGCAGCATCTGTTCTATACGGGCGTCCATCACTTCTTCCTCGATGTACTGACCGCGCTCCAATTGAGCGATCCCTTGTTCCACAGCGGCGTGAAAGCTCAATTCCTCGTCCAGCAAACGCATCGCGGCCTGCTTGACCAGTTCCTCTGGTCCGGTGCCGGACATAGCGGCAACGCGCGCCAGTTTGGCCTCCTGTTCCGGCGTGAAGTACAGTTCCATTTGAAAGCCTCTCCTTTGACCTGAACTGAGGAACTCCTCTCTAACCACGATAAAATAAATTCACATCCGATGCGCCCAGCCATCATTCTCATCTCCTTCGCCGCCGCGCTCCAAGCGCAAGCGCCCGTCGAGTTCCAGCGCGACATCCGCCCCATCCTCAACAAGAAGTGCATGGCATGCCACGGCGCTGACGAACGTGGCCGGATGGCCAACTTCCGCCTCGACACTCATGACGGCGCCACAGGCCTCAGCGGCGGCTACAAAGGCATCGTCCCTGGCAACAGCGCGGCCAGCCGCGTCATCGCTCGCATCACCGATGACAAGCGCCCCATGCCGCCTTCCGGCCCTCGATTAACACCCACCGAAGTCAGCCTCATCCGCCGCTGGATCGATGCGGGCGCTCCCTACACCAGCCACTGGGCCTTCGAAAAGCCCGCCGTCAAGGGCACACCCGAAGGGAACCCCATCGACTATTACGTCAAGGCCCGTCTCGACAAAGCCGGCCTCGCCTTCTCCCCCGAAGCCGACCGCCACACTCTAGCCCGCCGCGTTGCTCTCGATCTCACTGGTGTCCCGCCGTCGAAGGAACTTCTCAACGCCTTCCTCGCTGACACCTCGGAGCGCGCTTACGAGAACCTGGTGGACAAGCTCCTCAGCCAACCGCAGTACGGGGAACGCTGGGCGAAGATGTGGCTCGACCTCGCCCGCTATGCCGACACACAAGGCTACGAAAAAGACAACAACCGCACCATCTGGCCCTATCGCGACTGGGTAATCAAAGCCTTCAACGACAACATGCCCTTCGATCGCTTCACCATCGAGCAGATCGCCGGAGACCTGGTGCCCAACCCCACCGAGAGCCAGTTGATCGCCACCGGCTTCCACCGCAATACCATGACCAACACCGAGGGAGGCACCGATGACGAAGAGTTCCGCGACACCGCGATCAAGGACCGCGTCGCTGTCTCCGGCCAGGTATGGATGGGACTCACCGCCGGCTGCGCGCAGTGCCACACGCACAAATACGATCCCATCTCCCACAAGGAGTTCTACCAGCTCTACGCCTTCCTCAATCAGACCGAGGACAACGATCAGCCGAGCGATGCGCCCGTGCTGAAGCTCGCCAACGCGTCCACGCTGGTGATGAAAGAACTAGCCGGCGAAAAGCGCCGCAAGACGCGCATCCACGATCGCGGCAACTTCCTCAATCCCACCGACGAAGTGCAGCCGGACGTACCCACCGCGTTTCATCCGCTGCCCGCCGGCGCCCCCCGCAATCGCCTCGGCTTCGCCCAATGGCTGGTGGCGAAAGACAATCCACTCACTGCGCGTGTCACCGTAAACCGTTTCTGGGCGCGAATGTTTGGGCGCGGGATCGTCGAAACGGAAGAGGACTTTGGCACCCAGGGAGCAACGCCGTCGCACCCGGAACTGCTCGACTGGCTCGCCGTCGAATTCATGCGCACCGATTGGAACGTGAAGAACCTGCTCAAGACGATCGCCATGTCGCGCACGTACCGCCAGTCGTCCAACGTCACCCCGGCGCTGCTCGAAAAGGACCCCGACAATCGCCTGCTGGCACGCGGCGCGCGTTTCCGGCTGGATGCCGAAGTGGTGCGCGACCAGGCCCTCGCCTCGGCCGGAATGCTCAGCTCGAAGATGTACGGAAAGCCCGTCATGCCCTGGCAGCCGGATGGCATCTGGCTCGTGGTGTACAACGGTGACCGCTGGATCACCAGCCCCGGCGAAGATCGCTACCGCCGCAGCCTCTACACCTACATGCGCCGCACCTCTCCTTATCCGTCGATGTCGAATTACGACGCACCCACCGGCGAGGTCTGCACCGTGCGCCGCATCCGCACCAACACCCCGCTCCAGGCGCTCACCGCGCTCAACGATCCTGTGTTCTTCGAAGCGGCGCAAAAGCTCGCTCTGCGCACCATCGGCGATGCCGCCAGGAGCGATCGGGAACGCGCCGATCAACTCTTCCGCAACGTGCTGGTGCGCCCGCCATCGAAGGACGAACTACAGCGCATCGTGAAACTGCATCGCGAAACCCGCGACGAATTGAAGCGCAATGCCGCCGCTTCGCAACGCCTGCTTCACTACGACCAGACGCTATACGTCGAAGACCGCGAAGTGACGCTCGCCGGCGATGCGCGGAAGTCGCCCGCCGAATGGCAGTACACCACCGATGATCCCGGCGCTGACTGGCTCTCCGCCTCCTTCGACACATCCAATTGGAAGCGAGGCAAAGGCATGTTCGGCTTCCTCACCGCGAAAGACCAGCAGAAGGAAATCATCACGCCCTGGGAGACGGACTACATCTGGATGCGCCACGACTTCGAAATGCCTGCCCAGGCCATGGAGAACTTCCGCATCTTCGCCAAGAACACCTCCGGCTTCGAAGTCTTTCTCAATGGCGTTCCCGCCGTGAGTTCCGTACAGGATCGCGGCAGCTACTACGAATACCGCGTCGCGCCGCAGGCGATTCAATCGCTCAAGCCCGGCCGCAACACCATCGCCGTGAAAGCCACGCGCACTTACGGTATGGGCAAGAACCAATCCATCGACGTCAGCTTCGTAGCCGCGCGTCCGCCCGGCTACACGCCGCAAACCAGGGATCTGGCAGACCGCGCCGCATGGGTCGCCGTGGCCAACGCCATCCTCAATCTCGACGAAGCGGTGACCAGGAGATAAGCATGTCCAACGAATTCAGCGCCACGCGCCGCCACTTCTTCCGTCACTGTTCGCTCGGCCTCGCCGGCATGTACATGGGCTCACTCGCCGCCCAGGAGAATCCGCTTGCGGCGAAGAAACCCCCGCTTCCGGCGAAGGCGAAATCGGTCATCTACCTCCACATGGCGGGCTCGCCTTCACAACTGGAGCTATTCGACTACAAACCTGAACTCCAGAAGTACGACGGCAAGGATTGCCCGCAGCACCTGCTCGAAGGCAAGCGCTTCGCCTTCATCAAAGGCGTACCTCGCATGATGGGCACTCCCTATAAGTTCGCCAAGCACGGCGGCAGCGGAGCCTACGTCAGTGAGCTTCTCCCCAAGTTCAGCAAGATCGTCGATGACGTCACCATCATCCGCTCCATGACCACCGATCAGTTCAACCACGCTCCGGCGCAGTTAATGCTGCACACAGGCAATCCGCGCTTCGGTTACGCGTCGATGGGAGCGTGGGCCACCTACGGGCTCGGCACTGAGAATCAGGATTTGCCCGGCTTTGTGGTGCTCGTCAGCGGCGGCAACAACCCCGATGGCGGCAAGAGCCTTTGGGGCAGCGGCTTCCTTCCTTCGGTGTATCAGGGCGTGCAATGCCGCACGCAAGGCGATCCCGTGCTGTTCCTCAGCGATCCCGAAGGCATGAGCCGCAACATGCGCCGCAAGACGCTCGACGCCATCAAAGACCTGAACGAACTGCAGCAGAAGCAATACGGGGATCCCGAAACGCAAGCCCGCATCGCGCAATACGAGCTCGCTTACCGCATGCAGATCTCGGTGCCGAAGGTGATGGATATTTCCAAGGAATCCGACGCCACCCACACGCTCTACGGCACTGAACCCGGCAAAGTCTCCTTCGCCAATAACTGTCTGCTGGCCCGCCGGCTGGTGGAAAACGGCGTGCGATTTGTGCAGCTATTCCACTGGGGCTGGGATCACCACGGCTCCTCGCGCCGCGAAGACATCCGCTATGCTTTGCCGCCACAAGCCAAAGTGACGGACCAGGCCATCGCCGCGCTGGTCACCGATCTCAAGCAACGCGGGCTGCTCGATCAGACGCTCATCGTCTGGGGCGGCGAATTCGGCCGCACGCCCATGCGCGAGAATCGCGGCGGCTCCTACGGTGAGTTCATCGGCCGCGACCATCACCCCTACGGCTTCACCATGTGGCTGGCCGGCGGCGGGGTCAAAGCCGGACTCAACTACGGAGCCACCGACGAAATCGGCTATTACGCCGTGGAGAACAAAGTCGGCGTGCGCGATCTGCAGGCCACCATCCTCAATCAAATCGGCCTCGATCCCTACACGCTGCACTACCCGTTCAACGGCCTCAACGCCCGCCTCATCGGCCCCACCGACGAAGGCAAAGTGATCAAGGACATCCTGGTTTAACCATGCTCACCGCCGAAGGATCGAAAGCGCGGCTCCTCCGCCTGCGCGAAGCCATCGAACAAAATGGCTGGGATCTGTTTTTGACCACCGATCCCCGCACCATCTACTACTTCACCTCGGAATACCTGCCGGACACCCCGGCCGCGTTCCTCCAATACGCCAATGGGCGTAATCTGCTGATGAAGCAGGACACCTATTCCATCCACCGCGTCATTGACTACGCCGAAGAAGACCTGCGCTCGAAGGTCCGCGATCTCGTCCGCAACAAGAACGCCGGTGTTGAGATGCGTTCCTGCTTCGTCCACATTGACAATGCGGAAGACGCTACCCGCACCATCCTCCGCCTGCGCAAGAAAAAGGAAGAGGACGAGATCGCCGAGATCCGCCGTGCGCTGGAACTGAACGTTGTCGCCTACGATGCCGCCAAGGCCACCATCGCCCCCGGCCTGCGAGAAATCGACGTCTACACCGCCATGTACGACGCCATCGTGAAACACGCGGGCACCGCGGTCGAGTTCAAAGGCGATTTCGCCTGCGGCGAGCGTTGCATTAAGGGCGGTGGCCCGCCCACCGATCGCGTCATCCAGCCCGGCGATCTTTACATCCTCGATCTCTTCCCCGCCCCGGCTTACTACTTCTCCGACACCTGCCGCACTTTCGCCGTGGGCACGCCCACAGACGTACAGCTACAGGGCTACGAGTTGGTGATGAAAGCCATGCACATGGCCGAAGAGATGATCCGTCCCGGAGTGAAGGCTCGCGACGCGTATCAGGCGGCGAAAGATCTGCTCGACAGCGATCCCGTCTTTGAGCAGAGCTTCTGGCACCACCTGGGGCACGGCATCGGCCATCGAGGCCACGAAGCCCCGCGCATCATTCCCGGCACAGATGACATCTTCGAAGAGGGAGACGTAATCACGCTGGAACCGGGTGTGTACGGGGCGAATCTACAGGGCGGAATCCGCATCGAAGACAACTACGTTGTCCGCGCGCATGGCTTGGAAAACCTCTTCCACTACCCGCACGCACTCGCGTAACAGCTAGACGATTACGAAGGGATTCTTCGCCGCGCCCGCCATCGAGATCTGCGCCTTCTGCAGCTTCGCCTCGAATTCGTGCCGGAACTTCTTCACAATTGAAGCCGTCGGCATCGCGGCGGCATCGCCCAGCGGACAGAACGTGCGACCCAACATGTTGGCCGAGAGATCCCCCACCAGGTCGATATCCTTCTCCGTACCCACGCCTTGATTCAAGCGCGTCAGCAGCTTCTTGATCCAGGTCGTGCCCTCACGGCAAGGAATACACCAGCCGCAGCTTTCGTGCTGGTAGAAGTGCATGATGCGCAGCGCCGCCTTCACCATGTCCGTATCTTCGTCCATGATGATCACGCCGCCCGAACCGAGCATCGTGCCGGCCTTGGCCATCGAATCGTAATCCATGGTCAGCGGCCATGCTTCATCGCCGGTGAGAACCGGGCACGACGATCCGCCGGGGATGAACGCCTTCATCTTTTTCCCGCCGCGGATGCCGCCGCCAAGCTCGTTGATCATCTTCTCCACGGGAAAGCCGAGCGGCAGTTCATACACGCCCGTCTTGTTCACATGGCCCGTAAGACACGTCAACTTCGTTCCACCGGCCTTCGGCACACCAAGGTCTGCCCAAGCCTTGCCACCCATCTCCAGGATCGACGGCACGCTGGCGAACGTCTCCACGTTGTTCAGCACGGTCGGGCAGGCATACAACCCGGCCACAGCCGGAAACGGAGGACGAATACGCGGCTGCCCGCGATTGCCTTCGAGCGATTCCAACAGCGCCGACTCCTCGCCGCACTCATAAGCCCCTGCGCCCGTGTGCGTGTAAAGCTCAAACTCCACGCCACGCCCGAGAATATTCTTCCCCAGGTAGCCGCGCGCGTATGCCTCATCAATCGCCTTATCCAGGATGTCGATGAGGTAGCGGTATTCGCCGCGCACATAGATGTAGCCGGCCTTCGCGCCCACCGCTTGCCCGGCGATCAACACCCCTTCAATCAACAGGTGCGGATCGTTCTCAATCAGCACCCGGTCCTTGCAGGTGCCGGGCTCGCTTTCGTCCGAATTGACGACGATATACTTCGGCTTCGGTGACTGACGCGGAAGAAAGCCCCACTTCATTCCCGTGGGAAATCCCGCTCCGCCGCGCCCGCGCAGATTCGAATCCTTTACTTCCTGGATGATCTGCTCCTGCGTCATCTCCAGCGATTTCTCGAACGACTTGTAGCCGCCGTTCGCCAGGTAGGTGTCGATCGAAGCCGAGTTCGGCAACCCGAACCGCTTCGTCAATACTTTCACTTCCAGCGGACTTGGTTCATTGAAAAGCATGGCTGTTTACTGGGGCTTCTTCAGGCTGTCGATGATCTGGTCAAACTTCTCTTTGGTTACGCGGTGATGGAAATCGTAGTTCACCTGGACGGCCGGAGCCCATGAGCAGGCGCCCATGCACTCCACTTCCTCCAGTGAAATCTGCCCGTCGGCCGACACTTCCTTGTGTCCCAATCCCAGCTTCTTGCAGGCGTGCTCCCAAAGCTGGTCTCCGTCCCACAACAGGCAACTGATGTTCGTGCACACCTGCACGTGGTACTTGCCCATTGGCTTCTTGTGCAGCATGGAGTAGTAGGTCACCACTTCGTCCACCTGCACCGGCGGAATGCCGATCCGCTTGGCCACTTCCTGCACCAGCTCCGGAGTGATGGAACCCACTTCATCCTGCGTGAACATCAACATCGGAATCAGCGCGCTCTTCTTTCTGCCGGCAGGGTAACTGTTCAGCAGCTTCTCCAGCTTCGCTTCCAGTTGGGGAGAGAATGTCATGACTTGTAATTCCTAACGGTCCGTATCGCCGAGGACGAAGTCCATGCTTCCTAGCGAAGCAATCGAATCGGCGATGGGAAATCCTATAAACAGGGGCTCAAGCGCCTGCAGATTGCCGAAGCTCGGCGTCCGCATGAACACGCGATAGGGCTTCGAGGTGCCGTCGCTTACCACGTAGTAGGCCAGTTCGCCGCGCGGCGATTCGATCACCTGATGGGCTTCACCCGCGGGCACACGGAAGCCTTCCGACACAATCTTAAAGTGATAGATCAGCGCTTCCATCTGCGTCTTCATGCGCTCGCGATCGGGCAGAACCACCTTCGGCGCATCCGCCGTATACGGCCCTTCCGGCATGCCTTCCAGCGCCTGCTGGATGATCTTCAAACTTTCGCGCATTTCCGCCATCCGCACCAGGTATCGTGCGTATACGTCGTTCTCCGTGCGCGTCGGGATGTTGAACTGAAACTTCTCGTAGCTCGAATAGGGATTGTCCTTGCGCGCATCCACCTGCAATCCAGCCGCGCGCAGCATCGGGCCCGTGACGCTCAGATCGAGCATGTCTTCCAGGCTGATGTACCCGACCCCTTGCGTGCGGCGCTTGAAGATCGGATTCTCATTCAACAGCCCTTCCAGCATGTCAATCCGGTCCGGCATGATCTTGAGAAACTTCTCCACCCACTTCTGCCAGCCGCGCGGCGCATCGAGCGCCAACCCGCCAATGCGGAAATAGCTGGTCATCATGCGCTGTCCGCTGAAGAATTCGAACATCCGCAAAATTTCTTCGCGCTCGCGGAAGGTGTAGAAGAAGACGCTCATTGCGCCCACGTCCATCGCGCTGGTGCCCAGCCACACCATGTGCGAATTGATGCGCGTGATCTCGGTCAGCAGCACACGCATCCACTGCGCGCGTGCCGGCACTTCCAACTGCAGCAGTTTCTCCACCGCCAGCACATAGCCGAGATTATTGGAGAGATTCGCCAGGTAATCCGTACGGTCCGTGAGCGGCACTACCTGCTGCCACGTCAATGCCTCGGCCTGCTTCTCAATGCCCGTGTGCAGAAAGCCAATGTCCGGATCGGCCTTGAGAATCGTCTCGCCGTCCAGTTCCAGAATGATGCGCAGCACACCATGCGTCGAAGGGTGCTGCGGACCCATATTGAGGGTCATCTTCCGTGTCGTACCGGCTTCGGTCTCCTCGGAGATCGGGGTCAGCGTGTCGATTTCCGCCATGATGCGCTCCTAATCCTTGTCCACGTAACTGTACCGGTAGCCGTGCGTCGGAAAATCCTTCCGCAACGGATGCCCCACCCAGTCATCGGGCATCATGATCCGCTTCATGTTCGGATGGCCGCGAAATATGACACCGTACAAATCGAACACTTCCCGCTCATACCAGTTCGAGCCGCGCCACACCGAATACACCGAATCGATCTCCGGATTGTCGCCGCTCACCCGCGCCTTTACTCGCAGCCAGCGGTTCTTCAACTGCAACGACTGCATGTGGTAGACCACTTCGAAACGCGGTTCCTGCGGATGCCAGTCCACGCACGTCACGCTGCTTAACCGCACGAAACCCTGATCGTCTTTGAGATGGCGGCAGACTTCGACAATCTGTTCCGCGTTCACCACCAGCGTCAATTCGCCGAGGTTCGCGTGGCCATCCACGACGGCATCGGCAAACTTCGCCAGTACCGAGGCGGCCACCGGATCTTGAGTCACTGCTTCCGGAATCATTTTGAGTATCTGTACCTAACCGGGCCGGGCGCGTCCCTAGCGTCCTGCCCCAACCGTTTCCGAAGACCGCTGCTTGGCGTCCTTATCCCAGGCTGATGCCCGGTAGTGCCATTCTTCCTGTGCCCAATCGAGCACTCCCTTTTTCCAGATGTAGAAGAACCCGGCGAGAATCAAAACCACGAACACGAACATCTCGAAAAACGCGAACAGCTTCAGGTCGCGATACACCACGGCCCATGGGTAGAGGAAGATCGCTTCAATATCGAACAGAATGAAGATCATCGCTACCAGGTAGAACTTCACGCTGAAGCGCTCCTTCGCCGTGCCGACCGGATTCACGCCGCATTCATAAGGAATGTCTTTGACGCGATTCTTCACGCGCTTCCCTACCAGGAATGCCAAGCCGACCAGCGCCGTCGCCACCAGGCATCCCAATATCGCTTGCAGCAGAATAGGGAAGTATTGTTCAGGATAGGAAGTAGGCATTGAAATGTCGGTGGGGAAACCCCAACCTTTGACTATAATGACCCGCGGGAAGGGGTGTCAAACCGCCCCCCTGCCCGGCATGCCCCGCAACAGCCCCAAACACCACCCCCCCGTAGCCCAACTTCATTCCGTTCTATAATCTGGTTATCAACCGATGCCCACTCCGATCCGAGTTCTTGTGGCGAAGCCCGGTCTCGACGGTCACGATCGGGGCGCCAAGGTCATCGCCCGCGCGTTGCGCGATGCTGGGATGGAAGTAATCTATTCCGGACTTCGCCAGACGCCGGAGATGATCGTCAGCGCCGCTCTCCAGGAAGATGTGCAGGTCATAGGACTCAGCATCCTTTCCGGAGCGCACAACGCAATCGTGCCGCGCGTGATGGAACTGCTGCGCGAAAAACACATGAATGACGTCTTGGTGGTCGTCGGAGGCATCATTCCTGACGAGGATGCCGAGCAATTGAAAACGAAGCACGGTGTGGCGGCTGTCTATCAGCCCGGCGCATCTCTGGAGGAGATCGTTGCGTTTCTACGCTCCGCTGTCCATCAGCCCGCCTGATCCTGTATCCCGCGGCTGTACCGTGCCGAGCGGATGCGTCCCGCCATGGGGGCAGCGCACCGCCGGAAAGAGAAACAACAGGTTGAAATAACCGATGCAAGAAAAACTGAACATCGCCGTATTCGTCGATTACGACAATATCGAAATCGGCGTAAAATCCACCCTTCGCCGCGAATTTGATGTCTCCATCACCTTGGATGCCCTCAAAGAACGCGGCGATATCGTGGCCAAGTTCGCTTACGCGAACTGGAGCCGTCAGGACGCCGCTACCCGCCAAATGGCGGAAAACGCCGTCCAAATGGTACAACGCAACCCTTCCCCCCGCGGCGACAAGAACGGAGCCGATATCAACCTCGCGCTCGATGCCTTGGAGATGGCTTTCACTCACCCCCATGTGAATGCCTTCGCCATCATCAGCGGCGACAGCGATTTCATTCCCCTTGTCAACAAGCTGCGCGAGTTCGGCAAACGCATCTTCGTGGTGGGCGGAAAAGCTTTCACCAGCACGATCCTGCAGCAGAACTGCCACGAATTCATCAGCTATGAAGCCTTGATGGATGCCCGCGGCGAGAAGGTCACCGTCTATGAACAACGCCGCGATGAGCCGCGGCGCGACGAACCCCGCCGTGACGAGCCGAGGCGCGAGGAAATGCGCCGCGACGAACCGCGCCGTGACGATCGTCCGCATGACCGGCCCCGCGACGATCAGCGCCGCGATGACCGGCCGCATGATCGCCCCCGCGACCGCGATGACAAGCGCGACAAGTTCCAGCGCAATCGCCCCGCACCGCTCGAGCTATCCATCGCCATGCCCCTCGTCGAACGGGCGCTTCAGGTGCTCGAACGCCGCGAGGTCAAACCGCAACTCGGCCTGCTCAAGTCCACCATGCTTCAGCTCGATCCCGCCTTCAGCGAGAAGGCATACGGCTGCAATAGCTTTTCGGAGTTCGTCGACAAGCTGAAGAAAGCCGGACTGGTCGAAGCCAAGGGACACGGCGGCCACTACACCATCGAGCGCAAAGGCCCGGCCGGACCCGTGGTCAAGCCGGAAGAAGCGCTCCCCACGCTGCGCGAAGTCCTCGAAATCCATCGCCTCGAAATGGAAGACGGCCGCCCCGCCGACCAGCTTCAGGCCTGGCTCACCGAGGAGTTCCCCCAATTCGAACACAAGACCTACGGCTTCCAGCAGTTCTCTGAGTTCCTCAACTTCGCACAGGACAGCTTCGTCGTGCGCCTGGAACGGCATGAAGGTGGCGCCACGGTCTATCTCGGCGCCGAATTCTATCCGCCTGCTCTACCGCCCGCGCCCGAGCCCGAAGCCATTGAGGAAGAGGACGACGGTCCACAACCTTACGTCGAAGGCCAGCCCACGATGATGGAGCCCAATCCTCCACCTCCCAAGCCGGCCCCAGTGCGCAAGCGTGCTCCGCGCAAGACTTCTGATGGCCCCAAGCCCGCGCGTAAATCCGCACCCAGGCGCAAAAAGGGAGATTGATTCATGATTGAGCGCATCTACCCTTCCGGTAGTCCCAAGCCGCGCGGACCCTATTCTCCGGCGGTCCGCGCCGGAGACTTCATCTTCGTCGCCGGCCAGGGCCCCATCGACCCCGTCTCCAACGAATTCTCCTATGGAGACATCCAGCACGAGACGCGGGTCACACTGACCAATATCCAACGGATTCTGGAGGCCGCAGGGGCCTCCTTGTCCGATGTCGTCAAATGTAGTGTTTTCCTCCGCAACGGCGGTGACTTCGACGCCATGAACTCGGTTTACGCCGAGTTCTTCGGCGACGCCAAGCCTGCCCGCACCACGGTGGAGGCGAAATTCGCCAACCCCACCATGAAGGTGGAAATCGACTGTATTGCTTACAAACCCCGTTAAACGGAGTTAGGCGAGAGCGGCTTTCAGGACTTCCTTCAGCCGCTTCGCCACGATTTCCGCGTCGCCCGGCTGTGCCACCCACGTATTGATCACCAGCGCGTCGCGCCCGGAAGGCGTCACTTCAATCGACGGCTCGCCGTCACGCAGTTTCGTCACCACGTCGCGCACGCTGATCTTCGCGAAGTCCCATTTCACATGCAGGTGCGGCAGGTGGTTGGCAATCGGCGGAATCTGAATCTCGGTGGTTACCGACGGCAATCCCTTCACCGCCGCGGCAATCAGATTCACGCGCCGCTCGCCTTCCTTCATGTCCGCCGCATGGTCGCGCTTCATGTAATTCTCGAGCGCCACCATCATCCCCAGAATCTCTTCCTTGTTCACCTTGCAGCCACGGCCGACGCTGTCTGAGTTCGGCGATACATTCATCTTCGCCGCCTCGATCAGATCCTTGCGCCCGAACAACAGACCCGCGCTCTGCGGCCCGCGAATATTTTTCCCACCCGAAAACACCACCAGGTCAAAGCCCATTTTGATGTACTTCGTGAGGTTTTCCACTGGAGGCACATCCGCCGCCGCATCGTTCATCGTCGGCACTTTGTGCTTCTTCCCCAGTGCGATCCATTCCTCGATCTTGATCTTGCCCACCGGGTCGTTGGCGTTGAAGAACAGCGCCATCGCCGTGCGCTCGTTCACAGCCCGCTCGTACTCGGCTGTGGTCTCGATCTCGATCATCTTCACGCCCGCGGCGCGCACCGCATGATCGTAGCCATAGCGGTGGCTCTTCTGGATGATCACTTCATTCTTCATCCCCGCTGTGTCGGGCAGCCGCTTGATCTTCTCCTGGTCCGTTCCCGCCACGCAGGCAGCCGTCCCGGCCAACAGCGCTCCCGCGGCGCCGGAGGAAACCATGGCCGCTTCGGAGCCCAGCATCTCGGCGATGCGCTTGCCGCAAGCATCCTGCAAATCGGTCAGCTTCACATAATGCTTCGAGGCATATTCAATCGCCGCCACCACTTCCGGCTGCATCAGGGACGCAGTGAGTGTCGTATACGTGCCCGCTGCATTGATGAAGGTGCGCAGTCCGAGATCTTTGAAATAGTCACGCTTGGCAACCACTTTCGCGCCCGCGGGCATGGCTCCGAGGGCGGAAACGGCGGGAATGGACTTCAGAAATTTGCGGCGATTGGGCATGGTAGGAAGCTCCTCGGCTCAGTCTATCAGATTGCCCAAGAGGCGGCTTTCGAGGATCTGGCGCTCATCGAAATTTTCCGTGCGTAGAGCGTGCGCGGCGGCCATTGCCAGGGCCTTGGCCGGCATCAACCCGATGATCTCGCTTCCCACAATCGTCACTCCGCGCGCGGCCGCTTCGCGCTCCACTGCCGCATACACCACATGCAGCGGGGTCGCTTCGAAATCGGTGAGGTTCATCGTCACCTGAGCCAGTCCGCGGGAAGCCAGCATCACACCCATCGCCTTCACGTGCGGCAACCCGCCGGAGGATGCACGAATCTTCACCGCGATCGCCTTGGCGATCTCCACATCCGCGGTGGCGAGATTGATATTGAAGGCGAGCAGGAATTTCCGCGCACCAATGATCACCCCACCCGCCGACGGATGCAGCATCGGCCCACCCACATCCGGCCGTTTCTCCGGATCGGTCAGCACCCACTGGGAGATTTTTTCAAATCCTCCGCGGCGCACGTTCTCCAGCCGCCGCCGGTCTTCCCGGCGCGCCGCCGCTTCGTAGAAATACACAGGGATCCCCAACTCGCTCCACACCCGCTCCCCCAGCCGGTGCGCCACCTCCGCACACTCTTCGATCGAGCTGTTCACCACCGGCACAAAGGGCACCACATCGGCCGCGCCAAGCCTGGGGTGTACGCCCTCATGCCGCCTCAGATCAATACGCTTCGCCGCCTCGGCAACCGCGCGGAACGCGGCTTCTTCCACCGCTTCCGGAGTCCCGGCAAAGGTGACCACGCTGCGGTGATGATCGATGTCGCTCTCTTTTCCCAACACGGCGACTTGGGGCACAGCGGCAATCGCGTCGACAATGCCAGCCACCGTCTCCGCACGTCTGCCTTCACTGAAATTCGGAACGCACTCTATGATTCGCCGTGCCAATAGGGCTCTCCTCGTTCATACACCTTCACACCGCGTTTGTAGACGGCGCGAACCCGGTTCTCTCCCAAATGATACGGGATCTCTGTGTATTGAGGAATGTCGAGGACAACAAAATCAGCCTGGTATCCGGGAACCAGCGCGCCCAGTTGCTCCGCTAACCCAAGCCGTCTGGCGCCGCATACGGTAGCTGCAAGGATCGCCTCTTCCACCGGCGCGTTGCGGCAAGCCAGTGCGATTGCGGCCGGCATGCTCGCCGATAGCTGCGTCTTCCCATCGAAGCCTGTCCCTAGCGGCGTTCCATCGCGCCAGGCGAACGCCACCTCATTGCGCCAATCGGACAGCGGCAGATTGGGCTCGTCGCCTTCCTCCGGCGCGGTATGAATCTCCAGCCCCAGTTCGTGCACCTGCCGCAGTTGTCGTGGATTGCCTGCCTGCCGGTAACAGGCGGTGGTCGTCCCATTCGCGAGTAGAGCCCGCACCCGTTTCCGCAGCAGCGGCACGCTCACCGCACCCGCAAACAGATCCGCCAGTCCATCCACAAAACCCGGCATCACCAGGCATCCGGAAACATCCACCTGCTCGATCCCGCGCACCTTTGCCAGATTGCCAATCCGGCGCCATACACCTGCTTCCGCAATCCGTCCATCTTCGATCAGCAGACTTCCGTCCGCAATGATCCCAAGCCTCTCTTCCAGGGTCCCGCCACGGGAACCGCGAGATTCGCGCAGTGTGAGCAACTGCCGAGCCCCCCTCACCAACAGGGGCGCCGCCACACCACCAATCTAGCAGGGTTGCCTAGCTGCCTTTCTCCAACACTTCCACAAACGTGATCCAGAACAGCCCTTGTGGACCCACGAAGGATTGCCGGTTCACCAGGTTCCCTCCGCACATGCGCAGTGAATAGTCGCGCCCCTGAACCACACTCGGCATGGAAAGCCCGACACCGGCCGGCAATACCGATTTCAGGTTCCCCCCCACCATGTTCGCAATCTCGCCCATCGCGTCCCGGACATCGTCCGTGATTCCCTCCGGCTCTGGAAGCGACATCAGCTTCGCCGTCCAGCAGCAAGCCTGCCGCTCGCTGCACTCGATCAGCACCGCCCCCTTCCAACTCCCGGCGAAGAAGATCGCCGCCGTCATCGTCCCCGGCTGTGGGACCCATTCGTCAAATGTGGCTTCCACCTCCATCCCCAACATGGTCAGGAATACGTCCGAGACGATCTGCGCCGTCTCGCTCTGGTAGGCTTCTACGGGAAATGGCATCGCTTTCTTTCACTCCTTCGCTTCACGGCACCCGGTACAGCACGGCCTGCCCCACCGTGACACGCTCGAATTTGTCCGTGATACTCAACGTCGTCTCGGCGCCGCCCAATAGGAGATGGCCTCCCCGGTGCAGCGTGTCACGGATCCCTTCGAGTATCTTCTTCTTCGTCTCCTGGTCAAAATAGATCAGCACGTTGCGGCAAAAGATCAGGTCAAACGGGCCTTTGCCAACCATCGGGCGGCGGAGGTCGAACTGCTCGAAACGGATGCGTTTGCGAAGTTCCTCCTTGACCTGCCATTCGAGCCCCACCCGGTCGAAGTACTTGATGAGCATGGGCGCGGGCAGGCCGCGGCCGACTTCCACCTGCATATAACGCCCTTCGCGCGCTCGCGCCAGAACCTGCTCGGACAGATCCGTGCCGAGCAGGCGGATGTTCCAGTCCGCAAAACCACTTTCGAGCAGGTACATCAGGATCGAATAGGCTTCCTGGCCGGTGGAGGCGGCGGCGGACCACACCGACAGCGTCCGAGTCGTGGCGCGGCGCTCTTTGAGCGCTGGCAGAACCGTCGATTTCAACGCGTCAAACGGNNAGATCAGCACGTTGCGGCAAAAGACTACGTCAAATGGCCCCAACGTCCGCATCCCGTCCCTCAGGTCGAACCTCTGAAACCGTACCATCTGCCGTACCTCGTCCTTGAGCTGCCATTCCAGCCCGTGACGCGTAAAATACTTCACCAGATAGCTCACCGGCAACCCACGGTTCACTTCAATCTGCATGAAACGCCCCTGACGCGCCCGGTCAAGAATCTGCTCCGACAGGTCTGTCCCCACAATGTTGATCTTCCAGCCCCGCAAGCCCATCTCGAGCAGCATCATCGCCAGCGAGTAAGCCTCCTGCCCGCTCGAAGACGCCGCGGACCAGAAACTCAACTGCCGGCTCGCCTTGCGCTGCTCAATCAAAGGCGGCAGGATGGCCGACTTGAGGGCGTCATACTGCCCCAGGTCACGGAAGAACAACGTCTCGTGCGTTGTCATCGCCTCCACCACCTGCTGCCGCAGCTCGCTCCCCGACGACGTCGCCCGCAATAGCCGGCAAAGGTCGTTCAGAGTGTCCACATGCTGTTTGCGCGCCACCGGAGCCAGTCGCGCTTCCAACAGATAATGCTTGTCCGCGTCAATCACTATGCCGGATTCGCGATAAATATAATCCTGCAGAAACCGGTAGTTGTCGGGCTGGATCTCCACTTTGTTTTGCGTTCCGGCCGACGCCGCATTGCCGATCATGGTCGCCATTCTGTTTCTCCACTCCTTACACGCCGTTCAACCGTTTGAGAATCTCCGGCACGATCCCGGGCAAACTCACCACTGCATTGGACAACCCAGCTCTTACCACGGCGCCAGGCATCCCCCAAACGACGCTCGTCGCCTCGTCCTGGGCGATCACGAACGCACCCGCGGGACGCAACACCTCCACCCCTCGCAATCCATCCTGTCCCATTCCCGTGAGTACCGCTGCCACGACGTTGCCTCCATAGGCCTCCAGCGCGGAGCGAAACATCACATCCACCGCCGGCCGGCAGGAGTTTTCCGGCGGGTCCTGATTGAGAACACAGCTCACCTTCTGACCGTCGCGCTTCAACACAAGATGGAAATCTCCCGCCGCCACCACTGCCTTGCCAGGCTCCATCACCATTCCCGGTTCGGCTTCCACCACGCGGATCTTGGACTTCAACTGCAACCGCTCCGCCAGCAGCCGCGTGAACATCGGCGGCATGTGCTGCACAATCGCCACGGGAACGGAAAGGTTTTCCGGAAACAACGGAACGATCTCCGCCAGCGCGGTCGGGCCGCCCGTGGAAACGCCAATCACAATCGCCTTCCTTGGCCCCGTCCGCCGCCCCGCCACCACCGGCGCAGGCGCTGCCGGCCGTGCCGGCGCTGGAGCGCTCACCGGAGGAGGTGTACTGGGCGGCGCCGGCGCATGGAAAAATTGCTTGACCTTTGGAATCAGTTCCTGCCGCAACGCCGCAATCGAGCGGTCCAGCGCTCCGACGTTCGCCGCCTTGGTGACGTAATCGTTGGCGCCCAGTGTGAGGGCGTCCATCGTCGCCGTGGCCCCGCGGGAGGTCAGCGTGCTGAACATGATCACCACCAGGTGCGGGTACTCCTTGCGGATCCGGCGTAACGCCTCGAGCCCGTCCATTTCCGGCATCTCCACGTCGAGCGTCACGACGTCGGGATTCATCTGCGGAATACGTTGCACGGCGATGGCTCCGTTGGCCGCCGAGCCCACCACTTCTATCTCCGGGTCCTCCTGCAACGCCAATGTCACCAGCCGCCGGATCACCACCGAGTCATCGACCACGAGAACGCGGATTTTCCGCCCCGGCTCTATCACCGTTCTACCCATAGCTTCGTCCTCGATTCGCTACTGCAACACTCCCAGCACACGCAGTTTCCCTTCGATTACCTCTTTGGTGAACGGCTTCATGACGTATTCGTTTGCGCCCGCTTCCAATGCGGTAACCATCTGCTCCACCTGCGTCTCCGTCGTGACCATCATCAGCTTCACATCGCCGTAGCGGCCATCCGCCCGCACGTTCTTGACGAAGTCAAGCCCGTTCATTTCCGGCATGTTCCAGTCCACCAGAACCAGCGAAACGTCCTGGTGGCCTTCCAACACGGACAGCGCCTCCTTCCCGTTTGCCGCCTGGCAAACGTCATAGCCGAACTCGGCAAGCGTGCGCGACAGTATGAGACGGATTGCCCGTGAATCGTCCACGACCATTGCTCTCTGCATGTTTCGTCTACCCTTTTTTCACTCGAACCCTTTGCTGCGAGCCCGCCCGGTCAGCCGGAGAACACCGGCATCAATGAACCGCCGCCTTCCTCACGGCTGCCGCGGCGGGCTCGACCTCCGATCAGACCCGGAACTTCGAGACCAGTTGCTGCAGGTTCGAAGCCATTTCACTGAGGGATCTCGCCGCGGATTGCGTGTCCGAAGCTCCCTGCGTGGCGCTTTGCGCCGCCGAGGCTACGCCCGTGATATTGCGAGCAATCTCGGTGGTGCCCTTGGCCGCTTCCGTCAGGTTACGGCCGATCTCGTTGGTGGTCGCCGTCTGCTCTTCCACCGCCGAGGCGATCGTATTGGAGATGTCGTTGATCTGGTTGATCACCGCGCCAATCTCTCCAATTGCCTTCACTGCGCCCTTGGTGTCGCCTTGGATCGCTTCGATCTTCTGGCTGATCTCCTCGGTCGCCTTGGCCGTTTCCTTGGCCAGTTCCTTTACTTCGTTTGCCACCACGGCGAACCCCTTGCCGGCCTCTCCGGCCCTCGCTGCCTCAATGGTCGCGTTCAAGGCGAGCAGGTTGGTTTGCTGGGCGATTGAAGTGATCACCTTGATGACCTTGCCGATTTCCACGCTCGAATCGCCGAGCTTGGAGATGGTTTCGTTGGTCGAGTCGGCTACCGTCACGGCATTGCGCGCGATACGGGCCGCATCGTTGGCGCTCTTGGAAATCTCGCGAATCGAGGCCAGCATCTCCTCGCTGCCGGTGGCCACAACGCCGACGTTCTTCGAGACTTCCTCGCTGGCCGCGGAAACCACGTTGGCCTGCGTCGCGGTGGCGTCGCTGTTGCCCGCCATCTGCTGGCTGATGGCCGTCAACTGCTCGCTCGATGCGCTCAGAGCCTGGGCGTTCTGCGCAATCTGCGTCATGCTCGTCCGCAGGGTCTCGAGAAACGCCGCCAGCCCTTCGCCCATCTGCCCGATGGCATCGGAGCCGGAAACGCTCACGTGCTTGGTCAGATCGCCCGTCGAGGCAGCCTTCACCACGTCGAGAATCGCGCCGACTTTCTGCTGCAGCTCATCCTGGCTCTTGCGCTCGCGCTCCATCATCTCCTTTTCGCGCTTCTGCGCCGCCAGACGCTCCGTGATCACCTCCCAGGTCACCATCGGTCCTGAGTAGTTGCCTTTGTTGTCGACGATGGCGCTGACCCGCAAATCAAGGTACTCATCGGCCAGTTGAATCGTCGCCTGATGCGGCAGATTCCGCGGATCGGAAAGCAGCCTGCGCTGCCGCTCCGGATTCTTGTGGAAGATGTCCACACTGTTTCCCAGCACCTGATCGGCGCGGCAGGGCAACAAGTGCTCGATCTTGCGCAACGTCGTCAACGACGAGGGGTTCACATAGCGGATCACCAGATCGCGATCGGCCAGCATGATGTTGATGGGAGCGTTCTCCACCATCGATTGCGCCCGCGCCGCCTCCTGCTCGAGTTTCACCTTCTCCGTGATCACCTCCCAGGTGACCATCGGCCCGAGATACTCGCGCGTCGAATCGTAAATCGGACTTACCAGGAGATCGAGCGTTTCCGCGCCCAGTTGAATCCGCGCCCGGTGCGGCAGATTCTTCGGGTCCGCGAGCAGCTTCCGTTGCACAGCCGGGTTCTTGTGAAAGATGTCGATCGATTTCCCCAACACCTCATCGGCCTTGCATGGCAGAAGATGTTCGATCTTGCGCAAGGTCTCGAGCGAGGCCTGGTTCATGTACTCAATGACAAAGTCCCGGCTGGCCCTCATGATGTTGATCGGGGCATTCTCCACCACCTGCCGGATCTTCTCCATCTCCGCTGTGGCCGTCTTCTTGGCCGAGGTTTCCTCCCAGTTGACGATGACGCCGACGTAGTCCCCCGCTCCGTTATAGATGGCATTGACTTTCAGGTCGAGCACCATGTGCCCCACCTGGACCTCCGTCTCAATCGGGAAACTCTCCGGGTCGGCCAGCATGCGCCGGATCTGCTTAGCCCTTGAGCCGTGAAATTTGTCGACGGAGACGCCAATGAGATTCTCCGCATCGACCCCAAACAGTTTGCTCAGTGTCTCGTTCATGCCGCTCATGACCGCGCGTGCCCGCTCGTTCATGTACACCAGTTTCAAATCCCGGTCGGCCACAAAAACATTGGCGCTGAGGTGCTCGAGGCCGCATTTGAGACCCTCCAGCAACTCGTTCAGATTAGCCTCCATCACCATAGGTTTCCCGCTGATCCTTTCTGCCTGTTGATTGACTATCTCGTTGGCCAGCGGAGCGACCGCCGCCAGAACTTCGGTTACGGTTTGTCCGTCCACCCCGAGTTCCACCAAAGTGGTTTGGAGGTGACCGGCGACACGGTCAAAATCGCGTTGGGAGATGGCCATGTGGCGGTGCGTGGAACGCATGTCGGGCCCCCGGTAGCGCGCCGGCCCTCCCAGGGCCTGCCCGAGAAAGGCCCGCTGCTGTTCTTTCAGCCGTTCCATGTCGGCGCTGGCGAAGTAAGCCTTTAATTCGCCATCACCAAGCACATGCTCGTAGAAGCGGTCCAGCGCCTGGGCCAATGCTTTCTCGCCGCCAATGCGCTCCAACAGCGACGCCGCTGTCACCGCCCCACCCGTTTTCCTTCTTCCAGCCATATCCCTTATCACTCCCTTTCCCATCTAGTTGGCCGGCTGGCTCTGCAGCACGCGCTCGGTGTCCAGCACCAGCAGCAGGCGGCCATCCAGTTTGTAGACACCGGCAATCATCTCCCTCAACTCGCGCGGTGTATTCTCCGGGGCTGACTCGTAAACGTCGTTGCGCACTTCGAGCACATCGCCGATTTCGTCCACCAGCAGGCTCACCGCGCCGTCATCGCTGCGCACCACCATGTTCATGGGCGTTTCGCCCGCTTTGCGCGGCTCCAGCCGCAACCGCCGCCGCATGTCGATCGCCGTCACAATCTGGCCGCGCAGATTAATCAAGCCCTCGATCAGATCCGGCGCCAGCGGCACCTTCGTCATCTCCTGGTATCGCAGCACTTCCTGCACTTCCAGAACCTCGATGCCGAAGAACAGGTCCTGCACGAAGAATGTCGAAAACTGGCGCGTCACGGCTTCGCTGTTGTGTTGCTGTGCCTTCATCGGATTCCTCTCCCTTGCTGCCCTTTCAACGGACTTGCTGCTCCTGCGCCGGTTGGCGGTTGGCGGCAGATGCGGCCAGCACCGTGGACAGTCTCTCCACGGAGCGCAGCATGGCCTCGCGGTCAAACTTGCCGAGCAGGTCATCGAACTTCTGCCGTGCTTCGCCAAAGCCCGGATCGTCTCCGCCTTCAACCAGCGCCAGCGCCGGGATATGCCCCAACCCCGCTTGCTGCTTCATCTGGTCAAGCAGCCGGCTTCCCCCGCCGCCGGCCAGGTCCAAAGCCGTCGCCACCATGTCCACTTTGTGTTTGGAGAGCCTCTCCAATGCCTCGGCCACGTTGGCGGCCTCCACCACGCGATGGCCCGCCATTTCGAGGACGTTCCGCACCAGACCGCGGGCAAACAACGAGTTCTCGGCCACCAGAATCGTGGCCCCGCCGCGTTCGCTGGTACCGCGCCCAAACCAGGTTTCTCCAAAGTTGTCGATCACCGCGTGCAGATCGAGGAAATCGGTGACCTTCTGACCCACCACCGCTGAGCCCAACAGCCCGCGATGCGCCGCCTGTTGTTTGGCCACCACCACGTCTTCGACGATGTCCACAATCTGGTCCACTTGCACTCCGATACGATGGTCGCCGTCGCTGAAGACAATCACCTGCGCGGGTTCGTCCGGCTGCGCCACCCCACGCGCTCCCGGATCAAGATACGAGGTGAGCGGAATGAGAGGCAGAATGCGGCCGCGGTATTGCACCACTTCCTGGCCGCCTGCATGCTCAATCTTCGAGCGCGGGAATTCTTCGAGCCGCGCCACCAGCGATAGCGGCACCGCCAGGCGCTCGAATCGGCCGCTGCGGAACAGCAGCAGACTCTGCCGGTCGAGATCGCCCGTCTCGTGCGCCTCGCGGTCCATACGCCCCGACTCCCGCACTTCGGTCAGCACGCCGCTCTTCATCCCAATGCCGAGCACGTCGAGAATCAACGACACCTTGCCATCGCCCATAATCGTCGCCCCGGCGTAACAGGTGAGCCCCTTCAGTTGCTTGCCGAGTGGCTTCACGACAATCTCCTGCGTGTCATGGATCCCGTCCACCACCAGCCCGAACTGCCGGTCTTCCGCCTGCAGAATCACAATGTTGAGCACCTCCGGCTCCTCGCCCGGCTTGCCCAGCTTGAGCACATCGCGTAGATAAGTGATCGGCAGCAGGTTCCCGCGCCGCCGGTAAACCGGGGTGCCATGAATGCGCTCAATCTGCTTGCGGCCCGTTTCTCCCTCCAGCCGCACCAGTTCGAGCAGGCTCACCTGTGGAATGACGAACCGCTCCGATCCGCTCATCACCACCAGGCCCGGAATGATAGCCAGGGTAAGGGGAATCTTGATTTTGACGGCCGTACCGTGCCCGGCGCGGCTGGCAATGTCCACCGTCCCGCCGGTTTTTTCAATATTCGTCTTCACGACATCCATGCCGACGCCGCG
>JAFDVS010000045.1 GCA_018268935.1 Acidobacteriota bacterium | reverse complement strand
CAGGTTGAACTGCTGGAACACGAATCCGATCTTGCGGTTGCGGATGACGGCCAGTTCGTTCCGCTCCAAATCACCCACGCTGGCTCCATCCAGCAGGTACAACCCGGAGGTGGGGCGGTCGAGACACCCGAGAATGTTCATGAAAGTGGATTTGCCGGATCCGGAGGAGCCCATGATGCAGACGAAGCTCCCGCGTGCGATATCGACGCTGACCCCGCGCAGGGCGTTCACTTCCACTTCCCCTAGCAGGTACGTCTTGGTGATGCCTTCGACGTGAATGAGCGAGTCCCGCATGGCAGTACCTCTAGAATCCATAACGTCTCCCTCCGGGTCCGCCACCGGAGGATTGCGCCGGCCGCGTGGCCGCGCCGCCCTTCATGCCCACCACCAGCGCTTCCCCTTCGTGCACGGAGTTGTCCTGCAACTCCACGTACATCGCATCAGCGATACCGGTCTGGACGTGCTGCGGCTTGGGCTGACCATTCGCATCAAGCACGTAGACCGTTGGTGTTTGATGATCGCCTCTGGTGGCCGCGGATCGCGGGCGGAAACGCAACGCCGATTTGGGTATGCGCAGCACACTAGCGACTGAGTTGGTTTGTATGGTGACGTTGGCCGTCATGCCTGGAAAGAGTTTCAGCTCCGGGTTCGATACGCCGATCACGACGTCATAGGTGATGACGTTCTGGACATTGATGGGTGCGTGGCGAATCTGCCGCACCACGCCGTGGAAGGTTTCGCCGGGATACGCATCGACGGTGAATGTGGCCTCCTGATCCAGCCGGATGACCGCAACGTCCGCTTCGCCCACGTTCGTGTCTACCTGCATCTTGGTGAGGTCCTGCGCGATGACGAAAATGGTGGGCGCCTGGAACGACGCAGCTACTGTCTGGCCCACGTCCATGTTGCGCGATTGCACTGTTCCATCCACCGGCGCGAGGATGCGCGTGTGATCGAGATTCAACTGCGCCTGCGAGAGTGCTGCTTCATTCTGTTGCACCAGCGCTTGCGCCTGCTGCAATTGGGCCGTGGCAACATCCACAGCCTTGGCAGCCGATTGCGCCGAAGCCTCGGCGGCACGCTCGGCTGCTTGTGCCGCCTCAACGCTGGCAGCGGCCTGCTCATGGCTTGCTTTCGCCGTGTCGAAATCTTCCTGCGAGGTGGCATTTTGGCGAATCAACGTTTCACGGCGCTTCGCTTCCGTGCTGGCCAGCTTCATGACGCTCAGCGCTTTGGTCACGTTGGCCTTCTGGCTGGCGACGTTAGCGAGAGCGGACGCAAGGTCGGACTGCGATTTGGCGAGCGTGGCTTGTGCCGTCATGACAGCAGCCCGGCCGGAGTTGAGGACTGCTTTCGATTGATCGACCGCGGCTTGAAACGGCGCAGGGTCAATCAGCGCGACCAACTGGCCCTTGGTGACCTTCGTATTGAAGTCAGCGTGCAGTTCCTTTATGTTTCCCGATACCTGGCTGCCGACCTGCACTGTAGTCACTGCGTTGAGATTGCCGGTGGTGGTGACGGTGCTATGAATGTCGCCGCGGTCGACAAGGGTGGTCACATATTCCACCGTCGCCCGGCTCGATTCGTAGACCCACGTGCCCACCGCGGCCAGGACTACGAGAGCCATCATGGCAGCGGCGACCCATCTTCTCCGTGTCCCATGCTTCGCTTTCACTCGCCGGCCCGCTGCCACCGGGCCCGCCGCAGCCAGTGCAGGCGCACGAGTATCCATCGCGGTTTCCTTTACATTCATAGGAAAACTCCGCCTTCCGCTTCCCACTCACCGCCTTCTTTTCTACCCAATATAAAAGACGCAATCGCAGGAGATTGGCGTTACTGCCCTGTGGAGGGGAGAATTGTATACTTCCTAACACGATGTCCCTTGCTTTGCAGACGGCGAAGGCTTACAACGATGCGTACCTGAGGCTCGACGCGGGCCGCCAGGTACGGCTTGATCTGGCGGTGGCACACCGCTGGGCGGCGCGCTGGGCCTGGCACGAAGGCGTGGTGAATCACTTCACTGCGCTTGTTCCCGGCTTCAGTGACCGGTTCTATGCGATTCCTTACGGCGTGCATTGGAGCGAAGTGAAGGCTCGCGATTTCCTGGTGGTGCATCTGGACGGGCGAGTGCTTCACGGCGAAGGGGAAATCGAGCTCACGTCGCTGATGATCCATGCGGCCATGCATCGCGACCTGCCGCAGGCGCACGCCGTGCTCCACACGCACCAGCCTCACATCACCGCATTGACATGTCTCGAAGATCAGACGGTGGAGTTCTCGAGCCAGCATGCGTTGCGCTTCCCGGGGCGCATCGCGTATTTGAACAGCTACGGCATGGCGACGGAAGCGTCCATCGGCACGTTGATTCGCGATGCGATGCAGGATAAAGACATTTTGCTGATGGCCAACCATGGGGTGACGGTGTGCGGGCGGACCGTGGCCGAAGCCTTTGACGATTTGTATATGCTCGACCGCGCCTGTGAGGTGCAACTGCTCGCCACGGCGACGCAGAAACCGCGGAGGCCGATTTCCCCCGAGGATCTGGAAGCGATGCGCGCCGATGCATTGAGCAAAGGCCGCGAGGAAGGTGAGCAGCATTTCCGCGCTCTGCGGCGCATGCTGTGGCGCGAAGAGCCGGATCTGGCCGAACTGTAGTTCGATCAATCGATGCGCCGCTCGGGATGCACCAGCATCCAAAGCAACCCGACGAAGATCATGAAAGCCGCGGCGACATCCAACGCCGCGACCCAACTGTAGCGGTTGGCGATATAGGGCGTGAGCAACGGCGATAGTGCGCCGCCCAGATTTGTGGAAGTGTTCAGCACTCCGGCGAGCGTGGCAGCGTAACGATCGGAGAGATCGTTCGGCAGCGTCCAACTGGAGACCGCGGCGATGCTGTTGCACCCGGCGGCAAAGGCCAGCAGGCCGATGGCGTGATACGGATTCTCCAATCGCGAGCCGGTGAAGAACAGCGCGCACGATGCGAAAGCCGCGATCACCACAGGCACACGGCGGCCCCATGGTTGGCCCAGTTGGCGCACCATGCGATCGGAAAGATAACCGCCGATCGGCGCGCCAATCAGAATCGCCAGAAACGGCACTGTCGACCAGTAGCTGCCCGCCATCACCGGCAATTTGCGAATGTTCACCAGATAGAGAAAGAACCACGTGTAGAAGATGTAGGTGACGTAGCCGAGAAGAAAGTTGGCCACGATCAGCGCCGGAATGCTTGTCGAGGCAAACAGGCGGCGCCAGGGAAAAGGTCCCGGGTTCGCCACTGGCGTGCGGAACGCTTGAATGTGCGTGAGCTCCTCCGCATTGACACCGGGATGCTGGTTGGGATGCTCCGTGGACTGCCAGTGCCACAGTGCTGCAACGGCGAGCCCCAGCGCGCCACAGGCAAGGAATGAAACACGCCATCCCCACGTCGTCATGCACCAGGCGATGAGCGGCGGAGTGAACGCTCCGCCCGTGCCCACGGCCACCAGGAACAGGCTGCTGCCGCGCGCCCGTTCCGATACCGCCATCCACCGCCCGATCATTTTGTTGGTGCAAGGCAGCGCGGGGCTTTCCCCCACTCCGATCAGAAAGCGAATGATCCAGAAGGAAGCCACGCTATAGCCGAGCGCGGTGAACGCAGTGAACAGAGACCACCAGAGGATGGCGCCGGTCAGCACCAAACGCGGTCCCAGCCGGTCGCCAATCCACCCGCCAGGCACCTGAAACACCGCGTAGCCAAGCACAAAGGCGCTCAGCAGGGAACCAATCTCAATATCGGAAAGCGCGAACTCCTGCTGGATGTGCTTCGCCGCCACGTTCATGTTGAAGCGGTCAATGAACGTCAGTGTCACCACAATGAGCAGCAGGCCATAGAGCCGCCAGCGGATGTTGCTCATCGCGCGGCCGGCAGTTGATATCCGGTCTTCACGGTCTTGATGCGGTAGAGGCTGCCCCCCGCGGTGATGTAAAGCAGGGACGCATCGGCGCCGCGGCCAAAGCCTACGTTGGTGGGACGCTCCGGCGTGGGAAGATGTGCCAGTTCCTTGCCCGCCGGCGAATACACGGTCACTCCAAATCTCTTCTCATTGCGCACGGCGACAAACAGATTGCCTTCCGAGTCGCACACAAGGCCGTCCGGGCCATCTTCCGGTGCATAGTTGACCAGTTGCCGCCGGAACGTGGCCGAGCCATCGGGGCGCAGATCGTAGGCATTCAGTTCCATCCGTCCCTTGCGCGCCGGAACGCCCTTCGGCATGCGATCGAAGCCCATCAGGCCGTCATCATTCGTGACTACATAAAGCGTCTTCTGATCCGGAGAGATGGCAACGCCATTCGGCTTGCCGGCATCGGTGATGATGCGCGTGACGCGGCCATTGGGATCCAGGCGATAGACCGCCATCACCGGCTGCTCAATCGGCTCATGCCCCAGGTAGCGCGGATCGCTGAAGTAAATGCGCCCCTGCTGATCAATCGCAATGTCGTTCGGCGAGTTGAAGTGCTTGCCTTCGAACAGACCGGCGAGAATGACGGCTTTGCCCGTCGCCAGGTCGGTGCGCGTGATGCGGCGGCCACCGTAGTCGGCGCCTTCAGCCGCAATGAGCCGGCCCTGCGCATCGAACTTCAATCCGTTCGACATGCCGCTGGGCGAGCGGTACACGCTGGTCTTGCCGGTCTTCGGATCGAAGCGAAGAATGTGCCCGGCCTGCATGTTCGTCTCCGTAGTGAAGGTGATGTCGCTGAAGAACATCGTGCCATCGGGAGCAGCGGCGACTCCTTCCGTCAGGTGGCCTCCCGTATACAGTTTTTCCAGCTTCGCGCCAGGGGCGAAGATTTGTGCGCACAGTGGACCGGCCGCGGCCAGCACCAAGGCAAGAGAGAGTGTGGACATTGGGTGCGATATTATCACAGGGAGTTTCTCATGAAAGCATGGCGATTTTACGGATTCAATGATCTGCGGATGGACGACGTTCCGGTGCCCGAGTTGCGCCCGCGCCACGTACTGGCGCAGGTGCTGGTGGTGCAGCCTAGCGTGACCGAAGCGCAGTTGGCGGCGGGCGTGCGCACGCTCGCCTATGAACGCATCAAGAAGCGTCTCGAGACAGAAGCCCCGGTGCAGTTGTTCGGGCATGAGTTTTGCGTCCGCATTGTGGAAGTGGGCGCGGGTGTGACGCGCTTCAAACCGGGCGACCGCGTAGCCGCGCGCGCCAAACTCCCCTGCGAGAACTGTCCGCTCTGCAATTCCGGCGCCGGCCACCTCTGCCGCAAAGGACCGATCATCGGCTTCCAACTGCCGGGCTGTTTTGCCGAGTATGCCATCCTGCCGGAGATCGCCCTCACTCACGTCGATGAGCGCATCTCCGATGTCGAGGCGGCGTGCCTGCAATCGCTCAGTGATAGCGTGGCATCGGTGGAGACGGCCGAGATCCGCATTGGCGATTCCGTTGCATTTCTGGGGCAGGGAAGCATGGGCCTGGAATGCATGCAGATTGCCCGTGTGAGCGGCGCCGGGAAGATCATCACGGTGGACGTGCGCGACGAAGCCTGCGCCATCTCGAAAGAGCTCGGCGCCGACTACGCCATCAATGCCACCAAAGATGACCCCGTTGCCGCGATCCGTGACTTGACCGGAGGCAATGGCGCCGACATCGTGTTCGAATGTGCGGGCGGCAGTCCGGCGCAAGGCATGGCCGGAGTGAAAAGCGTGGCACAGGCAATGGACGCCGTGCGCTCCGGCGGGAAGATTATCGGAGTGTCCTGGTTCGGTTCGCCCTTCGAACTCGACGTCGATCTGCTCCGCGAGCGCAGCCTGCGCTACCTGTTTCCCGACATCAGCACCCTGGCCCATCTGGAGCATACCGTAAGCCTGGTGGCTGCCGGGCGGGTGCGATTGAAGCCGATGATCACCCACACGCTCGACGGAATGGAGCGCGTACCGGAAGCATTCGCCATCACCGCGAACAAAGGCAAGCACAAAGCCATCAACCCAGCCCAAGTGAGGATGCAGGTATGAAGCCGCGCAGGTTGCTGTTGCGCTTTGGCGCCGGACCAGTGTCCGATGCACTGGACAAAGGCGGCGGCATGGATCATGAGATCCGCCCCTGGTCACGAAAAGTGAAGATGGCAGGACCGGCGTTCACCGTTCAGGTGCACACGGCGGACATCCTCATGGTGAGCAAAGCGCTGAAGGAGTGCCCGCCGGAGCATGTGCTGGTAATCGATGGCCACGGCGAGCGCAACACCGCGCTCTGGGGCGGGCTGACGACAATGTCGGCGTGGCGCAAGGGCTTGGCCGGAGTGGTAGTGGATGGCGCGATTCGCGACTTGATGGATATCAACAAAAGCGCGTTGCCGGTCTTCGCCCGGTCTGTTGTTCCGAATGCCGGGGGCGCGGAGTATGCCGGCCGCCTGCAATGCGTAGTGAGCTGCGGTGGCCAGGTGGTGCATCCCGGTGATTGGATGGTCGGCGACGAGGATGGCGTAGTGGTGGTGCCGGCCGAACGCCTGGATGCGGTGCTCGAAAAAGCGGGCCGCATCGTGGCCGCGGAAAAGCGTATCGCCAAGGCCATTCGCGCCGGCGTCGAAGTCGCCGATCTGCTGAAGGTCGACGAAGTGCTGGAACGCAAAGGCAAGGACGTGTTCGTACCCCAGTTGCGGGTGGAGTGAGTCCTCCTTATCGCCCCGGCGCTTCAATACGATCAAGCCGGATCGCCTGGATCGTGTGGTGCCATTCGAGCACGGCAAACGGCCGCGTGTCAGCACCTAGGAACAACTCCTGGCGATAGCGTCGCCACACCTTCGCCGCGTCTTCGCGCTCCTTCAGCCGGGCTGCCTCGGTGTCGGCATCCTCTTCGTAACCGAACAACTGCACATCGCTGGCCCGGCCATCCACCAGCGGGACGGACTTCTCAAATACCGGCCGCTCCGGCAGGTCCGGGCTCTGGCCTGTTACCGAAACCGACTCGCGAATCGCCTTGTTCTTTCTCTTTGCCCCCTTCACCGTGTACTGCACCAGCGCCGCCGCCCCGACGAACCGCTCGGTGCATCCCTTGACGCCGGTCTCAGCCGAGAAGCATTGCTCCTGATCTCCCGAATAGAAGACCAGCCGGCTACCGTTGTACGGCTTGGGGAAGCTCACCTCGAGCCGGATTTCGACATCCGGCGATGGGGCAAAGCGATACTCATCGGCGAGGCACAGCACGGCTCCGGCAGCGGCCAGCAGGGTTGTTTTCCACAGAGACATGGGGCGAGTTTGCACGTCCCGGGGATAATTTCCGATGGTCTGCGGGTGGCTTCGCCGTCAACTCCGTATGAACTGAATAGTCTTGGATTATCAATTTCTTGCGAGGTAGTCTGAACCCGGTCTTGCCGGTGGGGCATGCGGCTATCGCCGATGGATGCACTGCGAAACGATTGAAGGAGTGGACGCCAATCGGATTCGATGACTTCTATTCGACCCGATCTTTAGCCTTCGCGGCGGCCGTTGTTTGCCACTGCATGTTGCTCGGGTTGTCAGCGCCACCGCGCTTCAACGGCCGCCTATGGTCGATCACGTATCCGGGGCATGCGCCGGAGGCTCTCCCGGTCGATGGACATGGGTGATTGCGCTGAAATGAAGTTCGCGCGCTGGAACTACGCTTGATACGGCCCTTGGAATCACGCGCACAGGAAACACACCGATGCGTACTACGGCTTTTGGAGGCCGGTCGCATTGTGGCGTGATGCGAACTCCGAATGATAGATCGTGATCCGGTGGAATGGGACACAGTGGATCGCGTATGCGGGCGGGAGACCGTACTTCGTGAGCTTCCACTTCGAGCGGCCACAAGCGATGCGAGCGCCAGAATGACGACCAGCAGCTTCATAGAACGTGCTCCTAGCGACGGGGAGTGTCCCTTGGAGGACATCTCTGTTGACCGAAGTATAGCGCGTGGGATTCAGACGAAGGGAAGTGGTACGCCCGAGAGGATTCGAACCTCTGGCCTCTTGCTCCGGAGGCAAGCGCTCTATCCGGACTGAGCTACGGGCGCATCGTTTCCCAGTGTACCGCGTCCCTACTCCAATCGCCAAACAAAAGAAAATGCACTGCCTTTTGTTATCCTCAAATTTCGTGATCACTCGATGAAATTCCAAGTCCAACCTTTACAAGAATTCCTTGTGCGGCCTGCTTTGCCGGCCAACCTGCCACGGTTGTCGGAACTCGCCCACAACATTCTCTGGAGCTGGGACCACACTGTACGTGCCCTTTTCCGGCGTCTTGATCCGGCTCTCTGGCGAGCTACGGGTCACAACCCGGTGTCGATGTTAAGCCAAATCCCGCGCACTACTCTCGAGCGCGCGGCTGCCGACCCTCGTTACCTCTCCCTTTACCGCCGCGCTTGCGAGCGTTTCGATGCCTACATCGAACGCTACAAGATGACGCCCAAGGAGGGCTTCATCGCCTATTTCTGCATGGAGTTTGGTCTCAACGAATGCCTCCCCGTCTATTCAGGCGGCCTCGGCATCCTCGCGGGC
>JAFDVS010000044.1 GCA_018268935.1 Acidobacteriota bacterium | reverse complement strand
GGTCTGCCACACCATCAACCCGCGCCTGTCGCCCGCCGACATCACCTACATCATCAACCACGCCGGCGACGTGGCCCTGTTCCTCGACACCACTTTCGCCCCGCTCATCGCCGCCGTCGCCAAGGACGTGCGCGCCAGCCTGCGCGCGGTGGTGTTCATGTGCGACCGCCAGCACATGCCCGACATCGACCTGCCGGAGGGCATGGAGCTGCTCTGCTACGAGGAGCAGATGGCGGCCGCCGACGACAACTTCACCTGGCCGAGCTTCGACGAGAACACCGCCGCCGCGCTCTGCTACACCTCCGGCACCACCGGCAAGCCGAAGGGCATTCTGCACACCACCGGCGGCTACATGCTGCAGGCGCATATGACCATGAAGTGGGTGTTCGATTTGAAGGAAGAGGACACCTATTGGTGCTCGGCGGATATCGGCTGGGTGACAGGGCATTCGTACATTGTTTACGGGCCGCTGTCAGCCGGGGCCACGACGGTGATGTACGAAGGGGCGCCGGACACTCCGGATTTCGGGCGCTTCTGGCGGATCATTGAGAAGTATCGCGTCAACGTGTTCTACACTTCGCCCACGGCGATCCGGGCGCTGCTGCGCCAGGGCGAGCACTGGCCCAACCGGCACGATCTTTCGAGCCTGCGATTGCTGGGCAGCGTTGGTGAGCCGATCAATCCGGCGGCGTGGGAATGGTATTACCGCGTGATTGGCAAGAGCCGCTGCCCCATTGTGGATACGTGGTGGCAGACCGAAACAGGGGCGATCCTGATTGCTCCGATGCCGGGGGCGACACCTTTGAAGCCCGGCTCGGGCACGAAGCCCATGCCAGGGATTCTGCCGGAGATCATTGATCTGGCGGGCAATCCGGTGGAAGACGGCAGGGAAGGTTTCCTCATCATGAAGCGTCCGTGGCCGAGCATGCTGCGGACGATCTGGGGCGACCCGGACCGGTACAAGGAACAATATTGGGGACGCGTGCCGGGCGTTTATTTTACTGGGGACGCGGCGCGCCGCGATGCCGATGGGTACTACTGGATCCTCGGGCGCGTGGATGATGTGATGAACGTGAGCGGCCACCGTTTGTCGACGATGGAATTGGAATCTGCGCTGGTGCGGCATCCTGCCGTTGCTGAAGCGGCAGTGGTCGGCAAACCCCACGAAGTCACCGGCCAGGCGGTCTGCTGCTTCGTCACGCTCAAGAAGGGCGACTACGATCACGGAGTGCTCGGCAAGGAACTGCGGCAGTGGGTGGCGCACGAAATCGGGGCGTTCGCGCGGCCGGAAGAAATCCGCTTCACCGAATCGCTGCCCAAGACACGCAGTGGGAAGATCATGCGCCGCCTGCTGCGCGAGATCGTCACCAGCCATACCGTCTCCGGCGACGTTACAACACTGGAAGACATGGGCGTCATCAATCGCCTCGCCACCCAGCACGACGACGATTAAGTAGTGTCCTCGAACAACTCGGCGAGGGCGGCATGGGAGTTGTGTACAAAACGCGCGACTTGAAGTTGGAGCGTGTCATTGCCCGTGCAGCACGCCGCCGATGCCGTGCGTAAAGCTCGCCTCGCGCAGGAAGCACGCGCTGCCAGTGCTCTCCACCATCCGAACATCGGTGCCGACTATATCGTCATGGAATACATCGAGGGAAAGACGTTCGACGCCGTGATCTTCCGCGATGGCCTGCGAACCCCGGAAACGCTTCGCTACGCCACCCAGATCGCCTCCGCCCTTACCGCGGCGCACGAAGCCGGCATGACGCATCGGGACATCAAGCCCGGCAACATCATGATCACGGAAGAAGGCATGGTGAAAGTGCTCGACTTCGGACTGGAGAAACTGCGCGAGGACGCGCCGCCGTCGCACGATGACGCCACGCGCGTCAACCGGCCGAAGACGGAGCAGGGCGCGATTCTCGGCACGGTGGCGTATATGAGAGCTGAACGATCGACGTCTTTAACACACTCCAGATCGAGTTCAAGGCCAACGAGGGCGATTCACGCAAGAACTGGACAAGGCTGCTCTTTGGCACAGCGACGACGCCCGTGCTCTGGGTGGTCTGGCGATCGACGATTTGTTACACGTAGTCGTGGATGGAGACACCTTTGACCTGAGCCTAATCAAGGAGACGGTTTTCGATGTCGGGGCGAAGATCGAGGTTGCTGCCCAATCGGGGCCGAGCACAAAAGCTGGGCCCCCGCCCCACTGGGCCCCCGCCCTTGGGGGGAATCCTTAACGGTCAACCCAATTGCTACGGTCTTCCAGGTTCACCGAAAGGTAGTTCGCGATGTTGCCGAAGTGATAAGCTACACAGCCCGCCAGGTAGGATTTGAAAGCTGGAACAGCAGCCGCACCCTTCGAAGGAATTGCGGCAGCCAGCCCTGCCAATATGGCCTGCGTGGCGCACGACTGAACGGTCTGCGCTAGACCTTGATAATTAGGTCCGTGGGTCACCAGGGTGATTTCATGTCGCAGCGCACGCCAAGAACCGCAGTGCAGACTGGGAGTGCCAAAAATGCCCTCGTTCCGCCATTCGCAGGACGGTGGTTGGAAGCTGTCGTCGTATACAAAGACCACGCGCTTATCCAGTTCAACCGTTTGCGCTTGGGCCGCTGAACACACCAGCCCAAGAAAAACACCACACTTGATTGCGGTTTTCATCGTTCCTCCAAAACTGATTCATGGACTCACTATTTGTGGACTTAACTCACTACTCTTCGAGGGGGTCACCTAAGAGAGTGCAAACGGCGCACAAAATCTTTCACGATTGAGAAATAAAAATGGGTTCATCCAGAGTCTACGTCTTTGCGCTGGTGCCGCAGATGCGTAGCGCGGCGCGCGGAAGAGCGTTTCACATTCGTGAAAGCAACAAGTGCAGGCCGCGAATCCACAATTGCACGCCACCATGAGCATGCTGCCCGTTAAGGGCCAGTCGCCGGGAGGACTTCATATTACTTTGCGAACTTATCCGGTGCGCTGAATTTCGATGAGTCTACCGGCCGCAATAGGGACAAGGGTTAGAGAGCGGTCCGGTTTCCATCTTTGCCATCCTGGTGGATTCCTGAAGCTCCCTCTGCTTATAGCTCAGCCCATTGGTATAGTCGCGAACAACAGTCGCGAAACTTTCACGGTCTGTAGGGCTCAGCGCTAACCAAGCTTGAAATGTTCGTTTTGTTTTTTCATTCATAAACTACGTCTCCTTAGAATCTCCCGCAGACGGGACAGTCTTTGCTCTTGCCTTCAGGTTTCATGGACTTCGGTATCTCGCCGCAGCCTTCACATTTGCGGCCAAATCGACGTAGCCCAGCTCGGTGAGCGTAACGCATCTCTTTTTCACTTACGCTTCGCTTGACGTCTGCTGCTCTACGGGCATCATCCCGTGTTTTAAGGCGTTCGAAACGTACTTCAATGTCGTTAGGCGGCGCAGCCACCTGTCCTCCCAGTTCACTGAACTGGGTCGCTAGATCGCGATTGTCCGCGGTTGATTCCAACGAGTACTGCAGATTTTCGGCCCACGCGTACACGATTGACCATGCGCTGAAGACTAGCTGAACCACGCCAGCGGCAGCAGCCCAGTAAATGAGCGTATCCAAATAGTTAACCTTCGTTCCGAAGCCAAGCACCACGCCACCAATGAGCAACGGCACAATAATCCCGAAGAATGCTAGGGCTTGCAGAAGCTTCGTGTAATGCAGGCTTCGTCTGAGAAACAGCTCGCCTGTTCCGTAGGCATAGACAGCGCGGTTCCAAGAATCGGCAGAGATGCGTTCAACGGCTTCTTTGGGTAGCATGGTGCGGTGGCTTAACAGCAGCCGAAAATACGATCAGTATAACCAGGGTTTAGGACAATATTATACACCTTTTCAGATGTCCCCACGAAGATTTTGTATTCGCTTTGTTAACCGAGAATCCTGGGCTCAGATGTGAGTTGCTCTTACTCTAGAGTGATCCCGCTAGCAAGCGTCGCACAAGACTGCGCATAGGCCGTGCCTGCCGGAGTCAGTTTCCGTTCTTCCCCCAAGCGGCGGATCGGTAGAGGTGGGTAGAGGCTGGGTAGAGGCCCTTTATCTCTTGCAGTGTGCCTCGCCGCTTCTGCAGAAGCATTGTGGTCGGAGAAAGCAGCATGAAGCAAACTTCGCTAGGCCGTTCTTGCTTTTGCCAATAGCGATCTCGAAGTGCCCGCCCTGTGGGTCCATATTCGAAAGCGGGTCCGTCCTGATAAGGCCTGTAGAGTTGTCGCTGGAACACGCGGAGACGGTGCTTGTTCGCCTGTCCCTCCTTCGTGAAAAAGCAAAACAGGCTGCTAGAATTGCCCCACGCTCAAGAAGGGCGACTTCGATCACGGTACCTCGGCAAGGAACTGCACCAGTGGGTGGCGCACGAAATCGGAGCGTTCGCGCGGCCGGAGGAAATCCGCTTTACGGAATCGCTGCCGAAGACACGCAGTGGGAAGATCATGCGCCGGTTGTTGCGTGAGATCGTGACCAGCCATACGGTGTCGGGTGACGTGACCACGCTGGAGGATATGGGCGTGATCAACCGGCTTGCGACGCAGCACGACGACGATTAATCACGGTAACTGTGCGTACACCTCGGCAAGTGGAATCTCGATCCCCAGGGATTCCACCTTCGCTACGGCCGTCTCTCCTTCGTAGGAACACGCGCAAAACGGAGACGCGCCCGCGCCTTGGTGCGAACGCGTGTTCCTTTCAGTAGTGTGGGCGCGGAGCGTGCCCTTTGCGCTTCGTAGGAACTGAGCAGCCAGCGCCCGTCGTTCATGCGGCGGAATACTCCGATTCGCGACTGATCCTGCGCTACCAGCAGGTATTCTTCGAACGAAGGCAGTTGACGGTAGAGTTGGAACTTGCCGCTGTAATCGTAGCCTGCGGTGGATGGCGAGAGTATCTCGATGATCACGGAAGGGTTGGTCAGGCTTGGATCGGTTTCGTCCGTGAAAGCAGGCTGGCCGCAAATCACGATTAGGTCGGGCTGGACGTACTGGGTGGCGCTGATGCGGACTCGCATTGTGCCGATTGCTTGGCAAGGCTTCCCTCTTAGGCCTTTACCTCAGCCCCGCTGGGCGCCGATGATTCCTCCGTCACTGCCGAATCAGAATCCGTGAGGGTCTTTGCCGCCATTCCTCGCCATGAGCGAGTGTTATGACCAAACTACTCCTCATCGCCGCAGCCTGCGCTCTGCATCTGCCCGGCGCTCTGCTCACCGTGGCCAACCACAGCTTCGAATCACCCACCCTCGGAACCGTGGGTGGAGCGAGCGGGATCATATCCAGTTGGACCGGATCCGTGGGTTCCAGTTCGTTGACCTTGCGGCCAAGCGCCGCCCAACTCTCGGGTGGCCCAGCCGACGGTCTCCAGGTGCTCTACATGAACTTAGGCTCACGCTTCCAGACGCTGGCGGATGTGCTCACCGCCAACACCGTGTATACACTGTCGGTCGCCGTCGGCAATCGCAACGATCTCAGCATGGCATCGTATCTCTTCACGCTGGAAGCCGGCTCCACCGTAATCGCGACCGCTTCGGCGCCGCCCAACTCCATCCCCGCCGATGGCGACATGGACGACGTCACCATCAGCTACACGGCGCTTGCCGGCGACCCACTGCTGGGCCAGGCGCTCACCATCCGCCTGTCGCATGTGGTGGGCACCAACGACAACCACGCCCTCTACGACAATGTGCGGCTGGATGCCTCTGCCATCACCACAGGCGACGTGCCCGAGCCTGCATCAATGCTGCTCGCCGCCGCCGGGCTCTTGCTTCTGCCCCTGCGCCGCCAAATGTCTTCCGGCCGGTGACCGCCATGCCTATAATGTTAGGGCGTGGCTTCCGAGCCCATTGATATTACGGATCTTTTACTCCGCTGGAACGCGGGAGACGCACAGGCGCTCGAACGGCTGACTCCGGTGGTCTACGAGGAACTGCGGAAGCTGGCGCGCGCGTTGCTGCAACGCGAACGGCCCGGGCATACGCTGGCCGCGACCGAACTGGTGCACGAGGTGTACTGCAAGCTGGTGGACCAGAACAAAGTGGAATGGGAGAACCGGGCCCACTTCTTCGGCGCGGCGGCGAACATCATGCGGCGCGTGCTGGTGGATCACGCCAAGAGAAAGTTCTCCCACAAACGAGGCGGCTCGATGAAAAAAGTCGCCATGAATCACGTCGCCATGAATCACAATGACGCACTGCAGGCCGCACAATCGACCTCTGAAGAGCTGCTCTTCCTCGACACCGCCCTCGACGAACTCACCCGCATCGATGCACGCAAGGCGAAGGTGGTAGAGATGAAGTTCTTCGCGGGAATGACAAACAAGGAGGTCGCGCGAGCGCTGGGCACTTCCGACGCCACCGTGGAACGCGACTGGAAGATGGCGCGGGCCTGGCTGATTCAGTCGATGAACGCGGGCAATTCCGCCCTGGAGTGATTCCGGTGACGCAAGAACGCTGGGCGAAGCTCGAAGCCATCTTCGAACAGGCAACGGCCCTGCCCGCGGCAGAACGCGAGCAGTTCGTGCGGGCGGCGGCGGGCGAGGAATCCCTTGCGCGCGAGGCCCTGGATCTTCTGGCCGCGCATGACAGCAATCACCAGTTGCTGGACGCTCCCGCGGCCCGCGAATTGCCGGAAGGTATGCGCATCGGCCCCTATGCCATCGAGCGCGTCATTGGCTCGGGAGGCATGGGCATCGTGTATCTCGCTTCCCGTGCCGACGGCCAGTACCAGAAGAAGGTCGCGATCAAGCTGTTGACCGCGGGCCTGGAAGCAACCTTCGACGACCGGCGCCTGCGCGTCGAGCGCGAAGCGCTGGCCCGGTTGGATCATCCAAACATCGCGCGCCTGCTCGATTCCGGATACACCGCCTACGGCCAGCCATACCTGGTAATGGAGTACGTCGAAGGACGAACGCTGCATGTCTGGCGGGTGGAAACAGCTCCAGCGGCGAGCGCCGCAATCGACATTTGGATGAAGATCGCAGCCGCTGTGGCCGAAGCGCACCGCAACCTGATCGTGCACCGCGATCTGAAGCCGGGAAATATTCTCGTAGACCAGCACGGCGAGCCGCGGCTGCTCGATTTCGGCGTTGCCAAACTGCTGGGCGATGCGCAGCCCGACGCTACCCGCACCGCCTATTACACGGCGAATTACGCCAGCCCGGAACAGCGTGCCGGCTTGCCGATTACGACAAGCAGCGACATCTACAGCCTGGGCGTGGTGCTGCATGAACTGGTGACGGGCTCGTTGCCCGGCAGCGGCGATCTGCGCGGCGATCTGGAGGCCGTGATCGGCATGGCGTTGCGCGAGGATCCGCATCGGCGCTATGCCACGGTGGATCAGTTCGCCGAGGATGTCCGCCGCTACGCGCGCGGATTGCCTGTATCGGCCCGTCCCGATTCGCCCGGCTACCGCGCACGGAAGTTTCTGCTGCGGCACAAGGTTGCGGCCATCTTTGCGTGCCTCGCCCTCTCCGCGATCGCCGCCGCGGGCGTCGTTGCATGGGAACAGGCGCGCCGCGCCAGGGACGTCACCGCCTACCTGAAAAGCATGCTGGGCGGTTCCGCCACCGATCCCGACAGCCTCGTCGTGGAACGCGGCGCCGCCGTAAAGCTCTCGGAGTTAGTAGAACAACTGGAACGCAAGATCACCGCCAATCCGCCGGCCCCGGAGGTGGAGTTTGAACTGCGCCAGGTAATCGGGCTCGACTACTACCAAATGGGCTTGTACCGGCAGGCCCGCCTGAGCCTGCGGCGCAGCATGGAGTTGGCGGACCGGCTCTTCCCCGCCATCGATCCCCGGCGTCATGAGTTGAATCTGATCCGCGGCGCATTGGAACTCGCCGAGGGCCACGTTGCCGAGGCCGAGCGCATCTTGCGCGACTTGCGCGATGCCTGGCGCAACCCGCCCGCTCATTCGCTGGCCGTCTTATGCACGAACCTGGGGACAGCCGAATTGCGGCTTGGCCTGCGGGAGCGGGCCGAAGCAACATTTCAAATGGGGCTGCGCGCGGAGCCATCAAACCCCCTGCTGCTCAGCAATTCGTCGCTCGTCTACATCGAGCAGGGGCGCTTTGAAAAAGCCATCGAACGGTTGGAACTGGCAGCCGCCGCCGGCAAAGCCGCGCCTGGCGGCCCGCGCGTGGCCCTCGCCTGGACGCTCACAAACCTGGGGCTGATCTATCTCTGGACCGGACATCTCGACGCCGCCTTGCGTAATGCAGCGGAGGCGCTGCGCCTCTTCGAATCCACTCTGGGCAAGGACAGCCCGGCCACCGTTCATCCCATCATGACCATGGCCGGCGCGATGGCGCTGCGAGGCGATGCTGCCGCCGAGACGCTGATGCGGCGCGGCGTAGCCGTGCAGTCCACTCTCGCCGCGGGTCATTACGAACGGGCAGTGGGATTGACTCATCTGGGCTTCGTGCTGATGCACCGCGGCAAGTTGGATGAGGCGGTGAAGGTGCTCAATGAGGCACTGGCATTGCGGCGGAAAGCATTCGTGGCGCCCAACTGGCGCATCGCCGAGACGGAGGGTTTTCTGGGCGAGGCTCTGGCCCGGATGGGCCGCGGTGCGGAGGCGCGCCCGCTGCTCGAATCGAGCGCCGCGACGTTCGAACAGATTTATGGCCCGGCCAACGCCAGAGCGCAAGATGCGCGGCGGCGCATGCAACAATGGACGCGGTAGCCGGCGCCTACCGGCTCACGCCCGCGCACGTTTCCTCCCGCAGCCTCTGGATCCTTCGCCGCTGCGATTCGTGGAACTGCCCGGCCAACGCCGCGCTCCATTCCTTACATGCCTCGGCACGGCGCCCTGCGGCGAGCGCCATCCTCGCGCGTCCCAGGTGGGCCGGGCCGATGTCCTCGGGCTTCTGTTTCTCAAATGCCTCGAGCGCCTCGCGCACGGAGGACGCATCACCGCTCAGTGCCGCCGCGGTAACCCACGCCGCCGCCGGGTAACTCAGAGACCGTGCCAGCAGCGCATTCTCAGGGTCGGACTGCAGCAACGACTGGCGGAGTAGAAACGCCTCCCGGAACAGCCGCGCCGCCGCCTCGTATCGCTCGTACCTTCTTTCCACATCCGCCAGCGCCGCGATGCTGAACCCAACGTCGATCCGCGCATCGGCATTCTTCGGCTCGGCCTCGGAACGCATCCGATCCAACCGCAGGGCTTCAGAGGCATGGCGGCGAGCTTCTTCCTCCGGTAACGTCACGCCGTTAGCCAGATACTTGTGGCTGAGCGCCAGATTCCGCCAGATGCCGCGGTCCGACGGTGCAAGCTGGAGAAGACGTTCATTCAATTCAATGCTCTGCTCCAGATGCCGCCGCTTGTGCATGGCGCCGGCCCTGCGGAGAGCCCAAAAATGAAACCCGGCCAGCGCCGAGATGGCCGCTTGATCATTGGGAGCCACTTTCACCAACTCCGTGAAGCGCTGCTCCCACTTCGCCCAGTCCGCATCTTCGTTCGCGGGGAGTTCCCGCTGCACCAATGCGAATTCGGCTCGCACCAAGCGCACGCGAGCGGCGAAATTGGTTGGCTGCAACTGATGCAGTTCCTTCCACACAGCCACGGAGGCGCGGGCGTGATCTTCCGATGCTTTCCTATCCCCCAGGTTGGAGTTCGAGCCGCCTGCCAACTCCCGCAACATCTCATGAGCCGTGGCGCGCACAAACAGGAATTGGGGGCGAAGTTCATCGCCGGGCTGGAGGCGTTCGATGTCGAAAAGCCCCTGCCGGATGAGTTCGAAACCTGCCTTGGTTCCGCCTGGCAGTTTGAGAATGTCTCTCCGAGTGTTGACCAGCATGGATTGAAACACATTCAGCAGATCGCGTGCGCGTTGATCGGCAAGCGCCCGCTCCCGTCTCGCCCACAGGGCCGAAGCGGCAATCACGACAAACACCGCGGCGGCAATTCCCGTGGTCATCCAATGGCGGCGCACAAACCGAAACGCGCGCTCCACCGCATGCGGCGAACGCGCCAGTACGGGCTCACCGGTGATGAGGCGCTCGACGTCCGCCGCCAGTTCCGATGCGCTGCGGTAGCGCAGGCTCTGCTCCGCCTGCCCCGCTTTGCGAATCACGGCCAACAGGTCCGCATCGAGGCTCGCATGCGCAGGCAGTTCAAACGAAGCGGCCGCTTCGCCCGCCTCCTGGAGCGTGAACCGGGACCATTGGCGCGCCCGCTCTCCGGTCATCCACTCATACAGCACGATGCCAAGGGAGTAGATATCGGTGGCTGTGCCGATAGCTTCGCCGCGCAACTGTTCGGGGCTGGCGTAGTCGACGCTGTAGGCTCGCGTCACGGTCATGACGCCGTCCGACGGAGCATCGTTCAGCAGGCGCGCGATGCCGAAATCGAGCAGCTTCGGTTCTCCGTTCGTCTGTATCAGGATGTTCTGCGGCTTCAGATCGCGGTGCGCCACCAGCTTCGAGTGCGCGTATTCCACCGCGTGGCAGACCTTGGCAAATAGGCGCAACCGTTCGGCACGGTCCAGACGATTGGCCTCGGCGGCCAGCAGGGGGCGCCCGTCGACGTACTCCATGACGAAGTTGGGCGTTTCACCGGTGCCGGCGCCGGCATCGAGCAAGCGGGCGATGTTGGGATGATCGAGTTGCGCCAGTATATGCTTTTCGGCGAGGAAGCGGCGGCGAAGCTCGCTGTCGGCTTCGAGCGGGCCAGCCAGCGCAGGAGGAAGAATCTTGATGGCGGCGCGCATGTCGGCCTGGCCGTCGATGCGGCGCGCCAGCCACACGGCGCCCATGCCGCCCGAGCCGAGCGGGCGTTCCAATTCCCAGGGCCCGAGACGCACCCCGCTACGGAGGCGCCATTCATCCACCGGACTTTGGGCGAAGAGCTGCTCGGCCTGTGGAGCGCTGTCGAGCAAACGCCGTGCGGCGGCCAAAGCATCCGGCTGGTCCCTGAGCCGCGCTTCGAGCAGCGGGAGGCGCTCGGCTTCCGGGAGTTCGAGCGTATCCCCTAGCGTTTCTTCAATGCGTGCCCACAGATCCGGATGCATCATTGTTCAACTGTTCGAAGAGCCAGACGCGCGCCAGGGCCCAATGCCGCTTCACGGTAGCCGGAGACAACTGCAGGCTTTGGGCGGTGGCCTCGATGGAAAGGTCGGCGAAGAAGCGCAGATCGACGATGGAGGCTTTGAGGGGATCGATCTGTTCGAGGCGCGTCAGGGCGTCGTTGAGGGCGAGCAGGCGCTCCGGCTCGTCGTTCCAGGAAACAGGAGCGATGGCCAGCCGCGATTCGTTGCCCAGGGCGGCGATCTTGACGCCGGCGCCGCGCTTGGAGGTGAGCCGCGCCCGCGCGTTGCGCACCAGAATCTGCCGCATGAGAAAAGCGGCGATGGCAAAGAAGTGCTGCTCTCCCCGCGTGTTCAGTTTGCCCTGGCGGCTCAATTCGAGGAACAGATCGTGCACGAGCGAGGTGGGACGAGTGCGGAATGCCGTGGCTTCGTTTTGGAGGATCGCCGATGCGGTGCGGTGTAGCTCGTGATAGACCAGCCCCATGAGCCGATCGAGCGCATCTCGCTCGCCACGCCCCCAGGCTTCCAGCAGCCGGTCGGCCACCCCGTAGTCCATGACGCAATTTTTAATTATAGCAACTCGTGCTTTCGGGGCTATCGATTGAGCCAGTTTGTGCCGCGTTCGCACTGTTAATGCCGTAAGCGCAGAAACCAGGAAGGAATACGAACACATGAACCATTTCGGAGTGATACTGGCCTTGGGCCTTGCCGGCAGCGCCATGGCCGGTACTTTGCTGACCTATGACATCAAAAATGTCGCGGATGGCGTGCTGCAGGATCAGGCTTATGGGGACCGGGTCACCGGACCATCCGATGCCGTGGGCTCTTATGGAACCGATAACGGAGTCTATACGCCCAACGTCGTCGCCACGCACGGGGGCGCGCCGAGAGTCTGGACCACGGGTTATGGCAACCTCACCAATGTCCACTACAACGACTTCGATGGACAGGACATCACCCTCACGCTCACGGCCGACCCCGGTTTCCTGGTAACTCTCCAATCCTTCGATCTGGCCGCATTTGGCTCGAACCATACAATCCCCAACACGGCAATCACGGTCAGTGACGGAGGCGGAAATGTGCTTTTCAGTCTCGCCGGCCCGCTGGTCGTCAGCGGCAGCACCCACAACAGTTTCACCCCATCGGTCTCCGCGCAGTCGCTGTTGCTGACCATTCATGTAGGCCAGCTCAGCCTGGCCTCGGACAATGTCGCATTGGACAATGTGCTGTTCTCGCAGCAGACGGCGGACAACGTGCCGGAGCCGGCCACCTTCGGGCTTATGGCCGGCGCGCTGGCCACATTCGTTTGGAAGAGACGGGGCGCCCGTACTCATCGGGCGTAATGCCGTAGCGGAAGTGAATTTTCCTCCGTTGACTGAGGCACTTTGGCGCCATTCCTCGCCATGAGCAGTTGCAATCAGCAAACTTCAGTCGACGGAGGATTTTCCATGTTCCTGCGCCTTGCGCTATGTGCCTGCCTCACCGTCCCTTCCTGGGCCGGTCTGCTCACTGTTGCGAATCACAGTTTCGAAACTGCCGCCATCGGAACCATCGGTGGAGTCAGCGGTGTAGTAACCAGTTGGACCGCTGGCGGTAGTGGTTCCTCCGCGAATCTCCGCCCGAGCGCGGCTCAACTCTCCGGCGGCCCGGCTGACGGGCTCCAGGTTCTTCAGGTTACTGACGGCTCCCGCTTCCAAACGCTCACCGATGTGCTCACCGCTAACACGCTCTACACGCTGACAGTGGCCGTCGGAAAGCCAAGTGACCTCACTATGCGGTCTTATGTCTTCACGTTGGAAGCTGGTTCCACCGTCATCGCCACGGCTTCGGCCCCGCCGAACTCCATCCCTGCCAATGGAGACATGGATGACGTTTCCATCAGCTACAGCGCGCTGGCAGGGGATGCGTTGCTTGGACAGGCTCTCACCATCCGCCTGTCACACACCAACGCCGGCGGCGATGCGCTTGCCCTCTACGACAACGTGCGGCTCGATGCCACCGCCATCGATCCATCGGCTGTTCCGGAGCCCGCGTCCGCATTGCTCCTTCTGGCGGGCCTTGCCGCCGCCTGCCTCGGCAGACGCTACGCCGGCTAGCGCAGACCCTTCGCCACTCCGTCCACCATCCAGAACGTGGTTTCGCCCCGTTCCAGCGTGAACACCACGCTCTTCCCATCCGGGTGCAGCCGCATCCCTCGATTGAAGTTGTCTTCCGGCGCCGATCCCGGCAGTGTCGCCAGCGTCCGCAATTCATCCGTGGCCAGCAGCAGTTCTTCAAGGACGGCGCTGGCCCCTTTCTGGCGGATCAGGTACAGCCGTGAACTATCGGCGCTGAAACAATGAGCGGGTGCATCGCCGCTGGTCAACGAACGCTTGGAAACCAGCTTCGGCTCGCCCCCATCCACCGGAATCAGCCGCACTCCATCCACGGCGATCCGGGCAATCCACTTCCCGTCGCGCGACCACGAATTGAAAGAGCGGAAGCCCTTGTACGGCAGCTCCCGCGTTTTTCCTGATTCCAAATCGAGCACCTGGATAACATTCCCACGCTGGGTGAGCGCAATGCGCTTACCGTCGGGAGAGAAATCCACGGGCCGCATCGGTGCCAGTTCGCCGGGAACACGCGTCGCCTGGCCGCTCTTCATCAAAATCATATAGAGCGCATACCCCGACGGGACAATGGACTCGCTCAGCCGCACGGTGACCGCCAGGCGCTCGCCATCGGGAGAAAAGACCGGTCCTCGCAACCCCGCGCTTTTGTCACCAGTCATTGAGGCGCGGAACAATACCCGCTTCCATCCCGCTTTCACGTTCTTCAGCCACAACTCGTCCTCTTCGCCGTAATGTGTGACGAAGAGCAGCGTGTTCCCGTCGGGCGCCCACACCGGCTCGCTCTCACTGAGCGGAGTATCATAGAGCGGCTCTGCTTTGCCCGATGTCAGCGAATAGGACCACGCGCCGAGGTTTCGATCCCGCGACGCAAACAAGAAGCGGTCGCGCGGAGCATCCACCGCCATCGAACGGCTCTCGCCGATGCCGGCAAAGTGCACCTTGTGTGAACCATCGCTCGTGTCAATAAAATCGATTCCATGTCGAGTGGCGTCCGTCTCAAAGCCCACTGCCACATGGCGGTTGTCGCCGAGCCAAACCCAACTGCTATGGCGGCGATCGCCCTGTGCTTGCTTCAGGTCGACTGCACGCGGCTTGCCGCTCCCCTCAGGCCATGGCATCACGGCCAATCGCGAAGTGGGCAGGGCGCTGCCGGCGGCGAATAGAAGCTGCCTGCCATCTGGCGAGAATCTGACTAGAGGAGTGTTGTTAGCGGCGGAAACCCGAAGAACTGGTCCATCCCGTAACTCTCGCGGCGGGCTGCCAAGCGGCTCAGAGAGCATGAGAGTGTGGTTCAAAAAGCCTGCGTCATACTTCGCCAACACCAACCCCTTCCCATCGGGAGTAAGGGCATAGCTGGGAACCCGGCCGCTGTAGATCATGCGCGCCGTGTTCCCTGTGAGAGGCTGCTCATAAACTCCCTCCACCGTTCGAAAGTAGAACCGTGAACCGTCGGCCGACCATGAGGGCTCGCTGACGCTCAACGCCTGCTGCGTCAATTGTTGCGATTCCGGCGATCCCAACTGCCGCAGAAACACTTGTGCGATTTCGCCCGCCATGGCTACGTAGAGAAGGCTCTTTCCATCGGGAGAGAAAGCGGGGTCGCTTGGGGACGGCTCCTCAATGGGGATTGCAACGCGCGGGAGATCGGAAACCGCTGAGAACTCCGCTTTCGGTCGAAGGGCGATATAGGCGATGAATGCCACCAACACCAGAGCCAATCCGATGGGCGCCCATGGAGCACTGCGCCGCGCGATCACGGCGGGCTGTACGGTTGTCGAGATGGTTGCGGCCGAGCGCAAGGCGAAGGCAAGGTCGGATGCCGATTGAAACCGGCGCGCGGGTTCTTTTTCGAGACACCGTTGCACAATGCCTTTGATCGCCGGGGGCACGTGGTCCGGCAGCGGCTCCGGGTCTTTCTCGATTACTGCGCTCATCGTCTGCACCGCGCTATCGCCCTGAAACGGCTGCCGCCCGCTCAACAGTTCGTACACCGTGCTGCCGAAGCTGAAGATATCGCTGCGCGCGTCGGCGGCTTGCCCGCGGGCCTGCTCGGGCGACATGTAGGCCACGGTTCCCATCACCATGCCCGGTTCCGATAAGGCTTTGCGCGTAGCGCTGTCCGGCTGGGGGGCGGAATCGGTCTGCTTGGCGAGCCCGAAGTCGAGAATCTTCACCCGCCCTTCACGGGTGACCATGATGTTATCGGGCTTCAAGTCCCGATGGGTGATCCCCACGGCGTGCGCCGCCGCCAATCCATCGGCAATCTGCGCGGCATTATCCACCGCCTCGCGCAGGGAAGGCTTGCGTCCCCGCAGCGATTCTCCCTCCACCAGTTCCGTCACCAGATAGTCTTCCCCTACATCGAAGACCGAGAGAATATTCGGATGGTTGAGGGCCGCAACGGATTTTGCTTCGCGCTGAAAGCGCTGGGAATCGGCCCCGGCGTGCAGGAACTTGATCGCCACCGCGCGATCCAGCCGCGTGTCCCGCGCCCGGTACACCTCACCCATTCCGCCCGAACCGAGCAGCGATTCGAGCAAATAGGGACCAATGGAAGAACCCAAAGAACGGGGCATGAAAGGGTTTTGCTATTGTATCGAATCCCCCTGCGCGCAAGAATAATTACCGATGCCCTACCCACCCCCGCGGCAACACTTCGGCGCCATCGACATCTATCTGTTCGATCAGCTTCTCAAAGGCCGCATTACTCCGGAGATGACGATTCTCGATGCCGGCTGTGGCACCGGCCGCAACCTCGTTTACTTTCTCCGCGAAGGCTACGAGGTTTATGGCGCCGATCAGAATCCGGCGGCCATCGCCGAACTGCGCGCGCTTGCCGCTTCGCTGCCCACCACCAATTTCCGTGTTGAGCCCATCGAAGCCATGTCCTTTGAAGACGCCTCGGCCGATGTTGTCATCTGCAGCGCCGTGCTCCACTTCGCCACCGGTGACGCGCATTTCCACGCCATGCTGGAAGGGGCGTGGCGCAAACTCAAACCCGGCGGCCTATTTTTTGCCCGGCTCGCTTCCTCCGACGGCATTGAGCATCAGGTTGAACCAATGGAAGGCCGCGTCCACCGCCTTCCGGATGGCTCGGAACGCTACCTTGTAGACGAAGCCATGCTGCTTGTGCTTACGCGGCAGCTCGGAGCCACACTTGCTGACCCGCTCAAGACCACTATCGTCCACGGCCAGCGCTCAATGACTACATGGGTGATGCGAAAGAATACGTAGAACGTGCTTATTTGTGGAGGCCGGCGAACTTCTCGCGGAACTTCTGCACCTTCGCACTTACGACAAACTGGCAGTAGGGCAGGGAGGTGTGATGGGCGAAGTATTTCTGGTGGTAGGCCTCGGCCATATAGAACACGCCGGCCGGCGCCACCTGGGTCACCACTTTGTCCGGCCAGGCGCCTTCGCTGTCCACTGCTCGAATGGCTTGTTGGGCTGCTTCGCACTGTGAGTCGGAATGATAGAAGATGACGCTGCGGTAGTGGGTTCCGGTGTCATTGCCTTGCCGGTTGAGGGTTGTGGGATTGTGGATGGCGAAGAAGATCTCTAATAGTTCGGAGTAGCTGACTACGGCCGGATCGAACGTGATGCGCACCACCTCGGCATGCCCGGTCATGCCGCTACAAATGGCTCCGAAGGTAGGGTTCTCCGTCTTTCCCCCGGAGTAGCCCGATTCCACCGAATCGACCCCGTTGACGTCATCGAACACGGCTTCCATACACCAGAAGCAGCCACCGCCCAGGGTTGCTATCTCTCGTTGCTCCATATATTCACTACGATCGCAAGTGATATCCTGTCATGCGGAATGCCCACCCGTCGTGAACTGCTGAAACTACTGCCCGCGGCTGCGCTACCGCTGGCCGTCGCGGAGGAAACCCGCACTTTCAATATCGTCAAAAAACGCCAGGCTCTTGACGAAAACGATCCTTCGAACATCAAGTTGTCGCATCGGATGGTGATCCGCAGCCTTACGGACGATGACCTGTTGTTTCTGCAGCAACTGGGGATTCGCTGGTGCCGGATCGAATTCGGGGACGAGGCATCGTACGATTTCATGAAGGCGACCCAGGAACGGCTGGCGAAGTTCAACATGAAGATCTACTCCGCGGTGCACTACGCCTATCGCAAGACCGATCTGCAGCTAGGGAAACCGAACCGCGATCCGATCATTGAAACGTATTGCCAGTTTCTGCGCGATTGCGGGCGGCTGGGGATTCCGGTGTCGAATTACGACTGGCATCCGGCGAACACGTACACGACGAGCGAGGTGTATGGTCCGCGGCGCTACAAGGCGCGGGAATTCAAGCTGGATGATTTTCGCAACAAGGTGGAGAAGAAGGCGTTCGACCGTGAGTATTCGGCTGAGGATATCTGGTCGAGCTACACGTACTTCATGAAAGCGGTGCTTCCGGTGGCCGAGAAAGCGAATGTGAAGCTGGCGCTGCATCCGGACGATCCACCTGTGGCGAAGATGAACGGCGTGGCCAAGGTGTTGGTTCACTACGACGGCTACAAGCGGGCGGAACAGATCGCGGGAAATAGCAAGCATTGGGGGCTGACGTTCTGCATCGGCACGTGGAGCGAAGGCGGCGGCCAAATGGGCAAGGATGTGTTTGGGATGATCCAGGATTTCGGCGGACGGGGGAAGATCTTCGATGTCCACTTCCGCAACGTTTCGTCCGTGATGCCCCATTTTGTGGAGACGTTTCCCGATGATGGGTACATGGATATGTTTGAGGTGATGAAGGCGCTGAGAAGGGTGAAGTTCAATGGGTCGGCGGTGCCCGATCATGTGCCGCTGCTGGCTGGCGATGACCGGATGCGGCGGGCGGGGATTGCCTATTGCATTGCTTCGATGCGGGCGATGCTGCGGCGGGCGAACGAAGAAGTGGGTTAGAAAAGGAAGAGGGCCGCTCACCTCTCCGGCGAGCGGCCCTCTTTTTGTATCGAGCGTTTTCTCTAGAAGCGGAACTTCAAGCCGAACTGCTGAATACGCATGGCGGTACGCAGGCCGCGGATTTCTCCGTCACGCGTTCCGTTGGGCGTAATCTGCGAGGGGCTGCTGAAGCTGATCCCGCCAGGCGCGCCCATCCACGGCGTATTGAAGAAGTTGAACGATTCATAGCGGAACTGGAGGATGAACCGTTCTGTCAAGCGGAAGTTCTTGTACATGGAGAAGTCCATGTTGCGCTGACCGGGGGAGCGGAGCTGGAAGTTGCCGGCGCTGCCGTAGTGGCAGAGGTCGTTGCGGCCGGAGATCTGGCAGGTGACACGCTGGTAAGCCTGCGTGTTGAACCACAGTTTCCGGGTTGGGCTATCCAGTTCGGCCTGGCCGATGAGGTCAGGGCGGATGGGAGACAAAGACATGCCGATGTCGCCCGCGCCCTGGGTGATGGTGTAGGGGAAGCCGCTGGCGATGGTGGCGATCCCGTTGGCTTGCCAGCCACCGAGCACCACGCCCGCAACGCCCTTCATCTTGGCGCCGGGCAGTTCCCAAACGAAGTTGGCAACCGTCTTGTGGGTCTGGTCATAGCTGACCAGGCCACGCGATCCTTTGCGGTCAAGCGGGTTCTGGAAGCTGGCGCCTTCCTGGCCGCCGTTGTCTCCGTCACCGTGCGTCTTCGAATAGGTGTAGGCGATGCCGACAGTCAGGCCTGCGCGGGAACGCTTGTCGTACTTCACCTGCATGCCGTGATAGAAGGATTCGCCGAACGAATCGATGTAGCGGATACGGCCCGTGCCCTGCACGCCCAGATTCGGCAGAGCCGGATCATAGAATACCGGATAGGGCCGGTTGTTCTGCACGAACGAAGCGCTGAGTGTGCGCGGATCGTTGTAGTTGATTACGGAGTTGCCGACGTTCGTTCCCTTGGAACCCGCGTAGCCGATGCTGATGGCGGATTGCCACGGCAACTCGCGCTGCAGGTCGAAGCTCCATTTCCACACATAGCCATCTTTGTAGTCCGGCGGGAGGTAAACAACGTCGATCGGGCGTACGACCGTCGTTCCAGCCGACCGGGTCAGGAACGGATCGTCGAACGTCAGGATGTTCGAGCCCGGTGCGTAGCGCTGGGGTGTGAAGTTGAAGGTGCCGCCGGGGCCATTGCTGGGCACGGTCTGAGTCGGAAGGATCTGCATGGTCGTGTTATACACCTGGCTGCCGGCCTTGGGCGGCATGAGGTTGAAGATGGTGAACGTGTTCAAGTGCTGCAGGGTGTCGAACCAGCCCACACCAGTGCGGATCACCCACTTGTCTGTCGGGCGATACGCAATACCGATGCGAGGCATGAAGAACTTCACCTGCTGCCGCGTCAGTTTCACCGCGCCCGATTCGTTCACCTGGCCCGGGAAAATCGTGGGAATTACCTGATTCGTGCCCGGCACCGTGTAGCCGTTGCCGCGATTCGCATCCTTGCCGATGCCTGGAATATCGAATGTGCGCCACAGCCCCTTGGCATCGCGAGGGAAGCCGTTATAGTCGAAGCGCAAGCCGAGGTTCAACGTGAGCTTCGGGCTAACCTTCCAGTCATCGTGGAAGTAGGCGCCAAAGCGATTGGCACGGGGGAACGTCAGCGGAATGCCTTCCGGCGTCTGTGTCGTGCTGGGGCGGCCCATGAGGAAGCAGGCGAAGGCGTAACCGCAGGTGGCGCCGCTGAAGCCGAGCAAGCCTTCTTCGAGGTTTGCGGCACCGCGCTCCATGGAGATGCGGTACACTTCCGCGCCCATCTTGAAGTTGTGCTTGCCCTTGAACCAAGTCACGTGGTTCGACGGCTGGATGGTGTCCATGTTGTCGTAGCCGTTACCGTTGGTGAGTTCCTGGAGGGTGAACGGGAGTCCCGTGAACTGCGGAATACCGTGTTCGCGCGGCGTCAGCTTGCGGTTCCCATCGGAGGGGATGCGGAACTGGCCCACACCGAGAGCATCCTGATCAAACGATGTGTTATCGGTGCGCGGGTTGCGTGTGATGTCGTCGGAGATGTTGAAGCCGACGCGCAATTCGTTCACCAGGTTTGGGCTGAAGGTGTGAATCCACTGCGTCGCCAGGTTCGTCACCTTCGAATCCACGGTGACCGGCAGGTTCGGGTTGATGTTCGTCCGGTTGAGATTGCTGCGATCCATCGCCAGGCGGGCAAACACGCGGTCACGCTCGCTGAAATTGTGGTCCACGCGAGCGAAATAGGTGTTCACATCCGTAGGCTGCGGAACCGCTGCGCGTGCCGTGAAGTCCTGGGGATCTTCCTGAACAAACTGCGCCTGCGGAATGAACTGGTTGAGCACGTTCTTCGCGCCGGCGTGAATCTGCGATGCGGGGATGATGTTGTTGGGCAGCGGCGTTCCGGTATTGGGATCGTAGATGATGATCGGGCTGACAAACCGGCCGTTGGCCGTGTAGCCGCGCTGCAGCCGCGAAAAATCGCCGTTGCGGAACTCGTTGATCGGCCAGGCTGCCGTCTGCACAATGCCTTGGCGCGTGCGCCGTGCTTCCCAGTTCGCCGCCCAGAAGGTTTTGTTCTTCCCGTTGTAGAGGCCGGGGATCAGCACCGGTCCACTGAGCACGAATCCGAATTGATTCTGGCGCAGCGGATTCTTCTTGGCGCGTGTCGCCGTCGGCGCCAGTTCAAAGTTCAGAAAGTAGTTCTCGGCGTCGAAGATGTCGTTGCGGAGGAAGTTGAAGGCCGTTCCATGAAGGTTGTTGGTGCCGCTCTTCATGGTGATGGTGACCTGCGCGCCGCCGCCGAATCCATATTCAGCCGAATAGGCGTTGGTCTGAATCTTGAATTCTTCGATGGCTTCGATGGAAGGCACGAAGTTGGCGATGTGAATGCGGGGGTCCTTCGCGTCCACACCATCGAGCGATACTACCTGGCTGGTTTCGCGCTGCCCGTTGGCGATAACGGCGAAGCCTTGCCCAGGAATGGGGAATCCGCCGGATCCATCCGCTGTTCCCGTACGGATGCCGTATTGCACGCCCGGCACGAGGACGGCCAGGTTCTGCATGTTGCGTCCGTTCAAGGGAAGCTCGACGATACGGCGGTTTTCAATGACGCCGCCGGTGGTGGCGTTTTCCGTATTGAGCAGCACGGCCGAAGCGGCTACTTCAATCGATTCGGAAACGCTACCGACGGTCAGGTTAATGTCCTGCCGAACCTGGGCTGCGGTTTCCACACGCAGGGCGCGGACCAACTCCGACTTGAACCCTTGCATTTCCACACGGATTTCGTAGTCGCCGACAGGGACGAGGGTGAAGTTATAGAGACCCGCTTCGTTGGTGGTGAGTTCCTGCTTCACTGCCGTGGCGGTGTTTGTGAGTGTGACTTTCGCCCCGGCGATCACGGCGCCAGAGCTGTCAGCTACCAGTCCCTGCACGGACTGGGTTGTCGATTGTGCGTGCATTAAGCTCGCCGCGGCGAGCAACAGGGCACTCAGAGATAGATTTCGAATGGTTCGCATAGATGGACCACCCCCTTGGTTTTGTAGGAGACTGCCTATAGGGCCTGACTTTATCACAGTCAGTAAAGGAATGGGAAGTCCGAGGTCGGAATTTTCCGAGCCAACCGGTCCTGGAACCGGTGTTCTATCGGGTTATGGTAAGTAGTCCTACAGTGAGCGTGCAAGTCCTGCATGTGCAGTAACTTGCTGACATTGTGGGCGGCCGGATGAGGGGGCTGAAGGCGCCGCGTCCCGCCTTGCAGGCAACCATTAGATAAGGAACTATGGCTGATCGATTTCGCATTTTCAACCAGCCCGCCAGTTCGATCCTGGCGCGGACATCGGGGTTCATCCGGCAGGCTGGTTTCACGCACTCCCTCACGCCGGCGCGAAACTGCACCTTTGGCTGCACCTATTGCTACGTTCCCACGATGCGGATTTACGGGGGATTGAAGCGGGAAGATTGGGAACGGTGGGGGCAATTCACTACTTATAAGGAGAACGCCGCGGCGCTGCTGGCGAAGGCGCTGAAGCCGGGCATGCTGATTTATTGCTCGCCGCTGGTGGATCCTTATCAACCGGCGGAAGAGCAGCAAGCGATGATGCCGGGAATTCTGGAGGCACTGCTGCACTGCCCGCCGGCTGTGTTCACGATTCAGACACGCGGTCCGCTAATTCTTCGCGATGTGGCCATGCTGAAGGAACTCGACCGCCGTACCAGCTTGCGCGTCAGCTTCTCCGTTACAACGGATGACGACGCGGTGCGCCGGCTGTACGAACCGCACTGCGCCCCGATTGAGGAGCGGCTGGCCGCCATCGATGCCTTGCGATGCGCGGGGCTCGCTGTCCATGCGACACTAGCACCGTTGCTGCCCTGCGATCCCACTCGCCTGTTGGATGCGGTTCTCGCCGTCACCGTCGAGCCCGTTGTGGGCGATCCGCTGCACCTGCGGGAGACCAAGCGCCATGGGGCGACTACGCGCGAGCAGGCGTTCCGCATCGCACAGAAGCACCAGCACGAACCATGGTTCCAGAGCGCCTTCCAATCGCGCATCGTGGAGCAAATGAAACAACATGCTGCCCAGCGAGGCCGAGCCTTCGCCGTGGGCCCGGAGGCATTCACATGGCTGACCTACTCGACTCACTCGGAATAAAGAAGATCAACTCGGGCTGCTGCGGCACGGAATGGATCGATTCGCCGGCGGGCGACGATCTGGTTTCGTACAACCCGGCCACCGCGGCGGCGATTGCCACGGTGCGGCTGGCTCTGGAAGAGGATTACGACGAGGTGGTGTGGCAGGCCGCGCAAGTTGCCCCGAAATGGAAAATGCTGCCCGCCCCGCAACGCGGTCTGATTGTGCGCGAGATTGGCGATGAATTGCGGAAGGAGAAAGCGGCGCTAGGCGCGCTGGTGACTCTGGAGACGGGAAAGATCCTGGCCGAAGGACTGGGCGAAGTGCAGGAGATGATCGACATCGCGGATTTCGCCGTGGGTCTTTCGCGCCAGTTGTACGGGCTCACGATGCACAGCGAGCGGCCGGGGCACCGGATGTATGAGCAGTGGCATCCGCTGGGGATGATCGGGGTGATCAGCGCCTTCAACTTCCCCGTTGCCGTCTGGAGTTGGAACGCTCTGATCGCCGCGGTGTGTGGGAATGTCACCATCTGGAAGCCCTCGCTGAAGACGCCGCTGACGGCGATTGCGGTGCAGCACATGGTGAACCGGGTGCTGGAGCGGCATGGCTGGCAAGGTGTATTCAGCCTCGTCATTGGCGATAACGATGCCGTTGGGGAGCGGATGCTGGCCGACAAGCGGCTTCCGCTGATCAGCGCCACCGGATCGTGCCCGATGGGCAAGCGAGTGGCCGAAGCCGTTGGCGCGCGCATGGGGCGCACGCTGCTGGAACTGGGCGGAAACAACGGCGTCATTGTGATGCCGGACGCCAACCTGGAACTGGCGCGGCGGGCGGTGTTGTTCGGGGCTGTGGGAACCGCGGGACAGCGTTGCACTTCGATTCGCCGCCTGTTCGTGCATCAATCCATTGCCGGGGAGTTTCTGGCCGATTTGAAGCAAGCCTACCGGCAGGTGCGCGTCGGCGACCCGATGCATCCGGAGACGCACATGGGCCCGCTGATTGACGAATCGGCGGTGAAGTGGATGCTGCACATGCTGGACGTGATCCAGGAGCAGGGCGGGGAAGTGGTTCATGGCGGCAGCCGGCTGAATACGCCGGGGCATTTCGTGGAACCCACCATCGTGCGCTCGTCACCGCAGATGCCGGTGCTGAAGGAGGAAGTCTTCGCCCCTATCCTGCATGTCATCGAGTTTGAGACACTGGACGAAGTGATCGGCTGGCACAACAATGTGCCGCAGGGGCTGAGTTCGGCAATGTTCACCCGGAATCTACAAGCGGCTGAGACTTTTCTTAGTGCACGCGGATCCGACTGCGGGATTGCGAATATCAACATCGGCACCAGCGGCGCGGAAATCGGCGGCGCTTTCGGGGGCGAGAAGGAAACCGGAGGCGGGCGCGAGTCGGGCAGCGACGCCTGGAAAGCCTACATGCGGCGGCAGACCGTGACCATCAACTGGTCAGACGACCTGCCTCTGGCGCAAGGCATTTCCTTCGATATTTCGTAAGAGAGGTTTTTACTTTTGGCCATCTACACCTGTTTCGACATGGTTCGCGATTGCCGCGGCAATCGCCCCGAAGGTTGGGCGTACCTGGTCACCAACTACTCGCCGGTGATCCGGCGTTTGCTGGCGCAATATTATGACGGGCGACCCGGGTTGCTGGAGCGCGTGCTGCAGCAGTTGATGAATCCGCAGTCGACGTTGTGGGCGGCTCCGGGGCACGCCGAGGAACGCATCTTCGTCTGCGCACTGCGCCAGGAACTGCTGCGGTTGGTGGAATTGGATGCCGCCAGCCAGCCGCCGTCCATTGAACTCGATCTGGAGATTTTGACGCAGGCGCTGGAACCGTTGACCGTCATTGAGCGCCAATATGTGTGGCTGGAATCGATGGGGTATTCGAATGAACTCACGGCGCAGATGATGAACCTGGATGTGAGCTCGTCGGAAGCGGCGCGGGCGCGGGCGGATGAATTGCTGCGCAATGTGCTGGATCAATGGCGGCGTGGGCTGGTGGCGGAGAACGGACTCACTTTGGGGCGGCTGGCCACTGGCACATTGGGCGAACGGTGCCTGCCGGCCAAGGCGTACCTCGATACGCTGGATGGCCGCATCACGTGGCAGCACAAGAAGGATTACGAGTTCCACATGATGCAGTGCTGGTATTGCCTGGATCACTTCTGCCGGATACGGGAGGCGGACTTTGCAATCAACAAATCGAAGCCGCTGAGCGAGGAGGAAGCCTCGCCACTGATCGCCAAGCTGGGCGTGGTGCTGCCGAAGAAGGAGAAGAAAGGGCTGCTGGCGCGCATGTTCGCGAAGTGACGATACAATCAAACGCATGACTCCGCGGGGCTTGATCCTCGCCTGTAGCTTTGTGCTTGTGCTTTCGGCCGCGACTGGAGCGCGCCGCTGGGCGAAGTACGAGCACGAGATGCAGAACCCTGCCGACGATCCGCCGGATGCGTGGGAGAAGACGGAGTTCGCTTTCACGCGGCTGCGCTTTCGTTCCTATCGCGATGGATATTGGCGAGGGCACGCGCGGTGGGGCACGGATGCGAACAAGTCGGAGCGCCAGTTTATTCAGGGTGTGCGGCGGCTGTCGCGTGTTCATGCGCGGTCGGTGGAGGAGATTGTCGATATCGACTCCGACGATATTTACAACTGGCCTTGGTTGTACGCGGTGGGGATTGGGGACTGGACGCTGAGCCCTTCGCACGCCGCCCGGTTGCGCCAGTATTTCGAGCGTGGCGGATTTTTGGTGGTGGATGACTTTCACGGCGAGCGGGAGTGGGCGCAGTTCATGGATGGGATCAATCGTATTTTTCCGAACTCCACGGTGATTGAGTTGGAGGACGATGCCTCGATTTTCCATACGGTGTTCGATCTTTCCCAGCGGTATCAGGTGAGTGGATTGCAGGTGGTGCGCGGGATGCCGTATGAGCGGGGCGGCATCGTTCCGCACTGGCGGGCGGTGGTGGATGCGAAGGGGCGGGTGCAGGTGGGCATCTTCTTTAATATGGATCTCGGGGATGCTTGGGAGTGGGCCGACTATCCGCCGTATCCGGAGAAGTATCCGGCGCTGGCGTACCGGCTGGGATTGAACTATCTGGTTTACGCGATGACGCATTGAAAAGCGCGCTAGAATCGATGCGTGGTTTGGCGGATTGCGTTTTTATTCTTCTCTTTACCCACACTCCTCTTCGCGCAAATTCCCGGCTGGCAGGTTACGCTTACGCCGATACCGCAAGAGCTTCGGGCGGACGGTGAGGAACCCGAATTCGCGCCGGGGTCGCTGCTTCGGGTCAACGTTGCCTCGCGGAATATCTGCCTTCTCCCGGAGAAGACGCAGGTCCGGATCCGGGCGGCAGCGGGCACCGATTGGCGCGATGTGACGAACACCGGCGAAAGGGACTTCTACCCGTGCCCGTCGAACCTCAGTGTCGTGCTGCCGCGTGAACTGCCGCTGGGGCCGGCGCTGCTGGAACTGCGGGTGGATGGGAACGAATTGCTGGCTCCCCTGACCGTTGTGGCCAGCCGCTTCGGCATTCTGTCTTCGGAAATGGGGCTGCTGACTCGCCCGTTCACTGGTGGGTCGATTGTGCGGGTGACGGGCACCGGACTCGGTGTGGCGGCGCGGGAAGAGATTCACGCGGAGTTGGATGGGCAGCCGCTGGAGTTTGTGGAAGCACGCTACCATGCGGGACGTGACGAACTGGCTTTTCGCCTGCCCGCGAGTATTACTGCTGACGGTTGCTATGCGCCCGTTGCTTTGCGCATTGCAGGGCGTTGGACTATGACTGTGCCGGTGGCCGTCAGCCGTAGCGGCGGCGGTGCCTGCGCGCATCCGCTGAAGTTGACGGAACCGCAGATGGCGGCGATTGACGCGGGGCGTTCCGCGGCCTTAGCCAGATTAACGTTCAGCGCCAGCCCGCGTGGTGGGCTGTTTCTAGCGGAGTTTTTCTTCGCGGGGGAAGAGGCGTTGCGCCAAACAGCATTTTCGCCGCATGAGGAAGGCTGCCGCGTGGAGCCGCCTCGGCCGGAGCGGCTCTTTCCGGTATCACTGGATGCGGGCGTGGTTGCGCTTCGCATGCCCGACGGCGAGACTGTTCCCGCGCCTTACTTCGGGCCGCTTCCGAGAGGGGAGTATGTGATGGAAGGTAGCGGCGGGCGCGATGTTCTGCCCTTCCGGGTCGAGATGAAGCTGCCTTCGCCGCCGGTGTTCGCGCGTGGTGGGCAACGTTTGCCTGGCGGTGAGGTGCTGATCGAATGGGACCCGGCGGGGTATGTCGAAGGGGATATGGTGGTTGTCTCGCTGAGTTCGGGGAGCAGTCCCTACTCCTGCAAGGCGCGCGCCCGGAATGGATCGATGCGCATGCCGGGGGCGTTGTTCCCATTCCCTTCGACGCTCGTCAACGTCGCCATCGACCGGCGTAAAGATACGCCGCTGCTGTTTCCCTTCGTGCTGCGGAATGGGGCTTCGTTCTGGGGCGTGCTGGATTACAGCGTCTCCAGCTACCAAACGCTTCGCATTGCATCGGGGGGTGGACAATGATGTTTCTGCTCGTGCTGCTGGCCGGGACTGCGTACTCGCAGGAGTTCGGTATCACACACCCTGCCAACGCGAGTTTTCGTAGCAGCTCCGACGAGCCGGTGGAATTGACGGCCGGGATGCGGGTGCTGGTCGCTCCCTACTTGCCGCAATGCGTGGAGGCTGGCCGCGTCAATCTGGATGTTTTTCCGCTTGGTTTCGATCGGCCGTATGCAGGGCGGATTCTAACTCCGCCGGGCCGTTGCGTGTACCGGCTAGAAGCGCTGTTGCCGGCGGAACTGCCGCTGGGACCGGCCGAAGCGATTCTCACGATGGATGGAAAAGCAATGGTGCCTGCCGCGGTGAGTATCGTGCCGACGCGATTTGCGTTGTTGCAGGAACCAGCGTTCCCGCTGATGCGGCCGGCCACGCCGGGCACTCGGGTGCGGGTTCGCGGAGCGGGACTCGGGACGGCTTCGCTGGCGCAGGTGACGGTGGCCATTGGTGGTGTGACGGCGCGGCCGCTGAGCGCCCGGCCCATCGCCGCGGAACCCGGACTCGATGAGGTCGAATTCGAGGTGCCAGGTAACATTTTGCTGACTGGATGCTACGTGCCACTTTCGGTTTCTGCCGGCGGCCAGTCTACGAACACCATCCCGATCGCGGTGTCGCGCACTCCGGGTCCGTGCGCGCACCGGCTTGGGCTGACGGCCGAGCAGATGCGGCGGCTGGATGATGGGGGCACGATCCCGCTGGTGCGTCTGCGCGTCTCCAACCTGATAATTGTCTTGTTAGGCGAGGCCTTTGCATCAAACGCGTCGATTAGCTCGGGGATGGTAGGGCGAGACCTGATCGCTGAGATCACCGGACTCGAACGCCTCCCATTCGTCACCGGGTGCGAAGTGAAGCCATCGACATTGCGGACATTCTCCTTCGAGCCCGCCAGGGAGGCTTCCACCAATCCTGAACCCCTCGAGCTTGGAGAGCCAATTGCCATCACCAACCCGCAGGGCCGGCAGATTAGCCTCCATAACTTTTCGTTCTTCGATGTGTTTCCTGGTATCATCGTGCCGTTTGTGCTTCTCCGCGGCACCACCTTTACTGGAGACTCCTGGCGGCTCACCAGCCCAGGCAGTGACACCCTGCCACCTCTCAACTGGCAAGTTCGTGTCTCCGAGCGCCTGGACACGGGCAGTTTCAATGCCTATACGCTACTCCGTGATGGAGTCAATTCTGAATTCACCTGGGACGGAACGCGCTATGGGGATAAGGAATGGTTAGAGGTAACCATCTCCGTCGATGGCTTCTCCCACCAACTGGAATGCCGTGGTGAGGCGCGCTCCGGAAGATTAGAACTCCGCATCGCGGATCTGCTGAAGGTCACCGGCCCGATCCGCAATGGTCAAACCACCTTTGACAGCTTCCGCCTGCACCGCGAACCGCGTCACGACCTGTTTCCGTTCCGGCTCAACGACGGGACCCCGGCGATCGGGGTGTTCACGAACGAGCCGTAAGCGTCAGGCGAACTCCACACGGTCCATGGCCAGAAACTCGCGAATATGCGCGTGCGGGCATGCGTCGATCTCCTTCACCGGACCGAAGTAGATGACTTCGCCCTGATAGAGAACCACTACGCGGTCAGCGACTTCGCGCATTAATTGCAAGTCGTGCGTGACCACCACGCTGGTGAGCTTCAACTGATGCTTTAACCTCAGCATCAGCGCCGACAGGTGGCTGCCCATGATGGGGTCGACCATCGTGGTGGGCTCGTCGTAGAGGATGCAATGGGGCTGCGCGGCGAGGGCGCGGGCGATGGCGACGGCGCGTTTGTGGCCCACCGAAAGGTCGGTCGGGTAGGTGTCGCGATAGTCTTCCAACTCCACCATGCGGAGCAGCCCGTCCACGACATCCTCTTTATTTTGCTCGTCGTAATCCTCTCTAAGTTCAAGTGAAAAGAGAATATTTTCACCTACCGTCAAGGAATCAAAGAGGGCTCCGTTCTGGAAGACCATCGTGACCTTGCGCCGGATCTTGCGCAACTCGGCTTCGGTGAAGTCGGTGATGTCGGTGTGGGAGACGATGACGCGGCCTTTGTCGGGCTTGAGGAAACCCATGATGTGGCCGAGGCTGACGCTCTTGCCGACGCCGGAGCGGCCGATGATCGCCACCGTCTCCCCCGGGTCGACGTGAAAATTGGCATCGACTAAAACGGGGTAATCGAACGTCTTATAGACGTGCCGGAATTCGATGTAGTGCGGGAACTGATCAGTCACCGAAGCTGGCCCATTCCTCAGGAGTGTTGGCGTTGGCGAGCGGAGAGGTGTCGGTAGGAGTGAGGCACCTCACGTTGAGAGTAGCAAAGGCGAGCGAGACTTTGTACCGGCCCTGTTCCAGGGCGGCGGTGGCGGAGGCTCGCGCGATGGGGCGGTACACGCCGCACAACGGTTCGTCTTTGACCCAGGTAACCTCGGCCGTGGAATTCTCTGCCTCCGTGAGAATCCATTCGAGGAAATCCGGGTTTAACGAAGGCATGTCACAGGCGGTGATCAAGGTGAGGGCGGCGGAGGAATCCGCCAGCGCCGCCTCGATGCCGCTCAGTGGGCCACAGCCCGGGCGCCGGTCTTCGATCACCGGCAGACCGAGGAAGCCGTATTTCGCTTTTTCGCCGACTAGTTTTACAGAGCCGGCGGCTCGTGCTACGTTTTGCGCCACGCACTCCACGAGGGTGCGTCCCCCAAAGGGGAGCAGGGCCTTATCGCGGCCCATGCGGGAGCTGCGTCCGCCAACCAGGACGTACCCTGCGCGGTGCATGTTTCGAATGATACCATTGCCTAAGGGGTAGTCCCTGCAACGGATACCCCTTTGCCGTTATACTGGATAAAACATAATGCGCTGTTTCTGTTCTTTTGCGTTCTGTCTCGGACTGCTGGCGCTGAGCGCCGGCGCGGAGACGACGCGGCAGGTAACGATGGTGAAGGCGGACGCCAGCGGCAAGCTGGTGCGCCGGACAATTGTCGTACAGCCGAAGGTGATCCAAGCCTCGGTTGTGAACGTGGCGAAAGAGGAGAAGCCCGGGCCGGCCGTATTGGGTCCGGATGCTTCGGTGAACGAGATTATCGAAAACGCGGCGGAGCGGCACAAGCTGGATCCGCTGCTGGTGCATTCCGTCATTCAGGTGGAAAGCTCGTACAACAAGTACGCGGTGTCGCCGAAGGGCGCGATGGGCATGATGCAATTGATGCCCGCCACGGCGCGCAGCCTGGGAGTGCGGAATCCGTTCGACCCGCGGGAGAACATCGAAGCGGGGGTTCGTTATCTGAAGCAGTTGCAGGATACGTTTGGCGATTTGCGTTATGCGCTGGCGGCTTACAATGCCGGGCCGGGGGCCGTGTCGAAGTTCGGCACCATCCCGCCGTATGCGGAAACGCAGAATTATGTGTACCAGGTCGGCAAGAGGCTGGGCAATGCCCGGCGCGTGCAGCGCGAGCAGGTTAGCGTGAAAACCGTCGAGTTACCCAAGAGAATCGAGCAGACCGTAGACGAGGAAGGCAGATTGCATCTGCGGATGCGATAGGAAACCACGCGCGCGAAGGGGGCGCGGTTTTGACTATGGCTCGAAGAGCAGGTAGTTCCGAACTCCCGGCGATGCCGCTGCTGGCGGCGTTGCTTCTCTCCCTACCGTTGTATGGTGGCTCGGGTGAATTGGCGGTTACGGCAGTGCGGTTCTGGTCGTTGTCGGATGTGACGCGGATAGCGATTGAGACGAACGGGCCGTTCACGTATCGCACAGACCGGCTGCACAAACCCAACCGTGTGTTTTTCGATCTGCGCGGGGCCAAGGCCCAGGTCGCGGATAAGGGATTGCACACGATCGCGGTGAACGATGGCCGGGTGCGGCAGGTGCGGGTGGCGGAAACGCAGCCGATGGTGACGCGCGTGGTCGTCGATTTGCACGATGGCCAGTTGGACGTGGTGACTTCGCAGCTTTCTGTTCCGGACCGGCTGATGGTGGAAGTGCGGACGAAGGGCGAGGCGCCGGCGGTTCCAGTGCTGAGTTCGAGCGGGGCAAAGAAGATTTCCGAGCCAAAAGGCTATTTGCGGTTGATGGAGGCTCCGGTGCTGGCGGCGAAACCCTCTTCGGTGGCGCCTCCGGGATTGCCGGGGATTGATGTCAGGCATATGGCGCCTGCGCCGGGGAAAACGGTGTTGGCGAAAGAAGTTGCCAAGGAAGTTGTCAGGGAGCCGAAGGAAGTGGCGTTGCCGTTGGCCCCGCCCGATGGGCCGAAGCAGGCCCGGAAGAACAGCAGCGGCGACCGTTCGCTGACGCGAGTGCTGGGGCTGAAGATCCGGCGCATTGTGATTGATCCGGGCCACGGCGGCATGGATCATGGCACTACCGGGCCGGGCGGCCTGGTGGAAAAAGAATTGACGCTCGATGTGGCGCGGCGGCTGGCGGCGCTGGTGGAAGAGCAGATGGGCAGCGAGGCGATTCTCACCCGCGATCACGATAAGTTCGTGGAGTTGGAAGACCGCGCGGCGATGGCCAATCACAAGAAGGCGGATTTGTTCGTTTCCATTCACGCCAATTCTTCCCCGATCAAGACGGCCACCGGCGCCGAGACTTACGTGTTGAGCTTCACGACTTCGAAAGCGGCGATGGAAGTGGCGGCGCGGGAGAACGCGGCCAGTGAGCGCTCGATCGGGGAACTGAAGGATCTGCTGCAGAAGATTGCATTGAAAGACAAGCTGGACGAATCGCGCGAACTGGCGGCGAAGGTGCAAGGCTCGCTGGTGCAGATGACGACGGCGGTGACTCCGCCGGCCAAAGGCGCAAGGCGCGACCGGGGGATCAAGCGGGCGCCGTTTGTAGTGCTGATTGGGGCGCAGATGCCGGCGATTCTGACGGAGATCGGGTTTGTCACCAATGCGAAGGAAGAAGGGTTGCTGAAGAAACCCGAGTACCGGCAGAAGATTGCCGAGTCGCTGATGAAGGGGTTGCAGCAATACGCCGAATCGTTGGGGCAAATGGAAGTAGCGCAGACGCGGCGGCGCGCTGGGACGGAATAACGTTTACCAGCTTGCGGTGAGAGTGGGGACGTCGTCTTCTTCCTGGGCGCGTTCGGCGATGCGTTCCTGGCAACGGACACAATACTTGGCCCAGGGGAGAACCTCGAGCCGCCGTGGGGAGATGGGCTCCTCACAGCGCTGGCAGACGCCGTAATCTCCGGCCTCCACCCTGTCGAGCGCCTCATTCACCAGACGCAGCGCCTGATAATCCTGTTTATTGCGGCTGAGGCTGATGAACTCGTCGTGCGACATCTGGGCCTGATCCTCTTCGTTGACCCGCCCGGCGCTGGCGATGCTATCGAATTTCAATAGGCCGAGGGTGATGTTGAGCTCCTGGCGCTTCTCTTCGAGCATGCGGCGGAAGAGGTTGGGGTTGAAGGCTCCATTGTTGGGGGCTGGTGCGGGGGCGCGATTGGATTTCATGGTTTCGGGCCATCCTTCTTTTCTGAATTACCTGGCAGCCTTCAACGGGTTACCGGGTTTGGCGCGGTAGGCCTCCACGCCAGACACAGATACATATCGGGTCTCTAGGGTAAAACCTTTACCATTCCCGCAAAGAACACTAACAGAAGAAATGCTGGGATGCAACGGTCGGTTTTTGTTGGAGTAATGCCGAATTCCAGGGTTACCACGGACGGGCATTTGTGGTTCAACTGGCGCAGAGAGTTTTTGACAGGGCCCGGCGCTATCCAGTAACTACGCGATGAGGTCCTTCACCACGTTGCCATGCACGTCGGTCAGGCGGAAATCGCGGCCCGCGTGGCGGTAGGTGAGCTTGAGGTGATCGAAGCCGAGCTGCTGAAGAATGGTGGCATGCAGGTCGTGGACATGCACCTTGTTCTCCACGGCTTTGAATCCGAAGTCGTCGGTGGCGCCGTAGGTGAAACCTTGTTTGAAGCCGCCGCCGGCCAGCAGGTAAGTGAAGCCGGGAACATTATGATCGCGGCCGCAGCCGAGCTTTTCGAGGCCGCTGTTCTGGATCATCGGCGTGCGTCCGAATTCGCTGCCGATGATGACGATGGTTTCATCGAACAGGCCGCGGGCTTTCAGATCCTCAATGAGCGCCGCGATCGGGCTGTCGACTTTCTGGGCGAGCTTGGCATGGACACGGATGTCGTCGTGGTTGTCCCAGGGCTGGCCGTTGCCGTAATAAACCTGGACCATACGCACGCCTTTTTCGATCATGCGCAGAGCGAGCAGACAGCCGCGTCCGAAATCGGAGATGTCGTAGCGGGAGCGGATCTTTTCCGGCTCCTTGCGGATGTCGAACACATCGGTGGCTTCGGCCTGCAGGCGATAGGCGGACTCCATGGATTGCACCGCGCCTTCCAGTTGCGAATCGGCGCCGGTGCGCGCGAGGTACTTGCGATTCAACTGTTCCAGCAGCGAGAGCTGGCGGCGCTGTTCGTCGGAGGAAAGCTCCGTGTTGCGCAGGTGATGGATGAGCTTTTCGGGCTCGATGGCCGAGTTCTGGATGTGCACGCCCTGATAGAGCGACGGCATGTAGCCGTTCGACCAGAGCGAACTGCCGAGCACGGGGAAGCCGGGGCAGAGCACGACGAAGCCGGGCAGATTCTGATTCTCGGTGCCGAGGCCGTAGGTGATCCACGCGCCCATGGAAGGGCGTCCGGGCAACTGGTGGCCGCAATTCATCAATTGCAGCGACGGGCCGTGGTTGCCGGTGTCGGCATACATGGAGCGGACGACGGTGAAGCTGTCGATGTTGCGCGCCACGTTGGGGAAGATCTCGCTGACTTCGATGCCGCTTTGTCCGTGCTTGCGGAATTCCCAGGGCGAACGCATCAGGCTGCCCGAGGCGCGGTCGGTCTTGATCTTCGGGCCGGGCATGGGAGTGCCATCGAATTTGGCCAGCGCCGGTTTGGGATCGAAGGTGTCTACCTGGGAGATGCCGCCATTGAGAAACAGGAAGATGACGTGCTTCGCCTTGGCCGGGAAGTGCGGAGCCTTCGGAGCCATGGGATTGACCGCGCCTTGCAGCGTGCCTTGCAAGCCGGCCATTCCAAAACCCGCTCCCAGTGTGTGCAGCCATTCGCGCCGAGTCATGTGGATCTCCAGATTAAGGGACGGAAGTAAACTCGCCAGAGCCCAGTAGGACCTGCAAATACTGAGGCCAGCCCGTTGTACCCTTTGCCGTATATTCTATGCCAAGACGTAGCTCGTCGGCATCGGGCTCGCGATTGAACAGCAGCGCGTAGGCTTTGCGAATGCGCCCCGGAGCTTCGGCGCCGCCTTCCTGCTCCACGCGCGCGGCCAGCGCTTTGGCCTGCGCCGAGATGAACTGGCTGTTGAGGAAGAACAGGCCTTGCAGCGGGCCGATGGTGGTGGGCCGCTCTTCGGTGGTGGCATTGGGGTCGGGGAAATCGAACAGCGACATGGTGGTGTCGAGCCGTGTGCGGCTGACGGTGAGATAAAGCGAGCGCCGCTGGTTGGTGTCCGTCAATGGCTGCGGAGCGCCGCCGCGCGCTTTGTCGAGTTTGCCGCTCACGGCCAGTACGGAGTCGCGCAGGGACTCCATATCGAGGCGCGGCTGCGCGTTGGCCCGCCACAGCAGACGATTGGCGGGATCCACCTGCGAGGCCGTGGTCTGATTCGCCGAGGATAGCGCATAGGTGCTGGAAAGCAGGATTTCGCGCTGCACCGCCTTCAGCGAGTAATTCGAGTCAATGAGCTTTTGCGCCAGGTAATCGAGCAGTTCCGGATGCGTGGGGCGTTCGCCCATCTGGCCGAAGTTCGATGGCGTGCGCACCAGCCCTGCACCAAAATGATGTTGCCAGAGGCGATTGACGATGACACGCGCGGCGAGCGGATGAGCGGCGATGGCCTCGGCCAGTTGCAGGCGGCCGCTGCCCTTGGCGAAGTGTTCGGCTTCGCCTTCACACAGCACGGAGAGGAACTGGCGCGGCGCCACTTCGCCGGGTGTTTTCGGATCGCCGCGGAGAGCGACTTTCACGTCGGCGGGCTTTGCGCCTTCTTTCATCGTGTGCAGGAAGGGATACTGCGGCGGCAACTGCGCTTCGAGCGCTTTCAATTCGGCGCGGAGCGTTTCGAGGTGTGTCTTGGCGAAGCCGCCCATCCAGCGGTCCAGTTCCTTTGCCGAGTAGTAGTAGATGCCGGCGGGAGCACGGAAGCCATCGATGTTGTAGGGGCCGGAGGCGAGTTCGCGCCACTGGTAGAACTTCAGCACGGGCAGCGAGACGATGTTCGTGTACTGGCGCGTGCGCTCGTCCTTCATGCCCTTCTTGCCTCCGAAGGCGACGTAGTTCTTGTCGTCGACTTCCTTTGAGTCATCGAACAGCTCAATGACGAAGGCCTGGTATTTACGCGCCGCTTCGCGCACCTGCTCTTCGGTGGGTTTGGCATCGAGCACGGCGTAGAGTTCCTTCATGTAGGGGTGCTCTTTGTCGCGGCTCTTGAGGTAGTCGATCCAGCGCTTCAGGGTTTCCTCATCGAGGCCGGTTTTGTCCGGCGTCTGGCCCTGCATCTGCTTCCATGCGGCGATGATGTAGTTGGCCGTGTGGCGCGCCAGCATGTCGGCGAGCAGTTTCTGCTGATCGGAAATGAAATCGTTGATCAGTTCTTTCTGCGCATCCACCTTCTTCTTTTGCGCTTCAAAGGCTTTGGCTTCGGCGTCGGAAACGAGCGGATGCTGGTTGGAGGCGCTGCTGCGGAAGATGCCGAGCAGCGAGTAGTAATCACGCGTGGGGATGGGGTCGTATTTGTGATCGTGGCACTGCGCGCAGCCCACGGTCATGCCGAGGAACACTTTCGTTGTGACGTCCACCTGATCGTTGGCGCTGGTGGAAATGGCTTGAAAGCCGAGCCCGGGCAGCAGCGCCGCACGGCCCTGTTCGGGCAGCAGGTCAGCCGCGATTTGCGCTTTCACGAACGTGTTGTAGGGCATGTCGTTGTTGAAGGCATCGACAACCCAATCGCGGTAGCGGAAGGCGTTGGGCAGCGGCGTGTCCACGCCCGCGGCCAGCAGGCCATCGGAATAGCGGGCAAGATCGAGCCAGTGGCGCGCCCAGCGTTCGCCGTAGTGCGGCGAGGCAAGCAGGCGGTCCACCACTTTGGCGAAAGCATCGGGAGATTTGTCGTTGCGGAATGCTTCGGCTTCTTCCGGTGTGGGCGGAAGGCCAGTGAGATCGAGTGTCACGCGGCGCAGCAGCGCGGTGCGATTCGCCGATGGATTGGGCTCCAGTTTGTTTTCGCGGAGTTTGGCCAGGATGAAAGCATCGACGCCCGTCCTCACCCAGGCGGCGTCTTTGACCTGCGGCGGCTTGGGTGCGGAAAGCGGCTGGAAGCTCCAGAATTTGCGGTGTTCCGGGGTGATGGTGAACGCTTTGCCACCGTTGTTTACGGGGGCTTTCGATTCGGGGAACACTGCGCCGCCTTTCACCCATGCTTCGAGCAAGGCGACTTCGGAGGCTTTGAGTGGAGCTGTGGGAGGCATCTTCAACGACGCGTGCGTGCGGCGCACGGCCTGGATGAGTACGCTGCCCGCCGGATTGCCGGGAACGATGACTGGGCCGGACTTGCCCCCCGCCATGGCGGCTTCTTTCGAATCGAGGCGCAATCCGCCCATCGCGGTTTGCGTGTGGCAGGAATAGCAATTGGCTGCGAGCAGCGGACGAATCTTCGTTTCGAAGAACTCGGCATCCTGCTGGGCGGCAGCCGTGGACAAGCAAGCCACAAGCATTAGAGGCAGACGCATGGGAGACATTCTATCAATCGCCGGGCGATGTTTACGGCTTCGGGGCGAGCCGGCGGTACTGCGCAAGGCGATTTTCGAAGACGGCGCGCTGGTGCGTTTGCACGTTGGGCGGGATTTTGCGCATTGCTTCTTCCACCAACGCGATGGCACGGGCGACGTTGCCGGCAGCGGCGTGCGCCTTGCTGAGCGTATCCACGAAGGCGAAATCGGCGCCGCCGGTGCGGGCGACGGCCTGTTCGGCGTAGGGCAGCGCGGCAGCGGGATTGCGCAATGCGGGCGGCTCGGCTTGGAGCAGCCATTCGGCGTAGGTATGCAGCGCATGGGCGCTGGCCTCGGGCTTTTTCACCAGTGCGGCCAGCACGGCAAGGCCGCGTTCGGAGTATTGCCGCGCTTCGGCGGCGCGTGTGACCAGCGAGTAGTAGTAGCCCGTTTCGAGAAGCATCTGGCCGTAGCGTTCCGCGGCCACGGTATTGGCGGGATCTCTGCGCGCCAACTTCTCCAGGATTTCCGCGCCGCGGCGCGAGTTTTGGAGGGCATCGTCATTGCGTTCAAGAAACCACGAGGTTTCGGCGATATTGCGCAATGCGGCGCAGAGATCGAACTGGGCTCGGGGATCGTTTTCATCGAGCGCGGCCAGGGCTTCGAGGATGTGCACCTGGCCGGCGTAGATTTCCAGCGCGCGCGGATATTGCTTCAGTTCGAACAGCAGGTGGCCGGTGCGGGCCTTGAGCAACGCCTCGAGGCGGCGGAGGGATGGACGCGGCGACACTGCTTCCAGTTTCTCCAGATCCTCGGCGGCCAACTGATACGTGGTTTGCGCCATGGGTGCGTTGCCAGCGTTGCGGTACTGATCGGCCAGCTTCATGCGCAACACGATGAGGGCGCGGCTGGCGCGGAAGTGCTGTGGATCGAGGCGGAGCACGGCACGCATCTGGCCGATGGCGTCATGCAGGGAACGCATGGCCGCGTCGCAATTGCGGCCTGACGCTTCGAGGTCGGCTACGGCTTCGATGCCCTGAGCCAGGTCGAGTTGGGCCTCGACGCTGCGCGGGTTGGACTCGGCCAGCTTGCGGAACACCGCGGTGGACGATTGCGCCAGTTGCATTGCTTCCTTCGATTGGTGCTGTGAGACGAGAACGTTCTGGCGGCGGTAGTCGGCAAGTGCGGCGTAGCGCTTCGCGCGAGCATTGCCGGGTTCGCGCGCCAGCACCTGCCTCGCGATGACGCGGCCTTTCTCGATGGCATCGAGCCCTTCGCGGGTGCGGCCGAGATTCATTTCGTAGGGATCGCCGAGTGCAGCGCCGAGTTTGAGGTAAGCATCGGCCAGATCGAGTTGGAGCGAAACATCGGCGCCTGCCTGCGCGGAGAGCCATTGCAGATAGCTGGAGGCTTTGCCGATGATCAGCGCACGGGCAGGCGCGGAGCCTGGCAGATCGCGGATGTCGTCATGCACATCGAAGAGGAATGCGCCAAGCAATTCGCGCAATCCTTCAAAGCGCATGGCGGCGAGCGAGCGCTGCTGCTCGGCGAGACGCGATTGGCGCACCACGCCCACCACTCCTGCCAGTGCGGCGGCAACCGCGAGAGCTCCGGCGGTGAAGGCTCCGCGATGGCGTAGCACCAGCTTCCCCACCCGGTAGCGGAGCGACCGGCGGCGGGCTCGCACCGGGCGCTGGGTGAGATGGCGCCGCACGTCGTCGGCCAGATCCTGCACCGACGCATAGCGCTCTTCGGGATGCTTGCGCATGGCCTTGGCGGCAATCGCATCCAAGTCCGGATTGATGCGCAACGGCTCGGGCTCGGCGTGACAGATGGCATAGGCAACGGCGACATCGTTTTTGGAATCGATGGAATAGGGCCACCGGCCGCTGAGCAGTTCGTATAGCACCACGCCGAGCGCGTACACATCCACCGCGGTGGTGACCGGTGCGTGCCGGATCTGTTCGGGGCTGGCATATTCGAGCGTCAGGGCCGAGAAATGGCGAGTACTCACGGTGGCATCGCCGGCCGGCTGCGGGCGCAGCAGTTTGGCGATGCCGAAGTCGAGCAGTTTCGGAACGCCCATCGGGGTGATGAGAACGTTGCGCGGCTTGATGTCGCGGTGCACGATGAGGCTGCGATGAGCGAAGGCAACGGCATCGCAGAGCTGCAAAAACAATCCCAGCCTGGTGGAGAGGCTGGGATTGATGCGTTTCACATATTCATCGAGGGGCGTGCCCTCGACGTAATCCATGATGTAGTAAGGCTGCCCTTCGGCGGTGATTCCGCCATCGAGCAGCTTGACGATGTTCGGATGGTCCAGGGTGACCAGCGTCTGTTGTTCGGCCAGAAAGCGCTGGAGGATGTGCGGCGCGGCGCCGGTAACATCCAGAACTTTGACAGCGACGCGCCTGGCGAACTGCTTATCAGCACGCTCGGCAAGGTACACGCTGCCCATGCCGCCGCTGCCGATCAGCCCAACCACTTCGTAGGGGCCAAAACGCTGCGTCTGCATTCGCCCTCACCTTAGCAGAAGCAATGGTGGGGCAGGGGCGGGCTGCTATTCGGGCTGAGACACGACGCGGAGATAGGGCTTGAGGGTCTTCCAGCCGCCGGGGAACTTGGCTTTCGCCGCTTCGTCGGAGACGGCGGGAGGGATGATGACATCCTGGCCGTTCTGCCAGTTCACAGGCGTGGCTACGTTGTGCTTCGCGGTGAGCTGAATGGAATCGAGAGCGCGCAGAATCTCGCTGAAGTTGCGCCCGGTGCTCATCGGATAGGAAAGCATGAGCTTTACTTTCTTGTCGGGGCCGATGATGAAGACGGTGCGCACGGTAGCGTTGTCGGCGGCGGTGCGGCCTTCGCAACTGTCGCCGGCTTCCTCGGGCAGCATGTCGTAGAGCTTGGCAACCTTGAGTTCGGTGTCGCCGATCATCGGGTAGGTGACTTTGTGGCCCTGCGTTTCTTCGATATCGGCGGCCCACTTGCCATGGTTGGTGACGGGGTCAACGCTGAGGCCGATGATCTTGCAGTTGCGCTTGTCGAATTCCGGCTTCAGCCCGGCCATGAAGCCGAGTTCAGTGGTGCAAACCGGGGTGAAATCTTTCGGGTGCGAGAACAAAATCGCGTATCCATCTCCGATCCATTCGTGGAACTGGATGGTGCCCTGCGTGGTCTCAGCAGTAAAATCGGGAGCAATCGAGTTGATTCGTAGTGACATGGAATTTTCCCAGTCCCGTGATTATAACCTGAGAACTGTTTTTTGCAGGTGAGAAAAATAGTCCAGCGATAGTGTAGCCCGCTATACTGATTCCCTAATGTCGAAACTGGTTCGCGGGCTGGGGCTCACCGGCTCCGCATCGGTCAATATCGCCAACATGATTGGCACCGGCGTGTTTCTCAAGGCGCGTGTGATGACGTGCAATGTGGATACTCCTGGGGCGGTGCTGTTTGTGTGGGTGCTGGCTGGATTTCTTGTGGTGGCGGGCGCGCTGAGCTACGCGGAACTGGCGGCGATGATGCCGAAGGCAGGCGGGGAGTATGTGTTTCTGCGCACCTGCTATGGACGGCTGGCGGGCTTTCTGTATGGCTGGACTTCGATTCTGGTTTCCCGCACCGCGGCGCATGCGGCGCAGGCAGTGAGCACGGCCATCTTCCTGAACATCGTCACCGGTGGAAAGCTGCTGGAAGGCAAGCTGGGCTTAGTGTCAGTGACGATGGTCTGCCTGATGACGGCGCTCAATTTTCTGAAGGTGACTTCGACTGGCGTGATCATGTCGGTGTTCACTGTAGTGAAGGTTACGCTTGTGGCGGGTGTGGGCGTGGCTGCGTTTCTGCTGGCCGATGGCAACTGGATGCACTATGCGATGTCGAATGACGGCGGTGTATGCGCGGGCGTGGCGGAACAGGCCCGCGGGGGCCTGGCCGGATTCGGCGCGGCGATGCTCGGCGCGTTATGGGGCTATCAGGGCTGGGCGAACCTGACACCGATGGTGGAAGAGATTCGCGAGCCGGGACGCAATATTCCGCGCGCGTTTCTGCTGGCCACGCTGGTGGTGGGCGGTGTGTATGTGTTCGCCAATGCGTCCTATTTCTTCGCGCTGACGCCGACGCAGATTGCCAGCGTGCCGCTGTCGTCTTCGGTGGCGACCGAGGCGTTGCGGCGTTTCCTGGGCGATACGGCGGTGCGCGCGGTGGCCGCGTGCCTGACGGTATCTTCGTTCGGCGCACTATATGCAGGCATCGCCACTACGATGCGCATTCCCTATGCAATGGCTTCCGACGGGCTGTTCTTCCGCTGGTTCGCGCAGTTGTCGCCAAAGACCAGCGTGCCCGTGCGCGCGGCGCTGCTGGTGGGCGGCTGGGTCGCGTTGCTGGCGCTTTCCGGCAACTATGACCGGCTCACCGACTATGCCGTGTTCGCTCTTTGTATCTTCTATACGCTGAACGCAACCGCCGTGTTGCTGCTGCGGCGCAGACTGCCCCAGGCCGAGAGGCCCTACCGTGTGTGGGGCTATCCTGTGCTGACGGGGCTATTCATTCTTTTGATGTCGGCGATTCTGCTCAATACGCTGATTACCGCGACCGTGCAGTCGCTGATCGGGCTGGCGTTCATCGCGCTGGGCATCCCGTTTTATCGCTATTGGGCCGGACGCATTGCGGAGAAGCAATCGTGAAGACTCTGTTCTGTGCGCTGTTCGCGGTGGTTGCCTTGCAGGGGCAAGGACTGGAATACATCCGCGCCAATTACACGAAGTATGAGTATGAGATCCCGATGCGCGACGGCAAGAAGCTGTTCACCGCCGTCTACGCGCCGAAGGATTTGTCGAAGAAGTATCCCATCCTTCTGACGCGTACTCCCTACAGTGTGCGGCCGTATGGGGTGGATCAATATCGCGATTCGCTGGGGCCGTCGGAGGCGTTCGGCCGCGAGGGATTCATCTTCGCTTACCAGGACGTGCGCGGCCGCTACCTCTCGGAAGGCGAGTTTGTGGAAATGCGCCCGCGCAATGCGGCCGGCGATGAATCGACGGACACCTATGACACCATCGAGTGGCTGGTGAAGAATGTGCGCAATCACAACGGCAAAGTGGGATTGACGGGAATTTCGTATCCCGGGTTTTATGCGCTTGCGGGGTTGATTGACGCGCATCCGGCGCTGGTGGCGGTGTCACCGCAGGCGCCGGTGACCGACTATTACCTGGGCGACGATTCCTATCACAACGGTGCGTTCATGCTGGCGGCGAATTTCGGTTTCTACACAAGCTTTGTGGAGCGCAAAGGCGATCCGGAAGCGCCCGCCGAGCGCGTGCCGTTCGATTACAAGACGCCGGATGGCTATGAGTTTTATCTCAAGCTGGGTTCCCTGATCAACGCCGACGAGAAATACTTCAAGCGGCAGAATCCGTATTGGACGCACCAGATTGAGCGTCCGAACTACGATGCGTTCTGGCAGTCGCGCAGTATCTGGAAGCATTTGAAGGCGGTGAAGCCGGCGGTGTTGACCGTCGGTGGCTGGTATGATGCCGAGGATTTGCAGGGTCCGCTGCGGATGTTCCGCGCCATTGAGGAGCAAAGCAGGAATACGCGGAACTCCATTGTGATGGGGCCGTGGACCCATGGCGGCTGGGCTCGCGGCGACGGGCAGAAGGTGGGCAACATCGATTTTGGGGCGAAGACGGGAGAATATTTCCGCAATTCGATTGAATTACCGTTCTTCCTGCATCATCTGAAAGACAAGCAGGATGTGAAGGTGCCGAAGGCGCAGATGTTTCAGACCGGGCTGAACCAGTGGCGGCAACACGACACATGGCCTCCCGCTACAGCCGCGCCGCGCCGCATCTACCTGCGGGGAAAGCATCAGTTGTCATTCGATGCGCCGGGTGAGGCGGGGCAGGCGTTTGATGAGTATCTGAGCGATCCGAACAAGCCGGTGCCCTACATCGGATTCATCGCGATGGGCATGACGCGCGATTACATGACCGATGACCAGCGCTTTGCCGGCCGGCGTCCGGATGTGTTGACTTACGAAATGGAGCCGCAGCGCACGGACCTGACGCTGGCCGGACCGGTGAAGGTGCATCTGACGGTATCGACATCGGGCACGGATTCCGATTTTGTGGTGAAGCTCATCGATGCGTTTCCCGGGGAGTTTCCCGGCTATGGTACGCCACCCGCTCCCGCTCTGCCGCCGGGGCAGAGGCGGCCACCGGAACCGTCACAGCAGATCCGCATGGGGGGATTTCAGCAACTGGTGCGTGGCGAACCGTTCCGGGCTCGTTTCCGCCGCAGTTTCGAAAAGCCGGAACCGATGACGCCGGACAAGCCGGAGACCATCGAGTTTGAGATGCCGGATGTGTATCACACCTTCCGGCGCGGGCACCGGATCATGGTGCAGGTGCAAAGCTCGTGGTTCCCGCTGACGGATCGCAATCCACAGAAGTATGTCGAGGTGTGGAAGGCGCGCGAGGAAGATTATCAGAAGGCGACGCAGCGGGTGTTCCGTTCGAAGGATCGGGTGAGCTTTATTGAGGCCCCAGTGGAGCCATAGTTCTTTTGACCCCGCCAGGCGGGTTCTCTCGCACTCGTTTGTACAACGCCCATCCGACAATTCAGGGCGGAGTATCAGCAGGAGGACCTATGAATCAAGCGTTTCGCATTTTGATGCCAGCATTGTTGCTGGCGGCAGCCGGTCACGCCACGGTCATTTTGAACACGGGGCAGGGCAGCGGGCCGGATGATCCGATTTGGACCATTACGGCGGGGGGGAGCGGACCGGCGCAGATTATCACCAACCCCATTACCCTCGCCAACGCGGGCCCGTGGGCCAATCCGTTGCCGAACAGCGCCTGGGTGTCGACAACGACATCGAACTCGCTTCCGTCAGGGACCTATACCATCAGCACAACGTTCAGTGCGGAGACGGGTGACCTGTTCACCTTTCGCGCATTAGCCGACAACCGGCTGCAGGTATTGATTGATGGCGTCAATATTGATGGCGTGGGCGGCTTCCACTTCATCGGTCTTGTAGCGAGCAACTTCAGCACCATCCCCGCGCCGAGAACCGTGGCTCTGGGGAGCATGCCGGGCGACATTCACACCATCGACCTGGTGGTCACCAATGACGGCGGGTTCAGCGGCGTCCTGTTCCTTGCGGAGACCCCCGAGCCGGCCACCTTCGTGCTGGCGGGATTGCCGCTGGTGGCGCTCGGCCTGTGGCGAAGACGCAATGCCCAGACCGCCTGATGTTCAAGTCTGCCTCTGCTGTTGCTGCGGTATAATTGCCCTCAGGATCAGAAAAAGTTGGATCGTCCCGGTGGGTTCGCTTATCACTCAACAGTAGAGGCAACATGAGTCCAGTGAAGGCTATGACAGAAGTGGCGGATGCTACCGCCGACCAGAACGTTCCCTCCCCGCAGTACAAGGTCTACAACCGGATCATTGACTGGATCTCGAAAGAGCGGATGGAACTCGCCAACGTGACCGACCGCATCAACGAAGTGGTGCGCAAGAGCGGCGTGAAGGACGGCATCGTCCATCTGCAGACGCTCCACACCACCACGGCCGTCTTCATCAACGAATGGCAGGATGCGTTGCTGCACGATGTGAAAGTGTTTTTCGAAAAGGTAGTGGACCGCGAGGAATACTACCGGCACAACGACCCGGAGTTTTCCGATTGCGAGCGCCAGAATGCCGACGCTCATATGCGCGGCATGCTGATGGGGCAAACCCTCTGCTTGCAGGTGCGGAATGCCACCGTGTTGCTGGGCACCTGGCAAAGCATCATCCTGGCCGAATTCGATGGGCCGCGCAATCGCACGCTTGCCGTGCAGGTATCTGGCGTTTAGATGGATCAACCGCGATACTTCACCGTGCGGGAGGCTGAGGCCGTGCTTCCCGCCGTGGAGGCGGCCATCCGCTCGGCACTGGAATTGAAGAAATTCTATGTCGAGGCCGAAGAAGTGCTGCACGAGGAAGCCAGCCGCATCCAGATGAGCGGCGGGGCCATGGTGAACTCGGCCCGGCTGGCGGCGGAGAAGTCGCGCCGCGATACGTGCGCGAAACAACTGCGGGCGGCGATTGAGAAGATACAGTCCTATGGGTGCGAAGTGAAGGATCTCGATATCGGCCTCATTGATTTTCGTACCTTTTACCGCGGGCGCGAGGTTTACTTGTGCTGGAAGCTGGGGGAGCAGGGAATCACGTGGTGGCACGGGTTGGAGGATGGGTTCCGGGGACGCCAGTCGATTGACGATGATTTCTTAGAGAATCATTCGGCCTAGGGTGGATTATGTTCGATTCGTACTAGTACAGTACGAAATTCATGCATTTATCTGTAAGATATCGTACTGAAAAATGCAAGAATAGCGCCATGCGCCTTTCGATCTTAGCTGGGCTTGTGCTGCTCGCCACTCTGGCAACGCCTGCCGTCCAGGCGGGTACTACTTACAACATCAATTTCTCCGGATCTGGAACTCTTCCCACGGCGGGGAGTTTCGTGTACGACTCGGGGACCTCTACGTTTTCCGCGTTCACCGTCGAGTGGGCCGGCATCACGTTCGACCTGACTGCGTCGGCGAATGCTCCGTCCACAGCTGGGGCGGGGTTCGGATCGTGCATCAGCCCACTTACTGGGGGTGCGGCGACGTTTGCCATGCTTTCCGGGGCGTGTGACGGGGTTCCGAATCAAAGCAGCGCTTGGAGTAGCAGCGCTCTCTCCGGATTGGGATTATTCCAGTTCCTGACCGTCAACAACGTCCTGGTTGGGGGAGCCTATCCACAGCTCTTTATCTCTCAAACGTTGTCTGTGCCTGACGATCTGGATTCGTTTGGTGCGGGCACGTGGTCCATTTCCCCGGCTGTGCCGGAGCCTTCCACCGCGATTCTCTGGCTCACGGGATTCGCACCTGTCGCCATCGCGATGCGCCGGCGCCCACACTCGATTGGAAAGCGGTTCTAAGCCGCGTGCGTTAGGCTAGCGGTGTAACCCGCAATCGAATCCGCTATCCTGATGCGGAGTCCCATGCATTCCGTTCTTTTTCTGCTTGCGCTGCCGGCCGTGCTCGCCGCGCAGACGCTCCGTATCGAAGATACGTTCGCCGATGGCAATAGCCAGAATCAGGATCTGGCGCGACAGTCGTTCCGGGTGTTCAACGGCAGGGCGAACACAGTGCGGACCGACACGGCGGGTTCGGTGCGGTTCAGCGAAATCAGCACGAGTTCGGAAGGGTTCTGGATTCATTTCACCGATGGCACTCCGCTGGTGCTGCGCCCCGGCGACCGGTTGACGGCGGAAGCGACGTTCACATTAGAAGGCTTTCAGCGCACCAGCGGACAGGACATTCGCTTTGGCTTGTTCGATTCGAAGAATACGCGCACGACGGCGAATCTGACAGGGGGGATGAATTCCGGTGTGTTCTCCGATGACACCGGGTACGGGGCCGCGCTGTTCGCCAGCGGGGCAGGCACGCCGTATCGCGTGTACCGGCGCAGCACCATTCCTGGCCAGCCGAACATCTTTCTGAGCTTTGACGATTTCACTGAGATTGCCGGCAGCGGGCCGAATGCGCGGGTGACGCTGGACGACAACACGCCCTACACATTGCGCTACGCGGTGGAGCGGTTGAGCGAGGATCGTACCCGGCTCACTGTGACCCTGGAAGGCGCGGGGTTGGAGAACTACTCCTACAGCGCGGTGGAAACGAGCGCCAATCCGAACACGGCGTTCGATTGGTTCGGGCTGCGGATCATCAGTAATGCATTCTCAAGCGGGTTCACCTTCACCCGGTTCTTTGTAGCGTATTTGCCGGCGCCTCCGGTGATCACGACGCAGCCTTCGCCGCGCAGTCTGACCGTGCCAGTGGGTGCGGCGGTGCAGTTCTTCGTCGGCGCGCAAGGGGCGAATCTCGATTACCAATGGCGGCGGGATGGCGTGGGCCTTGCCGGGAATGAATCGGCCCGCACGCCTTCGTTGCGGCTGGCGAATGCGGGCTTGGGAGATTCGGGCGGCTATGACGTGGTGATCTCCAATGATGGCGGTAGTATCATCAGCGATCGGGTCACACTCAACGTGGTGACTGGTCCGGTGGGTGCGCCGCCTGCGATCACTGTGCAGCCGCGCGATACGACGGCTACGGTTGGGTTGCCGGTGAGCCTTTCCGTGACGGCTAGCGGTGCGGGATTGACCTATCAATGGTTCCGCAATGGCGCGGTGGTGGAGGGTGCGGCCGCGGCGGTGCTGCAGTTGGCCGGCGCGCGAGTTGCCGATGCGGGTGTCTACACGGTGCTGGTGAGCAATGCCAACGGCAGTGTGAGCAGCAATGCAGCGCGGCTGACGGTGGTGTCGGCGATGCGGCTGAGTGAAGCGTCGCCACGTGGTTCTGGAGTGTGTATTGACACTCCGTTGACACTGCGCTTCTCGCAGCCAGTGCGGATGGGAACAAGCGGCCGCATCCGTGTGCTGCGTGCCGATGGCACGGCTGCCGCCGTCATCGATCTGAGCGAGCCGGTTCAGACCCGCAACATCGGCGGCGCATCGTATCGCTACATGCCGGTGTTGGTGGAGGATGACACCGTGTATGTGTACTCGATCGCCGGCCTGGAGCCGGGGCAATCGTATTCCGTGACGATGGATGCGGGCGTGTTGGTGGATGCCGCTGGCGCCCCGTCAACAGGGATCGAGTGGCGCTTCACGACAACGCCTCGTGTGCCCGCGGCCGATGCCTCTTTGCTGCGCGTGTCGGCTGAGGGCGCCGGCGATTACTGCACCGTGCAGGGCGCGATTGATCATGTGCCGGCGGGAAATACGCAGCCGGTTGTGATCGCCGTGGAGCCCGGTGTGTACCGCGAGATCGTATACGTGCGCGGCACCAAGCCGTTCCTCACCGTGCGCGGAGTGGAGCGCGAGCGCACCGTGATCGCTTATCCCAACAACAACAACGTCAACCCGACTACCGCCAGCAGGCCGATGTTCACCGTCGATGCGAACGACTTCCAACTGGAGTCCATCACGTTGCACAATACGACGCCGCGCGGAGGATCGCAGGCCGAGGCGTTGCGCACGAATGCGCTGCGCGTGCGCGTGTTTGACGTGACGCTGCGGAGCTTTCAGGATACGTTGCTGGTGAATACGGGCACGGCTTACTTCGGCGATAGTCTGATTGAGGGCGATGTCGATTTTCTGTGGGGCGGCGGCGCGGCCTATTTCCGGCGCGTGGAGTTGCGGTCTGTCACTTCGGGCGGTGTGTTGACGCAGGTGCGCAATGGCCAGGGCCAGCCGGGGTTTGTGTTCATGGAATGCAGGCTGACGGCTTCTGATGGAGTGAACAACACGTTCTTCAGCCGCATTGCTCCGGATACGTTTCCCTACAGCCAGGTGGTGATTCTGTATTCGGCGATTGGGCCGCACATTGTGCCGGCGGGCTGGCAGTTCAATAACGCCGTGCTGCCGGTGACGGCGGCCAGTTACCCGGGGATTCGTTTCTGGGAGTTTCGCAATACGGGCCTGAGTGGGAATCCGGCTGACCGGTCGGGGCGGCATCCGTTGTCGCGCGAGTTGAGCGTGGAGGAAGCGGCACAATGGGTGAATCCGGCGTTTACGCTTGGAGGATGGGCTCCGCGGGAGGGCGTGACCGCGAGTGTGCGATTGAGTGCGTTGACACGCACCTACAATGGTCAGCCGCAGCAGCCTTTGGTGACGACGGAACCCGCGGGATTGCGCGTGCGGATGACGTTTGACGGCTCGCCGGATGTGCCCGTGAATGCCGGTGTGTACCAGGTGCGGGCGGTAGTGGAAGATGCGGTGTATCAGGGGGAGGCAGCGGCAGTGTTCACCATTGAGCCGGTTGCGGCGCGCATCACCCTGCGCAGCATGAATCAGCGATTTGATGGGACTCCGCGCGCTGCGGCGGCGATCACTGTGCCGCCGGGCGTGCCGGTGACGTTTACGTATGATGGCGTGGCGCAGGCTCCTTCGGCGGAAGGTAGCTATGTGGTGCGCGCGGTGGCGGCATCGGCGAACTATCGCGGAGAGACTGCCGGGTTGTTGACGATCACTCCCAATCGCGTGGTGGCGTTTCCCGGCGCGGAGGGATACGGCGCCTATGCGCTAGGCGGGCGTGGCGGCGATGTGTATCATGTCACCACGCTGGAGGATGCAGGGCCGGGCAGCTTGCGGCAGGGCATCGTGTCGGCGGCCGGGCCGCGCACCATTGTGTTCGATCTCTCCGGCACCATTCGATTGCGCTCGCGGTTGAATATCAATCGCTCCAATCTGACGCTGGCGGGGCAGACCGCGCCTGGGGATGGGATCACGATTGCAGGCTACGGTGTGCTGGTGACTCGCGCCAGCCATGTGGTGATCCGCTATTTGCGCTTCCGTGCAGGCGATGAGAACTGCCCCTTAATTCAGGATGACGCTCTGGGTGTGGATCTATCTTCCGATGTGATTCTCGATCATGTGTCGGCCTCGTGGAGCATTGATGAGACGCTGTCGGTGACGAATTCCAACCGCGTCACGGTGCAGTGGGCGCTGATTGCCGAAAGCCTCAATCGCTCCTGCCACCTGGAGGGTAGTCATGGGTACGGCACGCTGCTCCGCGATTTCAATGGAAACTTCGATGCCTATTCGTTTCACAACAATCTCTATGCGCATCACAGCAATCGCAATCCGCGCGTCGGAGACAACGTGCAACTGGAGTTTGCCAACAACGTGATCTACAACTGGGGCGGCGACGCGGCTTACAGCGGCGCGTTGGAGGAAGGCATTCCGCGGGTGAATTATACGGGGAATACGCTGGTGGCGGGTGTGTCGACGGGGAACACGGCGCGAGTGCGCGCGTTTCGCGGCGGGAGCGTGAACACGTGGATCTACGCCACCGGGAATCGCATCGACAGCAATCGCAACGGCGTGTTCGATCCCGTTGACACCGGGGTGGCGATGATTCAAGGCGAGTACACGCTGGCGGCGGAGCGATTCGATTTTCCCGCGGCTGCGAGTGTACCGTACGATCGCGTGCTGGAGCGCGTGGGCGCCTCGCGTGTGCGCGATGCGGTGGATGCACGGATTGTGGACGCCGTGCGTACGCAGACGGGGATGATCATCGACTCGCAGACGCAGGTGGGTGGCTATCCGGTGCTGGCCACTGCGCCGGCTCCGGTGGATACGGACCGCGATGGGATTCCGGACGCGGTGGAGGTAACGCTGGGGCTTTCTGCTACCGACGCTACCGATGCCGCGCGCGTATCCCCGAATGGATACACGTATCTCGAAAATTATCTGAATTCATTGGCGCCATGAACGGACTTCCTGACTTCCTGAATCGCACGCCGCACGAGTGGATGGACGGAGTGATCCCGCTGTTTGCTCCGGACGCGGATAGTTTGTACGATCGCCGCTCGGCGACGGTGGATATTTACACGGGCATTGCCTATGGCCACTTGCTGTTTGGGGAGACGGCTGCGGAGCCGCTGTACACGCGGATGGTTTCGCTGGTGAAAGACGGGCAGCCGAGGCGCGTTTTGGATATCGGCTGCGGCCCGGGCCGAATTGTCTATGATTGTGCACCGCTGATGCTGGAATCGGAATTTGCTTGTGTGGATATTTCCCGGGAAATGGCACGCAGGGCTTGGGAGATTTTGGTGCAGGGAAGGGAAATGGCCCTGCCGGCCTGGGAGTATCGGGGCCGGCCCGGTGTCGCGTTCTCCCGCGTGCTTCGCCAGAAGAATGTGTGGGTGGCGCAGGCGGATGCATTGGATCTGCCGTTTCATGCGGGGTCGTTTGATGTGGTGCTGGGGGCGCTGGTGCTGTGCCGCGTGCGCGATCCGCTGCGAGCATTGGTGGAGATGCTGCGCGTGCTCGCACCGGGCGGGCGGCTGGTGCTGGCGACTCCGTTTGCGTTTAATGATTCGGGGTTGTGGGAGCGCTTCTGGCCCGGAGTGAAATTGCGGGATTATCTGACGGGGTTTGGAGTGGAGGTGGACTATTGGGAGGAGGGGGTGGAGTATGAGGAGGTGATCGATGCGAACGGGAATTCGCATCGGTATCGAGTGACGGTGTGTGGCGCAAGAAAGAGTGGGTAGTATGTCCATCAAGCTTCGGAACATGCTCTCCTTCGGACCTGAGACGCCCGAGATTCCGCTACTTTCACTCAACGTTTTGATCGGACCTAGTGGAGCCGGGAAATCCAACCTTATTGCGATGCTGTATCTCCTCCAGGCGACGCCACGCAATCTGGTTGAGCCGATTCAGATCATGGCTCAAGTAATGGAGCCGTGGTTTCACTGTGACGTAGAGGCCCTTCAGCAATACTATGGCTCCTGCTTTCGGGTACAGGACCTGAGCGCGCGTCCTGGGGTTGAAGAGATACCAAAGCCCGATCTGTTCGACGGATTGAAGGCTGCAGCGAAAGACTGCAACAAGGGTGCGTATTCAAAAGGTGGACACGCTTTCGAAATTCTCACTTTGATCAATCCCGAAAAAGTTCGTGAGCGTGCTCCGCATGCGGAACGACTTCTCACGTGCCTCGCTCAAGATTCAGGCAAGCCCAGAATCCAGCCTTCGCACTGATCTCCTAATGGCGCCCGAGAGGGAATATCGCCCAAGCTCTCTGCCATTCCCACCAACCCAACGAAGGCATCGAAGGGATCTTCGCCATCCGGGTGCGGACCGAAGCCATCTTGCACCGCCGTTTCACACTCCGCAGTCAGCCGCAACTGCAGTTGCGCCGCACGTGCCAGCAATTCCCCGGCATACTCGCGCCGCCGCGCAGGGTTGCGCTTGCCGAAGTTCTTCGGATAACCCAACGCCGGATAGATCTCGGCGACCCACTGATCGCGCCGTACATCCACAGCTTCGAAGGGCCATATCTTCCAGACCTCCGGCCTTGCGCGCAACACTTCTTTCCATCCGCTGATGGCGGCTTTGCCCACTTGCTTTGCGCCGAGCGTCCAGAACATAGGCGCTGCTCCAGCGAGGCGATCACACTCGCGGAGCCAGTCACCCCTGGCGATCCCCAGCACGGCCTCCAATTCCGCCATCTTCCGGTTCGGCGTCTGCGGGAAGAACGGTTGCGCAAGCGCCGGATGATTCGACGGCGTCCAATCGACGCGAAGGCATTCGAAGAAATGCGAGAATCCGGCCGCACGGCAATACGCCGCCGGCATGCCGATGGGAAAATCGAAGCCCACCACCGCGGGTCCATCTCCGGAAAGCAGCGCTGCCGCATCCGCCACTTGCCGCGGCGCGGACACCACACCATCCACACACTCGCAGACCCAGCGCTTGCGCGGATGCACGCTCCAATCGGCTGCCGCGATCCGCATGGGTGATTGCTATTTGAAGTTACTGTAAGGGCCGGCGCGGGAGATGTCGGTGGTGCTCAGTCCATCCTCATCCCAAACGATCTTGCCGTTGCGTACGGTCATCGCGCAGCGCAGGCGCTTGTCGCCGGTGAGCTTGCCATGTCCCGAATCGAGGAAGGCAAACGTGCCACGCTCCACCATGAACAGCGCCACATCAGCCACCGCCCCTTCACTCAGCGTCCCGAGTTCCTTCCGCCCAATCGCTTTGGCCGGGGCCAGTGTGCTGCGCTCCACTACTTGCTCCAGCGTCATTCCCAGGTTCATCAGTTTCGACATCACGTTGGGCATGGTGGCATTGGGAAGCATCACGCTGTTCTTGTGCAAATCAGTGGAGATGGTGTCGGGCAGAAAACCCTGCGCGATCATGGGTGCGGCGATGCGGAACCAGAAGGCGCCGGCGCCGTGGCCGACATCAAACAGAATCCCGCGCTTGCGTGCTTCCAACATGTAGGGCTGCACCTTCTTGTTCTGATCCAACTGTGGAATCAGCCGGCCGTAGAAATGCGTGTGGATATCGCCGGGCCGCATGTGTTTGGCCAGCAACTCCGGATACTCACGTCCAGGTTGGGGGAAGAAGTCGACCATCGTCACTGTGCCGGATTCGGTGGCGGCTTTCACCGCGTTATCGACGGCGATCCAATCGGCGGGCCGGTAGTGCGCGGTCTTGATACCCACGATCACATCGCGATGCTTCTTCACCATGGCGACAGCCTTGGCGACGTTCATCTGTTTCGGATCGTTCTCCACCTCCGCGCCGTACATGCCGCCGGAGACAATGTTGAGGAACGCGAGCACACGCGTGTCAGCATCGTCAATGACACGCTTACGAAACGCCTCGAAATTGTCGGCGCCGGAACTACCCGCATCCACGGCCGTGGTCACGCCGAAGCGCAGGGCATTGTGATCGGGATTGAGATTGAGCCAGGCGCCGTGCGCATCGAAATGGACGTGCAGGTCGATGAGGCCGGGGGTGACCACGTATTCGCCGGCCTCCACCACCGTGCGCGCTTTCGAGGCAGGAAGGTCCTTCGCCACTTTGACGATCTTCGAACCGACGATGGCGATATCCATGCGCGAGTTGCGCCCGTTGGCGGGATCGATGACCTGCCCGTTCTTGATCAGAATGTCGTAAATCTGGGCCTGCGCGGCGGCGCAACAGGCGAGTCCCATCAGTAGCAGTGTCTTCGTCACGGGATCACCTCGTAGGCGCCGGCCTTGGTCCATTCGGGGAATCCGCGTCCTTCCGCGTCGTAGACCAGTTTGCCATCGCGGATGGTCAAAACATTTTCGACTTTCTTTGTTCCAAACATTTTCTTACCCCAGGCGTCCTTGAAAGCGAACGTGCCGTCGCGGATGGTCAGCACGGCGATATCGGCCACTTTGCCTTCGCCGAGCGTGCCGATCTCGGGCAACCGGCCGATCACCTTGGCCGGCATCATGGTGGATTTCATGACCGCATCCTCAAACTTCATGCCGAGCAGCATCATCTTCGACATGCAATTGGGCATGTCGCTTTGCTGCATCATGATGCTGGACGAGTGCAGGTCGGTACTGATGGTGTCGGGGTAGAAGCCCTGTTTGGCGGCGGGCATGGCCACGGTCCAGAGGAAGCTTCCGCCGCCATGGCCGAGATCGAACAGAACACCGCGGCGGCGCGCTTCGATGGCGTATTCCTGCACCTTGCCGTTAAAGCGGCTCACCACTTCCACCTGGCGGTCGTTATACATGTGGGTGTGCATGTCACCGGGGCGCATTACGTCGAGCAGCTTCTCCCGCGAGGTTCGTTCGCTGTTGGTGAAGATTTTGTCGTCCACCATGACGGGCACACCGGCCAGTCGCCCGGCCTCGATGGCCCGCTTCAGCGCGTCCCAGCCCGGTTTGCCGAAGTGCGCCACCTTGATGCCCACAATCACGTCGCGATTGGCCTTGATGACTTCCGCGGTCTTGTCGGGAAGCATGTCGGCGACGTTATCTTCCGACGCAGAGCCCACCATGCCGCCACCGGCGATGTTGATCAGCGCGAGCACACGAGTGCGGGTGCGTTGGACGATCTTCTTCTTGAAATCGAGGTAGGTGCGATAGCCGGGCCCTCCCGCGTCAACAACCGTGGTGGTGCCGGCCAGCAACGCCGTGTCGTCAGGGAAGATGGCGCCGCTGTAGCCGTAGGAGTGAAAATGCAGGTCAATCAAACCTGGTGTCACATAGCGCCCATCCACGCGGATTGTTTTGCGCGCCTCAGACTCCGGAATGTTCGCCGCCACGCGGGCAATGGTGTTTCCGCGGATGGCCACGTCGCGGACAGCGTCGATCTGATTGGCCGGGTCCAGCACGTGGCCGCCTTTCAAAAGGATGTCGTACGTCTGGCATGTCGCGGGTAGGGCCAACAAAAGCAATCCAAGGAGAGATAGCATAGGAAACACTAACGATATCACCACCGCCCGTCGATAGAGAAGAGGGAAGCCATGTATCAGGAGCCGTACGCTAGCAGTGAATCTGCGCCCCCGCCACGCTATGTAGGGCCTTACCGGCTGGAACGCATCATTGGACGCGGAGGAATGGGAGTTGTCTACCTCGGCACGCGATCCGACAACGAGTTTCACAAGCATGTCGCAATCAAGATTCTGCAGAACAGCGTGCAGAGCGAGGAGATGCTGCGGCGCTTCCGGCAGGAGCGTCAGATTCTGGCTTCGCTGGAGCACCCTAACATCGCGCGATTGATTGACGGCGGCACCACGGACGCCGGCGAGCCGTACTTTGTGATGGAGTACATCAGCGGCGGACTCCCGCTGGATCGCTACTGCGAGGATCAACAGCTCACGCTTCCCCAGAAGCTGAAGTTGTTCATGAGTGTTTGTTCGGCGGTGCAATACGCGCATCAGCGGCTGGTGGTGCATCGGGATCTGAAGCCGGGCAATATTCTGGTTTCGCCTGAAGGCGTGGTCAAATTGCTCGATTTCGGCATCGCCAAGGCGCTATTTCCGCAGTTTCTGCAAGCCGATGCGGCGTTGACGCAGACCGGACTGCACGCGATGACTCCGGAGTATGCGAGCCCGGAGCAGATGCGGGGCGACGCGATTGGTGTTGCTTCCGACATCTATACCCTGGGCGTGGTGCTGTACCAGTTGCTCACCGGCCGATTGCCGTTCCATCAAAATGAGGGCGGGCTGCCTGAATTTATGCGCGTGGTGTGCGAGCAGGAGCCGCGCAAGCCAAGCACCGTGATTACTCCGGTGAAGAAGGAACTCGCCGGGGACCTGGACAACATTGTGCTGATGGCCATGCGCAAAGAGCCGGAGCGGCGCTACGGTTCGGCGGAGCAATTGGGTGAGGACATTCGCCGCTACCTGGAAGGCATGCCTGTTTCGGCACGGGCCGCCACGGCCGGGTATCGCGCTTCCAAGTTTCTCAAGCGGCATACGTATGCCGCCGTTGCCGTTGGTTTGTTCCTGGCCAGTTTAACCGGCGGCATCGTCACAACCGTACGCCAGGCACGTATTGCTCAGGCTAACGCAGCGAGAGCCAAGGAGCGTTTTGAAGACTTGCGCCAACTCGCCGGAAAATTTCTGTTCGAGATTGAACATGAGATTTCTCCTTTGCCCGGGTCGACGAATGCGCGCAAGAAACTGGTGGCGATGGCACATCAGTATCTGGAAATCCTGTCACGTGAGCGCGGTGATGATGTGGACCTTGCCGACGATTTGGCCAAGTCGTATGCCGTTTTAGGCAGCATACAGCGCTCGCGGAACAAGCATAGTCTGGGTGACTCGGCTGGTGCTCGCGTCAGCTACTTGCGCGCTTTGGATGTGTGCAATTCCGTACTAACGCGGAACGGGCCCAATGCGAAGATCCTCTACACCAAGGCGAAAGCGTTGGCTGGCATGGGGGACATCACTCATCTGGATGGCAACTTTGGCGCCACTCGCCAGTACTACCTGGATGCGCTTGCCGCCGCGGAGCAGTCGGTGGCGCTTGGAGGCGATAAGGCTGAGCGCATTCTGCTCGCCTTCTACGGCAAACTTGCCGAGTTGGATAAGCAATTGGGGAACGACACTGATGCGTTGATCTACTATCGCAAGGCATACGAACTCACGGCTGCGTTGGTGAAACAATCGCCCGATGATTACACGGTGATACGCAGCCGGCACGTTAGTATTTCTCAACTGGGTGGCTTCTACCTTAAGACGGGGCAGCACGACCTGGCGATTGCTACCTTAGAGCAGGCCCGGCCTCTGCTGGCGAGAATGCGAGCCCGCAAAGAAGCCACTGGCGATCGGGATGAATTCGTGCTGGAGTCCATGGTGGGCCGTGCCTACCTCGCCAGAAAGCAATATGAGCGGGCGATCGCACACCATCGGCGCCAGTTGGCCATCTCGATGGACAATCTGCAGAAGGACAAGAATAGCGTCTTGTGTTACTACGATCTTTCCGCGGCGCATGAGCAACTGGCGAAAGCCCTCATCGAAGCCGGATTAGCCGACCAGTCCAAACCGCACGTGGAGGGATCGCTACAGGCCATCGCGCAGGCGGAAAAGATCGATTCCACATCCACTATGACGGTGGCGCATCGCAATTCCGCCATGCGCACCGAAGCGCTGCTCTACACCGCACTCAAGAACGATGCGGCCGCGGAGGCGGCTTATCATCGCATCGTGGCTCAGAACGAAGCCTCGGTGCGGAAGATGCCCACGCCCGGAATGAAAGAAGAGTTAGTGAAGCGTTACAAAGAGGCCGTCGACTTCCACCGCGCCCAGGCGATGAAGGGCCGTGACCGCCAACGGCACCTCTTCGAAATTCACCGCTTCCTGACGCTTGAGATTGAAGTGCAGAAACAACTGAAGGACGACGAAGCGGTGGCGGAACTGCAGAAGGAAGTCCAACAGCTCCGCGCCTCTACTTCACATTGATTGTGCCGCGGCACTCCTTGGTGCCGCACTTGCATTCCACCCGTTCCACATCTTTAGGGAAATGGTAGTCGATGGTCAACTCCTCTCCCTTTTCTATCCAGCGTTTACTGAAATAGAGGATGTGCCCCTTCAGGATCACCGCCCTGACATTGGGTTCACACGAATGATTGATGAACTCGGCGCCGCTGCCACCGACTGCCCCGTCGATTGTCCAGTAATTGTCCAGCGTGAACAGATAATGCAACTTCCGCGCGTCGCGCCGCTTGGTTTCGCGCCGGCTGATTTTCTCGCCGGTATATTCGATCACCTTGCGCCGCGGCGGAATCCGCTCCAGAGCATAGATCCCCCAGCGATGGATCGCCGAGGGAGCTAGTTTCAGCTGGAAGCAGGTATATTTTTCGTTCAGCTGTGGATCGCCGTTACCGGCGGGGTCATCGTGCGCGGCGGCGAGGGTTTTTTTGCCCTGTTTCGCCATACGCTCAATTGGGTCTAAAAATCATCCGCGGCGTCGGTCTTTTTCTTCGACTTCCGCCGCATGAAGATGATTGCCACCAGCACGAGTGCCAGTACTCCGCTGATGATTTTTACCGTTTCCTCAGTCATTGCCGTCTTCACTCCTCAGAGAGAGATTTTGCGATTGGTGCTGCCCTTCCCAACTACGCTCCCGTCTTCGTTTTGATCGTATCCACCAGATCCTTCACCGCGGCGGCGCTCTTGTCGAGCATGGCCTTCTCCGCATCGGTGAGCTGGACCTCGTAGATCTTCTCAATTCCGTTGGCGCCCAACTTCACCGGCACGCCCACGAAGAGGCCATTATACCCGTACTCGCCCTCCAGCAAAGCGGCGCAAGGCAGAACTTTTTTCTTGTCCTTGAGGATGGATTCCACCATCTCCACGGCGGCCGCCGCCGGAGCATAATAGGCGCTGCCTGTTTTGAGGTACTTCACGATTTCGGCGCCGCCGTCGCGCGTGCGCTGCACAATGGCGTCGATCCGCTCCTGCGGCAGAAGCTCGGTGAGCGGGATGCCGGAGACGCTGGTCAAACGCACCAGCGGCACCATGGTGTCGCCGTGGCCGCCGAGCACGAGGGCCTGGATGTTCTCCACCGAAACGCCGAGCTCCATCGCCAGGAACGTGCGGTAGCGCGCCGTGTCCAGCACGCCGGCCATGCCGATGACGCGGTTCTTGCTGAACTTCGAAACCTGGTAGGCGGTCCAGCACATGGCATCCAGCGGGTTGGTGACAATGATCAGGATCGCGTTGGGAGAATACTTCGTCACGTTCTCCGTGGCAGCCTTCACGATGTCGTAGTTGGCCATCAGCAGATCGTCGCGGCTCATGCCTGGTTTGCGGGGGAAACCGGCGGTGATCACCACGACATCGGAGTTGGCCGTCGCTTCGTAGTCGTTCGCGCCGACGATGGCTGTGTCGTAGCCCTCAACGGGGCCCGCCTGCCGCAGATCGAGACCTTTGCCCTGCGGAACGCCTTCGGCGATGTCCACCAGCACGACATCGGCAATTTCCTTGCCGGCCAGCCAAACCGCGCAACTTGCGCCGACGTTACCGGCGCCGACAACCGTTACTTTTTTTCTCATGGATGAGTCCTTCCCTAACGAATAAAAGCCCGAAGTGGAATTATAGCCGAGATGCGCGGGGCAAAGCGCAGAGCAGGCTTGGGATGCTACTGGCCACAATTCGCGGCCAGTGTATCGCGGATGGAGGTGAGCAGGGCTGCGTCGTCGACAGCATCGCCGCCAGGGGTGCGGGCCGGCAGGGCTCCGGTGGCGCGCCACTCGAGCAACGTGGCGAAGTTATCCGCCAGCAGTTCTTCCGGATGAATGATGTAGGACGAATTGCGCTGCATCAACTGAACCCAGTTTGTATTGCCGAAGCCGTATTGCAGCAATTGGCCGCTCTCATTGCGGAGCGCCTTTCCTGTGGCGCCGTCCACGGCCAACAGCACGATGTCCAAAGCTTCGAAGAAGCTGCTCAGCTTGAGAATTTCGCTCAACGGCCTTGAGGTCTGAATCAGCGGAATGACACTGACTCGCTCTGCGCCCGTCTGCACGGTGAGAACGTGCGCGTAGTCAAACGCATCTGGATTGCTGCCCCGCGTTGCCTCCAACTCGGGAGGATACTCAAATCTGTGAAGCAGATTGAAGCCCAACAGACCGTAGAGTTGATCCTGCATGGTGGAGTCCTCGCGGGAGAGGATGTGAAACAGTTCGTGGGCCAGCAGGAAGAATGCAGCGCGCGCATTGAGCGATGGCAACGCGGCGCGCGAGGCCGGAAGAACGATGGCGCGGGCGCGAGTGTATGGCGTGTCAAACTCTTCTTGCCCTGTACTTTTCACCAGTTCGATGTTGGGGATGTAGAGTTGGAGCCCCTTCAATGCTTCACTCACTTTGACGGCAACGTCTTTCCAGGCGGCCTCTTCCGCGCCGGACCATCCCAGGCCTTGCGCCGCGGCAAAGGCCAGGAACTCCGGCACACTGGCGGGTTCGGTGTTTCTCAGCCTGGCGCCGAGGTCGAGCCTGCTCAGTTGCTTCGCCCAAGCGTCTCGATGGCCGAGGACGCGCCTTGCCCGGCTGGCATCGGCGAACTCGATTCGGCTGGCGAACGTAGTGGCCTGGGTGCAGATTGCATCACGGCCTGCAGTGGGTTGAGCGCTGGCGGCGATGGCCAGTGCTCCCACGATGACTGCATTCGACACGATTCCACGGATTGCGTTGCGCACAAGAACGCTACCTTTCTGTCATCGCCCGCATCAGCAGCCCTGGGAACATTTTGTGCGCCGAGTCTGGGTATGTCAAGCCGCATGCTCAACGCGGGAAGGGATGCACGGGGGCGCTACAATACAAGCGAATCCTTATGTCTCTGCCGCAGACCGCCATCGCATACATGGAACGCCAGAAAGAGCGTGTCCGTGCCATGCGTCCGAAGAAACGCATTGTGTTCCCGGAAGGAACGGACGCCCGTGTTATCGGCGCTGCCCGCCGCCTTGCCGCTGATTCCCTGGTTGAGCCCATTCTGATCGGTGCGCCCCCGGCCAACCCGCCCGCGGGGGTGACTTTTATCGAGCCCGCCACGAGCCCGAAACTGCAGGACTACACGCGCCTCTATCACGAACGCCGCCGCGCCAAGGGCATGACGCAGATGGAAGCCGCCACTATCGCGCCGCGGCCGCTCTATTTTTCGGCTTTGATGGTGTCGGCCGGAGATGCGGATGGCTTTGTCGGCGGTGCCGCCAACACGACTGCGGAAACGGTTCGCGCCGCGCTCCATTGCATTGGCTCGATGCAAGGCGTGAAGACCGTTTCGAGCGTGTTCCTTATGGCCGTGCCCGATGCCTCCTACGGCGTGAACGGAATGCTGTCGTTCGCCGACTGCGCGGTGGTGATTGAACCGTCGCCGGTGGAACTTGCCGAGATCGCCATCGCCACGGCGAAGAGCACGCGCGCGTTGCTGGACGCCGAGCCCACCGTCGCCTTGCTCTGCTATTCGACGAAGGGCAGCGGCAAGGGCGAGAGCGTGGACGCAGTGGTGGAAGCGATGCGTATCCTGCGCGAGCGAGCGCCTGATTTGCACGCGGATGGCGAATTGCAAGCCGACGCAGCGATCGTCGAAGCCATCGGCCGCGGTAAGGCGCCAGGCTCCACCGTGGCCGGACACGCCAATACGCTCATCTTCCCCAATCTGATGAGCGCCAACATTGCTTACAAACTGGTGGAGCGGTTGGGTGGCGCAGCGGCGATTGGTCCGTTCCTGCAGGGGCTCGCCAAGCCGGCCAACGACTTGTCCCGTGGATGTTCGGAGGAAGATATTTACTCCGTCGCCATCATCACCGCCCTGCAAGCAACCTAATCTTATGTCGCAGACAGCGTTTGTCTATCACGACCTGTACGATCTCCAGTTCGGCGATCACGTCTTTCCAACCGTGAAGTACAAACTGGTGCGCCAGGCGCTCATGGACAAGGGCATTCTCACGCCGGAGGAAGTGCATGTGCCGGAACCGGCGGCCGATGAGGATGTGGCCCTGGTCCATACACAGGAATGGATCCGTAAGTTGAAGTACGGCACCATCACCTACGCCGACATCATGCGTTTGGAGATCCCCTACAGCCAGCAGGTGGTGCGCGCCTTCTGGCTTGCCGCGGGGGGGACGATACTCGCCGCAAGGCTGGCGCTACAGCACGGCATCGGCTTCAATATTGGTGGCGGCTTTCACCATGCATTCCCCAATCATGGGGAAGGTTTCTGCGCGATTCACGATGTAGCGATCGCCGTGCGCAAGATGCAGCGGGAAAATCTTGCCCCCCGCGCGATGGTGATCGATACCGATGTGCACCACGGCAACGGAACCGCCGCGATTTTCGCCAATGATTCGACTGTGTTCACCTTGTCCATCCATCAGCGCGACAACTATCCGGAGGAGAAGCCTCCCTCCAGCATCGATATCCATATGGAGGACAATGCCGGAGACTCCGAGTACATCCGGCGCCTGTCGGAGGCCATCAACATCGCGATACCCGGTTTTCGCCCCGACATCATCTTCTACGTGGCCGGCGCGGATCCCTACTGCCAGGACCAACTGGGCGGGCTCAACCTGACGTTTGACGGGCTGCGGGAACGCGACCGCATCGTCTTTGAGCTGGCGGCAAGGGAACACATCCCCGTGGCGGTTACGCTGGCCGGCGGATACGCGATTGAACTGCACGATACGGTGCGAATCCACGCGACAACGGCCGAGGTCGGGGAAGCTACCTATAAAGAAATGGGGAATTGGGAGAAAACTCCACTTACTTAGAACCTTTTTCCTATACCATTCCCCTCCAGTTTGGACCATACTAGCCATGACCGTGGCTGTACTGTCTAGACCACATCCTCCGGCTTGGTCTCATGCCGTTACCCTAGTTACGGCTTTCCTTCTCCTATTCGGCGTCGCTTGCAGACGCGAGGCTCCCCTCCACACGAAGCCCGTGCGTATCGGATTCAACGACGCATTTCCTTACTATGCAAAGGATTCCGCCGGGAAACCGGAAGGATTTGCCTTCGAAGCAATTGACGAAGCGGCCAGCAGGCTGCAGATTCCGTTGGAGTGGGTCTATTGGGATGCGCGGCCCGACGATTCGATTCTGAGCGGCAAAGTGGATATCTGGCCTCGCATGGCCGGTTCGGCCGAGCGGGCGCAAAAGTTCCACATTACCGATCCGTGGATGCGCATGAGTTTCTGTCTGCTCACGCCGCGGGCCCGCGGTAGCCGCTGGGCACAGAAGCGCTTTCCGGATCGCATTGCGGTGGATGGCACCTACGGCGCCACGGAAACGGCCAAGCGTCAGTTCAAGTCGCAGTCGATTCATATCTTCCCCGGCGTCAATGCGACGGTGGAAGGTGTGTGCAAGGGTGAGGCCGATGCGGCGTTCTTTGAGTACCGTGTTGCGATGGTGACGCTGATGGAGAAACCGCCCGGATGCCGGGAAGTGGATCTATTGCCGATCCCGCTGGAAGAGCCGTCCGTATCGGTGGGGCTGGCGTCGAGTTTCGCCTTTACGCCCACGGCGGAGGCGCTCAGGCAGGAACTGGAACGGCTGTCGAAAGACGGCAGCATCGCGCGATTGCAGGCCAAGTGGTTCCACGATGCACCAAGCGAAATGCAGGCCATCCTCGAAGGGCTGGAGGCGCGGCGCACGACGCAGGTCCTGTGGACCACGGTCTTTCTAATGGCGCTGGCCGTGGCGCTGGCTGTGGTGCAAGCGCTTCGCGCCCGGCACGCGCGGCAACTGGCGGAAAAGGCGAATGCCGCCAAATCGGAGTTCGTGGCTAACATCTCGCATGAGATCCGCACTCCGATGAACGGCATTATCGGCATGGCTTCCTTGCTGAGCGAATCGCGCCTCGATCATCAGCAGCGCGAGATGGTGGATACTATTCAGCATTCCGCTGCCTCCTTGTTGACCGTGCTGAATGATATTCTCGATTTTTCGAAAATCGAAGCCGGTAAGCTCAGCGTCAACCGCGTGGACATGGATCTGCGCTCCACCATGGAAGGTGTTGTTGCGCTGTTGCGTTTTCGTGCCCAGGAGAAGGGCATCGATTTCGGGCTGCAGTGGGACCCCTCATTGCCGCCTATCGTGCGCGCCGACCCGGATCGTATTCGCCAGATCATCACGAATCTTGCGGTCAACGCCGTGAAATTCACCGAACGCGGGAGTGTGCGCATTGTTGCTGACCCCGAGCACGGTGAGACAGGCAGCCGTGTCCGGATCTCAGTGGTGGATACCGGCATCGGCATCGCGCCGGAGGTGGCGACGAAACTGTTCCGTCCATTCACGCAGGCCGACGGCGCTACGACAAGAAAGTACGGCGGCACTGGTCTTGGGCTGGCGATCTCCCGCCAGTTGGTGCATCTGATGGGCGGGGAAATCGGACTGATGTCGGAGCCCGGCAAAGGCTCCACCTTCTGGCTCTCCCTGCCGCTGGATGTGTCCTCGGTGAAGCATCTTCCGGAAGAGAAGCGGCAGGCCGTGGTGGAATCCTCTGCTGCCGGCAAACCGGCGAGGATCCTGCTGGTGGAAGACAACCCCATCAACTGCCGCGTGGCGGAGCGGTTGCTGACCAGGTTGGGCCACCAGATTCGCACCGTCAACAACGGTGTGGAGGCGTGCCGCATCGCTCGCAACGAAGAGTTCGATGTGATTCTGATGGACGTGCAGATGCCGGAGATGGATGGCTTTCAGGCCACTGCTGAGATTCGCCGATCGGAGTGTGACCGGCGGACTCCGATCATTGCGTTAACGGCCTCGGCGATGGAGGGCGACCGTGAGCGATGCCTCGCCATCGGCATGGATGACTATCTGTCCAAACCGCTGAATCCGAGCCAGTTGGCGGAGGTGATCACGCGTTGGAGCGGGCGGCCGGTGGGGTAGCCTTCATTAAAGTTACGGGTGCACCTTCCCGATAAGATTGGTGAGAGCTATACTCAAGGAGTAAATATGCCCGCGACCTCCGCCAAACAAGCTAAGGAAAAGAAGCAGCCGCTGGATCCGGCCGATGACTTCAGCCTCATCCGGCTATCGCCAAGGGCTCCATTCCGCAGCAGGTTCACGGTGAAGGAGATTGACCGGGCGGTGAAAAAAGTCATCGCTGCACGCAAAGCCCGTGAAGCCAAACAGTCTGGCAACCCCCAATAAGAACGTATTCATCAATTGCCCTTTTGATCGCGAATACGCTGAGTTCTTTCAAGCAATCTGCTTCACAATTCAGGCCTGCGGCTTCGACCCGCGTTGCGCCCTCGAAGACATCGACTCCGGCGAAGTGCGCCTCGATAAGATCCGCCGCATCATCTCCGAATGCGCCCTCGGCATTCACGATATCTCCCGTACCGAATTGAGCCCCACCACCCATCTGCCCCGCTTCAACATGCCCTTCGAACTCGGCCTCTACCTCGGCTGCAAATTCTACGGCTCCGACGAGCAACGCGCGAAACGAACCCTCATCCTTGACCGTGATCGCTACCGCTACCGGCAGTTCCTTTCCGACATCGGCGGCCAGGATCCGGAGGCCCACTTTGCCAACATCCCAACCGCCATCGAAGTTGTGCGCAACTGGCTGCAATGCTCCACCCCGGAACCTCTTGCCGGCCCGCTGCACCTTACCTTGAAATTCCAGCGCTTCTGTTTCGACCTGCCGCAACTCACCTTCGAACTCGGCGTGAATCACGACCAACTGGCGTTCAAGGATCTCTATTGGACCATTCGCCGCTGGCTAACCTGGCAGGCGACCTAATCCTTATCAAACAATCCGGCGCGATCCACGCGTTCTCCCTTGAAGAACACTCCGCCTCCGGAGATTCGCTCCGTGGCCGCGATCTCTTCTAACGGATTCCCATCCACCAGCAGCATCGTAGCCTCGTAACCCACTTGGATTAATCCAGTGCGCTTGCCAATTCCCAGTAATTCCGCGGTATTTCGCGTGGCTGCTGTGAGTGCTACCTCCGCCGGGATGCCCGCCTTCACCCATAACTGCATTTCGCGGTGCACGGTGGGTCCATGGATCACCAGCATATTGCCGGCGTCGGAGCCGGTCACCAGTTTGACACCCGCCTTGTAGGCGCGGCGCAGATTGTCCTCGGCGATGCCCATCGCCACCGGCACATCGCCTGTTGCCGCCGCTTTGGAGAGTGCCGCCTTGCTCGCCTTGATCAATCCTTCCGGAGCCACTTGCTGCACCAGGGTGCGATCGAGCAGTCCCAGCCTGCCCTGCTTCAATTCGCTCAACGCCTCAATCACCGTCAGCGTCGGATCGTAAGCGATCCCTTGCTTCGCCATCGCCGCGAAAAGCTCATCCGGGATTGCCTCACGCACCGAGCCATGTTCAATGCTGGTGGCCCCGAACGCGATCGCATCGGCAACATCCCGCGCATCGCCGGTATGCACGGCGACGGCGAGTCCCTTCTTCCGTGCCTCCTCGGCAATCGCCTTCGCGATGCTCGTATCCATACGGTTGAAGAGCATGCCCGCATTCCCGCTCTCGAGAATGATCTTGACGGAAGTGGCTCCCGCGGCGAGAGCCTGATCCACTTGCCGCCGCGCTTCTTCCGGCGTCTTCGGCAGGAACAGCGTTTCCTGCTCCGCCAGTTTGCGCACATTTTCCGGCATGCGTTTGAAGTATTCGGTTCCATGTCCGCCCGGCGTGGTGAACATCTTGCCGGAATGAAAAACCTCGGCGCCCTGCTTATCCCCGCTGTCAATCAACCGCTTGGCGTCGTTCACCATTGACCCTGCGTCGCCCATGCTGCTTACCGCCGTCACACCCGAATAGAGATAGGCGGCCAATGCGCGGGCGATCACCTGATCGGGTTTGAAATCCTTGTACGATTCCATGACGCCGCCCGGCGCCAGCAGATGCACGTGCGCGTCATTCAACCCCGGCAGCAGCGTCTTCCCTGTGGCCTCCACGGATTCGGCTTTTTCCGAGTCCTCGGCCGGCACCGTATCAAACACCTTGGCGATCTTCCCATTGCGAATCAGCACTCCGCCCGACGCAATCACTTTGCCGTCCCCGACCACGATGCGCGGGCCGCGGATGAGCAGCGCGCGATCCCGCCGCATCTCGCGATAGAGAATCTTCGCCTTCGCAACATTGTCCTTGCTGTAGGCCTGATACGTGCCGAGCCCGATGAACGGCAGAAAGACCACCAGCAGCCAGAGCTTCGCTTTGGGCGGCATGACTTCGTCTTTCTCCCAGCGGAAGAGCTTCACGCCGAGGAACGTCGCCACCAACAGCGTCGCCATCATGGCCCCGATCGCGCTTCTGTTGGCCCACGCGCTTTCCCGCTGCACCAGAATCCCCTGCAGTCCGGTGTACAAATAGGACGCCGGAAGGAATTGCGCGATGGTCTGCAGCCACGTAGGCAGCACGCTCACGGGAAACGTGGCGCCGCTCAGAAACAGCATCGGCAGGTACAGCAACTGAATAATGATCTGGCTTTCCTGCATCGTGTTTACAACGGCGGCGATGATCAGACCCATCGAGCGGAACGACAGCAACCCTACGGAAAGCAGCACCATTAACGAAAGCCAGCGCTCCGGCCACGGCATTCCGTAATAGAATCGGGCAATCGCCAGAATGAGGAACAGCGAGGGTAGATAGCTGATCAACCCGGTGATCAGGCTCGCCACCAGAATCGGCAGCGGAGTGATCGGCGCCACTTTGAACCTTCGCAGAATGTTCAGCTCGCGTTCCTGCACCGCGCGTAGTCCGGCGCCGAAGAAGCCTGAGCCGAGCACACCAAGGATCAACACCATGGTGATCACCTGGCTGATGGCGCCGCCCTTGTCGGCGCGAAACGTCTGCGCGAAGACAACGAAGAACATCAGCGGAAGGAAGTAGTTGAAAAACAGCACCACGCGATCTCGCATCACGAGCTTGAGCGTAGTAAGGGTATAGGCAATATAAGTTCGCATGGGCTACTCGCGCAGGCTCTTCCCGGTCAGTTCAATGAATACGTCTTCCAGCGTCGGCCGCTTCAGATGGATATCGAGCAGTTCCACTCCGGCCTGATCGATCCATTTCACGATATCCACCAGCGTGCGTGCGGGCTTGGCGGAATGCGCGGTGAGCGACTTGCGATCTTCCGACACATGCACCTTTTCGGCGTCGGCAAACTGCGGCAGGGCGGCAGGCAATGCCCCGGCGGTCTGTAATTCGATGAGCGAATTGCCGAGCGTGCGCTGCTGGATTTCGCGCGGGCTGCCCATTTCGATGATCTTGCCCGCGTCGATGATAGCGACCCGGTCGCACAGCCGCTCCGCTTCCTCAATGTAGTGCGTGGTGAGCAGAATGGTGCAGTTGGCTTTGCGCAGCTCGGTGATGAGATGGTGAATCTCCAGGCGCACCTGTGGATCGAGCCCGGTAGTGGGCTCATCGAGAAACACCAGCGACGGATCGTTGACCATCGCCAGCGCCAGCGCCAGCCTCTGCTTCTGTCCGCCCGACAGCGTGGTGTAGAAGGCGTTGCGCTTCTCCCAAAGCTGCAAGCGCTTCAGCAACTGGTGCGGATCGGTGTTGCGAGTGTAGAAGGCGGCGAACAATTCGATCGCCTCCAGCACCGTAATCTTCTCCGGCAGATTGGTGGCTTGCAGCGATACACCGATGCGATCCTTGATCTGCATCGACTGGCTGGCCGGATCGAAACCGAGCACCCGCACCTCGCCCGCAGTGCGTGTACGCAATCCCTCCAGGATCTCCACAGTGGTCGTCTTGCCCGCGCCGTTTGGCCCAAGCAATCCGAACACTTCGCCCGGCTGCACCTCAAAGTCGATGCCGCGCACGGCCTCCACTTCACCGTAGGATTTCGTCAACCCGCGAACGGAGATGGCTGGGCCGTTCGTCATGCGGCGGCCGGCGCATGCGCCAGCACTTCCAGACAGGCCTTGTTGAAGGCGGGAATATCGCCCGGCATGCGCGAGGTGACCAGGTTGCGATCCACCACCACCTCCGCGTCTTCCCAATTGGCGCCGGCGTTCACCACATCGTCCTTGATGGCGAAGAAGCTGGTTGCCTTGCGCCCCTTCAACATCCCGTGCGCCGAGCACAGCACCCATGGGCCGTGGCAGATCGCCGCCACCAGCTTGCCCTGATCATCCATCTGCTTCACGAATAGATTGGCTTTGGGATAACGCCGCATGTGGTCGGGCGCGAAACCTCCGGGAATGATGACTCCGTCGAAGTCATTCGCGTTGAGCTCGTCGTAGGACATGGTCGTTGTGGCGGGGTAGCCCAGTTTGCTGGTATAGGTCTGGTTGGCCTTTGAGCCCGCCAGCACTACTTGCGCCCCTGCTTCCTGAAGACGATAGAGCGGAACCCAGAGTTCCATCTCCTGGTACATATTCTCGCAATAGATGACGATTCGCTTTCCGGTGAGGTCCATAACCTCACATTGTAGATGGCTGGTGGAGGGCAGTGCTCGCGCGTGCCCTCCACCGCGAAAACCTATTGCCGGACGCGGCGGCGCATCAGCCCTGCGGCCAGCAATCCGAAGCCGGTCAGCGCCAGCGAGACCGGTTCGGGAGTTTCCGAATACCAGAAGCCTGCGCTCGAATTGGTGATCACACTGCCGCCAAAGCTGCTGGAGCCGTTGTAATAGTCGAGCAGCGGCGTTCCCCCCGATGTCTCATAACGAATCTGCGCCTGGAAATCGCCGGTCACCAGCAGCACGCTTTCCAACGGGTTGCCAGTGATTCCCGCCGCGCCCTTTGTCGTTGGTGTGAGGAAGCCGCTGCCAAGAAAGCCGCTCGCCACGCCGGTGTAGGGTTGGAACTGCACCACCATGCGAGTAGCGATGCTCTGCGTGCCGAAGGCGGTGCTCCACGTCATGTTGGCGGTGGAATTCCAAGTGGCCAATCCTGTGACCGGGTTGTAGGAACTGAACACCATCTGCCCTGTCGAGGCCTGTGAGCTATGGCGCGGGTTGTCGATGGAGGCATATCCCCACCACATATCTTCTGTTGCGCTGAGGTCCATGCCGGTGTAGAACTGGGTGCGGCCGATGCCGCTGCCGGTGCTTCCCGAACCTACGAATGTCACGCCGCCGGGCGGTGGATAAACGGGTCCAAGGATCGTGGCTGCCGAAGCGGCCAGGCTCATCGATGCAATCGTCAAAATCAGGTTACGGATCATTTGTTTGGTCTCTCCTTGGGCGCACTCTGACGCACGCCGCATGCCACAAAGGTCCGCACGGGAAATCAACCACTTCCGAAGCACAGCGGCGCCCGCCCCACGCCCGCCGGTTTGCTTCCCCCTAACCCAAGGGTTAGGCCCGTAGAATAGACGCATGCCCCTTTGGAATCGCAGAGAGTTTCTCGGCGCCGCTTCACTCGGCGCCGTATCCGCCGCGGCGCAGACACAGAAGCCGATTGACCGCCCGTTGCGCATTGGCTTCATCGGCACGGGTTCGCGAGGCACCAGCCTGTTGCGTAGCACACTGAAGTTCCCGAACGTGGTGGTGCCCGCGGTTTGCGACATCAACGAAACGGCGCTCGCACGCGGCGCCGCGGCGGTGGAAGCCGCCGGGCAGAAGCGGCCGGAAACCTACGGCCGCGGCGTCGATGATTGGAAGCGGCTGGTGGCCCGTGACGATCTCGACGCCATCATCAATGCAGGCCCGTGGGAGTTGCATACGCCCATGTCCGTGGCCACCATGCGTGCCGGCAAGTACGCTGCCACCGAAGTCCCTGCCGCTGTCACCATCGAGCAGTGCTGGGACCTGGTGAAAGCCTCCGAAGAAACCGGCATGCCCTGCATGATCCTGGAAAACGTCTGCTACTTCCGCAATGTTCTGCTGGTTTTGAACATGATTCGCAAAGGCATGTTCGGTGAGTTGACGCACTGCGAAGGCGGCTATCAACACGATGTGCGCAGCGCGTTCCTCTCGAAGGGAGGAGAGCGGGGGCCGGCGGGCGAGGTCACATGGCGCGGAATGCATGTCGCCAAAACCAACGGCAATCTCTATCCCACGCACCCCATCGGGCCCATCGGCTGGTGGCTCGATATCAATCGCGGCGACCGCTTCTCCTATCTCACTTCGATGTCCAGCAAGTCGCTCGGCATGAATCACTATGCCCGTAAGAACTTCGGACCCGATCATCCTAACGCCAAGCGTAGTTGGGCGCTCGGCGATGTCAACACCACATTGATCCGCACCGAGAACGGGGCCACCGTGACGCTCTATCACGACACCGTTTCGCCGCGGCCCTACGACCTCATCCTACGCGTGCAAGGAACCGAAGGCATCTACAGCGGCACGTTGGACAAATTCTATTTCGAAGGCCGATCGGCAAAAGTAGATCAATGGGACGACCCCGAGCCTTACTACAAGGAATTCGAACATCCGTTGTGGCGGGATCTGGCCGACACCGCACGCAGCCACGGCCATGGCGGCGCGGACTACATTGAAATCCACGAATTTCTCAAGGCAGTGCGCAATCGCACGCAGACGCCGATTGATGTATACGACACCGCTGTATGGAGTTCACTGGTGCCTCTCAGCGCGCAATCGGTGGCCGCGCGCAGCCAGCCCGTCGACGTGCCGGACTTCACCCGTGGCAAATGGAAATCGCGCAAGCCCGTGGCGATTTACGGGGCTTAGCCGGTCATACCTTGCACTTCGACATATGTTGCTGTATATGTAGAAGGACAAGGTATTCATGATGAACTGGCTGCGTCGTCTTCGCGATCGTGACAGAGTGCTCGATAAGGAGCTTCGGTTTCACCTCGACTCACTGGTGCAGGATTACGTTCGTCAGGGAATGCCAGAAGCGGACGCCCGGCGCAGAGCCACGTTGGAGTTCGGCGGCATCGCACAGAACGCGGAAGAGTGCCGCGATGTGCGTCGCGGAATGTGGCTGGAAACTCTGCTGCAGGATACCGCCTTCGCCTTGCGTGGATTGCGGCGGAACCCGCGCTTTGCACTCTCCGCGGTTGCTGCTGTGGCCGTTGCCGTGGGCTCTGCTACCGCCGTGTTCAGCGTGGCCGACCGCAGCCTTTTTCGGCCACTGCCCTATGCGCATCAAAGCCGCCTTGTCTCGGTGGGCATCGTTGCGCCGGTGATCCACACGCAGGACTGGATCTTCGCGGGCGTATATCAGCAATGGAAGAGCGTTCAATCCATTTTTGAATCCACAGCGGCATGGCGTGGGGTCTCTGATTGCGATCGCAACGATGGAACATCGGAGCCGCTTTCGTGCGCCGCGGCGGAAGCATCGTTCCTGCCGGCCTTGGGCGTTGCTCCGCTGTTGGGACGCAACTTCACCGGCGAAGAGGACACTCCGGGCGCCGAGCCTGTAGCCTTGCTCAGCTTCCCATACTGGCAGACCCGCTTCGGAGCCGATCCCAACATCCTCAATCAGAGGCTGACGCTGGACGGGATTTCCACTCGCATCATCGGAGTGCTGCCCGCCGATTTCGAAACGCCCACGCTGGCGGCGGCTGATCTGCTGGTTCCCTTACAGATGCGCTATGGTTCGGAGCGTCAAAAGATCGTGCATGTGATCGGACGCATGCCGGCGGGCATGTCCGCCCGCGAGGCTGCGTTGAAGCTCGAGCCCGCATTCGCGCAGTTTGTGCAAACGAGCCCCGGTGATTTTCGCAAGGCCGTCAAGATGCAACTACGCGTCGCGACATTGCGCGACCAGCAGATCCGCGACTACCGGCTGGCATTGTGGATGCTGCTGGGCGCGGTGCTCTGCTTCGTGGCCATCGCCTGTGCCAACGTGGCGCACCTGCTGCTGGCGCGCGCGGCGCAACGCCGCCAGGAGTTCGCCGTACGGGCCTCACTGGGCGCCTCGCGCGCGCGGCTGGTGCTGCAATCGCTCACCGAAAGCGGCGTGCTGGGCATCGCCGGTGGAGCGTTGGGCATCTTCATTGCCTTCGCACTGCTGCGTGCATTTCAGTCGCTGGCTCCTCAGGGATCGCTACGAATGCAGCAAGCTTCCCTCGATTTGCGCGTGCTTGTGTTCGCACTTGCGGTGTCATTGCTGTCGGCGGTGCTGTTCGGCCTTGCGCCTTCCATCGAGACCCTGCGCGCGGAGGCGTTCTCCGCGGCTCGCGTCATTGGCCGTTCGCGTTCACGGCTTCGTCCTGCATTGATCTCGGTGCAGCTTTCTATTTCCATGGTGCTGCTGACAGCCACCGGGCTGTTTCTGCTCAGCCTCAACCGGCTGCAACAGGCGAAGCTGGGGTTCACTACGCAATCGGTGGTCACCGCGTCATTCCTGCTTCCTGAAGGCCGCTACCGCGCCAATGAACAGCAGATCGCATTCTTCCAGGATCTGGAACGGCGGCTACGGGAAGTTCCGGGGTTCGTATCCGCGGCAATCACCGATTCGCTGCCGCCGGGCGGTGATCCGCGATCGCGGCCATACGTGGCGCTGGTGGGTGGCGGCGATACACACGCCAAAGGGATGGAAGGGATCGTGAAGTGGCGCTATGTCACGGCGGGCTACTTCCGCACACTTGGCATTCCCATCCGGCGTGGCCGGGGGTTCCTGCCGGAAGATCGCAATGGCGCGATCGTGCTGAGTGAATCGCTCGCACGGCGGCTGTATGGGGACGCCGATCCAACCGGCCGTCAACTGAAACTCGAAGAAACATTCGAAGTAGTGGGAGTCGCCGCGGATGTGCGCAATGCGGGACTCGCCGCCACCGATCCCGAATTCTATGTGTTGCGCGCACCACAGCCCACGCCTGTCTATCGCAATCAGCGGCCTCCTTACGGATGGCGCAGAGCCATCGCGATTGTGCGTTCGGATCTGGAGACCACCGCCGCAACGAACGCACTGCGCGAAGCGATCCATCAGGCGGATGCCGAGCTTGCCATCAAGGTGGGCACACTCGATGAAGAACTGCGGCCATTCTTCGCCAGGCCGCTATTCCAGACAGCGCTGCTTGCCTTCTTTGCTTCCATTGCGCTGGTGCTGGCCGCGGTGGGCCTCTACGGACTGACATCGTTTCTGGCCGCGGAGCGCGATCGCGAAGTAGGAGTGCGCATCGCTCTTGGCGCAACACGCGGCAATATCACCACCATGATGATGCGGGAAGGGATGCTGTGGACGGCCACCGGCCTGATCGCCGGAACGCTGGTGGCCGCGGCGCTGATGCATCTGCTGCGGTCGCTCTTGTTTGAGGTGCAGCCGCTCGATGTACGGGTCTACCTGGTCACCATCGCGCTGCTCGGCCTCGTCGCACTGGCTGGTACATGGCTTCCCAGCGTTCGCGCCGCGCGCATGGATCCGATGGAGGCTCTGCGCAGGGATTAAACAGGCAGCATCAAGCGAGCCTCGCAGCCACGTTGTCCTTCGCGATTCTGTAGCGTGAGCGAGCCGCCGTGAGCTTCGGCGATCTGCCGGCAGAGCACCAGGCCAATGCCGCTGCCTCCGGGCTTGGTGGTGAAGAAGGGAACGAAGAGATTGGCTGTGTTCGACAATCCCGGTCCTTCGTCCAGCACATTCACGATGACCTGCGAGGCATGTACTTCCCAGCGGACACACACGCCGCCGCCAGTCTCCTTGGCCGCATCCACGGCGTTGCGGATGAGGTTGATCAGCAGTTGCTCCAACTGATCGCTATCCCCTTGCACAATGCCCGGCGGTCCATCCTGCACTTCAACGCTCATGCGTGTTTCGAGGCCGGCCACGCGATGGACGAGGCGCCCGATTTCGAGTGCGGCCAGTTGCGGACGCGGCAGCTTGGCGAGCCTGGCATAGGCGCCCATGAAGCGGCTCAACGCTTCCGAGCGCGAGCCGATGATGGCCAGGCCGCGCTTCATGTCGTCCTGCCAGTCCTCAGGCAATTCATCGCGCGCGATCATGCTTTCCAGGCTGCCGGCAATGGACTTGATGGGAGTGAGCGAATTGTTCAGCTCATGCCCCAGCACACGCACAATGCGCTGCCACGCCTGCAATTCCTCTTCGCGCAACGGGCGAGTGAGATCGGTGACCACCAGCAACTGATGGGGCAGGCCGCCTTCACGAAAGCTGGCGCGGTTGATGCCCCAGCGTCCGTTGCCTCCAGGGAACGCTCGCTGGCGAGTCTGCGCATGCTCGCCTTCCAGGCAATCGGCGAGTCCCAGCGGCTCAGCTTTCAATCCCAGAAGCCGCTCGGATGGCTGCGCCAGCAAGCGCTCGCCGGCGCGATTCACCAGCCGCAGGCGGTGCTCTTCGTCAAAAGCGAACACGGCCACGTTGATCTCTTCCATCACCTTGCGTAGGAGGGTTGTTGCTTCCAGCGCCCCCAGACGCTGCGCGCGCAGAGTGGCGGCCATCGCATTGACCTGCTGCATCACTTCCGACAGCGAATCCTCGCCGCGGGCTCCGCGGGCGCGAATGGAGTAGTCGCCCTCGCGCATCGCTTCCAGCAGATTGGCCAACGTACGCAACGGCGAAGCGACACGCTCACGCACGGACACGGCGAAGCCCCACCAGCAGCCGACGATGAGCACGGTGAGTGTCCACTGCACCTTCGGAGTGTGCTCTTCGAACCAGAGGATACAGAGCGCAACGATGACCGCCGGCAAGCCAGAGGCTAACGCGGCGAGCAGGACGCGTGTTTCATGCAGCGCAAACCATCTGCGCAGAGGTTCGAAGATGTTCACAATCCGTAGCGTTGCAGCCGGCGATAGAGCGCACTGCGGCTCAGCCCGAGGGCCTTGGCCGCATGGCTCACGTTGCCAGAATACCGCGAGAGCGCCTTGCGGATGAGGAAGCTCTCCACATCTTCCAGACTCATGTCTTCGAGACGCGGCGCACCTTCGTGCGAAGTGCGCAGGGCCAGATCGCCTGCCGAAATCTGATTGCCGGAGGCCATCAGCACAGCGCGCTCCACCACGTGGTTCAGTTCGCGCACGTTGCCCTGCCAGGAGCCGGCGAGCAGCGCCTGCATGGCCGAGGCATCGAAGCCCGTAAGCTGTTTGCGGTAGCGCTGCGCGTGCTGGCGGAGGAAATGCATGGCCAGCAGCGGGATGTCTTCGCGGCGCTCGCGCAGCGGAGGCAGATGCACCTCGATGGTGTTGAGACGGAAGAGCAGATCCTGACGAAAACGGCCCTGGGCCACCTCTTCATGGACGCGGGCGTTGGTGGCGGAGATGACCCGAACATCGACGCGCTTCGTGCGCGAGGAGCCGACGCGTTCCATCTCGCCGATTTCGAGCACGCGCAGCAGCTTCGATTGCAGGTTCATCGGCACGTTGGCGATTTCATCGAGGAACAGCGTGCCGCTGTCGGCGAGTTCGAAGCGGCCGACTCGATCCATCTTGGCGTCGGTGAAGGCGCCTTTGACGTGGCCGAATAGTTCACTCTCGAAGACGCCTTCGGCGAGGCCGCCTGCATTGACGGTGACCATCGGCTTGGTGGCGCGCAGGGAGACGGCATGCAGCGTCCGGGCCACCACTTCCTTGCCGGTGCCCGGCTCGCCGGTGATGAGCACGTTCGCATCCGATGGGCCGACTCGGGCAATGATCTGCAACACGGGTTGCATGGCCGCCGATTCGGCGATCAGTGACGGAACGCCATCGGTGCGCAGCAGCCGGTTTTCCGCCTCCAGTTGAAGGCTTTTCTTCAGCGCCTGGCTGAGCTCAATCTGAGTGCGGACTATGGTCATCAGGCGGGCGTTTTCCCACGGCTTCTGAATGAAGTCGCGGGCGCCGCGGCGCATCGCTTCGACGGCCACCTCCACACTGCCCCATGCGGTCATCACGACCACGGGCAACGCCGGATCAATCGACTGAATCCGAGTGAGCAGATCGAGCCCTTCCTGCCCCGAAGTAGTATCGCGGGTGTAGTTCAAATCCATCAGGATGAGGTCGAACTCGCGCGATTCAATAGCGGTGACGATGGCGCCGGGTGACGTCGCCGAGTCGATCTGGTAGCCCTCGCCCTTGAGCAGCAGCCGCAGTGCTTCCAGTACATCCAACTGATCGTCGGCAATGAGGATGCGGGGGCGGTTCGTGGACACCGTCTTCGGCTTATCCATGGGTGCGGTGACGGTCATCAGGAGGACCGCCGGATGCGGATGTTGCCATTCACAGTCTGTAATTTCAATTCTTTTCCTCCATGGCCAATTGTGCCGTTCAGAATACGGCGGCTGATCCTGTTCTTCATGGTGAACGGGACTTCGGATTCGATCCATCCGTTCACGACGCGGGCGCTGAGGGCGGCGTTGGCGCCATCGGCCAGATCCACCGTGATGGCGCCATTGACAGTGCGTGCGTCGACGTTGCCTTTGGCTTCGACAACCACGCGGCCGTTGACGGTGTGAGCCTTCACGTCGCCGCTGATGCGGTGCGCTTCCACGGCTCCGTTTACGGTCTTGGCCACCAGGTGCAGGCCAGCCGGCAACTGCACATCGAAGGCGACCTCGACATCATTCTCCTTTACGGCGGTGCGGCCCGCTTCACCGGGCTTGCACTCGTTGGGTTTCGATCGATCGGGGCTGGGATAGACGGCGCAGATGGTGATGCCTCCGGAGTGTGGCACCACTTCGATGCGCACGGCATTCGGGTCGTCGCGGCGCGCGGTGCGGGTTGCCTTCACCTCGATTGCCGGCGACGCCGCTTCCACTACGCGCACCGCGCCGTTGATGCCTTTCACTTCCAGCGTCTGCCCGGGGGCGAGCGAGCCGTTCCATTGAAAATCGGAGGTGGCGGCGAATGAGGCCGCGGAGTATAACGCGAGTCCCAGCCATCGAATCATACAACAAGCTCCTTTATCGTTCTTCCAGCGCCAAACGGAATCCGAGGGCGAGAAAGATCGCCCCCGTGGCGGCCTCCAGGCGGCGGCGAATGGTGTCGCGCCGCAGGTAGCCGCTCAAGCGGTCAAGGAACAGGGCAAAGCCTCCCAGCCAGACGAAGCCCATTGCCACATGGACCGAGGCGAGCAGCATGCTCTGCAGCAGCACGTTGCCTTTGGGGTCAACGAACTGGGGCAGGAAGGTGACATAGAACAGAGGCATCTTCGGATTGAGCAGGTTGGTGAGTAAGCCTTCGGAAAAGCTCCGCCAAGGCTTTTGCGGCTTGGCGGGCAAACCTGCCAGCGGCACCATTCCGGTGTCGTGGCCTTTCCAGGCCGCCAGCAACGACTGCACGCCGAGCCAGGCGAGATAGAGCGCTCCGGCGAACTTCACGGCATCGAATGCGGCCGCCGAGCGGCTCAGCACCATGGACAGCCCGAAGGCGGAGAATACCGAGTGGGTGAGGCAGCCGGCACAGATGCCGGCGACGGTGAGCAGGGCAGCAGCCCGGCCACGCGACAGCGTGCTGCGGACCACCAGCGCCGTATCCGCACCCGGGGTAATGGTGAGGAGGGCAACCAGACCGACGAACACCCAGAATCGAGGCTCCATTCGACAAGCCACGGTAGCACGTGGAATGCCATGCGCACACCCCCGATTGGCGCATGGGTTCCCCATGTTAGGTGTCCGATTTTGGGACGGCAACGTCCTCCAGGTGGCCGGAATAGAAAAAAGGCCCGGGCGATGAACCCGGGCCTTTCGGAGACAATCAATCGAACGGATACTTAGTTGCGGCGCTTCAGTGTCGGACGCTCATCCGGATCGTCGGTGGACTTGCCGTCCTTGGTTTTGTCTTCGTCGACGGTGGAAGTGCCACCGCCGGGAGCGCGGCGCAGCTTGGGCCGGTTGGCATCTTTGTCATCCGGTTTGCGGCGGTTGTGGAGCATCGCGAGGCGGCTCTTCACCGAGTCAAACTCGCTGGTGGTGACCACGTATTCCGGCTTCGACTTCAAGATATCTTCGATGTTCTTCTGCGAGTTCTTGATGCGGTCTTCGGTGAGCGGATGCGTGGAGAAAACCTTGGCCATGGTGCCGGGCTTCTTCTTCTCCATCGATTGAAGTTTCTCGAAGAAGTCGACAAAGGCGGTGGGATCATAGCCCGTCTTATAGAGGTATTGCAGGCCGAGCAGGTCAGCCTCTTCCTCAAAGCCTCTGGAGAAGCTGAGGAAGCCGAGGGGAACGAGCACGCTGGCTGCCTGACGGACGCCGTATCCGGCCCAGCCGCCCCAGAAAATCAGGGGGATGCTGGCCATGTTGACGAATTGGCCGCGGGTTGCCTGACGCGTGCCGTGACGCGCCGCGACGTGGGCAATTTCGTGGGCCATGACTCCGGCGAGTTCGGCTTCGCTTTCGGCGCGAAGGATGAGGCCGGAGTTGACGAAGAAGAAGCCGCCGGGAAGGGCGAAGGCGTTGACTTCTTCGCTATCGATCACTTTGATGGTGAACGGAACTTTGGCGTCGGAATTTCGCACGAGGTTCTGGCCGACGCGATTGACGTATTCGGCAATGACCGGATCGTCGACGATCTTGGCCTGACGCTCAATGTCCTGGGCATAGGCCTTTCCCATCGCGATTTCCTTCTCGATGGAATAGAAGTTAACCCCTTTGCCGACATCGCGGTTGCCGATCTCGTCCGGATCTTTCTTCTTGTCTTTGGCAACAGCCAGGTTCGCCAAACCGGCGACCAAGCCAACTACCAGAAAGTGTTGCAATCTACCGAGGCGCATCATTCGTCTCCTCGAGCTCTTGTTCCCAGACCTGCCTTCATTATAGTGCCGACACTCTTCGCGGTCGAGCACTTTCATGACTATTAACGTATCCTCATAACAATGGGTTGCGAAATTCTCACGTGGCGGGCACAGTTTCCTGTAACAGAACGCATGGTGTACCTCAATCACGCGGCCGTGGCTCCGCTTTCCAGGCGGGCGGCCGGGGCGATGCAGGGGTTGGCGGAGGATTGCCTGCACTACGGGTCGTACCACTACGACCAGTGGCTGAAGGTGTATCAGGGGATCCGCGTGCTGACCGCACGGCTGATCGGCGCGGAGCCGGGCGAGATTGCGATCACCAAGAACACGTCGGAGGGGATCGCCACGATTGCCAACGGGCTCTCGTTCCGGCCGGGGGACCGGATCGTCTGCTTCCGCGAAGAGTTTCCGGCTAACTTCTTTCCCTGGAGAGTGTTAGAGAAGGACGGAGCGGTTCTGGACTGGCTTTCCATTTACGATCCGGTGGAACGGATCGCGGAGGCGGCGAAGGACGCGAAGCTGCTGGCGATCAGTTGGGTGAACTACCTTTCCGGGCACAGGGTAGATCTGGAATCGATTGGCGCGGCCTGCCGGGATGCGGGGTGTTTCTTCTTCCTGGATGCCATTCAGGGGTTGGGTGCGTTTCCGATTGATGTCAAAAAGTGTAAAGTGGACGCGCTGGCGGCGGATGCTCATAAATGGATGCTCGGGCCGGAAGGGTGTGCCGTGCTCTATGTCCGGCAGGAGGTGCAGGATGCGGTGTTCCCCCGCGAGTTTGGCTGGACGAATGTCGCCCACTTTGCCGATTACGCTTCGCGCGATATGACGTTGCGGCCGGATGCCGGGCGCTATGAATGCGGGACGCTGAACACCATTGGTTGTTACGGGTTGCACGCGGCTGTGGAGCTTTTGTTGGAGATCGGCGTGGAGCGGATTGCGGAGTCCGTGCAGAAGTTGGGCGATCTGGTGGCCGAAGGGGCCCAGGCGAAGGGGTACCGGTTGGCGGCGGAGCGGACTCCCGACACAGGCGCTGGAATTGTCAGTTTTTGTAAAGACGGCGTGGATAGCCGGATGGTGGTGGCGCGGCTGAAGGAGCAGGGGATCATGGCTGCTCCGCGCCAGGGCTGGGTCCGGGTGTCGCCTCATTTCTATATCACCGCCGAAGAAATTGAAAGAATGTGTCAAGTTTTGTAAACCCAGGCGGTCAGTATTGAGTCTTGCGCAGGAGTGCAGCGGCCAGTGTAATGAGGTCCTGGTGGCGGTCACGCAGCATGGCTTCGGTGAGCAGCTTCAAGCGGCGCAGATTCCGGGGCGAGGTGTCATCCATGTCCGTGAGACCGGGGTCGAGAATCGGTTGAAAGCGATAGTAGCGTTGTGACTCGCCTGCCTGATGGCGAAGCATGCGCTGAAGCTGGTAATCGACGGTGCTGCTGACGCCGTCAAAGGCGATGTCGAGGACAGGCTTGGCCCAGCGGGCGAGCCCCCAATGCCGCGCATCCTCATACACAATGGGCCGGGTGAGTGCTCCCGTGCCGAGCGAGACAACCAGAAGCGGCTCATCGCCGAAGAGGGTGCGCGCATCCACCAGCGCGCAGAGCGCGGGGTTGTTGGCGTAAAGGCCGCCATCCACCAGCGCGTAGTAGCCCGTCGGTCCTTCGGCCTGGATCTTTACGGGCTCAAAGAATGTGGGCGCCGCGGAAGTGGCTCGGGCGACCTGCTTCATGGGGAAATCGTAAGTGGGCGTTTGCCGGGCCACATTGCTGCGGAAAAAGAACGGGAAGCGCCGCTCAATTTCGTAGCTGGTGACCAGGACGTTGGTGAGAGCCGATTTCAGGCGGCAACTGCCGAAGTAGCATTCCAGGACGGATTCGAGGCCGCTGGGATCATAACGTTCCTCAAAGAAAGTGCGGAAGGGGCGGAATCTGCGCCACGCCGGGCGGGGGAAGATGAGACTTCCTTGCTGTTCGTAAAGCGAGACAAGGCTGGCCGCGGAATATTCGGGCTGATCGTCGAACGTGGGTTTCGATAGGGCCAGCGCGAGGATGCCTCCGGTGGAGGTGCCGGCGATCAGGTCAAAGATGCGAGACGCGGGGAGCCCGACGTATTCCTCGATTTGGGCAAGAACCAGGGCGGGGACGATTCCACGGATGCCCCCACCGTCGATGGAGAGAATGGCTTTCATGGCGTTTCCAGGATAGCCGGTGGAGTGGGGAAAATCGGGTCCGGTTAGTGGGGGTATTTTTACTTATTGTTTTATTTCAATGAAATAGGCCGGAATAAAAAATCTCAACTGCGTGTGATTGACGAGGATCCCATCAGGTAAACCTCATGCCCGGCGGGTGCGTCTTCCAACGAGAACCGCCGCCAGCGAGCCTGCGGCGAAAAGGAAGGTTCCGGGTTCGGGCACGGTGGACTGCACCCCATCCGCTGTGTAGAGAGTGCCGGAACCGGAGTTGACCGTGAAGTCCGTCACCAATTGACCGCCGGAAGTGCGCACTGCAATGCCGCTCAGATGCGCGGAACCGTACATGTCGCCGAGGCCGCTGCCGAAGCGGGGGATGGCATAAAGCATGAGGGCGACATCCAGATCGAAAGGCGATCCAAACACCATGGACAGTCCCGCGGTTTGAATGGAGGCGCTGCCGGTTAGCGAACCGGGGCTCAACACCCAGTTGTTCACCACGGGGGTAAAGGACAGCAGCGGAGTAGAGTTCTGATTGACGCTGGCTATAAACATACCGTCTCCAGGCAGGCTTTGGGGTGTTTGCCTGTACGCCAAACGGGCGTGAGTTAGGCCGGAACCAACATTCAGCATGCTGCCGGATACGGTGAAGGTGAACGTAACCACGCCCGCCTGCCCGTTGAGAGCGCTGTTTTGAATGATCATCGACTCAATCTGCCGGGCGAGGGCGCTCGCCCCCGTCACGTCCGTGCCGCCGATGCCGCCATTGCTGCTGGCGCTGACGTAAACTCCGAGGTCACCATAGTCCGCGCGTGCACGGGCCGTTCCGTTGAAGACGCCGCCATCGCTATAGGCGGCTGTGGTGATTTGTTCGGCCAGCAAAGGTCCGGCGGCGCCGCTCACGTTCTGGACTGCGCCCGTGTATCCACAGGCGCTGATGCCGTTGGTGGGGACGATGCCGGGGCCGAAGCCCCAGGAGCCGATCTCCGCGGGGGGGCCGTAGATAATGCAACCCACGGGAGCACCCGCGGACCCGCTGCCACCCGCGACGCCAACCTCAACCAACAGCGCGGAAGCAGCCAGGCTATGGACGAATACAAGAGAGAGGCAAACGACTGGTTGCAGGCGTGTCAAAGCCGGAGAAATTGCTCCACGAAACGTCATGTGATGGAGAGACTCCTTGCCCAGTAGTTGTGCGGCCATGATGCAGTCTAAGCGATCCGGTGGCGAGAGGATAGAGCATGAGTATGCGTCTTTTTCCTCTTTTATTTGTTCGTGAATTGGAACGCGTAGAGCTTGGCGGAGCGCATGAGGAAACGGAGCCTTACGGGTTTGCCCGCCAGGCTCGATACGTCGCCTCCGTTCTTCCAGCGGACGACGGTCTTGACGTCGTTCGTTGTGATTTCCTCGGCATCGTGCAGGCGGAAGCCGGGGATGGGTTTACCGGATTCCTCCATGATTTCCACGCGCACCACACCACCGCCGGAGGTGTCGACATTCAACTCCAGTTGCGAGCCGGTGAAACGTAGCGGGGGTGTGAGGATGCTGCCGCCTTCGTAATCGGCGTCGGCGGAGACGAAGCCATCGAGGCGCAGGATCGCACGGGAGATGACGGCTTCGTTCTTCGGCGATTGCGGATCAACGCGGCTCGAATGATCGTGATTAGTGCCGGTGTAGTAGATCCACAGTTCGTTGCCCATGCGCACGGGACGCAGGGTGGGGTAAATCATCTTCGAATCGAAACTGCCGGCGGGCCCGTTGCGGAGGAAGGGCTGACGCGGGCCGGGGCGGGTGAAGTGGCGGCCATCGCGGCTGATGGCGAATTGCACGTCGAACGTCGAAGGCGCCGTCGTGACGCCTTCGCCGGACCAGTGATAGAAGACGGGAATCAACGCCAGATACACGCCTTCGTAGGGGAAGACGCCGGGGCCGTAGAAATCGAGCGGCGTGATGGGTGTGAGCACCGCGTCCTGCGTTGCGGTGCCGATCTGGCCGCCGGCGCGTGGGCCGCGTCCGGGAGGCAGCACGTCTTCGCCTTTGACGACGATTTTCTGTTCGTCGATAAGCATCGGCGCGGCTGCGGCTGCATCGCGCTCATCGGGGCCGAGGACGAATTGAACGGAGTCCCAGCGGAACATGTCGTCGCTTTCGTTGTAGGAAGCCATGCGCGCACCGAAGCCGATGGAACGGTCGCGGACCCATTCGCGGGAGTAGCCGACATAGCGATTGGCGCGCGGATCCCAGAACCAGGAGGGCTGCGTATCGGCGGCGCGCAGGCCAGTAACAAGGCGCTCATCCAGCTTCCAGTGAATGCCGTCGGGCGAAGTCCAGATGCGGTGCGGACCGCGGAGTCCGGAGCCCGGCTTGGGGTAGACCTTCGACCACGATTTGTAGCGCTCGGCGGGCAAGGCGTTAGGATTGTCGTCGCGCCAGACGGTGCCGCCACCGACGGTGATTTTGCTGGGATCCGTGGGGAAGACAAGGTTGTTGCGCTTCGTGCCGTTGCGCTCGACGATGTTGAGGACCGGTTTTTCGAAGTGGATGCCGTCCTTCGACTCGGCGTAAGCGAGCCCCATGTAGGGCGGGTTTTTTCCCGGTTCGGGGACGCCCGCGCGGACGTCGTACCACATGCGGATTTTGCCGTTTTCCTGAATGACCGTGGAATACACGCCGAGGTGAGCGTCGGATTCCCAGGGCGCATCGGCGCTGACGAGGCGTTCGCGCGTCTGGAAAGGCTGGTTCACCGTAAGGCGGATGCCCTCGGCGGATTCGATGAATTTGTGATCAATGAAGAGCTGCTTGCGCGAGCCGACGTCGATGGTTTGGGCGCCTGCGGTGCTGAGCATCAGGCAGTAGATAAAAACATTCATGGTTTGGATTGTTTGGAGAAAAAGTCGAGCATGGGGCCGAGGTTGGGGATGACAACGTTGCCATGGCCGCCGCCTTTCACTTCGATGTATTCGATGGTTGCTCCGGCTTTGCGGCCTGCTTCCACCATGCTGCGCGATTGCGAGACGTTGACGGTAGGGTCGTTATCGCCGTGCACGATGAACTGCGGAATGTGTTTGATTTTTTCCATGCCTGAGGGGTTGCCGCCTCCGGCGATGGGGCCGAGCGCGGCGAACAGATCGGGGTGATTCATGGCCACGCTCCAGGTGCCGTAGCCGCCCATGGAGTGACCCATGAGGTAGATGCGGCGGGGATCGACATTGTAATCGCGGCGCACTTCGGCGAGGACATCGAGCACGTCTTTTTCGGCTGTGCCTCGATACATAGATGTGGTGGCGCGGCCTTTCGGCGCGGCGACGAGGAAGCCTTTGCGCTCGGCCTCGCGCAGCAACGTGCCTTCGTACCCGGTGAAGAGCGAGCTTTCATTGCCGCCCATGCCGTGGAGGCCGATGACCAAGGGAGTTGGTTTCTTCGCGTCGTAGGCGGTGGGGACGAAGACGCGGTAGGGCTGCAGGGTTTGATCGACATCGGAGCGGTAGGCTTTGCTGATGTCGCCTTGTTTGCCGGCGAAGGGATCTTTGCCTGCTTCGATGGCGTCGAGCATCGCGTGCGCGGCGGCGAATTGTTCGGGGAAGCGGTAGCGGTGCGGGTTGGTTTCGCCGCGGTCGGCGAGGGAATAAAGTTCGAGGGCGTATTCCACGGTGGCCAGGCTGGGAGGCTTCGATTGGATCTTGGAGAGCCTTGCCAGGAGCCGGTCGCGCTCAGAGGCGAGGGCGGCGAGAAGCAGCGGCGATTGCTTGCGAAACACAGGCGCGGCTTTGGACTCTGTTTCGCCTTCCGGTCCGCTGAGCCGTGTTTCGAGGAAGTAGTTGCCTGCGTGGTCCGGCAGCTTTGCTTCGATGGTTGCGCCGGAAGCGGCGACGGGGCGTTTTTCGGCGAGGGCGATTTCACCTGATGAGCCATTACCCGCGGGCGTGAGCACGACGGTGGCTAGTAGCTTCTGGCCATTGAGCCGGTCATTGGTGTAGAGCGGTTTGAGGTGGACGCGGATGACACCGGAGGGTGCGCCGATGGCGTGATCGGGTTTCACTTCCAGGGCCGAGGCGGCTTCGACGAGCGGAGTCCAGGGTGCGCCGCGCATCACGGCCATGCCTTGGTGCAGGCTGCGGAGGGCATTGGCGAAGTCGCCTTTGGCGGCGATGCGGCGAGCTTCAACAAGCAGCCGGTCGGCCTCTTTGCGCTGCTCCTCATTGAGGGGAAGGGTGGATTTCTGAGTACCGTAGATGACGGATTGCAGAAGCAACATCCCAGCGTCCTGCGCGGAGAGCACAGCGGCGAAAACCAGCAACAGCGAAAGTCGCATAGCGGGTATCGTAGCACCAGAAAGTAGCGCGGGGAGAGTTGCTCCGGCATCCAAACGGAATGGGCATCCGGCGTTTATTGGTGGTGTTGGGCGATCAGTTGGATGCGGCGTCGGCGTTGTTTGCTGACGCTGATCCGCGCCGCGACTGCATTTGGATGGCGGAGGTGGAGGAAGAGGCAACGCATGTGTGGAGCCACAAGGCGCGGATCGCGTTGTTCCTTTCCGCAATGCGGCATTTCCGCGAGGATTTGCGGGGACGAGGATGGCGGGTCGAGTACAGCGAAGGTGAGTTTGCGTCCCTGGCGGCGGCGTTGCAGGGTGCGATGGAACGGCTGCGGCCGGAGAGCGTGCATGTGGTGGAACCGGGGGATTGGCGGGTTCGCGAATCGCTGCTGGCTGTTTGTCCCGATTTGCGGATTGTGGAAGACCGGCATTTCCTGTGCACACGGGCGGAGTTTGAGCGGCATGCGCGCGGGCGGAAGCAGTTGCGCATGGAATACTTCTATCGCGAGATGCGCGTGCGGCACGGCGTGTTGCTGGATGATGGCGAGCCGTGCGGAGGGAGTTGGAACTACGATGCGGAGAATCGGGAAGCGTTTGACGCGCGCGGGCCGGGGTTGTTGCCGGCGCCGGAGTCATTTGCTCCCGATGCATTGACGCAGGAAGTATTGGACATGGTTTCGCGGCGATTTGCAGGGCACCCGGGGCGGTTGGATCGTTTTGATTGGCCGGTGACGGCGGAACAGGCACGTGAGGCGTTGCGGGACTTTTTGGATCAACGGCTGGAACGTTTTGGCGCTTATCAGGACGCGATGTGGACTGCGGAGCCGTACCTCTATCATTCGCGGCTGGCGGCTGCGTTGAACTTGAAACTGCTTTCGCCGCTGGAGGTGATTCGCGAGGCTGAGGTGCGGTATCGGGAGGGACGCGCGGGGTTGGCGGCGGTGGAGGGATTCATCCGGCAGATACTGGGTTGGCGGGAGTACGTGCGCGGGTTGTATTGGATGCACATGCCGCGGTACGTTTCGGCGAATGCGCTGGACGCGCATCAACCGCTGCCGCGGTTTTATTGGACTGGGGAGACCGAGATGCGGTGCCTGAAGGAAACGATCGGGCAGACGCTGGAGTATGGCTACGCACATCACATTCAGCGATTGATGGTGACGGGTTTGTTTGCCTTGCTGTTGGGCGTGGAACCGCGCCAGGTGCATGAATGGTATCTCGCCGTGTATGTCGATGCGGTGGAGTGGGTGGAATTGCCGAATACGATCGGCATGTCGCAGTTTGCCGATGGGGGCGTGATGGCATCGAAGCCGTATGTGGCTTCGGGGAAGTACATTCAGCGGATGAGCAATTACTGTGCGGGGTGCAAGTATAAGCCGGATGAGGCGGTGGGGGAGAGCGCGTGTCCGTTCACGAGGCTGTATTGGGATTTTCTGATGCGGCATGAGGAGATGCTGCGGAAGAATCCGCGGATGGGGATGCAGGTGAGGAATCTCGATCGTGTGCCCGCGGCGCGGAAGGCGGAGATTGGGCAGCAAGCAGAGGCATTGCGCGAGGCTATAGCGTCGCGCGGAAATACTCGGTGATGATCATGATGGGGACGTCGTTGCGGAAGACCCGGTAGGAGCGGGCGAGCAGCGTTTCGTGTGCGGCGACGCCGAGGGAATGACCGATGGCTCCCGCGGGTTGACGCCAGAAGCGCAGGATCTCCTTGCGTGTTTCGAGTTTGTATTCGGTCCAGAGGCGGCCGATTGGATTGCCGGAGCCGACCAGCTTCTCACGCATGCCGGCGGGGAGGCGATCGAGGACGATCCACGATTCGGCGTAGACAAACGGGCGGCGGGTTTGTTCGCCGCGGAGAACGATGCGGCGCTCCATGATGGTGCAGCCCGGTGCTGCTTCGAGAGCTTCCGGCCAATCGCCGGAGTCAGTGAGTTCGATGGCGAGTTTGTCGAGCGCGATGGGTTCGAGGAATGCCATTTCCAAAGCGTCGGTGAGCGTGCCGTCGTTCACCAGCAGCAGGCGTTCGAGGAGATTCAGGCGGCGCCCGTCGATGGCGTCCAATTGCGCGAGAAAGGCCATTCGCTATGCTTCCTGTTCGTATTTTTGGAGCAGGCGCGCGGCGACTTCTTCGGCCGTGCCCGGGTGTTCTTCGGCTTCGGACCATTCCCATTGGTCGAGGTAAGCATCGCTGCCGTGCAGCCCTAGTTGCATGGCGAGTGCGTCAATACGCTGCTGGTAGCCGGCGGGCAATTGATGCGAGACAGCGCGTTTGCCGGGTTCCGACACTTTGATCTGGGCGGGAATGTCTTTCCAGTACAGGATCTGTACACGCGCCATGGGTTAGGCCTCCATCGGTTGAAACATGCAGCCTTCGACGAAGAGGTCGAAGAAGTCGGGGGTGGTTTCGAGTTCCACGTGTTCGATCTTTGTGACGAGGTGCTCCATGCGGGCACGCTGGGTTTTCGAAAGAAGCATGCGGTGCGCGCCTTCAGCGGCGGCGTTGCCGATCTTGACAATGCGATCCTGCGGGACGGGAGCGAGGAAGCCGATGTCGATGGCGTTGGCGGCGGAGACGTAGTTGGCGAAGGCTCCGGCGAGATAGAGGCACCGGACATCGGCGGGGCGCAGGCCGAGGTGGCGCAGGACGATGAACTGTCCGCAGT
>JAFDVS010000043.1 GCA_018268935.1 Acidobacteriota bacterium | reverse complement strand
GACCTGGAGTTGGATGTCGCCGGTGGTGAGTGTTTCCGAGGCGGTGAGGTTGAGGTTGCGGCGCTCGGATTGTTTGAAGCCGTCCTGTTTGACGGTGAGGTTGTAACTGCCGGGGGAAAGGGAGGGGAAGGCGAAGGAGCCGTTTTCGGCTGTGTTGGCGCGGCGTTCGAAAGAGGTGGATGGCTGGGTCAGGGTGACGGAGGCGCGGGCGATGGGGAGCCCGGTGGGGTCGATGACGGCGCCGACGATGGTGCCGGTGACGGATTGCGCGTAGGCGGACGCGGAGACGGCTATTGCTACGAGGAGGAGTCTCATTACTCGGGCATGCTATCACGTTTGGGTGAGAGCTACGCACGGCGACGTGAAGAGCACGGCGTTCGTCGACCGCTTGCTGACGCGCGCGGCTCTGAAACGAATGACCGCTTGCTGACGCGCGCGGCTCTGAAGGGTGGAAGTGGTGAAGCACTTGGTATCCTGAAGCGATGTCCACCGTGCGATTAACAGCACACGCTAAAGCGGCCGGTTGAGCGTCGAAATTGAGTCCAAAGGTTTTGGACCAGGTTCTGCGCGGGCTGCCGAAAGTGGTTGATCCGAATGTGCTGGTAGGGTTCGATACGTCGGATGACGCGGGCGTATACCGGCTGAGCCCGGAGTGTGCCCTGGTGCAGACGGTGGATTTTTTTACGCCGATTGTGGACGATCCTTACACGTTTGGGGCGATTGCGGCGGCTAATGCGCTGAGCGATGTGTATGCGATGGGCGGACGGCCGGTGACGGCGTTGTCGATTGTGGCGTATCCGGGGAAGGGCGATTTGGATGTGCTGCGGGCCATTCTGGAGGGCGGGGCGGCGAAGATGATCGAGGCGGCGTGTCCGGTGGTGGGCGGGCACAGCGTGAACGATGAAGATATCAAGTTTGGCTATGCGGTGACTGGGCTGGTGCATCCGGAGCGGGTGTGGACGAATGCGGGGGCGCGAGCGGGGGATGTGCTGGTGTTCACGAAGCGGATTGGGACGGGCGTGATCAGCACGGCGCTGAAGCGCGGGATGGCGGTGGAGGAGCATGTACGGGCGTCGGTGGAGTCGATGTTGGAATTGAACCGGGCGGCGGCGGAGGGGCTGGCGGGGTTGGAGGTGCATGGGTGCACGGATGTAACGGGGTTTGGATTGATGGGACATGGGCGGGAGATGGCGTTGGGGTCGGGGGTGACGCTGGAGATTGAGGCGGCGCGCGTGCCGCTGCTTTGCGGGGCGCTGGTGTATGCGCAGCAAGGGGCCGTGCCGGGCGGGTTGAAGAACAACCGGGATTTCGCGGGTTCATGCGTGGGCGTGGCCGCGGAGGTGGATGCGGCGCTGGTGGAGTTACTGTATGATCCGCAGACTTCGGGGGGATTGCTGGTGTCTTTGCCTTTGCGGGATGCGGAGGTGTTTTGTTCGCGGTTTGAAAAGGGTGTGATTGTGGGGCGAGTTACGGAAAGACAGGAGAAACCAATTCTTATTTTATGAATAATCCGATTATTGTGGCGTTGGATGTGGCGGGCGCGGCGGAGGCTCGCGAACTGGTGGGGAAGATCGGGGATGCGGCCGGGTTTTACAAGGTGGGGATGGAGCTGTACGCGGCGGCGGGGGTTGGGTTCGTGGAGGAATTGCTGGCGGGCGGGCACAAGGTGTTTCTGGATCTGAAGTTTTATGACATTCCGGAGACGGTGAAACGGGCCACGGCGGCGGTGGCACGACTGGGGGTGCATTTGTTGACGGTGCATGGGAGCGGGGCGGTGATGCGGGCGGCGGTGGAAGGGCGGGGGGATGCGGGATTAAGGCTGCTGGGGGTGACGGTGCTGACGAGTTTCGATCAGAGCGATCTGGAGGATCTGGGGTATCCGTGCGCGGTGGAGGAACTGGTGGCGCTGCGGGTTCGGAAGGCGAAGGAGGCGGGGGTGGATGGGATTGTGTGCTCGCCTTTGGAGGCTGCTCGCGTTAGGGAGGTGTTGGGTTCTGAGGCGTTGATTGTGACTCCGGGAGTGAGGAGCGCGGGGGCGGGGAAGGGGGATCAGAAGCGGGTGGCGACGCCGGCGGAGGCGATGGCGGCGGGGGCTACGTATCTGGTGATTGGGCGGCAGATTACGAGGGCGGCGGATCCGCGGGGGGAGGCGCTGCGGGTGCTTACGGAGTTGGGGTAAGAGTTTGTTCAGGATGAGACGGAGCCGGTCAGCACGGCAGCGAGGAATCGCAGCTCTGACTCGACTTCGGCAGGGTCGGCCACCGTATCGGCGATTTCCTGGCGAAAGAGCTCGCGATACCTTTTGCGAAGGCGATGAATGGCGACCTTGAGCGCTCCCTCGGAAGTGTTCATTTGGCTTGCCAGCGCGGCGTAGGGCGCATCGGATCGCCCGAGAAGGAAGACCTTCAACTGATCGAAATGCTCGGGGCGGCCGTGTTGCTGGAACTCGAGGCGCAACTTTTCCACGACCCTGTCGATGACGGCGAGGGCCCAGCGGCGCTCGAAGATTCGCTCTGGGGTTTCCTCGTGTGCCGGCTCGCGGAGGTAGCGCTCTTCTCCTGAGGCGAATTCGAGGGAGACGAGCGCACCGGCGCCTCGCTTTTGTGCGCGCTGGCGATCTTGTTCGTCGGCGACAAAGAACTTCAAGGATGACAAGAGAAAGGAGCGGAAGCGGCCTTTTTCGGGGTCGGCGCGATCGAGATAGCGCCCTTCGAGCACGCGGATGAGGAAGTCCTGGGTGAAATCCTGCGCTTGATCGGCGGGATAACCGCGGCGGCGCAGGTAGGCGTACAAGGGGTACCAGTAGTTCTCGCAGAGCGCGACGAGAGCGGATCGGGATTCCTTGCGATGGGGGTCGCCGGCGGCGATGACGAGAGTCCACCGCGTGGTGGGAAACTGGGGTGATCCCGGGAGAGTGTGTGTGGCACGGTCGTTCATATGGGGCTACACAACATAAGGAATCGGAGAGCGAGAGGTTACAACTTCGCGTATTCCGCTTTGGCTATTTTCAGAATTGGGATATCGGGGTCCGCATCTTTCCAAAGTGCGAAGAAAGCCTCATATGCCGCTTTCGCCTTGGCCTTGTCTCCAGATGAAGCAAAGACTCTACCGAGCTGTAAGTGCGCCAGTGGGCCGATGGGATCGAGGCCGGTAACGCCGCGATGATCGAGGATTTTCTGAAATTCGGCGGCGGCTTCGGTGTTCCTGCGGAGAGCGAGGAATGCCTGGCCTCGCAAGTAGGCCGAGTGCAAGCCGCCGAGAATGAGATAAGGGAAGTTGACGCCAGTCACGGCGAGTTCGTAGGAACGTGCGATTTCGAGACGTTCTGTGCTGTCCGCGAATTTGCCTCTTTGCTGGGATGCCAAGGCGCGCAGGACGGGCACGTAGGTCGATTTCACAAAGGTGTCCTGCGGGAATCGTTTTTCCAAGTCCGCGGAGAGCGCTTCGGATCGGGCGGAACTTCCGGAGAGCGCCAAGGCCAGCGCGGTAATGTATTCGGCATCGCGGTCGGTGGAGAGATCGAGCGCAGCGATGGCGTCCGCGGATGCTTCGGCGGAGTGGCCGTAAAAGGCCTCCCACACGGCGCGGGCGGCGAGGAAAGCCGCGGCTACTTCGCGTTCTCCTGCTTGCCTGGCGAGGTCGACTGCGCGTGCGGAAGCCTGGCGCGCGGCCTGCAGGCGGCCGGAACGGGCAAGAGCGAGTGCCTCTGCGTGGGCGATCCAGTGTCCAATGGCGCGATTTCCCTTTGCTGAAGCGGCAATGCGGTCCATTTGTGCCCGGTCTCCCTGTAGCGCCGCGAGGCTATATTGCAGCATGGGCAGTTGGGGCAAGTGCACCTTGCGCGCGGTGGCGCGTTGCAGCGTGTTTTCGGATTCGGCAAAGCGGTCTCGGTAGAATTGGGCCAGCGCCAGATTCGAATACGGATGGGGAAAGTCGGGGTCCGTTGCAATACCTTCCTGCGCCGCTTCGATTGTTCTGTCGAACCGGCCGGTTCCCTGCGAGGAGATTCCGCCGAGCAGATCCTGGGCATTGGCGAGCATTGCTCCGCGCCGGGGATAGGTCTGACTCCACATCTCGAGGGTTTTGTACGCCTTTTCGAGATCGCCGGTGACTTGGCGGTAATAGACGAAGTCGATGTAGAAGCGTTCGCGATCGCTGACTCGATCGCGAAGCCGCCAGGCTTGAGACGCGTACCTGGCGGAGAGGGCCGAGTCACTGCGCCCGTATCCAAAGCCCAACTGTGCGTAAGCCATGGCGAAGTTGGGGTCGATCTCGATGGCGCGGAGTAAAAGGGGGAAGGCGCGTTCATAGCTGCCCGTTGACAGGCTCCATTTATTAGCCGTGCTGTAGGCTTTCAAGGCTTCAAAGGAAGGTGTAGTCGCTTCCGAGAGCGGCATGGAGTGTTTCTCCACGGTGGCCAGGGATTCGCCCGCCGTCGTTCGGAATTTTCGCGACATGAGGCTGAGTGCATCCAACACCTCTTCTTTCTTTGTGACGGCCACCTGCTGCTGATCGAGAGTATTTCCGGTATTGCAGTCCTTTGCGCGAAGTCCGAGGACGTATTGACTTCCCACGGTTGCGATGGAGCCATCGAGGACAGCGGCGCTGCCAGTTCGCTCGCAGACCTGCTGCGCGATCTCGGGTGTCAGCCTGGCATCCTTGGGCTGTCCCATCAGCGTCAGTGTCTGCTGCACAGTTCTATCCGGAATCAGAGCGAGGTACGGCGACTGTTGCAACTCGACAGCCAGGCCTTGCCGCAGCGTGTCGTCGAAGGCCGGATCGCCGGTCTTGTTGTCGAAGTCCGCAAGCACGATGGTATCTTTGGCGGTGAGCTTGGGTTTCGCGACGGCATCGCGCGACAGGGACCAGACGGTCAGTCCACTCAACACAAGGATCAGTGCCGCGGCAAAGGCGCCCAGTGCGGCCACGCGGTGGCGGCGGAGGAACTTGCGCGTTCGATAGATGCGGCCAGGAGGCGAGGCCAGCACGGGGCGGTCGTCGAGAAAGCGCTGGATATCGGCCGCGAGATCGGATACCGAAGCATAGCGGCGGTCCCGGGCCTTTTCGAGCGCCTTCATGGTGATCGCATTCAGATCGCCATTGACAAGGCGGCGCAGCGAGGATGGGTCTGTCTGGCGACGCTCCGCGATGTCACTTGCGCCGGCGCCCATCGAAGTGAGCTTACGCAGCAACGGCGGCGCTTCCTCCTCGCGGATGATGCGCAACATTTCCGCTAAGCCTGCGCCGCGCAGCGTAGCTGTTTCGAAGGGGACAGCTCCGATCATCAACTCGTAGAGCACCACGCCGAGCGAATAGACATCGGAGAGTTCGTCGATGGCTCCCGTCATCGTGTCTGCCTGTTCGGGGCTGGCGTACTCGGGGGTTCCGACGATCTGGCCGAACTGGGTGAGCAGGGTGTTCTCGACGGCCCATTTGTCGGTGGCCTTGGCGATGCCGAAGTCGATGACCTTCGGGATGGGGGCGCCGTCCTGCTCGGTGACCAGCACGTTCGACGGCTTCAGGTCGCGGTGGATCACTCGCTTCTGGTGCGCATGTTGCACGGCACGGCAGACCTGGAGAAACAAGCCGAGGCGTTCCTTGATGGCCATTCGCTTGCGATCGGAATATTGGGTGATCGGTTCGCCGGCAATGTACTCCATGGCGAAGTACGGGCGTCCTCTGCTGGTAGCGCCGGCATCGAAGATCCGGGCGATATTGGGGTGGTCCATGATCGCCAGCGACTGCCGCTCGTTGGCGAAGCGGGCGAGCACCTGAGTGGTATCCATGCCGAGCTTTACTACTTTGATAGCCACGAGGCGGCGTATCGGTTCGTGTTGCTCGGCGAGGTAGACGGTGCCCATACCGCCTTCGCCGAGAGGGCGCACGATGCGGTAACGGCCGAAGTCGTCATCGGCGCCCGATACTGGCGCGGTTTTGATGGTTTCGGTTCCGGATTCTATAGTGCCGCCAAGGGACGTATCGAAAGCGCCCTGGATGAGGCACTTCGGGCAGAGCCCGGCGGCATTGCCGGAACCCAGTGGCGCTCCGCACTGAGGGCAGGATGGCATCGGGAGCAAAGTCTCAGCGCCTATTCTAAGCTTTTTCGCAACTGGGGCTGTAACCTCGGGGCCTGCGATTCCTTATTCGTGGCAAGTGAGCCGATTGGGTGAGCCGCTATTCGATGAACCCAAGGGCGACTATCACAAAACCAGTAATGAGTAAGGAGATGATCATGAAACTCAGAGACAGAGCCAAGCTGTTCGGATATAGCGCAATCGCGGTGTTCGTTCTGGCCGTTGCGCCTTCGGCCAACGCGCAGTCGTGCTCGACCGCCACGATCAAAGGTGTGTTCGCGAGGACAGACAACGGATGGGTGATTCAGAATGGGGTGGCGATCCCATTGACCGGCATCAGCGTCATGACCTTTGACGGAAATGGCAAATGGACCGCGGTGGGAAGCGGAAAACTGAACGGTGCGGTAAGCGAGAGCACGGGAAGCGGGACGTACACGGTGAACCCCGACTGCACCGGCAGCTACGAACCGGATGTAGCCCCGCCTGGCCGCACCGGCAAAGCGAACCTCGTCGTCGTGCTGGAGGGGAAGGAGATTCATATTCTGCCGATGGACCCAGGCTCGTCGATCCTGTGCAACGCAAAGAAGGTAGCCGACCGCTAGGCTTAACCTTTGCGTACTGACAAGCCGCTCGCGCACCGTGACGGCTTGTCAGTACCCGCATTTAAGGAAAAGATTGACGGCGGACTGAAGTCTGGCCCACCGGTCGCGGGTTCAGAATTTAGTAGGTCAGCTTGAGGCCGAACTGGATGTTGCGCGGCGTGTTGGCTTGCCCGGTGATTTGCGTGTAGGTGGGGCTGGTGATGCCGGTGTTGGGTGCGCCGAACCAGACGCGGTTGAAGGCGTTGATGAGCTCCATGCGGAACTGGAGTTTGATGCGCTCCTTGAACAGAGTGTTGTTCTTGATGACGGACATGTCCCAGTTGTTCATGTTGGGGACACGGAGCTGGTTCCAGTAGTAGGGGATGCGGCGGGCGGTGAAGGGCGGGAGGACGGCCATCGAGGCTCCGTTGAACCAGCGGTCGATGGTGGGGTTGTCGATGGTGGGGGAAGTGCCGGTGGCGAGAGCGGCGGGGAGAGCGACGGCGGCGCCGGTCTGGTAGATGTACATGCCGCTCCATTGCCAGCCACCGATTACTTTGTCGAGGGCGTTGTTGAGGCGGTATTTCTGACCCGCGCCGATGGGGAGTTCGTAGATGATGCCCGCCGAGAAGCGGTGCGGATTGTCGAACTGGCCGATGTGCTGGGAGGGCTTGGGATCGCTGGTTTCGACGTAGCGGAGGGTTTCGAGGAGCTTCGAGAGCGTGTAGGCGAACTGGGCGTTGAGGCCGTTGCCGAAGCGCTTGGTGGCGCCGATCTGGAGGGAGTTGTAATAGCTGGTGCCGCCCATTGTGCGGGAGAGATTGACGCTCGAGTAGTGGGGGAAAGGATTGAGCAACTGGGCGACGGTGATGGTGTCACCTGCAAGACTGCTCGGCTGCGGGATGAGGCCGAGGAAGGGATTGCGGATGCGGGCGTTGAGGCGGGCGCCGAGGGAGAAATACTGCTGATCGAAGGTGCCGCCGCTGCCGTTGGAAGAGCCGGTGATGATGCGGCCGGAGTCGCCGGAGTTGGAGGCGGTGAGGAGATTGGCGGCGCGCTGGCCGACGTAGTTCACTTCGATCTGGAATTGCTTTCCGAATTCATGCTGGAAGCCGAAGCTATAGCGGGAATTGCGGATGTTTTTTCGGCTGTAGTCGTAGACGCCGAGCGATTGGCCGAGTAAGGTGCGGAGGCCGAGGCTGGAGCCGGTGGGCTGGGTGAGTCCCTTGGGGAACGGATTGCTGAGAGTGTCGGCGGGGGTGAGTCCACCGTCGAGGGTGGTGACCATGTCGGTTTCGGTGGCGAAGGCGGTGGTGTTGACGAAGGGTTGCCACCAGACGGAGTAGAAGAGGCCGAAGCCGGTGCGGATGACGGTGCGGGGGAAGATACGGTAGGCGAGTCCGATGCGCGGCTGCCAGTTGGTTTTGTCGGCTTTGACGTTGCGGCGATCGTCGGCGGTGGCGAAGATGAGGCCGGAGCGAACGCTGAAGTTGGCGGGGGAAAGCTCGGGGATGGGGCTGGCGGCGTAGGCTGCTTTGGCGGCTTGCTCGATGGGGTTGGAGACGGAGAAATCGAGGCCGAAGGTGTTGCGGTTATAGCGCTCGGTGACGCCGAGGAGAAGATCGTAGCGGAGGCCGAGGTTGAGGGTGAGCTTGGGGGTGAGTTTGTAGTCGTCCTGGATGTACCAGCCGTGGAAGGGGGATTGGGGGGCGGTGGCGGCGCGGAAGCTCAGATTGCCGGCGGCGGGGGTGCCGAGGAGGAGGCTGGCGATGCCGTTGCCGAGGTTGGAGCCGGGGACGAGGGGACTGGGTTGGGTGAAGGCGCGATTGAAGGTGTACTGGCCGCCGGGGCGATTGGCGGCGACGGAGTTGTTTTGTTTGACCTGGCCCTGGTAGCCGAATTTCATGTTGTGGCTGCCGCGGCTCATGGTTGCGCCGAAGTTATAGGAGAAGGTGTTGGTGTGTTCGAACCAGCGGCCCTCGGAAGCGCCGATGTAGTAGGAGTCGGCGATGTCCATGCGGGGGAAGATATTCTGCTGCATCTGGTTGACGAGGGAAGAGGGGAAGCCGAGGGTGGTTTGATCGAACTCGGGGTGGGTGCCCTGCTGGGTCCAGCGGGTGAAGCCTGCCTGGGCGGTGATGACCAAGCCGGGGTTGATGAGGATGGCGTCGCTGAGGCCGATGGAGGTTTGGGCGCGGTTGTTGCCTTCGAGCTGGCCGACTCCGCCGCCGATGTCCCAGGGAGTGGGCGTGCCGGGGAAGCCGGTGTTGTGGGACCAGCGGACGAAGAGGCGGTGCTTGTTGATGTTGGGGTCAATACGGGCGGAGTAATTTTCGCCGTCGTAGGGGGCGGGGACCTCGGAGTAGAAATTATTGGCGAGGGTGTTGAGGTCGCCGGGCTGGTTGGGGGCGGGGAAGCGCTCAATGACCTTGGCGGCGATGGGATTGATGCGGCTGGCGGGGATGCGGGCTCCGGGGAAAAGCTGGCGGGTGAAGGTATTGGCGGCAGTGCCCGGCACAGTGGTGGTGGGGTCGGCGATCTGGAAGGCCTGGCCGGCGGCGTTGAGGGTCTGGGAGAAATCGCCGGCGCGTTGGAGAGGCGTGGCGACGGTGAAGCGGTAGGCACGCGGGGTGCGCTGGCGGAGTTCTTCGAAATTGAAAAACCAAAATACTTTGTTCTTGACGATGGGGCCGCCGGCGGTGAGTCCGAACTGATTGAAGCGGAAGACGGGCCGCTTGGAACCGGCTTTATTGCCGAAGAAGGAGTTGGCGTTGAGTTTGTCGTTGCGGAAGAACTCGTAGAGGTTGCCGTGGATTTCGTTGGTGCCGCCCTTGGTGGTGACGTTGACGTACATGCCGCCGCCGTGGCCGTATTCGGCGTCGAGGGCGTTGGTCTGGACGGTGAACTCCTGGACATCGTCGACGGAGGGGATATAGGCGACGCGGTCGGAGACGTTGTTGGGGATGCCGTCGAGGAGGAACTCGTTGGCGCGGTTATTGGAGCCGGAGGCGGAAGTGTAGGAGACGCTGTCGATGTCGATTAAGCCGGTGCTGCTGCCGGTATCGCGATTGTTGGTGATGCCGGGGGAGAGATTGATGAGCATCAGCACGTTGCGGGAGAGGAGGGGCATGTCGGTGATGGTGCGCTGGGAGATGTTGCGGCTGACGGAGGCGGTGGAAGTTTCGAGGAGGGCGGCCTGGGCGTCGACGCTGATGGATTCGGTAACGGCGCCGAGTTCGAGGGCGAAGTCGGCGGTGGAGCGGATGCCGGTGCGCACGGTGACTTGCTGGGTGCCGCGTTTGAAGCCGGTTTTGGAGACGGAGACTTCATAGCGGCCGGGGTTGACGAGGGGGAAAAAGAAGTAGCCACTCTCATTTGTTGTAGCGGTTCGGGGGACATTCGTATCTAAGTTAGTGAGGGTGACGGTAATTGCAGTGAGCAGAGAGCCGGATGGATCCGTAATGGTTCCGTCGACCGTACCTACTGGCAGGACTTGTGCTCCGAGAATGGCAGCGAGGCACAGAATGAGAACAGTGATGCGAGACATGGCACTCCCTTCGGGAATTGACTATCGCGCATTATATACCCACGAGGCGTGGATTGCGATACTTCCGGAACCGGTCGATAAGGATGCAGTGGCGGCTCAGGCTGTGGCATAGCCGCTGCAAGGAGGGCTGAAGAACGTGCGGAACATGACGCTTGGAAAGCGAATCGGCGCAGGTTTTGGGTTGGTGATTGCGTTTCTGTTGGGACTGTCTCTATTGACCACGATCGTGACGACAGGAGCGTCCTCTGAACTGGCAGCGGTGGATGAGCAGTACCTCCCGGTGGCGGAGATGGCTACTGAATGTGAGCGGCACTTGTTGAATGCGCGGATCCACTATGCCTATTACTTGACGATACAGAAGCCTGGGTCGCTGGAGAACGGCACGGAGCGGTTAGCGAAGGTGAAAGCTTTGGTGGCGCGGCTGAGCGCCGCCGTGAACGGCGAAGATGCGTTTGCCGCGGTTCGCCCGCCCGTGAAGCATTTGGAGGAGCAACTGCGGGATTATGAGGCAACGAGGCAGGAGGTGGAGGAGGCAATCACATCAGGGAAGTGGACGCCTGAAGTTCGGCAGGCGCTGACCGTAAAGTGGGCCAACTCCGGGGGACAGATGTCGGCCGCAATAGCTGAGGTCAACAAACGGGCGACAGCGATGGCGAATGCTGCCACTCGCGGTTTGTCCACGCGGCTGCGAAACACGACGGTAGTGATGATGGGCGCGGGACTTCTGGTGACGCTGCTATCCATGGCGGCAAGCTGGTGGATCGCCAGGGGCCTGACGCGGGAATTGAAACAGAATGTGGATGGCATCTCGCAAGGGGCGGCGCTACTGCTCACAGCCGCCGGTCAAGTCACATCAGCCAGCCAGTCTTTGGCCCAGGGCGCATCGGAGCAGGCGGCCTCGCTTGAGGAGACCTCGGCTTCGACGCAGGAGATCCATTCGACGGCCCGCCGGAACAGCGACAGCTCGCGCACCGCGGCCGGCTTGATGACACAGTCGGAGGAGAAGTTCGGCGAGACCAATCGACTGCTGGATCAAACGCTGGCGGCGATGGGCGAGATCAATGCCCAGAGCGGGAAGATCTCAAAGATCATCAAAACCATCGACGAGATCGCTTTCCAGACGAACATCCTGGCGCTGAACGCGGCGGTGGAAGCGGCGCGCGCCGGTGAGGCGGGCATGGGCTTCGCAGTTGTGGCTGACGAAGTGCGCAGGCTCGCCCAACGTTGCGCCCAGGCCGCCAGCGACACCTCTCAGTTGATCGAGGAGTCCATTGGGAAGTCCAAAGCGGGCCAGGTGAAGGTGGATCAGGTGGCTGGCTCCATCCGCGCCGTGACGGGTGAAATGTCGAAGGTCAAGATGCTGATCGATGCGGTGAATGTGGGCAGCGAAGAGCAGTTGCGCGGCATCGACCAGATCGTCAAGGCGATTCAACAGATGGAGCAGGTAACGCAGCAGACGGCGGCGGGCGCCGAGGAGAGCGCCGCGGTGGCAGGCGAACTGAATGCCCAATCGAAGGAGTTGAATGAGGTTGTCGGGCGGCTGACGATGATGGTCGGGGGAGGCAAGTAAGCTGCGTGAATAGTAACCGTGGAATAGATTACCGGCAAAAATTCATACTGTAGGCAAAGGAGAGAGCGATGAAAGCGAGTGTGATCTTGATTGCGATGGCAGGCTTGTTGGGGGCGCAGAGCCCGTCTCCGGAGATGCAGGAGGTGCAACGGATGGCGCGAGCCATTCAGAAGGAGATTTTCACGCTGCCCACGTATGGGGTTTTCGACGACATCCGGTTCAGTATCAAGGATGGGACGGTGACGTTGAAGGGGCTGGCGTCGCGGCCGACCCTGAAGTCGGGCGCGGAGAACGTGGCGAAGAAGGTAGAGGGCGTGCAGAAGGTCATCAACAATATCGAAGTCTTGCCGCTTTCCCGGAACGACGATCAGATTCGAGCGCGTGTGTATATCAATGTGTACCGGCATCCGGCGCTGCAGCGCTATTCCAGTTCGCGTGGAAACATCTGGCTGAGTTCGACGAACGTGAATTTCGGCATCACGCAGGATCCGCCGCTGGGGTATCACGCCATCCACATCATTGTGAAGAACGGGAACGTGGTGTTGGAAGGCGCAGTGGACAATGCGGGAGACCGCGCGATTGCCGAGATCCAGGCCAACACGGTGTCCGGCGTGTTCAGCGTGGAGAACCGTCTGGCGGTGTTGAATGACGAGGTACCGGCGGAGATGAAGAAGCCTAAGAAATAATAGGGAAATGCTGGACATCATCTACCGGTACGATCCGGAACATCCAAGTTTGCGGGCGCCGCGCACTCCGGCCGAGGCGAAGAAACTCCTGGAGGAAGGCAACCGTGTCTTTGCGCGGTTGAGCGATCCCAATGCCGCCAAGAGCGGGCCGGCTGAACGGGTGATTCCGTTCGATTTATCCGACATGGGATTGGATGAAGCGGGCGAAGACGTTCCGAAGCAGCAGCCATTCGCGGGCGTGTTGGGTTGCGCCGATGCGCGAGTGCCCGTGGAGATGATCTTCAATCAGGGAAGCAATGCGCTGTTTGTGGTCCGCGTGGCGGGCAATGTGTTGGGGGCGGAATGCGAGGGGAGTCTCGATTACGCGGCGGGGCATTTTCCATCGATGAAGTTGGTAGTGGTGCTGGGGCACACGCGATGCGGAGCGGTGCAGGCCGCGGCGAACGCGTTTCTCAAGCCGGAGGGGTATCTGGCGGTGGCGCAGAACGACAATCTGCGGGTGATTCTGGACCGGCTGCTGATTTCGGTACGCATTGCGTCGCAGGCGTTAGAAGCGGAGTGGGGCTCGCGAGTGCGGGCCAAACGCCGGTATACCGACGCGCTGGTGGATATGAGTGTGTCGGTGAACGCGGCGCTGGCGGCTCATACGCTGCGGCATGATTTGGGTAGTGCGGCACGGCGGCTGTTGTATGGAGTATACGATTTGGGCTCCCGGCTGGTACGGCTACCGCTGGGTGGGCCGGGGGATGAGCTGACGGATGCCGGGTTGTATGATCCGCCGAAGGATGCAAAGGGGTTTGAGGAGCTGGCGGGGCGGCTGGCGGGGAGCCGGCGCACGGGGTGGTTGTTGAAGGGGTGAAGAAAATCTCGAATTAGCGCGGAGGAAAATTGCGCAGAGGGCGCCTCTGACAGTAGGAGGATCTGTATCGATGCGTGATTTCAGAGGCATGGCTGCGGCCGTGCTGGTTTTCGCCAGCCTAGCGCAGGCGGCGCCGTTTACCAATGGGAGTTTCGAGAGTCCTGGCGGCTCGACAACGGTGCTTGGAGTGGGGTCGACGCATGTCACAGGTTGGATTCACGGTGTCACCGACGGCGCCGACTACCTTACTGTGTCGGGCCATTTCGGTATCGCGGCCGGGGACGGGAATTATTACATCACGTGGGGCGGGAGCGGGGTCGTCGGGGGAACATTGTCCCAGACCTTTGACACGACGCCCGGAGCAACCTATGTGGTCAACTACCTGTTGACGACCCAACAATATTTGTTGCCGAATCCTCCGTTTCAAACGAACAGCGTACAAGCCTTGGATGGCGCCACAGTGCTCGGCTCGACCAGCAACTCCTTCAACATGGCCGCCGGAAACTGGCTGGCGGGCAACCAATTGGCGTTCATCGCCGCGAGCAGTACCACGACACTGGTATTTACGGATACGTCGAACCCGCAGGCTTCGGCTACGATCAACTGGGGGTTGGATGCGGTTACTGTGGCCGAGGTGGCGGGCGGAGGGGTGCCAGAGCCCTCGACGTACGGATTGGTGGCCTTGGCGTTGGGAATGATCGGGATTGCGAGACGGAAGGGACACGATAAACTCAATAAGTGGCAGATGTTTCGGAGCTCTTAGAGCGGATCAATGGAGGGGACGAGTCCGCTTTCGGGCAACTCGTCACAGTTCTTTATGACGAGTTGCGTGACGTGGCGCGGCGACTGATGCGGGGGGAGCGGGGAGGGCATATGCTGCAGACCACTGCGTTGGTGCATGAAGCCTACTTGCGGCTGGTGGATCAAAGCCGGGTGAAGTGGGAAGGGCGGACGCACTTCTTTGGGGCGGCGGCGGTCACCATGCGGCGCATCCTGGTGGAGCAGGCGCGGAGGCGTCTGCGGGCGAAGCGCGGCGGTGGCGCCGAACACGATTCGCTGGATGACGCGCTCACCATCGCGCTGGAGCCCGATTTGGATGTAATTGCGCTCGATCTGGCGATTGAGGATCTGGCGAAATTGGATGCAGACCGAGCCCGCGTGGTGGAATTGCGCTATTTCGCGGGGTTGAGCATCGATGAGACAGCGGAGTTGCTGGGGGTGTCGCCTTCGGCCGTCAATCGCGATTGGACGTTTGCGAAGGCGTGGTTGTACCGGCGGTTGGCGGGGAACGGTGGGAATTGACGAAATTGTGGGATCGAATTCGGGACGAGTTTGCGAAGCTGGTGGTCTTGCCGCCGGACGAGCGTGAGCGGGAACTGACGTTACTGCCGGAGGAGGTGCGGAACGAAGTCGAATCGCTGCTGCTGGCCCACCAGCAGACGCAGGGGTTCCTGGAGTGGGAGGATGCGAAGCCGGGGACCGCGGTGGGGCCGTACCGCATTATTGAAGAGATCGGACGCGGGGGAATGGGCGTGGTGTATCGCGCCGAGCGCGTGGACAAGGAGTTCCGGCGCACGGTGGCATTGAAGGTTGCCGGAGGCAGGCTGTTTGCTCCGGAAAGCGCGCGGCGGTTCATTCGCGAAAGGCAGATCCTGGCCCGCATTGAGCATCCGAATATTGTGCGGCTGCTCGATGGGGGCATGGAAAACGGCCAACGCTACTTCGTGATGGAGCTGATCGAAGGGGGGCCGATCACGCAGTATTGCGTGGACAAGGCGCTGAATCTGGACGAACGCCTGCAACTGTTCGAGGACGTGTGCGGAGCGCTGCAATATGCGCACCAGCACATGATTCTGCATCGCGATTTGAAGGCAAGCAATATTTGGGTGAATCGCGAAGGGGTGGTGAAGGTACTCGATTTTGGGATTGCGCAGGTGCTGGATGACGGGGATGGCGGCGTGTCGCGGACGCTGACGGGGCTGAATCCGATTTCGATGTCGGCGGCGAGTCCGGAGCAGGTGCGGGGAACAGAGTTGACGTTCGCTTCGGATGTGTATGCGCTGGGGCTGTTGTTGTACGAGATGCTGACGGGAGAGAATCCGCAACAGGGCGAGGGGCTGGCGATGGACACGCTGATGCGGCGGATTTTCGAGGAGATGCCGGTTGCGCCGAGCCGGAAGCGGAGCGGGCTGCCGCGCGACCTGGATGCGATTGTGCTGAAGGCGCTGGAAAAGGATCCGGAGCGGCGCTACGGTTCGGCGGGGGAACTGGCGGAGGACATACGGCGGTTGCGGGGAGGGCATCCGGTACACGCTGTGCCGCCGAGCAGGTGGTACCGCTCGCAGCGATTCCTGGCTCGGAACAGGACTGTGGTGGGGGTTTCGGCGGTGGCCGCGGTGATTGCGGTGGTGGCGGGGGCGAGTTATGTGCGGCAGGCGCGGGTGGAAGAGCGGCGGTTCGATGACGCACGGCGGCTGATCCGGAAGGTGATCTTCGATATCCAACCTGGGTTGCAGCGATTCGCGGGGAGCACGGCGTTGCGCAAGACGCTGATTACGTCGACGGTGGAGTATCTGGAGTCGGTGTCGCGGGATGCGGCGGGGAATCCGGATCTTCAGCGGGAACTGGCGCGGGCGTATGTGGAGATGGGCAAGGTGCTGGGTTCTCCGGGGTGGCCGAATCTGGGCGATGCGAAAACGGGGAAGGAATATTTGCGGCGGGCGGAGAAGCTGATTGGGGAAGCGCTGGAGGCGGCGCCGTCGGATGCGAATGTGCTGGCGGACGCGACGAAGGTATACACGGGACTGGTGTATCACGGGCTGCCGGAGGTCCGATATGCGCAGAAGGCGGTGGAACTGGCGCAGAAGCGGCTGGCGGTGCGAGGGGACGATGCGGAGGCGTTGGAGGATCTTGGAGGAGCTTATTTCGCCGAGGGGCAGTGTTTGCGGATTGGGTTTGATCCGAAAGCCGAGGACGCCTACCGGCGTGCGGGGGAGGTGTATCGCAAGCTGGCGGAGAAGAAGCCAGGGAACAGGCAATTGCGGCGCAACGTTGCTCTGACATTGCGGTATCGGGCGCAGATTGCGTTGGAGGAAGGCCGCAAGGAAGACTTACTGCGGCATGCTCGGGAAGCGAGCGAGATTAGCGAACGGATATTGAAGGAGGACCCGGCAAGCCAATTGGCCCAGACGGACGCGGCGACGGATCTAGGGGCGCTGGCGGGGGCACTGGAGGTGAACGGCCAGGAACTGGAAGGCGTGACGGTGCGCGAGCGGAGCGTGCGGATCAAAGAGGCAATTCTGCGGGGGGACCCTGGGAATGGGCACGCGAAGCTGGGGTTGGCAATCGGGGATCGGGATTATTGTAATATGCTGATCCGGAGCGGCGACCTGGCACGGGCGGAGGAGCATTGCCGGAGGTCGCTGCGATTGCTTGGCGAGTTGCAACGCGAGGGGAAGTTTCTGGGCCTGGACAAGTTGAACCTGGCTATGACGCAGGCGCTGCTGGGAAAGGCGCTGGTGCGCGGGAAGCGCCTCGGAGAGGGGTGTGCGCTGGTGCGTGAGGCGTTGGCGGGGTTCGAGGAGCAGGAGAAACGGACGCCAGGGACGGCGGCGGTGGAGAGGCAGCGGAAGTATGCGCTGGAGACTCACGCAGCGTGCCGGGCGGCGCGGGCGGAGTAGCGCGCTACCACTTGGGGATGGGGACGTTTTTGGATTTTTCCGAGTATTCGCGGGGGATGGCCTGGCCGTGTGCGGGCATGGCTTCGAGTGCCGCCTGCAGTTTCTTTTGCGCGGCGGGGTTAGTCGTGGCGCGGGTTTCGTGGGGGTCTGATTGGAGATCGAAGAGGCGGCCGTCCGAGTAGAGTTTGAAGCGCTGGTCGCGGGCGAAGCGGATTTCGGGGTGGGCGTAGGGGGTGTCGTACTTTTCGGCGTAGGGGCGGGGGAAATAGTAGGAATAAATGTATGGCCTCGGGTTTCCTTTTTCTCCTTTGAGTTGGGGGAGGAAGCTGCGCCCATCGAACGCGTGGTTGGCGGGGAGTTGCGCGCCGATGGCGTCGGCGAAGGTGGGGAGGAAGTCGGTGGGGTCGACGAGGTCGTTGAGGACGCGTCCGCCTTTGATGAGGCCGGGGGCGTAGACGATTAAGGGGACGTGGGTGCCGCCGTCGGTGGCGGAGCCTTTGTCGCCGTGGATGGTGTGGCCGTTGAGGGTGGATTGGAGATCGTGCGCGGTGCCGTTGTCTGCGGTGAAGATGAGGATGGTGTTGCGGGTGAGGTTGAGGTCTTCGAGCTTTTTGACGAAACGGCCGACGATTTTGTCGGCGTAGGCGACCATGTCTTCGAAGTTTTTCTGGTTGTTTTTGGAATTGCGGTCGGCGGAATCGGGAGTGGGTTCGAAGGGGCCGTGGGTGAGGGCCATGGGGTAGTAGGCGAAGAAGGGGCGGTGCTGATTGCGTTCGATGAAGTCGAGGAGGAAGGCGGAGTAGTGGTCGGGGCCGTAGTCGTCTTTGGTGGCGGACTTGAGTTTGCCGTTGAGGTCGATGGAGGGGTTCCAGTAGCGGTTGCGGCCGGTGAGGCCGGTGTTCCAGAGGCACCATTGATCGAAGCCGGATTCAGCGGGGGCGGTGCCTTTGACGCGGTTGCTGCCGTCGAGTTGCCATTTGCCGGCGATGGCTGTTGCGTAGCCTGCGTCTTTGAAGAGCTTGGCGAAGGTGTATTCGCCGGGGCGGAGCGCGCCGAAATCGGTGTAGTTGCGGACGTTGCTCTGGCCGGTCATGAGGGAGACGCGGGTGGGCGTGCAGAGCGGTGTGGAGTAGCAGTGATTGAATTTGACGCCCGCATCGGCGAGGCGGGAGAGCACGGGCGTGGAGTATTGCTTGCTGCCATAAGGGGAGAAGCATTCGTAGCCGACGTCATCAGCGAGGATGAAGACGATGTTCGGTTTGCGGGAAGGGGATTGTGCCATGGCGGTGGAGGAGGTGAGGAGGAACTGGCGGCGTGTGAGCATGTTCTTTTGTATCGTATCGCTGTTCGAGTTTGAGCTTGGAACGGCACGTGAGAAGATATGGTCCAGGGAAGAGACCGCTTGCTGACGCGCGCGGCTCAGTAGAGTTCGTGCGATTCGGGAATGATGTGCGCGCGGTTCGGATGAGGAGTTTGTGGTTTCGGAGAAGAGAGGGAGATTACATGGCGAAATGGACTCGAAGGAATTTTGCCCGCACAGTGGCGGGCGCGGCGGCTGCGGGATCGCTTTCCGCGCAGAGCAGGCCGGCGGGGAAATTGAAGATTGTGGATTTGAAGTGCGCCATTATCGGGCGGAATCCGACGGTGCGCATTGTGACGGATCAGGGGATTTCGGGATATGGGCAAGCCGAGTCGTACAAGCCGTACCTGAAGCCGATGGTTTTGTTTTATAAGGATTACCTGCTGGGTGAGGATCCGACGGATGTGAATCGGGTGATGCTGAAGATCCGGCGGATGGGCGCGGCGAAGCCATGGGGCGCGGCGGCGAGCGCGATTGAGATTGCACTGTGGGACATTGCGGGGCAGGCGGCCGGCGTTCCGGTGCACAAGCTGTTGGGCGGGAAGATGCGCGACCGGGTGCGGGTGTACAACGGCGGGGTGCGTTTTCCGATGACGGGGCACACGCCGCAGCATTACGCCGAGAACATGGCGAAGATGAAGGAAGCCAAAGAGGGCTTCACGCTGATCAAGCAGGCGGTGGGGTTTCATAACGGCGCGATGATGCGGGCGATTCCGAATGCCTGGTACGATGAGCCGCGGACGGGCGCTTCGCATCCGGATAAAGGGATGTTGACCGAGCGCGGGATGAAGCATGTGATTGCGTGCGTGGAGGCGATGAAGAAAGTGCTGGGGGATGAGATCGGGCTGGCTTTGGATTGCGGGCCGGGGCATACGGTGAAGGACTCGATCACGTTTGCGCGGGCGATGGAGCCGCTGCATATTGCCTGGCTGGAGGACTTGATCACGGGCGATTACACGATTCATCCGAATGCGGAGCAGTACCGGGATTTGACGCAGGCGACTTCGGTGCATATTCACACGGGCGAGCAACTCTATGGGCGGGAGCAATGCAAGGATTTGATTGAGAAGCAGGCGGTGGATGTGCTGGGGCCGGATCCGGAGGATGTGGGTGGGATTGGGGAGTTGAAGTGGATCGCGGAGTATGCGGATCTGCACAACATTCAGATAGCGCCGCATGGGATTTTCGATGGGTTGATCGGGCTTGCGGCGCATGTGCAGATGGGGGCGGCGATGCCGCAGAACTTCATTGCGTTTGAGTATCCGCTGGGGCAGCCGGAGTGGTGGTACGACATTGTGGACGGGTTGCCGAATCCGATTGTGAAGCGCGGGTTCATTGATGTGTGGGATAAGCCGGGATTGGGGGTGACGTTCCGGGTGCAGGCGGCGAAGGCACGGCTGGCGGCGGAGGACAAGGGATTCTTTGACTAGTGAGGAGGGACGTGGCGATGATCTGTGTCCTGTTGCTGGTATTGGGCGCGATGGCCGATGCACGGCCCGCGCTGTTTTATGACCGCGCTGTGCCGCAGGCTGCCTTTGCCGCGAGCGAAGTGGTGAAGGCATCGGGGGCGGCGCTTCCCGAGTTTGGGCTGGATGATGTTGGGAAGGTGCAGTGTACACCGTGCGTGGTGATTGCGTCGGGCGAACGGGCGGCGGCATTGGCGCGCAGTTGGAAGGTGGATGGTGTGAAGAGCGGGAAGCCGCAGGCCTACGCGATCCGGCGCAGTGGCAGCTTCGTTGCCGCATTGGGCGCCGATGCCGATGGGGCGATGTACGGCGGGCTGGATCTGGCGGAGAAACTGCGGCTGGGGACGCTGGAGAAGGCCGCGAATAGCGACCATGCGCCGCATATCGAACGGCGCGGGATCAAATTCAATATTCCGCTTGATTCGCGGACTCCGACGTATTCGGACAACTCCGACGCGGCACAGGCGAATATTCCGGAGATGTGGTCATTCGACTTCTGGCGGGAGTTTCTGGATGAGATGGCGCGGCACCGCTACAACGTGCTGTCACTGTGGAGCCTGCATCCGTTCCCTTCGATGGTGAAGGTGCCGGAGTTTCCCGATGTGGCGCTGGCGGATGTGAAGCGGACGCGCTACCGGATGGATGAGACGTATACGCACACGGGCTCAGACATGGTGCGGCCGGAGTTGCTGGAGCATCTGGAGACGTTGCGGACGATGACGATTGAGGACAAGATCCGTTTCTGGCGCGATGTGATGGAGTATGCGGCGAGGCGCGGAATCAAGGTGTGGGTGATTACGTGGAACATCTTCACGTATGGGGCGGAAGGGAAGTACGGGATTACGAGCGATCAGACGAATGCGAAGACGATTGAGTATTTTCGCGCCAGCGTGCGGGAGATGGTGACGACGTATCCGTTGCTGGCGGGGATGGGGATTACGGCTGGGGAGCAGATGCGCGAGATTCCGGGCGAGTTTTCGAAGGAGAAGTGGCTGTGGAAGACGTATGGCGAAGGGATTCGCGATGCGTTGAAACAGCAGCCGGGGCGGCAGTTCGGGTTGATTCACCGCTATCACCAGACGGGGCAGGAGGAGATTCTGCATGAGTTTCGCGACTATCCGGGGACGTTTGAACTGAGCTTCAAGTATTCGGTGGCGCACATGTATTCGATACCCAATCCGCCGTATATACAAGATGTGTTGAAGGGCATGCCGGCGGGGCGGAAGACGTGGCTGACGGTGCGCAACGACGATGTGTACAGCTTCCGGTGGGGCGATCCGCGATTTGCGCGGGCTTATATCAAAGCGATTCCGGGCGCGGACCGCATTGCGGGGTTTTATATGGGTCCGGATGGATACATTTGGGGCCGCGAGTTTCTCTCGCGGAAGCCGCAGAAGCCGCGGGAACTGGTGATGCGGAAGCAGTGGTATTCGTTTCTGCTGTGGGGGCGCCTGGCGTATGAACCGGATCTGCCGGATGCGCATTTTGAGAGCATCGTGACGCGGCATTTTCCGGAGGTGAATGGAGCGGCGCTGTATCAGGCATGGGCCGAAGCGTCGCAGGTGTTTCCGTTGATCACGCGGTTCTTCTGGGGGGATATTGATTTGCGGTGGTTTCCGGAGGCGTGTTTGAGCCATCCGCGGCATCGCGGGTTTTACACGGTGCGTCATTTTGTGGAAGGGCAATCGATGCCGGGGAGCGGGGTGTTGAATATTCTCGAGTGGCGCAAGCGGAAGTTGGCGGGGCAGGCGATGGGCGGCGTGACTCCGCTGGAGATTGCGGCGGGGTTGGAGAGCGCGGCGGGGAAGGCGTTGGATGGGATTGGGGCGATGCGCGGTGGATCGCAGGAGTTGCGGGAGACGCTGGGGGACATTCGGGCGATGTCGTACCTGGCGCAGTATTATGCGGCGAAGATTCGTGGAGCGGCGGCGCTGGCGTTGTATGACCGGTCCTCCAATGTGGCGGAGAAGAAGGAGGCGGTGGAGGCGCTGACGAAGGCGGCTGCGGCTTGGCAGAACTACGCGCGGACCTATTCCGAGCAGTACACGACGCCGCATTTGTATAACCGCGTGGGCTTCGTGGATATGAACGGATTGACGATCAAGGCGAAGCAGGATGTCGATATTGCGGAGAAGTGGAAGCCGGGGACGATTGCCGGGGATGAGGGGGTGAGCAACGCGGGGGACCGGCTGTTCCGGAAGTAGCGGACTTTGATCATATATAATGCGGTGCATCGGGAGGCCCACGAAGATGCTCATCCGCACGCTTGCCGCACTGGCTGTTTTTGCCGCCGGTGCTTTAGCACAGATTTCCACCGGCACGTTAAATGTCGTCGCCGATGATTCGACCGGCGCCATGGTGGCGCAGGCGCAGGTTACGATTACGAACAAGAATACGGGACTGACGCGCAGTGGCGTGACCGATGGGCGGGGGGAGTTTCAAGCTACCTTTCTGCCGGCCGGGGAGTACAGCATTTCGGTGGAGGCAGCGGGTTTCAAGAAAGCCACGATCATGCAGTTTGTGTTGCAGGTGGACCAGAATGCTTCGGCGCGGGTGACGCTGGTGCCGGGCGATGTGAAGGAGTCGATTAGTGTGACGGAGCAGACGCCGTTGCTCGAGTCCGATACTTCGTCGCTGGGGCAGGTGATTGAGAACAAGAAGATTCTGGAACTGCCGTTGAACGGGCGCAATGCGTTCGGGCTCGGGCTGCTGGCGGGGAATACGACGCAGGTGTTCGGGATGGGCACGAACCTTCCGTTCATCGCCGGTGGCGGGCGGTTCTCATCGAATGAAGTGCTGCTGGATGGGATTGATAACAACACGACGGTGACGAATGGCGCGATCGGGCGGAACGGGATTGCGATGTTGCCGAGCGTGGATGCGGTGCAGGAGTTCAAGGTGAAGACGAATGCGTTTTCGGCGGAGTTCGGACGCGCGGCCGGATCGCTGGTGACGGCGACGATGAAGGGCGGGACGAATGCCTATCACGGGTCGGTGTTCGAGTTTCTGCGCAATGACAAGTTGGACGCGAATAACTTCTTTACCAATGCGGCGGGGCTGCCACGGGCGGCGTTCCGGCAGAACCAGTATGGCGGAGTGCTGGGGGGAAGGATCATCAAGGATCGCACGTTCTTTTTTGTGAACTATCAGGGAACGCGGCAGCGGACGGCGTCGGCGAATTCGATCATTGCGGTGCCACCGGCGTCGATTCGAGGCGGGGATTTGTCGTTGTTGCGGACTCCGATCTTCGATCCGGCGGCGCGGCGGATCGGGCCGACGGGGCGGGTGATCAGCACGCTGTTCCCGGATGCGCGGATTCCTACTTCGCGGATCAATGCGACATCGGCGGCGATTCTGGGGTTGATTCCGACACCGAACTTCGGGGCGGAGAATGCGATCTCGCGGAACTTTTTCCGGCAGGTGCCGCGCGGGTTTGACGGGGATCAATACGACATCCGGATTGACCATCAGTTGACGTCGAAGAACTCGCTGATGGGGCGCTGGTCGTGGTCGAATCAGACCACGCCGCAGCCGGGGACGTTCGATGGATTTATCGGCGGGAGCAATACGCAGTACCGCAACATCCGGCAGTTCGTGTTGACCGACACGCATCTTTTCAGCCCGACGATGGTGAACGAGATCCGGGCGGGAGTGACGCGGCACAACGGATCGCGCATTGTGGATGGCGTGGACGATGGGGTTTCGTTTGCGACGCAGAACCGAGTGGCGCTGTTTCCGTTTCCGGTGAAGGGATTTCCGGGGATTGCGTTTAACTTTTCGGGCGAATCGACGGGGTCTGTGCAGTTTGACGGGTGGGGCGGCGGGGCAAGTGATTTGAATTATGAGACTCGCTTTCAGGTGGCGGATACGCTGTCGATTACGCGCGGGAAGCACAACATGAAGACGGGCGTGGATCTCCGTAGGCCGCGGTTCGACAACCTGCGCGGGAATCCGTTTTTCGGGCAGTTTATTTTCGGGTCGATTCTGAGCTCGTCGACGGACACGACGGGGTCGGGGGCTCCGTTCGCGGATTACCTTCTGGGGTTTCCGTCGCTGGTGCAAGGGACGCAGATGCTTGATTGGGGGCGGCAGCGGGAGATCTATTTCGGCACGTTTTTCCAGGATGATTTCAAGGTGACGCGGGCGCTGACGTTGAATCTGGGGATCCGCTACGATCTGTTCACGCAGCCGGTGGATGCGCGGGACCGGGGCGGGTTGTTCGATCTCGATAAGGCGCGCTTCGTGGTGCCGGGAGAGGCTGGTGTGAGCCGGGCTATTGTCGATCCGGATCACAACAACATCGGGCCTCGGGTGGGCGTGGCGTATCAACTGAAGCGGCGTTGGGTGCTGCGCGGCGGGTACGGGATTTTCTATGGGCTGCGGGATCAGAATCAGGAAGTGACGCAGATTGCGGGGAACAATCCGAACACTCCGGCGCTGGTGGTGCCGACGGTGAGTGCGACGACGACGGTGACGCCGCCGTATACGATCAACACGGCGATTCAGGCCGCGCCGAGCGATACGAGCCTGGATGCATTTACGGCGGACCGGCCGATCACGCGCACCATCCGGTCGCAGGGTTTTCATGATGCGCGGATGCCGATGTTGCAGCAGTTCAATTTTTCCATTCAGTTTCAGCCGGCGGAGGCGTGGCTGATTGAGACGTCGTACCAGGGGGCGCGGGGGCGGGACCTGGCGTCGATTTTCGTGAATCGGAACCAGGTGCCGTTCGAGTATGCGCTGGATGGGCGGAACACGCAGCGCAACCGGCCGTATCCGATGGTGAACGGATCGGTGATTCCGACGTTTTCGCTGGCTTCGTCAAACTACAATGCGTTCAACCTGCGGGTGGAGAAGCGCTATGCCTTTGGGTTGAATTTCCTGGCGAACTACACGATTCAGAAGAACCTGGAGAGGCTGGGCGCGGGGCCGAGCGCGTACACGCAGAACGGCGGCACATCGATTTCGCTGGATGCGTACAACCTGTCGCGGGAGAAGGGTCCGGCGCCGATTGACGTGCCGCAGAACTTCACGTTCAGCTATGGATATGAGTTGCCGTGGGGGCCGGGGCGGCCGTGGATGAGTTCGAACACGCTGGCATCGCGATTGATTGGCGGCTGGCAGGTGAACGGGATCACGACGCTGCGCGGCGGCTTCCCGACGGATATTCGGACGAACCGGCTGCCTCCGATTTTCAATACGTTCAACATGCCGGACCGGGTGCCGGGCGTGGCCATGCTGGTGCCGAACAGCGAGCGCAGTCCGGACCGGTATTTCAATCCGGCTGCGTTCAAAGTGCCGGGGACGGTGACGGCGACGAACGGGCAGCAGATCCAGATGTTCGGGGATGCGGCGCGGCGGCTGGTGCGGGGACCGGGATCGGTGAACCTGGACTTTTCGGTGTTCAAAGATTTTCAGTTTCTGGAGAGATATCGGGTGCAGTTCCGGTCGGAGTTTTTCAATTTGACGAACACGCCGACGTTCTTTTTGCCGAGCTCGAATAGTCCATCGATGACTTGTATTGGGCGGACGCCGGGGTCGGCTTGTAATGACAATAATCCGGAGTTTGGGAAGTTGTCGGCGTCGACGGCGACGGGGCGGCAGATCCAGTTTGCGCTGAAGTTCTATTTTTGATGGGGGGGGGACGCTGAGGTACCAGCGCGGCACCAGCTCTACCCTCGGATTCCGACGATTCTGTGGCCCATAATGGTGCGGAGGTTAACCACTCATGGCTCTGAAGATTCGCGCCTTCGCAAACAGCGACGACGCTTTCATCGTGTGGCGGAGCGACGAACCGATAGAAGACTGCATCGGGTTCGAACTGCGACGCATCCGGAACGGCAAAGAAGAAGTCGTGCGTAACCGGGTGAAGTTTTCAAAAGAAGGCGCCGACCCGACCACACCAGAATCGTCCACACGCTCGCCGATCAGACGTTGTACCTGGACGGATCACGAAGTCGGTGCGGGAGACAAGGTCGCCTACCGGGTGACGCCGATGGTTCAACCAGAAGGAGAGCCAGCGCTGGTGGCCGACCAATTTGGTAGCCCCTTTTCGAAAGAAGTGGAACTGACCGGAAAAGTTAGCGAGACATTCGAATGCTACTTCAATCGCGGGCTCCTGATCTCGCAGTTCATGTCACGGTTCCTTAAGGGCGACTTCAGCCCGGCTTCGCTCAAGAAATTCAAGGACAGTCTGAACGAATCACCCACCAAAGAGCAGAAGATTCGCGTTTTCCTAGGTGGCGATTTGCGCGCACGATTGTTCGAGTTGCTCGACAAAACTAAGAAGGGGAAGGGCCACGTGTTCGCCGCGCTGTTCGAGTTGAGCGACGAAGTGCTGATCGAGAAACTGGCCTCGATGAAGAAGAACGCACACGTCGTACTCTCGAATGGTCCGCACAAATCGGCGGCAGATGATTCGAACAAGAAATCACGTAAACAACTGATGGACGCGGGATGCGATGTTCACGACCGGATGCTGGCGTCGGGTGTTCTTGGGCACAACAAGATCCTCGTGCTTTGCGATGCGGACAAGAAACCGTTGGCGGTATGGACCGGGAGCACGAACTGGTCGCCGACAGGGCTGTGCACGCAGATCAACAACGGGATCGTGATCAACGACGCCGACCTAGCCCAGTTCTTTCTTGACCAGTGGTCGCGTTTGAAGACCGCGGGCAACAAGGCTGACAAGGCACTGGCGGACGACAACTCGACCGTGCGCGCGGGATCGGTCGGCCACACAGACGTGGATGTATGGTTCACGAGGACCTCGGACCAGCAGGAGATGGACGCGGTGATCGAACTCGTGGAGAATGCTCGGGATGGAATTCTGTTTCTGATGTTTCAGCCTGGAAAGTCCCCGATCCTGAATGCAGTGGTTAAGCGGCAGGGAGAAGAGAAGGGTCTGTTCGTGAAGGGCGTGATCTCGACATTCGATGCCGAAGACGAGACCGTCGCGCAAGCCACGCTAGTGCAGCGGAACAAGCGGAAGATCCAGAAGTTCCGTGTTGTACAGCCGGTTGGGGTGAACCAGGTGGGCAAGTTCGCCGCGGAGATCTCACGGAGTGCGTTCCTGAGCAATGTCGGGTTCGCCATTGTGCACTCAAAGGTTATCGTAATCGACGCCAATGGCGACAATCCGATCGTGATTACCGGGTCGCACAATTTTTCGGGGACAGCCAGTTCCAAGAACGACGAAAACCTGCTAATCCTCAAAGGCAACTCGGCACTGGCGCAGGCGTATTCGGCGCACGTGCAATCGATCTACGACCACTACAACTTTCGAGCGGTGACGGCAGTAATGAAAAAGGAAGGATCGGACGTGATTGAGGTGATGAGCGATTCCAAGAGCTGGCAGGCCGCGTGGTTTAAGGGCGACAAGAAGCTCGAGTTGGAGTTCTGGCTGGGCAGCGATTTGTAAGTCCAGAATTCGGGTGGAACCATCCGCGCATAGCAAAGATTCGCACGATCAGCCACGCCGTCAGCGTGTACTGCTCAGCGCACCGAGATCGCAGAATCCACCGTCCTTCGGCGGATCACGCGCTACTCGGAAGGTCTCTGAAGTCCCTCTGATAACGGGCAAACTTGAGTCACGTGCAACGGCGTGACGCTTATTCATGTAATCCGAAGCTTGGTATGAAGCGTCATCGACGGACGCTGAGTGGCAATCCCAATGTCCTAAGAAGGGCCTGAAAGTCAGGAGGAGGTTCACAGTCAATGCAAACGTTGTCTCCTGAGCGTGGATGAATGAACTGAAGATGCGCGGCGTGGAGAGCGACGCGAGTAATTCGCCGTTCCAGCTTTTCATCTGGACTGTACTTCCTGTCGCCGATGACCGGATGTCCAATCGCGGAGAATTGAACACGGATTTGATTTTGCAATCCGGTAACCAGCGAGACTCGGACGAGCGATGCGCCTTTGAGGCGATGTTCCACGGAATAGCGCAGCTCCGCACGAGACGATTTGGGATCGCTTTCGGTGGTCACCCTTTGAAACATTCCTTCCTGCCGGAAGTAATGAACGAGTGTCCCCTCGTTCGAGCGGAGATGACCGCGAACTGCCGCGAGATACTGCCGCACCGGGGTGTGCCGGATGAATTGGTGAACGAGTGCTTCCCGATCTGGCCACGTCTTTGCGAAGAGCAGAATGCCGGAGGTGAGACGATCGATGCGATGGACGACATAGGCCCGCTGCCTCTTCGATTCCAGTTCTTCCGAAAGAATAGAGAATGCAGACGGAAGGTCGGAGGTGTCCGTGGGCACAGCCAGCATTTTGGCCGGCTTGTTGAGGACCACAACGGCATCGTCCTGGTATAGGACGCGAAGCTGCCGCCGATCCTGCTTACCTAAACGGCGACCGATACTGGATTGAATTCTCTTCATCTGAAGGCAGGTTGTTTGCTATGTTACAAAGATCGCGGCCGGGCGCCCCACCATCTCCGTAAGTGATTTAGCGATAGAATGAGGCCACGAAGATGCTGGGTTTTCTGGCTCCATTGATACTGCAGGCCGCCTCTGGTGCAACTCTGCCCGTGGAGATCAGCTTTGAGCGCGATGTGCTCTCGCTGCTGACCACGAAGGGATGCAACAGCTCGTCGTGTCACGGATCGCCGGCGGGGCAGAACGGGTTCAAGCTTTCGCTGTATGGCGCGGATGCGGCGGCGGATCATGCGATGATCACCACGGCGCATAACGGGCGGCGGATTGATCGGGCACGGGCGGAGAACTCGCTGCTGCTGCGCAAGCCGCTGTTTGCGGTGGCGCACGGCGGCGGGCATCTGCTGGATAAGAACAGCGATGAGTATCGGACGCTGCTCCAATGGCTGCAGCAAGGGGCGAAGCGCAATACGAGCGGGCCACGGATTGTGAGCATTGAGATTGAGCCTCGGGAGTTGATTCTGCGGCCGGGCGCCGCGGCGCAGCTCACGGTGCGGGGGCGGATGTCGGACGGGGCGAGCGTCGATCTGACGCGGCAGGTTCGTTATGCGGTGAATGATGAAGCGGTAGTGACGGCTTCGGCGAGCGGGGCGATTGCGGCCAAGGGCCGCGGGCTCACGGTGGTGATGGCGCGCGGAGTAGGGAAGACTGCGACGGCGCAGTTCATTGTGGTGGATGGCGCGGCGCGGGCGAAGGCGGATCGAGTGGAGGCGAACTTCATTGACCGCGAGGTGTTCGCGAAACTGCGGCAAGTGGGGATGGCGCCCTATCCGCAGAGCACGGACCGGACGTTCGTGCGGCGGGTGTTTCTGGATCTGATTGGCGTGTTGCCTACTACGGAGGAAACGGAGCGGTTCGTAATGGAGGCGAGCCGGGGGAAGCGGGCGGAACTGGTGGAGCGGCTGCTGGAGCGGCCTGAGTACACGACGCACTGGCTGGTGAAGTTCGAGGACTGGTTCCGGAATTCGCAGTATTATTCGCAGGGGCGGACGAATGGGAGTTTCAAGCGGTGGCTGGCCGATGCGATTCGCGCGGACAAACCGTACGACCAGACGGTGCGTGAGATGCTCACGGCGACAGGCGATACGACGGTGCATCCGGCAGGGAATTTCTGGCATCCGGCGATCGACTTCATGTTGAAGACGTTCGAGGTGTCGAAGGCGACGCCGACGGTGACGCGGCTGTTTCTGGGGCAGCGGATCGAATGCGCGGAGTGCCATAATCATCCGCTGGAGAATCTGACGCAGGACGATTTTTTCGGGATGGCGGCGTTTCTGGGGCGGATGAAGGTGAAGCACGGCTACGCGCAGTATCGGCGCATCTGGTACAACACGCGCGATGGCGAGGTGATGCATCCGAACACGAAGCAGGCGGTGGCGCCGCGCTTTTTGGATGGGACGACTCCGTCAATTGCCGATGGGCAGGACCGGCGGGAGGTGTTGGCGAACTGGATTCTGGGCGAGCAGAAGATGCAGTTTGCGCGGGCCACGGTGAATCGCATCTGGTTAGAGTATTTCGGGGCGGGGATTGTGGAACCGGCCGATGATTTCCGGTCGACGAACATGGCGTCGCACCCGGCGCTGCTCGATGAACTGGCGCGGGAGTTTATTGCGGGAGGCTATCGCTTCAAGCCGCTGCACCGGCGGATTGTGAACTCGCAGGTGTATCAATTGGCGTCGCGTGCGCCGGGGCGTGCGGGGGGCGTGGATCCGCTGGAGAGGGTGTTGCTGGCACGGTATGAGCCGCGGCGATTGACGGCGGAAGTGCTGCTCGATGCATTGGGGCAGGTGACGGGAGTGAAGCAGGCGTTTGGAAATTATCCGGAAGGGACGACGGCGAAGGAGTTGGTGGCGACGATCGGCTCGACGTATTTTTTGACGACGTTCGGGCATCCGCGGCGGGATACGATGGAGCCGCGCTCGCAGGCTCCGTCACTGGCGCAGGCGCTGCATCTGATGAATGCCGAGGCGGTGCGGGAGAAGGTGGAGTCGCCGAAGAACGTGCTGGCGGCGCTGTTGGAGAATACGGCGGATGACCGGGCTGTGGCGGATGCACTGTATTTGCGGGCACTGGCGCGGCGGGTGAGCGAGAAGGAGTGGGCGACGATATCGGGATTTTTGGATGCGGAGAAGCAGGCGGGGCGGACGCGGCGGCGGGCGTTTGAGAATGTGATGTGGGCGCTAGTGAACTCGAAGGAGTTTCAACTGAACCAATGACGACGCGGCGGGACTTTTTACGGATTGGCGCATCGGTGATGGGACTGGATCTGCCGCGGTTGCTGGCCGCGGCGGGGCCGGCGCAGAACTGCATCCTCTACTTTCAGGAAGGCGGGGCGTGCCAGCACGACAGCTTCGATCCGAAGCCGGAGCAGCCGGCGGAGATTCGCGGGTCGTGGAAGACGATTCCGACGGCGATTCCCGGGGTGCACTTTTCGGAGTTGTTGCCGCTGTGCGCGAAGAACGCGAAGAAGTTTGCGGTGATCCGCTCGATGTATTCGAGGGAAGCGATTCATGAGAAGGCGAAGCAGTATGTGTTCTCGGGGTCGCGGCCGAACAATGCGTTCAAGCATCCGGTGTATGGATCGGTGGTGGCGAAGGAATTGGGACCGCGCAACGGGCTGCCGCCGTTTGTGTGCATCCCGCGGCGCGACATCTGCGCCGATGCGGGGTTTCTGGGGGCGGCGTATGATCCGTTCATCACGGGCGATCCGGGGAAGAAGGAGTTTAAGGTTCAGGATCTGAGCTTGCCGGGGAATGTATCGCTGGAGGAATCGGCGTCGCGGGCGCGGCTGCTGCGGGCGATGGATGAGGAGTTGCGGGAGGCGGAGAAGTCGAAGGTGATCGAAGGGATGGACTATTTTTATCAGAAGGCGTTCGACCTGGTGACGTCGGAAGCGGCGCGGAAGGCGTTCGATATCGAAGCGGAGCCGGCGAAGCTGCGGGATCAGTATGGGCGCAATTCGGCGGGGCAGGGCGCGCTGCTGGCGCGGCGGCTGATTGAGTCGGGAGTGCGGCTGGCGGCGGTGTTTCAGGGCGGCTACGATTCGCATGGGGGGATTGAAAAATCGAGCAAGTCGATTTTTCCGGTGTTCGATCAGGCGTTCTCGACACTGCTGGAGGATTTGGAGCAACGGGGTTTGCTCGAGAGCACGCTGGTACTGGCGATTGGGGAGTTCGGGAGGACGCCGCACATCAATCATTCGGCGGGGCGCGATCACTGGCCGGGTGTGTTTTCGATTGCGGCGGCGGGGGCGGGGATCGAGGGCGGGCAGGTGATCGGATCGAGCGATGCGCAGGGCGGAGCGCCGAAGGACCGGCCGATTTCGATTGAGGATCTGGGGGCCACGATCTATAAGAAGCTTGGCATGGAGCCGCACAAGGAGTACCGCAGCAACGGGCGTCCGGTGAAGATGAATGACGGCGGCGTGCCGATTCGAGAGCTGTTCTGATGTGGTGGATGGCGCTGTGGATCGGAGTGGCGTGGGGCGTGGAGCCGCACCTGGATCGAGTGGCGCCGCTGGGCGCGCAGGCGGGCACGACGATTGCGGTGGAACTGCTGGGGAAGGATTTCGGCGAGGTGATGGGGGTTCGGTTTGACACGGCGGGGATGGAGTGGGTGGAGACGGTGTCGGCTTCGGCGACGGCGGTGAAGGGGAAGGTACGGGTGGCGAAAGAGGCGGCGCTGGGGCCGCACCGGATTCAATTGTTGACGCGGCGCGGGCCCACCAATACGCGGTTGTTCAATGTTCATGAGTTTCCGGCGGTGGAGGAGGTGGAGCCGAAGCAGACGATTGAGCTGAAGCCGCAGGTGATCCATGGATACATGAAGGGGCTGGCGGATCAGGATTTTTTTTCGTTTCGGGCGAAGGCAGGGGAGCGATGGGTGTTCGACCTGCAGTCGATGGAGCGGGGCGGGTTCCTGGAGTGTTCGCTGCTGCTGTATGACGAGGCGGGGCGGGAGATCGCTTATAGCGAGGATCAGGATGAGTATCTGGAGACGCCCCGGATGACGGTGGTGTTTCCGCGCGATGGGGCGTACACGCTGAAGGTGGATCAGTATCGCGGGCCGCAGGGCGTGTCGTGCGATGACAACTGCGGGTATCAGTTGCAGGTGTCGCAATTGCCGGTGGTGATCGGGGTGTATCCGTTAGGCGCGAGGCCGGGGCAGACGGTGCGGATGCGGGTGGTTGGGGAGGGGCTGGAGCATACGACGGGCGCGTATTTGGTGCGGGCGCGGGGCGCGGAGCATTACCGGCTCACGTTTCCCTATTCGATGCCGGTGGATGGGAGCGATGCGGGGATGATGCGGGTGGATGCGGGGCGGGTGAAGGCCTCGGGTGGGCGTGTGGATGCGGAGTTTGCGATCCCTTTATCGGCGAAACCGGGGTTGTGGCGGCTGTGGCTGGTGACTTCGCGCGGAATGGCGGAAGGGATGTCGGTGGAGATTGACGAGGACGCGGGGGTGGTGGACGGGCTTTTGGATCGCGAGGCGTCAGCGCGGCATGTGGTGCGGCTGCGGGCGGGGAAGCCGTTTCATGCCTGGACGCTGGCGGCGCAATTGGGGCTGCCGGAGATTGACACCGTGTTGGAGCTTTGGAGCAGCGAAGGAAAGCTGCTGGCCGAGCATGATGATCTGATGACGGGGCAGGGTACGGTGATCGGGAATCCGGATAGCAGCCTGTACTATCTGCCCGAGCGCGATGATGAGGCCACGCTGGTGGTGCGGGATCGGACGGGCCGTGTTGGCGCTACGTATGCGTACCGGCTGCATGTGAGGGAGGAGGCTCCGTCGTTCCAGTTGCTGTTTGAGCCGGAGGAGTTGGCGGGGACGGCGGGCGCGGAGGTGGAGTTTGAGGCGCTGCTGATCAAGCAGCCGGGGGTTGAGAAGGCGGTGAAGGTGTGGGTGGAAGGGCATGCGGAGACGCAGGGGATTTTTCGGGCGGATATGCATTTCGGGCCGTCGGGGGATGGGGATAACATCAACATTCCTTCGGTGAAGTTGAAGCTGCGGATTCCGGCTGAGGCGGCGGTGGGGGATTATCCGATCCGGCTGCGGGGGCAGGCGGCGGATGGCAGCGGGCCGGTGGTGGAGGGATTGAGCACGTTGTGGATCTGTCACCGCCGGTGCAAAAAT